>DATJNF010000014.1:0-53647 GCA_035508375.1 Occallatibacter sp. | reverse complement strand
TAGTTTTCCCAGCGGTTCAGAGCCTTGTAGTATTGCCAGGGCTTGGTGCCGGCGGGCGGAGGAGGCGGAAGGTTCACCGGTCCTGGCACGACGCCGGCGCCGGCAGCCCCTACGGTTACCGAGTTCGCACCGGCAAGGCCGTAGTTGCCGACATACGAGTTCACGAAGTCAATGTACGGCTCAACGTCGTCGCCGTTCTCGCCGCCGTAGTCCCCGCCTGTACGCAGGTTCTTTTCCCAGACATACATCACCTGCCAGGCAGAACCGCTGTGGTAGAGCTTCTGGTACACGGCCTGGAGAGCGTTGTAGTTCGACCAGCCCGATTTCTGGATCTGGTAGCTCCCGGAACCGTAGGTCTGGTTGTCATACGGACCAGTGCCGGTGCTCGAGTTGTAGGGCGAGACCGCGCTTCCCGGATTGGCTGGCGTTGGCGCACCCTGCTGGACCTCCCAGATATAGGTCGACGGGTGGTCGTTGTAGTAGAAGGAATTGTTCAGATTGGTCCCATGCGTGTAGAGATAGCTCACGCGCAGCACCGAGCCCCACTTGATCGGTTGCTCAACGGTGAAATTCGCCTCGTCGACGAATGAGGGTGGGTTATCGGGATTGATGTTGACGATCCCCAGGCCGGGCGTGATCGCCGTGGTGCTGTTGGTGTTGATCACGTTGGCGCTGTTGGTGCCCATGATGGGCCAGCCGGCTCCAGTCGTCGGTGTCGTTGTGCCGTTGCCAAAGCTGGGCGAGTAGTTCGGCCCAGAGAGCATCATGTAACCGGCGTGCGGCGTGTAGGTGGCGCTGGTGTAGTTCTCAGAGTAGCCGGCGGTGAAGGGATTGTTGCGATTGATCAGGCGAGCTTCTTCGCGCACGGGATTGGGATAGATATACCGCCCGACGGCGCCGCGCAGAACCGTGCCCCAGTGGCCGAATGGCGTCCAGGCTGCACCCACGCGCGGACTGAAGGTGAGGTCGTAGTTGTGAACCAGCATCGGCGGCAGGCCCGCCTGAGCCGGGGATTCAAACTTCACGCCATCGAGCATGTCGTTATTGATGACGGCCTGCGTGGTCAGCCCTTCTGCGATGAGCTGCGAGGTCGGCCCGGAGGTGACCACTGCATCGTTCTGGAGGTCGAAGCCCATCATGGCGCCCTGGCCTTCCCACATGGCCGGATGCGCCTCCCAGCGAAGACCGAGATTCAGAGTAAGGTTGTTGCGGACGCGATAGTTGTCCTGGATGTACGCGTCGATCTCCATGTCGTGCAGGTGCTGGTATGGCGGCTCGATGTTGTTGCTGTAGGAGTAGGCCGCGCCCAGGAACTCGTCGGCGTTCGCCTGGCCTGTGTTCGCCGTCGCGGTCGCAGCCGAAGAGGTGTACTTCGTAGGATCGCTGAGAGCCGTCGCGTAGGCGCCGAACTGGAACGTGTCCTTGATCTCGTCGGGGATCGATCCGATGTGCTCGAAGCGATACCGGCCGCCGAACATCAACTGGTGCTTGCCCAGCGTTTTGCTCAGGTTCTCGTCGATGTTGTAGGTCGTCGTGGTTACGCTGTACTGGAACTGCGTGCCGCCGAACTCGGAGAATGTGCCGGCAATTTCAGGGAAGCCCGGTGCGCCGAAGTTGTTGGGCAGCCCGAGTTCCTTCTCGAAGTCCGCGTTGGGAGTGCCGCCGGCGAAGTTGTGTTCTCCGTACCAGGTCTGGCTCAGCACTGTTTCAGAAAAGAGGGTCGGAGAAAAGACGTGTGTGTAGCCCAGCGCAGCGGCATAGAGGTTCGTCGGGGTGTAGGAGACGCCGCTTGCCAGGGCAGGGATGGCCGCTCCACCCGGCGCCGTGGCCGCGAGCGTATACGAAGCGTTGTTGGGGTCGTTGCGCGGGGTCATGCTGGTGGTCAGGTTTTGCGTGTAACGCAGATAGGCCCGGTTGTTCTCGTTAAACACCTGATCGAGGCGCCAGGTGATCTGCGGCTCGATGGCGAGTTCCTTCACTGAACCGGTGTAGTTATTCCCGGCGACGGGGCTGATGTTGGGGTAGAAAACTCCGTACTTGCCGGTGGCAGTTGGTTGCATCGCATTCAAGGTTTTGGTGAGAGCAGCTTCCTCGCCGGCAGGAATGCAATTTATGTCGCCATTGCAGTTGGAAGGACCCGCGCCTGGACCCTCGGTGTACTCCTTCGTGAAGGTCTGCCGGCTGAAATTGCTCGCCGCAGTGCCGGTGGTCGCCGGATCGTAGAGCTGCTGCAGGACGTTCGAGCTGTTGGTCGCCTGGCTGAAGTCGCCGTTCTGCATCTGCGGAGTCGGCACAGCTTCATTCTGGAAAGGGGACTGCGCCAGCGAATAGCGCTCATAGGCAAAGAAGAAGAAGGTCTTGTTCTTCCCGTGATACAGGTGGGGAATCACGATGGGACCGCCCACGGAAGCGCCGAACTCGTTGCGGATATATTGCGGCGCGACATAGTTCGACGGGTTGTTGCGGCCGCGGGCGATTCCGATGGCATTGTTGCGCGCGGTCTCAAAAGCCGAGCCATGCAGCTGGTTGGTGCCGGACTTGGTGTTGAGGATGACGGTCGTTGGAGACGCATACTGCGCGCCGGCCGCGGCGTCTTCTACACGGACCTCCTGGATGGCGTCCGGGTCGATCATCTGGCTCTGGCCCTGGTGCGTGCCGCCAAACTCGCGGTTGGTGATGGTGGCGCCGTCGGACTCATACTCGGTCGAAGGGCCCTCCTGACCGTTGGCACAGGAGCTGGACTCCGGACAACTCTCCAGGCCGGGGGTGGTTTCGTTTACCAGGCTGATGATGTTGCGCCCGTTCATGGGGAGCTGATTGATGCGTTGATTTTCGAGCGTCGAGGTGATTTCGCCGTTGTCGGTGGTGACGAGCTGAACGGAGCTGGCGTTGACCTGTACGTTCTGGGTCACAGTGCCGGCGGCCAGCGTAGCGTTGATGACCGCGTTCTGGGCGACCAGCAGCTCCAGGCTCTGCTTAAAGACTTCCATACCCGGAGCGGAGATCGAGACAACGTAGGTTCCGGTGAAGAGCCCCGGCACCTGGTAGAAGCCCACGCTGTTGGTTCTCGTGTCGACGACGACGCCGGTAGCCTGGTTGACCACATGGACCGCGGCGTTGGGGATGATGGCGCCGGTGGTATCGCCGACCGTTCCCTGAATGGAGCCGGCGCCGCTTTGGGCCGATGCCGGCAGGCAGCAGAGGGCAGATCCGAGGACGATTCCGAAGAGAAGGGCTGCGGGGAAATAGAAGTTCTGACAGAGATCGAGGATGCGCGTCCTGTAACTGGCCAGATAATGCATAGGAAGACTCCTCCTAAACAAACCGTGGTGTGGCCACGGGTGCGTGAAATGGTGCGCTTCGGTGTAACCCGCCCAGTGGCGGACTTTATGCCAAAGCACGAATTAAATCGGCCTTACTCTTCTGCTTCCTCTGATAATCGACACACTGCAACGCGCGGAACGTGCTCGAAGAGCAGCTTGACTATCCGGGGGAAGTGGGGTGAGCAATGACAACTTGCTCAACTGCGGATTTCTACCAAAGGCGAGGGAAGCACTGGCAAGTGACTCACCGTTTGACACGCATCGTACAGAATAATTATCGTAGATCGAGTAATTTAAACCGGGCTTTGATCTACGTGTCAAACGTTGATACTACATGAGGAATCGGTGCTGGCGCTTCGGTGATGGGAAGAGCCGCAGCCCAGCATGCAGCTTCGTGGAGAATTTCCCGATTTTGGAATCGGCCGAGTGATCGGTTTCCCCGCCCGGCCTCCTAACGATTCGAAGAGCCGATGACCAGATTCCACATAGAGCGGGAGGAGGCATGGCACCCCCAAACGCAGGAGGATCGGGACGCCGTTCTGCGTGAGCTGCACGATATCCTGGCCAGCGCGCAGTTCTGCAACAGCAAGCGGTACCCGGCTTTCCTCGAGTACATCGTCCGTAATACGCTGGCCGGCAAATCGGAACTCCTGAAAGAGCGGACGCTCGGAGTGGAAGTCTTTCACCGGCCGGCGACCTACGATACCAATACCGACACGATCGTGCGCTATACCGCGGGTGAAGTCCGCAAGCGGTTGCTGCTTTACTACTCGGTGCGCGGGCCTGGCGCGGGCATTCGCATCGGGCTGCCGGTTGGCTCCTATATTCCTGAATTTTTCTACGAGCGCGAGACGGCCGGAGCGCACCACAGTGTGGAGGGCGCACCTGCGGGGCTCGTTTCGGAGCCCTCGGCTGCGGCTTTCCCCGTTGCGGCAACTCAGGATGCGGCGCAACCTGCCGCCCAGGCATCGCTGCTGCCGGTGGCGAATCCTGGCACGGTTTGGACCCAACCTCCGGCCAGGCACGGCCGGCGCGTTTCGATGGGATGGCTGGTTGCGGCGCTTGTGGTAGCTGCGGCACTGGCGGCCGGATGGCAGTGGAAGGCGCACAGCGCGCGGCCGCACTCGGCAGTGGATACCTTCTGGGCTCCGGTGCTGCAGGACTCCCGCGCGATTGAGATCTGCACCGGCAGCGTTGTCTTTGCGCAGGGCAATTATTCCGGAGTTACGACGGCGAGCCGGGACTTGGACTATACCTTCGTGTCGATGCAGATCGCTTCCGCGATTGCGGAAGTAAGCGGCGTGGCGGTGCGCGGCGGAGCGAGCTCGCAGCTGATCTTTTCCGCGTCGACTCCCTTAACGGAGCTGCGCGAACACCCACTGATCCTGCTGGGCGCGTACAACAACCAGTGGACTTTGCGCCTTCTGGCCCCCTTGCGGTTTCATTTTGCGCCCGTGCAGCCGGAAGCTATTCTGGACCGGGCGCAGCCAACCAAGAGCTGGCGGCGGGATGAGACACAGCCCTACTCGAGCGCAGACGACTATGCCATTGTGGCGCGGTTTCACGATCCTACGATCGACAGCTGGGTGGTGGCTCTGGCGGGATTGGGCCGCAACGGCACGGAGACGGCGGCGCAGTTCGCCACTAGCCCGCACTATCTGGAGCTGCTGCGGCAACAAGTAGGCTCGGACTTCGCGAGCAAGAATATCGAGGTCGTGTTGAAGACGAGCGTGATCGACGGAAAAAGCGGTGCGCCGTCCATTTTGGCCGTGCATTCCTGGTAGCGCGCGGTACTTCTTCCCCCAACAAGAACAGGATTGCGAATGATGAGAGTGCGGAACGGGGTTTTCGGCCTCCTGATGATGGTGATGGTGTGCGCAAGCGCTGCCGCTGCGCCCGCAGTGTTTTTCGCGAACGATTACGGCGCGAAGGGTGACGGCAAGAGCCTGGATACGGCGGCGCTGCAAAAGGCCATTGACGCGGCAGCCGCGGCAGGCGGCACGGCGAGTCTGCGGCCCGGGGCCTATCTGACGGGCTCCCTGTTTCTCAAGTCCGGAGTCACGCTCGATGTGCCCGAGGGTGCGACGCTGATCGGATCGGAGAGCCTGAACGACTATCCGATGCTGCCCACGCGCATTGCCGGCATCGAGATGACCTGGCCCTCCGCGCTGATCAATGTGCGCGGTCAGCGCAGCGTGAAGATCACGGGTAAGGGAACGATCGACGGCGATGGACCCATCTGGTGGAAGTCGTATTGGGACCTGCGCGCGCAGTACGAGCCGAAGGGACTGCGCTGGGCCGCGGATTATGATTGCCGGCGACCGCGGCTGATGCTGATTCAGAATTCATCGGATGTGGAGATCGGCGGCGGCATCGAGCTGAAGCGGTCGGGCTTCTGGACCATCCAGATCCTGTATTCACACGATGTGCACGTGAACGGAGTCGTGATCCGTAACAACGAAGGTGGCCGCGGCCCAAGCACCGACGGCATCGACATCGACTCCTCGCGCAAGGTTCTGGTGGAACACGCCGACATCGACGTGAATGATGACGCGCTGTGCCTGAAGTCGGGCCGAGATGCGGATGGGCTGCGCGTGAATCGGCCTACAGAAGATATTGTGCTGCGCGACTCGATCATTCGCCACGGCGCCGCCGCAGTCACCATCGGGAGCGAGACTTCGGGCGGGTTTCGCAATATCGAGGCCTACAACATTACGGCGCTGAGCGGCGTGCCTTCCGGTGTGCTGTTCAAATCGGCGCATACGCGCGGCGGATTTGCCGAGAATATCCGCATCCACGATCTCACGCTCGATGGCGTCGCGATACCAATTCACATCACGATGAACTGGAATCCGAGTTACAGCTACGCCACACTGCCCGAGGGCATGAAGGATATTCCGCCCTATTGGGTCACGTTAACGACGAGGGTTCCCGACGACAAAGGATTGCCGCACTTCCGCGATGTGCATATCTGGAACATCAAAGCCACGGGAGCGAAGAAGGCATTCGAAGTGAGCGCGTATCCCAACGCAACGCTCGACGATTTTCGACTTGATCATCTGGACATCGATGCCGCAACAGCGGGGACGATTGCGAACGCGAAGAACTGGAGCCTGGTCGACAATCAAATTCATACCGCCGATGGAACAACACCAACGTTTACCGGCGCGCCGTTGACAGACTCGAAGGACGTTCCCTACGGCGAACCGAAATGATGACCGCCGATGCACCGCGGGAACTCTGCTTCCGCAACCGCTGACACGCACGGATTCTCCCCCCCCGATTGCAGTCATGCCGATTTGGCACAAATTAATTCATACTGCGATATATCCCTGCACTGGGGAACGCTTGCGCGATAACTCGGCGCGTTATAATCGGCTTAAGAAATGTGCTTTTTGAAAAGCGCATCCAAGTTCCTCGACAGGCATCCAAGCAGACAGAGTGCGCTCGACATCAAGCAGATGCCATTCGCAGGTTGACTCCCACAGCGCGCTTCAACGCATCGGTTGCAACAGGCGGTTTTGCACGATGCCGATCACAACCAAGACCGAAAGCTGAGATCTATGCAGCGAAGGCGCAGTCTCTCATCAGTCCGATCCCCGATCTCCTGGTTGTCGTGCCTTTCCGCAGGCGCGCATGTGGCTTTCGCCCAAGGCCCTCAAACGACGCCCAGCATTCTTGCACCCGAATCGACACCTGCTCACGAGATCTACGGACTTTCGCTTTTTGTCCTGCTGATCACGGGCACGATCTTTGTTGTGGTGGCGGGGCTGCTCACGTACGCGATCATCAAGTTCAGAGCGCGCGGAACCGATGACCAGCATGAGCCCGCGCAGGTCTACGGCAGCGTGCAGGTGGAGCTGGCATGGACGGTCATCCCGGTGCTCATCGTGGTGGTGCTGTTTCTCACCACTGCGCGGATTATCTTCGCCATCCAGGACGCTCCCAAGCCGAAGTCGGCGCTCGATGTCACTGTCGTCGGTCACCAGTTCTGGTGGGAGTTCCGGTATCCGAAGTACGGCATCGTCACCGCGAACGAATTGCATGTGCCTGTGAGCACCGCCGCGCAATCAGAACCCGTCTATCTGCGGCTTCTGTCGGCGGACGTGGACCATAGCTTCTGGGTTCCGCAACTCGGCGGCAAAACGGATCTGATTCCCAATCATCCAAATGAAATGTGGATCGACCCACGGCACACGGGTCTTTACCTGGGGCAATGCGCGCAGTTCTGTGGAATTGAGCACGCCATGATGCTGCTCCGTGTCTACGTCGATACCCCCGACCAGTTTGCTGCGTGGGTGAAGAATCAGCAGCAGCCGGGCGTGCAGGACGAAAAGGTCGCCGCTGGCCGCCACATCTTCGAGACGCAGGCGTGCATGAACTGCCATACGGTAACGGGCACCGTTGCCAAGGGAACGTTTGGACCGGATCTGACGCACCTGATGAGCCGGGCTACGATTGCCTCCGGCGCAGCGACGAACACACCAGACAATCTTCGAGCCTGGATCAAAGATCCGGCGACCTTCAAGCCGGGCTCTTTGATGCCCGCGATGCAGCTGAGCGATGAGCAGATCAATCAACTGGTGGCATACCTTTCAACCCTGCACTGATTTGAAGGAAGACCGATGGCGGACCAGTCTTTACCAATTTCCGGCCCCCTGACCGAGGCTTACCCGACTCGCGGCACATTCCTCGAATGGCTGCACAGCTGGGTGGTTACGGTTGATCACAAGAAGCTCGGCATCCTCTACATCGTGTATGCCGTATTCTTCCTGCTCGTCGCCGGGGCAGAGGCGATGGCCATGCGCATTCAGCTTGCCGTCCCGAATAACCATTTCCTCTCGCCGGAACTGTTCAACGAGTTCTTCACGATGCACGGCACCACCATGGTGTTTCTGGTGGGAATGACGATCATCTTCGGCATCGGCAATTATCTGGTTCCGCTGATGATCGGCGCGCGTGACATGGCCTTCCCGCGGCTCAACGCGTTCAGCTTCTGGCTGTCGGCCTTTGGAGGGTTGTTACTCTACTTCAGTTTTGTCGGCGGCTTCGGCCTTTATGGCATGGGCAGCGCGCCCGATGTCACCTGGTGGGCCTATGCACCGCTCACGGCCAAGGCCTTCACGCCCGGCCACAATACCGATTACTGGGCGCTCTCGCTGATCGTGATGGGGTTCGGCACGCTCGGGGCAGCCATCAATACTTTGGCGACTGCGTTCTCGATGCGCTGCCGCGGCATGACGCTCCTGCGCATGCCGCTGTTCGTGTGGCTGATGATCGTAACCAGCGCGCTCACGCTCATCACCATCACGCCGCTCACCGCCGCGCAGGTGATGTTGATCATCGATCGTTATCTTGGGGGACATTTCTTCGATGCGCAGGCCGGCGGTGCGCCCATCGTGTGGATGCACTTTTTCTGGGTCTTCGGGCACCCGGAAGTGTACGTTTTGATTTTGCCCGCATTTGGGATTGCCAGCGAGGTCATCCCTGTGTTCTCGCGCAAGGCCATCTTCGGCTACCCGGCCATGGTTGCGGCGTCGGTCGGCATCGCCTTTGTGAGCACTACGGTTTGGGCGCACCACATGTTCACCGTCGGCATGACGTCGGTGGGCAATACCTTCTTCGTCCTGTCGACGATGATGGTAGGCATCCCCACGGGCATAAAGATCTTCAACTGGATTGCGACCATGTGGGGCGGCAAGATCCGCTTCGCCACGCCCATGCTCTTTTGCACGGCGTTTCTCTTCCAGTTTCTTTGCGCTGGACTCACCGGCATCATGCTCTCCATCGCGCCGTGGGATTGGCAGTTACACAACTCCTATTTCGTGATCGCGCACTTTCATTACACGCTGACCGGCTCCTTCCTCTTCTGCATGTTTGCGGCGTTCTATTACTGGTACCCCAAGGTGACCGGGCGCATGTTGAGCGAGAAGCTGGGCAAATGGCACTTCTGGCTGTTCTTCCTCGGCTTCCATCTCACGTTCGACACAATGCATTTCGTGGGCATACTCGGCATGCCGCGCTCGATCTATACCTACGAGGCGGACCGGGGATGGAACACGCTCAATTTCTGGATTTCAATGGGTGGCTTCGTCCAGGCGATAGCAATTCTGATCTTTGCCTGGAACATGATTGATTCCTACCGGCGCGGCAAAGAGGCGGGTAACGATCCATGGGATGCATGGACACTTGAGTGGTCTACACCATCGCCTCCGCCGGCTTACAACTTCGCTGAAGACCCTGTGGTTCGCAGCCGGCGGCCGCTGTGGGACATCAAGCATCCGAACGATCCCGACTGGAAGTACGAACGATGAGCACACTGCCCACTTTTGCTGACGAGACCGTGCGCATGCCTTCGCGCGGAACTGTGGCCATGGTCTGCCTCATCGTGGCCGAGTCCGCCATTTTCACGATCTTTGTTGTGGCCTACGTCTACTACATCGGCCGCAGCACGTACGGGCCTACGCCGCAGATTCTCAACGTGCCGATCTTCAATACCATCTGTCTGCTTTCGAGCAGCCTTACGATCGTTGCGGCCGAGCACGCCATCAAGCATGGGCACATGCGCCGTTTTGCCGCGCTCTGGGCGCTGACGATGGCGCTGGGAATCGAATTCCTGGTGGGTACTGGAATCGAGTGGCGCAAGATGATCTTCGAGGATCATCTGACCATCCGCACGAATCTCTTTGGCACCACATTCTATTCGCTCGTCGGCCTGCACGCATCGCACGTGATCGTCGGACTCTTGATGCTCTCGCTGGTGATGATCTTTACGCTGCTGGGGTACGTGAAGCAGAGCCACGCTGAGCGTATTCAGGTGCTGGCGCTGTACTGGCATTTTGTCGACGCGGTGTGGGTGGTGGTCTTCACCGTCGTCTACATCGTGGGAAGGTGAGCTTATGGCAGAGATCCTCCAGAAGAAAGCGGAATACGGCCACAAAGCGCATCTGCATCTGCCTGCGCCTACGGCATGGCCCATCGTGCTGGCCTTCGGGTTCACTCTGCTTGTTGCCGGCCTGGTGACGGATTACGGTGTGAGCCTTCTCGGCGCCGTGCTGATGGTCGCCGGCTGCGTGGGATGGTTCCGCCAAGTGCTACCCGTCGAGCAGCACGAAGAGGTGGAAGTCGTCGACCGTCCGGTGGTCATTACCTCGTCGCGTGCGCTCGTGGAGCGCATCGTGCTTAGCACGGCCCACCGCGCGCATTTGCCGATCGAGACCTATCCGGTAATAAGCGGCATCAAAGGCGGGATCGCAGGCGGCATAGCGATGATCTTCCCTGCGCTGCTCTACGGATTGATCGCGCAGCACAGCATCTGGTATCCGGTGAATCTGCTGGGTGGCGCAGGCGTCGCGCACTGGAGCAATCCTACCAATGCCGATATCGCGGCGTTTCACTGGCAGGGCCTGATTGTGGCCACGATCATTCACGCCGTGACGTGCGTGCTGATCGGCCTGCTGTACGGGGCCATGCTGCCGGTGTTGCCGCGGCATCCGATCCTGCTGGGTGGTGTTCTCGCGCCTGTCCTGTGGACGGGCATTCTGCACGCCTTCATGGGCATCATCAATCCCGCGCTCGACGCGCACATCCAGTGGGGGTGGTTCCTGGTTTCGCAAGTGGTGTATGGCGTGGTCGCCGGCGTTGTGGTTGCGCGACAGGAGCGCGTCCCCACGGGCCAGTCGCTGCCGTTCGCGGCTCGGCTGGGTATCGAGGCGCCCGGGCTGATGCTTTCGAATCCCGAGGCGGGTCCGCCGCGCGGTAAGGAGAAGAACTGATGCGGCTTGTTCTTCCGGCACTGGCTGTATGTTTCGCTGCGTTGATCTCGGGCTGCGAGCACGCACCCGGATACCCGCCGGCAGCGATCGCGCGGCCCAGCGAGGTGACGGATTTCGCCACGCTCTATAACCAGAACTGCGCCGCCTGCCATGGACGGAACGGCCAGAACGGACCGGCGATGGACCTGGGGAATCCGGAGTATCAGGCTCTTGCCAGCGATGATGTGCTGAACTCGTGGATTTCGGGCGGAATACCCGGCACCGAGATGCCGGCCTTTGCGGAGTCGGCCGGCGGCATGTTGAGCAACCGGCAGATCGACGCCATCATCGCTGGCATGCGCAAGCAGTGGTCTGCACCGAATGCCTTTGGCGGCGCGGTGCCACCGCCGTATGAGCAGCCACAGACCGCCGATCCTCATCGTGGGCAGGCGGCGTATCAAGCTCACTGCGCAAGCTGCCATAAGTCTTCGTCGGAAGAGATCACGAGCCCCACCTATCTTGCGCTGGTGGCCGATCAGCAGCTGCGCACCATCATCATCGCCGGACGCCCGGACATCGGCCAGCCGGATTGGCGGCATGACAGCCCCGGCGGCAAACTCACCACACCGCTCTCCGCGCAGGAGGTGGACGACATTGTGGCGTACCTGGGATCGCTGCGCAACGCCCCGGCGACCGCTTCTATCCCCTCTACTGCGCAGGCCGGGAGGTAATGGCAATGAGCCACGAAGAACAAATGACACAAGTCACCGACGCGCCGATTACCGATCTCTCCAAGCAGGCCAGCGGCGGCGAAGATCCGCACATCGTATCGCGCCGCTGGCTGCTGCTGAAGGCGGGAGTTGCCCTGAATGGTATCGTGGGCCTGGCCTTGGCCGTACCGATCGTGCGCTATCTGTTTGCGCCGTGGAAGAAGGACGCAAGCTACGATTCCTGGGTTTCGCTGGGACAGGCGGAGGCTTTTCCCGTGGGCGAGACGCGGCTGGCGTTCTACAAGAACCCCTTCCAGCGTTCCTGGGACGGGGCGACGGACAACGTGGCCTGCTACGTGCGCCGGCTGGGAACGCAGGAGTTCCAGGTTTTTGCCATCAACTGCGCGCACCTGGGATGCCCAGTGCGCTGGTTTCCGCAGTCGCAGCTTTTCATGTGCCCCTGCCACGGCGGGGTGTACTACTCCGACGGTTCGCGGGCCTCGGGTCCGCCGGAGCGCGGCCTGTTTACGTACGGCTGGAAGCTGGTTTCGGGTGAGCTGCAGATCGACGCTGGCCAGATGCCGACGCTTTCGAACCAGGCAAAGCTGGTGAACATCAAGCTTGGCGACGGAGACAGCCCATGCCGCGGATGAAGCAGGTCTACACGTGGCTGGAGCGTCGGCTGCAGCTTGAGGGGCCGGTGAAAGACGCCGTATTGCATCCGGTTCCGCGCAATACAGCGAGCTGGTTCTATGTCTTCGGAAGCGCCGCGTTTACGCTGCTGTTCCTGCAGATCTTCACCGGGATTCTGCTCGCGTTGGTGTATGTGCCGTCCGCGGGCGAAGCCTGGACCAGCCTGAATGTTCTGAACCACCAGATTCCGCTGGGCTGGTATGTGCGTGCACTGCACGGCTGGGGATCGAACTTCATGGTCGCCATCGTGCTGATCCACATGGCGCAGGTGTTCCTCTTCGGCGCGTATAAGTTTCCGCGCGAGCTGACGTGGATTCTGGGTGTTTTCCTGCTGCTGATGACGCTGGGCATGGCCTTCACCGGGCAAGTGCTGCGCTTTGATCAGGATGCGTACTGGGGGCTGGGCATCGGCGCTTCCATCATGAGCCGCGTGCCGTGGATTGGCGGGGGACTGGTGCACCTGCTGCTGGGCGGCCCAATCATCGCAGGGGCGACGCTGTCGCGGTTTTTCGCGCTGCACGTCTTCGTGATTCCCGGCTCGATGCTGCTCTTCGCGGGGCTGCACGTTTGGATGGTGCTGAAGCTTGGCGTAAATGAGTGGCCCATGCCGGGGCGTATCGTCCGCCGCGAGACCTACGTGGAAGAATACAACCAACTCGCCCACCACGATGGCATTCCCTTCGTGCCCGGCGCGTTCTGGAAAGATCTCGTCTTTTCCGGCGCGGTAATTGCCGCGGTGGGCGTGTGCGCCCTGGTTTTCGGGCCGTACGGACCGACCGGCGTGCCTGATCCCTCGATCATTCAAACCGTTCCCAAGCCGGACTTCTTCTTCCTGTGGATCTACACGGTGCTCTCCTATCTTCCGCCGGACATGGAGACGCCATTCATCCTGATTGCGCCGATCGTTGGCATCGCGATTCTGCTGGCGATTCCGTTCTACGCGTCGGAGGGCGAAAAGAGCTGGCATCGCAGGCCAGTTGCGGTGCTGGCGGTTTCGACGCTGGCCGTTTGCTGGGGGGTGCTGACGAGCCTGGGCACCAGCACTCCGTGGAGCCCGCACATGAGTGCGTGGAGCAGCGATCCGCTGCCCGTGGAGAAGCTGCGCACGGCAACGCCGCTTGTGCGGCAGGGAGCCGCAGTGTTCCAGGCCAAACAGTGCCGCAACTGCCACGCTATCGGCGGCTCGGGCGGCGAGCGTGGGCCGGCTCTCGACGACGTGGCTACGCGCATGACGATGGATCAGATGCGCTTCAAGGTGGTGACCGGTGGTGGCAACATGCCGGCCTATGGCAAGAATCTGTCTCCGGTCGAGATCGAAGCCCTGGTGAGTTTCCTGGAAACTTTGCACCCGGCCAACGAGCCGCCCGCGTTCAATCCAGCCGGCCAGCAGGCATTCGACACTTCGCAGGCGCCCAGCGGAACCGCGGGACGCGCGAATTCGCCGGCGAGCCGAAGCACAGAACCATGATCGAAGCCACGACAGCGGCGGACCTGTTCACGAACTGGGATATTCCCTGGATCGTGACCTCGGAGCTTGCCATGACCGCGGTGCTGTATACGCGCGGCTGGCTGCAGATTCGCCGCACGCGGCCCAGGCAGTTTCCCGGCTGGCGGCTGGGCTGTTTTCTGGCGGGGATTGCGACGATCTTTGTCGCGGTAGCTTCGCCGCTCGATACGTTCAGCGACACGCTGCTGTTCATGCACATGGTGCAGCACTATCTGCTGATGTCGATTGCGCCGCCGCTGATCGTGCTGGGTGCGCCGGTGGTGCCGATGCTGCGCGGCCTTCCGCGGTGGATCATCCGCAAGCCACTGCGTCCGCTCTTCCAGAGCCGCGTGCTGCCTGCAATCGGGCGATTCCTCACTCATCCGCCCGTGGCATGGATTGCCATGAATGCGGCTTACATTGGCTGGCACATTCCGCGGGCCTACGAGTTTGCACTGTCTTCTGAGAACTGGCACAACTTCGAGCACATGTGCTTTCTCTTTACGAACCTGATGTTCTGGTGGCCGATCATCGCTCCGTGGCCCTCGCGGCCACCGAGACTGAGGTGGCTGCTGATCCCGTATCTCATGCTTTCCGACATCGTGAATACAGGCGTCTCGGCGTTTCTGTGCTTTGCCGGGCGGGTTCTGTATCCGAGTTACGACATCGCGGTACGCCCTCTGGGAATGAGCGCGCTGAACGATCAGGCGGCCGCGGGCGCCTTCATGTGGGTCATGGGGTCAATGGTGTACCTGATTCCCGCGATGGCCATTGTGCTGCAGTTGCTGTCACCAGGACGCAGATATCGCCGTCCGGCAGCGTGGAAAGACGCACCGGCACAAAACTAAGAAGGCGAAGCCCCGAACTTGCGCAGGAGCTTCGCCTCAGAGTTGCGAAAGAGTGTGGAGTGCCGGCGCCGTTAACGTGCCGCTGCCTGCAGCGCTTGTGATTCCGCTTCCTGGTTCACGGTGAGATACTCGTTCACGGCTGCCGCAGCCTTGCGGCCCTCGGCGATGGCCCACACCACGAGCGACTGGCCGCGGCGCATGTCGCCGGCAGCAAAGACGCCTTCGACCGAGGTCTTGAAGTTCGTTGTAGCCACGTTGCCGCGGTTGTCGAGCGCGACGCCGAGCTGCTCGAGCATGCCGTTGCGCACGGGACCGAGGAAACCCATCGCCAGCAGAACGAGATCGACATCCATGGTGAACTCCGAGCCCGCAATTGCCTCGAACTTCGGGGGAGGACCAACACGGAGAGCATGCAGCTGCTTCACGTTGCCGTGCTCATCGCCGGTGAACTTGATGCTGTTGATGCTCCAGTCGCGGATGCCGCCTTCTTCATGCGCGCCTTCGGTGCGCAGTTGCAGCGGCCACAGCGGCCACGGAGTGGAAGCGGCGCGCTCCGCCGGTGGCTTGGGCATGATCTCGAACTGGTGAACGCTGAGCGGGTGCTGGCGATGCGCGGTGCCCAGGCAGTCCGCACCGGTGTCGCCACCGCCGATGATGATGACGCGCTTGCCGTTGGCTAGGATCGGCTCGGCCGCTCCCATGTTCGCGAGGAGGGTCTCCTCGGAGTCGCCCTCGTTCCGGCGATTCTGCTGCGGCAGATACTCCATGGCGTAGTGAATACCTTTGAGCTCGCGGCCAGGGATCTTCAGGTCGCGGGGCTGCTCGGCGCCGCCGCAGAGCAGGATCGCGTCGAAGTCCTCGCGGAGAGACTGGACCGAGACGTTCTCGCCGACGTGCGCGTTGGTCTCGAAAACTACTCCCTCGGCGACCATCTGCTCGATGCGGCGATCGAGAACGTGCTTCTCGAGCTTGAAATTGGGAATGCCGTAGCGCAGCAGTCCGCCGATGCGGTCAGCCTTCTCGAAGACGGTTACGGAGTGCCCAGCGCGGCGCAACTGCTGCGCGGCCGCGAGGCCCGCAGGCCCGCTGCCCACCACGGCCACATGCTTGCCCGTTGCCTGGTCGGGCGCTTCCGGATGGATCCAGCCTTCATCCCACGCCCGTTCGACGATCGAGCGCTCGATGAGCTTGATCGAGACCGACGGCTGGTTGATGCCGAGCACGCACGATGCTTCGCAGGGAGCGGGGCAGATGCGTCCGGTGAACTCGGGGAAGTTGTTCGTCGCATGCAGGCGGCGAATCGCGACCTCCCAGCGGCCGTTGTAGACCAGGTCGTTCCAATCGGGGATGAGGTTGTTCACCGGGCAGCCGGTATGGCAGAAGGGAACGCCGCAGTCCATGCAGCGGGCTCCCTGCTCGCGTTGCTTCTCCTCGGGGAACGGATTGTAGATCTCGAACCAGTCGTTGATGCGCTCATCGGTCTTGCGGCGCACCGGCTGTTCGCGCTGGAGCTCCAGGAATCCCGTGTCCTTACCCATGCTGCACCCCTACTGATGATGTCGCTACCGTCACCAGAGGCGACGAAGAAATGGGAGAAACATACGCCTCTTCCGTGCGAGCAACACCGAGAACGCGCTTGTACTCGTGCGGGAAGACCTTGATGAAGTTCGGCTGCGCGTCGGCCCAGTGTTCGAGCACCCACGCAGCGCGCGGACTGCCGGTCAGGTCGCGATGGCGTTCGAGCAGGCCGCGCACCTGAGCGATGTCGTCAGCTCCGGCAAGCGGCTCAAGATCGACGCTAGCCTTGTTGCAGCGGCGCGTCGAGAAGTCGCCCTGGTCGTCGTAGACATACGCGATGCCGCCGCTCATGCCGGCAGCGAAGTTGCGGCCTGTAGTGCCGAGCACGACAACCAAGCCATTGGTCATGTACTCGCAGCCGTGGTCGCCTACGCCTTCGACAACCGCGGTTGCGCCGGAGTTGCGGACAGCAAAGCGCTCGCCGGCGATGCCGTTCAGGAAGACTTCGCCGCTCGTTGCACCGTAGAGCACCACGTTGCCGACGAGAATGCTTTCCTCGGGCAGGAAGCTCGACGTCTTCGGGGGGTACGCGATGACACGGCCGCCGGAGAGACCTTTGCCGAGATAGTCGTTCGCATCGCCTTCGAGCTCGAGCGTTACGCCCTTGGGGACAAAGGCGCCGAAGCTCTGGCCTGCCGAGCCTTCGAAGCGGTATTGAATTGTTCCGTCAGGCAAGCCGGACGACCCATAGCGGCGCGCGATCTGGCCGCCCAGCATGGCGCCCACGGTGCGGTGCACGTTGCGGATGGAGAAGCTGGCTTTGACCGGCTTCTGCGATTCGAGCGCCGGCGCGGCCTTGGCGATGAGCTGGTGATCGAGCGCCTGGCCAAGGCCGTGATCCTGCGCCTGCGTGCGGCGACGCGCCACGCGCGAAGGCAGCTCAGGCGCGTAGAGGATCGACGAGAGATCGATGCCTTTGGCCTTCCAGTGCGCTGCGGCGATGGAGGCGTCGATCCTGTCGACGCGGCCCACCATCTCGTCGACGGTGCGGAAGCCCAGCTTCGCCATGTGCTCGCGCATCTGCTCGGCGATGAAGAAGAAGAAGTTGATCACGTGCTCCGGCGTGCCGGTGAATCGCGCGCGCAGCACGGGGTCCTGCGTGGCGATGCCGACCGAGCAGGTGTTGAGGTGGCACTTGCGCAGCATGATGCAGCCCATGGAGATGAGCGGCATGGTGGCAAAGCCGAACTCTTCGGCGCCCAACAGGGCAGCGATGACGACGTCGCGGCCGGTCTGCAGCTTGCCGTCAGTCTGCACGCGGATGCGGCTGCGCAGATCGTTGAGCAGCAGCACCTGCTGGGTTTCGGCGAGGCCAAGCTCCCAGGGAAGGCCGGCGTGCTTGATCGAGCTCAGCGGCGACGCGCCCGTGCCGCCGGTGTCACCGGAGATGAGCACTACGTCGGCATGCGCCTTCGACACGCCCGCGGCGACCGTGCCGACGCCCACTTCGGAGACGAGCTTGACGGCAATGCGCGCCTGCGGGTTGACGTTCTTCAGGTCGTAGATAAGCTGCGCAAGATCTTCGATCGAGTAGATGTCGTGGTGCGGAGGTGGCGAGATGAGGCCCACGCCGGGAATCGAGTGCCGCGTTCTGGCGATAACCTCGTCCACCTTGTCGCCGGGCAACTGGCCGCCTTCACCAGGCTTTGCGCCCTGCGCCATCTTGATCTGCAGCTCGTCGGCATTGACCAGGTAGTTCGTCGTCACGCCGAAGCGGCCGCTGGCCACCTGCTTTACCGCGCTGCGGCGCGAGTCGCCGTTGGGCTCGGTCTTGAAGCGTGCCTCGTCCTCGCCGCCTTCGCCGGTATTCGACATGCCGCCGATGCGGTTCATCGCGATGGCGAGCGTCTCGTGCGCTTCCGCGCTGATGGAGCCGAAGCTCATGGCACCGGTAGTGAAGCGCTTCACGATCTCCTTGGCCGGCTCGACTTCTTCGAGCGGAATCGCCTGCTCGGCGTAGTTGAGCTTCATGAGCCCGCGCAGCGTGCATAGGTTGCGATTGTCGCCGTCGATCAGGTCTGTGTATTCCTGGAAGGTGGCGAAGCTGTTGTTGCGCACCGCGTGCTGCACCTTGCTGATGGTGTGCGGATTCAGCAGGTGATACTCGCCGTTCTCGCGGAACTGGTATTGACCGCCGACAACGAGTTCGGTTTCCGAATCGGTGAGCGGACGGAACGCGTACTCGTGCTTGATCTGCGCCTCACGCGCGAGCACGTCAAGACCGACGCCTTCGATGCGCGAAGCCGTGCCCGGGAAGTAGGCTTCGACGAGCGACTGGTTGAGGCCGACAGCTTCGAAGACCTGCGCGCCGCGATAGCTCTGCAAGGTGCTGATGCCCATCTTCGAGATGGTCTTGAGCAGGGCCTTGTTGACCGCCTTGATGTAGTTCTTCTCGGCGTACTCGGCAGAGAGCTTTTCCGGCAGCAGGCCGCGCCGCTTGAGCTCGTGGATGGTCTCAATGGCGAGGTAGGGGTTGATGGCGCTGGCACCGTAACCGATGAGCAGGGCAAAGTGCATTACTTCGCGCGGCTCGCCGCTCTCGATGATGAGCGCAACCTGTGTTCGCGTCTTGTCGTTCACCAAGCGGTTGTGCACAGCAGCCATCGCCAGCAGGCTGGGGATGGGCGCATAGGTAGGATCGAGGCCGCGATCGGAGAGGATGAGCAGCGTGTAGCCGGAGCGCACCGCATGCGCGGCACGCGTGCCCAGATCGTCGAGCGCCAGCTTCAGGCCCGCTTCGCCGTCGGCGACGCGGAAGAGCGCGGGCAGCGTGGTGGCCAGCAGATCGCCCGAGGAGATGCGACGCAGCTTTTCGAGATCCCGGTTGCTCAGGATCGGATGCGGCAGCTTGAGCGTGTGGCAGTTGTCCGGCGCCTCATCCAGGATATTGCGCTCGGTGCCGATGTAGCTGATGAGCGACATCACCAGTTCTTCGCGGATCGGATCGATCGGAGGATTGGTGACCTGCGCAAAGAGCTGCCGGAAGTAGCTGAACAGCGATTGCGGCTTGTCCGACAGGCAGGCCAGCGGCACATCGGTACCCATTGAACCAACCGGCTCCTCGCCTCTGGCGGCCATGGGCAGCAGCAGGATGCGGAGATCTTCTTCGCTGTAGCCTTGCGCACGCTGGCGGCGGAGCAGTGTCTCAGGATTGGGCGCGATGGTGCGCTTGGGCTCGGGCAGCATCTCGAGCGTGACCTGCTCTTCCTTGAGCCACTCGGCATAGGGCTGACGCGCGGCGAGTTCTTTCTTGATCTCGGCGTCGGAGATGATGCGCTTCTGCACCGTGTCGACCAGGAACATGCGGCCTGGCTGCAGACGGCCTTTCTTGCGAATGTCTTCCGCGGGCACTTCGATCACGCCTGCTTCGGAAGCGAGTACGACGAGATCGTCTTTGGTGACGATATAGCGGCCGGGGCGCAAACCGTTGCGATCGAGCGTCGCGCCGATGACGCGGCCGTCTGTGAATGCGATGGCTGCGGGGCCGTCCCACGGCTCCATCAGCGAGGCGTGGTATTCGTAGAAGGCGCGCTTGTCCTCATCCATGTCGGGGTTGCCGGCCCAGGCTTCGGGGATGAGCATCGCCATCACGTGGGGCAGGGAACGGCCGGACTGGAAGAGGAACTCGACGGCATTGTCGAGCGAGGCGGAGTCGCTGCCGCCGGGCATCACGACGGGATAAAGATCGTTGATCTTGTCGCCGAAATGCGGGCTGTCAAAGATGGACTGGCGCGCGTTCATCCAGCTCACGTTGCCGCGGATGGGATTGATCTCGCCGTTGTGCGCAACGTAGCGATAGGGATGCGCCAGCTTCCAACTCGGGAACGTATTGGTAGAGAAGCGCTGGTGGATCAGGCACAGGGCGCTGGTGACCAGCGGGTTCGCTAGTTCGAGATAGAACTTCTCGATCTGCGGAGCCAGCATGAGGCCCTTGTAGATGATGGTCCGGCAGGAGAACGAGGGAACGTAGAAGGTCTCCTTGTCCTCGATGTCGGACTCGACGATCTCATTTTCCGTCCGGCGGCGCACACGGTAGAGCAGGCGCTCGAAGGTGTCCTCCTCCATGCCGCTGGGGCGTCCGACGAAAAGCTGCTCAATGTAAGGCTGCGAGTTGCGCGCTTCGCGGCCAATTGCGTCACCGTTCACCGGCGTGTCGCGCCAGCCGAGGACCGCGAGACCTTCTTCCTTGGCGATGCGCTCGAAGACGCCTTCGCACTGCAGGCGGCTGTGCCGTTCGACGGGAAGGAAGCACATGGCTACGCCATACGCGCCGGGCTCCGGCAGCTTGATGCCGATCTCAGCGCACTCGCGCAGATAGAAAGCGTGCGGAATCTGAATGAGGATTCCGGCGCCGTCGCCCGTCTCGGGATCACAGCCCGCCGCTCCGCGGTGGGTGAGATTGATGAGCACTTCGAGACCTTTGCGGATGATCTCGTGGCTCTTTTCGCCGCGAATGCTGGCGACCAGTCCCATACCGCAGGCATCATGCTCGTTCTGCGGATGATAGAGCCCTTGTGCTTCGGGGGCTCGGAGACAACGACTTGGTGTTTCCATGGCAGCCTTTTCCGTTGAACATTTGTGATGCGGAACGCTTGCGTCTAGCAAAGACACAACCACTGTGCGATTCCAGCTAATGGAAATCGCCCTCGTGCACAAACAAAAGGTTTCGTCTGAGCAGTTCCGGCCGCATCCGGGACTTCATTTATTAATATAACGAAAAATCGTCTCCACCGCAGCACTTCCTTCCACAAGCTGCACGCTGGAGCAGCCACTTTGTAGCGGCCCGAGGGTTCTTCTGCGGCTTTTTCGTGCCCTATACTGCTGAATGACCAAGCAAATGAATATGAGTGACACGATTCTAGTTACCGGCGGGGCCGGATTCATCGGTTCCAATTTCATTTTGGCGTGGAGGAAGGCCAATCGCGGCTCCCTCGTCAATCTGGACCTGCTGACCTATGCGGGGAATCCCGCCAATCTTGCCGCTCTGGACGGGGACGCGCGTTACACATTTGTGCGCGGCGACATCTGCGATGCGGAACAGGTGGGCAGTCTGTTACGCAAGCACCAGCCGCGCGCCATCGTTCATTTTGCCGCCGAGAGTCACGTGGACCGCTCCATCGCGTCGCCGGAGGCCTTCATCCGGACCAATGTGCATGGCACGTTTGTGCTGCTGGAGCAGGCGCGGGCGTACTGGACGACACTCAATTCGACCGAGCGCGAGACGTTTCGGTTTCTGCACGTTTCCACCGACGAAGTCTACGGAACGCTGGCTCCCGATGATCCGGCATTTTCCGAGACGACGCCCTACGCGCCGAACAGCCCTTATGCGGCGTCGAAGGCGGGTTCCGATCACCTGGCGCGCGCGTACTTTCATACCTTTCACATGCCGGTACTCACGACGAACTGTTCGAACAACTACGGGCCATATCAGTTTCCGGAGAAGCTGATCCCACTGATGATTCTGAATGCGCTGGAAGGAAAACCATTGCCCGTATATGGCGATGGCAAGAATGTGCGTGACTGGTTGTTTGTAGAAGATCACTGCGCGGCGATTCGCGCGGTGCTGGAACGAGGGCGGCCGGGCGAGACATACAACATCGGGGGGAATAGCGAGCGGGCGAATATCGACGTGGTACGTACCATCTGCAACCTGGTCGACGAACTGCGCCCGCAGCCCGGCGCCGCGCCGCGCACCGGGCTGATCAAGTTTGTCGAGGACCGCCCCGGCCATGACCGCCGCTATGCCATTGATGCCAGGAAGATCACGCGCGAGCTTGGCTGGACGCCGGCCGAGCAGTTCGAAAGCGGCCTGCGCAAAACGGTCCAGTGGTATCTGGACAACAGCGCGTGGATCGAGGGCGTGCGCACCGGCGCGTATCGCGCATGGATTGCGCAGAATTACGCCGAGCGGCCGCAGCTCTGAGGCCTATTCTTAAAGAGGTTTTGCCGATGAAGGGAATTATTCTTGCGGGCGGCTCGGGGACCCGGCTCTATCCGGTGACGCACGTCGTCTCAAAGCAGCTTTTGCCCGTTTACAACAAGCCAATGATCTATTACCCGTTGAGCACGCTCATGCTCGCGGGACTGCGCGAGATCCTGATCATCTCCACGCCGCAGGACACGAGCCGCTTTGCAGAGCTGCTGGGCGATGGACGGCGCTGGGGCCTGGAGATCAGCTACGCGGTGCAGCCCAGCCCCGACGGGCTGGCGCAGGCGTTCCTGATCGGGCGGGACTTTATCGACGGCAAGCCGAGCGCGCTGGTGCTGGGCGACAACATCTTCTACGGGCAGGGATTTTCGCGGCAACTGCAGTCGGCGGCAAAGCTCGACGAGGGCGCAACGGTGTTCGCCTATCCTGTCGAAGATCCGCACCGCTATGGCGTGGTGGAGTTCGACAAGCAAGGCCGCGCGGTGAGCCTGGAAGAAAAGCCACAGCATCCGAAGTCGCGCTATGCGGTGACGGGACTCTATTTTTATGACGGCGACGTGGTGCGCGTTGCCGAGTCGCTGAAGCCTTCGGCGCGCGGCGAACTGGAGATCACGGATCTGAACCGGCGCTATCTCGAAGCAGGCAAGCTCAATGTGGAGATCATGAGCCGCGGCATGGCATGGCTCGATACCGGCACACACGAATCGCTGCTCGAAGCTGGGCTGTTTGTGCACACCATCGAGCGACGCCAGGGACTCGACATCGCCTGCCCCGAAGAGATCGCCTATCGCCAGGGATTCATCGATGCGGCGCAGCTGGAGAAGTTGGCGCAACCGATCGCAAAGAGCAGTTACGGGCAATATCTGCTGAACCTTCTCCGCGAGCCTTACTTCGCCGCCAAGAGTAAAGACTGATGAAGATTACCGAAACCAGCCTCCCGGGTGTGCAGCTGATCAACTCGCCGGTCTACAAGGACAATCGCGGCGCCTTCTTTGAGAGCTTCAACCTGCGCAAGATGACGGAAGCCGGGCTGCCGGCGGAGTGGGCGCAGGATAATTTTTCGCAATCGAAGCAGAACGTGATTCGCGGTATTCATTATCAGATCGTCCAGCCGCAGGGAAAGCTGGTGTGGGCCGCCCACGGCGCGGTGCTGGATGTGGCCGTGGATCTGCGCAAAAGCTCGCCGCAGTTCGGCAGCCATGTGGCTGTGGAGCTCACAGCGGGCAGCGGCGACATGCTGTGGATTCCGCCGGGCTTCGGCCATGGCTTTCTGGTGCTGAGCGAGACGGCGGGTTTCTGCTACAAGGTGACGGACTACTATTCGCCCGCGGGTGAGCGGACTGTCTTGTGGAACGATGCGGACCTTGCGATTCCGTGGCCGGTCAGGCCGGAGGATGTGATCGTTTCGGAGAAAGATGCGCAAGGGAAGCGCTTGAGCGAAGCAGAGGTTTATCCGTAGCCTCAGGATGACCGGCGTTTTGGGGGCTCGTTTCGGAGGGCTTCACCCCGTGTCTTTGCCCACCCGCTGAGTGGTATACTCACATCTCAGGTGCG
Source organism: Occallatibacter sp. (assembly GCA_035508375.1). Lineage (GTDB taxonomy): Bacteria > Acidobacteriota > Terriglobia > Terriglobales > Acidobacteriaceae > Telmatobacter. The sequence continues at coordinate 29,772 of DATJNF010000014.1, read as the reverse complement.
TCTCTGCACGGCTATCTTTCATCGTTTGAGGTTCTTATGTCCGGCCACTCGAAATGGGCCACCATTAAGCACAAAAAGGGCGCACTGGACGCCAAGCGCGGCAAGATCTTCACCCGCCTGATCAAGGAAATCACCATCGCCGCCAAGGGCGGCGGCGATCCCGACGGCAATCCGCGGCTGCGCACGGCGATCCTCGCCGCTAAGGCGGAAAACATGCCCGCCGATAACATCAAGCGCGCCATCCAGCGCGGCACCGGCGAGCTTGAGGGCGCCACCTACGAGGAGATCTCCTTCGAAGGATACGGGCCCGGCGGCGTGGCGATCATTATCGAGGTTCTGACGGACAACCGGAACCGCGCGGTGAGCGAGATCCGTCATACGTTCTCGAAGAACGGCGGAAACCTGGGCGAGTCCGGCTCGGTGCGGTTCATGTTCTCGAAGAAGGGCCTCATCGCTGTCGAAAAGTCGGCTGCCACCGAAGAGCAGCTGATGAACATCGTGCTGGAGCAGGGTGGCGAAGACCTGAGCGACGAAGGCGACACGTGGGAGATCACGACAGATCCCGGCTCCTATGAAACGGTGCTGAACGGCGTGAAGGCTGCAAACATTCCCACGGTGCTTAGCGAAGTGACTATGGTGGCGTCTACCTATACGAAGCTCGAAGGCGCCGCAGCGGGCCAGATGATCCGCTTGCTCGAGTCGCTGGAAGATTTGGATGATGTGCAGAACGTTTACTCCAACTTCGACATGGACGCCGAACAAGTGGAGCACGCAGCGGGCTGATTCCACTGCGGCAGGCATCAAAAGAAGGCCGCCCGGTTGTGGCGGTCTTTTTTGTGAGCCCCGGATGCCGCTTAAAGCAATCGACATTTGAGAATGGTGGAAGGGATTCATTTTGAGGCGAAGCCAAGGTTTTGTTTTGCTGATGCTGCTGGCCGGGACGGTCATCTTTGCGCAAACTCCTGCGAACACCGAGACTGCCGGTGAGAATCCGGTGAGGTATGTGCGCAGCCACCAGAGCTGGGAGTACGGCCCCTTTATCAACTGGGGCACGGGCGTCGGCAATCGTTCGGATTTCAAGTTTCTCTGGGGCGGATTTCAGGTCGGCAAGCCGATTTCCCCGGTGATTCATGCGGGCTTTCTAAGCGGCCAGTTCGAGCTTGCCGGCAATATCATGCCGCTGTGGCAGGCCTACACCCCGGCTGCGCACGACCAGACCATTTACTTCACCGGCGGTGGATGCCCGGCAGGGCAGACCTGCTCGTATGTCGCCCCGTTCGGCGGTGGAACGTATTACGGCGTGAGCCTTACGCCGGTGATCTTCCGCTGGAACTTTGCCACCTCCTCGCGGCGTATTCAGCCGTGGTTCCAGGCAGCGGGTGGCCTGATCTACACCACGCACAAGTTTCCGCCGGACCAGTTGGTTCCCCACGGCGTGGCGGGTGCGACTTCGGTGTGGAACTTCTCGCCGCAGGGTGGTGGCGGGCTCCATTTCTTCACCTCGGCCAAACGGTCCATCGATCTTGGCGTGAATGCGGTCCACATCTCCTCGGCGTCGCTCGGGGACCGCAACCCGGGCGTCAATGCCAGTGTTCAGATCCAGGTAGGCTATACCTTCTGGAAGTAAGGAAAGGAATTCCGGTTTCATGGCAGATAGCCGGGATGGAACGATCATGAACGGTCCGGTTGTCGAGTGCGTGCCCAACTTTTCAGAGGGCGCCGATCTCCGTCGGGTCAAGGCGATCGTGGCCGCGATGCGGGAGACCGGCGTGTCGCTGCTCGACTGGTCCCTGGACGCGGACCACAACCGTTCCGTGGTGACGATTGCGGGTTCGCCCGTGGCAGTGGTAGAGGCAGCGGTGCGCAGCGTGGGCAAGGCTGTGGAACTGATCGACCTGACCCGCCAGCAGGGGGTGCACCCGCGCATTGGCGCAGCGGACGTGATTCCCTTTGTGCCGGTCTCCGGCATCAAATTGGAGCAATGCGTGCTGCTGGCGCGTCAGGCTGGCCTGGAGATCTGGCGGCGGTTTGGCGTTCCGGTCTTCTTTTATGAGGCCGCGGCCTCCCGGCCGGATCGGGCCAATCTCGAAGATGTGCGCAAGGGGCAGTTCGAAGGGCTTAAGGAGGCGGTGAGCAAGGATTTGTCGCGCCGGCCCGACTTGGGCGGTCCTGACTTGCATCCGACAGCCGGCGCCTGCGCGGTGGGCGCCCGTAAGTTCCTGGTGGCCTACAACGTATACTTCGACTCCTCCGATGTGGCCATGGCACGCGCCATCGCCCGCGAGATTCGCGCTGCGTCGGGTGGCCTGAAGGGCGTGAAAGCCATGGGCGTGCTGGCGCACGGCCGCGCGCAGCTTTCCATGAACATTACCGACTTCGAGGCGGTACCGATTTCGGTAGTGCACCGTAAAATTACAAGCCTGGCCGCGCGGCACCATGCCAGCATTACCGACGGCGAGATCATCGGCCTTATTCCCGAGGCAGCCTGTGAGCGGGAAAGCGAATGGATGCGTCAATTAAAGGGATTTGACCCGCAGTTGAAGATCCTGGAGCGTCGGCTTGGGGCGCCGCTTGACTGGCCGGATGGACAATGAAGCAAGACAAAGACGCGTACAATGGACGCATCGGATCGCGGCATTGCGGGTTAACGAAAAATAAAGGAAGAGGAATCGCGGCCGCAGACAGCATAGCTCACTTCTTGAGTGCCCGGTTGAAGGCGTGGTTTCTGGAGGAATCGACTTGTTGAAGACTTGTATCCGTTTTGCGATCGCACCGTTGGTGCTGGTGACGGCCACGCTGGCTCATGCGGCGCAATTATCGACCGACGCCCGCTCGGCGATTCCGGAGGGCGTGCAGCAACTGGTGGTGATCGACTACCGCGCAATGCAGAACTCGACTGCGGCGATGGATCTGCGCAACCGCGTCATGCCTCCGGAGCTGAAGCAGTTCGACGACGCCCTGCGCAAGTCCGCTCTGGCCGACCAGCAGAGCATGGACCAGTACGTGGACGACCTGGCGTTCGCGCTCTTCCGCCCAGCCCCGGATAGCGATGCGCTGATGACCGTTGGCATTGCGCAAGGGCAGTTTCCCACGCAGGACATTCTGGCCAGCTTCCACAAGCAAAAGCTGAAGGCGACGCTAGTCCGAAGCAACAGCATTTATCCCATGACCAAGACCGGTATGGTGCTGTGCTTCGTGGATCCGTCGACGATGATCTTTGGCGACAAGGATGCCGTGACGAAGGCGCTCGACGCGCGCGATGGCGTTATTCCCAACCTGCTGTCGAATTCGAACATGATGAATGCCATGCAGAGCGTGGATACCAATCCTCTGTGGAGCATTCTGGACGACAAGGGCACGCAGACGATGATGCGGCAGCTGCTGGGCGAGGCGGGCTCGGCAACGGACTTTGAGACCGTGCGCAAGCGGCTGCAGGCGTCATGGTACTCGATGGACTTTCAGCACGGCGTGAAATTTGCGCTGACCATCTCCACCGGCGATCCGTTTGCCGCGGCGACGCTTTCATCGCTGATGACGGCTGCCGTGATGGTGCGCAAGATGACCAGCACAGATGCGGAGAAGGAAGCGCTGAACGACACCTCGATCTCGTCAAGCGCCGGCAATCTCAACATCGCGTTTGCCAGCACCGATTCGGAGTTCAGCAGCCTGCTGCATTCGCCACTGTTCCAGACGATGGTGCGCTGACAAGCTCACTTCAGGGGTGGGGCGTGAGCTGCGGATGAAATTCGGCGCGCCCGCCCGGCAGCAGAACGATCTCCAGTCGCCCCTCCTGGCGGTCGGCCACAGTAGGGCCGGTGATCTGGATTTGTCGCCCAGAGGCGTCTGTGTACTGAAGCTTCACTGCGCCGTTTCCTTGTACCTGAAATCGATAATGAAAATCGGTACCGGAGGCGATCGTGTCGGTGCCGAAGCTGGCGCTCGGATAGTCGACTTCCAGCAGGTTCACGGCTGCGCCCGTGCGGTTCTCGATGGTCGTATCGATGTGATAAGAGTGGCAACCGCTAACGCCCCCAATAGCCGCTGCTAAGCCGATGGCCGAAATGCCTTTGCGAAGTAGGCTGCGCATTATGCATCGCTCCGTTTGCCGGGTTCGGCATTCTGCTCCAGCCGCGCCTCGAGACGGCTTATGCGCTTCACCAGCTCCGGCAGCCGCTGGAAGATGGCGACGGCGCGGAGCCACACGCGATTTTCGAAGCCGGGCGAGCCGGAGATCATCTGGCCCGCTGGAATGTCGTGCGAGACGCCAGATTGGGCAGTGAGGATGACGCCGTCTCCGATGGTGCAGTGGCCGGCGACACCCACCTGGCCGGCGAGAATTGCGTTGTTGCCGACAACCGACGAGCCCGCCAGCCCGGTTTGCGCGCAGAGCAGCGTGTTTTCGCCGACGCGCGAGCCGTGGCCCACCTGCACGAGATTGTCGATTTTTGCGCCGCTGCCGATCTCGGTCGCGCCAACGGTGGCACGGTCAATGCATGCGTTGGCCTGCACGTCGACGCGGTCGCCGATGCGCACCGGGCCCGACTGCGGAATCTTCTCCCAGTGGCCGGCGTCGTTTTTCGAGAAGCCGAAACCGTCCGCCCCGATGATGGCCCCGTTTTCGAGAGTCACGTGATCACCGAGAACGCAGTGTTCGCGTACCACGGCATGTGCATGAGCGAAGAAATGGCCGCCGGCGCGCGCGCCGGGATAGAGAACCACGTGCGGCAGCAGCGTGGCGTGCGGCCCGAGATGCACGCCAGGGCCCACGACTGCGTACGCACCGATATGCGCGCCTTCGCCTATGACTGCCGTGGGATCGATGACCGCCGTGGGGTGAATGCCCTCAGGGTAGGCGGGCGGCTGGTAGAAGAGGGCCAGCGCACGCGAGAAGGCGTGGTAGGGATTCTTGATGCGAAGAGTAGGTGTAGTGATTTCCTGAAATTCCGGCTCGACGAGGACGGCTGCTGCGCGCGTAGTGCGAGCCAGACCGGCGTAGCGGGGATTGGCTACGAAGGTAATTTCCGAGGGACCGGCCTCTTCGATTCCTTTGACACCTGTGATTTCCAGGTCCGCGTCGCCGCGCAGTTCTGCGCCCAGCCGGCTTGCCAACTCGCCTAACTTCATTGAGGAAATTGTACCGGAAGGGTAAGGGGCCGAAGCATCATGGCCCAGGCTGCGGGTTGACGTCGATAACCGGTGAAATGATGGGCGCCTGCGCTCCGGGTAAAGGCACCTCGAGCGTCCGCGCTCCGGATTGCGCGGAGTGCAACACCTCTCCCGGCGCGATGCCCAGCACCAGCGTGGCGGCTGCGGCCAGCAGCAGAGCGGCTCCCACGGCGACGCCGACATCCGCCCTGGGCGCAGCGGCGGCATTGGCCGCTGAATCGGGGCGCTGCGCGGAGACGACGGCGAGACGCAGATAGTAAGCGGCTGCTACTCCGGAGTTAAGAAGACCAATGAGCGCCAGGGCGACCGCCCCGCCACTCATCGCTGCGGTGAACGAGTAAAACTTGCCGAAGAAGCCGCCGGTGAAGGGAATGCCGATCAGCGAGATGAGGAAGAAGATGAGCAGACTGCCGAGGAGCGGCGAGCGGTAGATGAGGCCGCGGAAGTCGTCGATCAGCGGAAGGTCTTCTTCATAGCCGCTCACCAGAGTGACCACGGCGAAGATGCCGACGTTCATGGCGGCATAGGCCGCGATATAGAAGCTTGCGGCGGCGATGCCGATGGATCCGGCTCCGGCGAAAGCGGCCAGCAGATAGCCCGCGTGCGCGATCGAGGAGTAGGCGAGCATGCGCTTCACGTTCTGCTGGCGCAGAGCAGCCAGATTGCCCACCGTCATCGAGAGCACGGCGACCACCCACAACAGCGGCGACCAGAAGGCGCGCAGCGAAGGCAGCATCTCGTAAACTACGCGGAGAAGCAGCGCAAAGGCCGCGGCCTTGGGAGCCGTGGAGAGCAGTGCGACCACGGGCGAGGGCGCGCCCTCGTAGACGTCGGGCGTCCACACGTGGAATGGCGCTGCCGAGACTTTGAAGAGAATGCCAACCAGCATCATGGCCAGAGCCGCGACGATCAACACATGATTTTCAGACGTCGGCGCGCGCTGGGCAATCTCGTAGATCTGCGTGGTGCCCGTCGCGCCAAAGATCAGCGCAATGCCGTAAAGCAGGAAGGCCGTGGCAAAGGAGCCAAGAAGGAAGTACTTGATCGCCGCTTCGGGTCCGCGGCCTGTCTGCTTGCGGTAGCCGGCCAGGATGTAGGTGGAGATGGAAGAGATTTCGAGCCCGATGAAGACGACCAGCAACTCGACGGCGCCGGTCATCAGGCACATGCCCACTGCGCCGAAGGTGACCAGCGCGTAGTACTCGCCCTGATGATGCGTCGTTGCGGGCAGCGCATCGAGCGAAAGCAGCAGCGCCACCAGCACGATGCCGCAGATAAGCACGTGGAAGAAGACGGTGAAGGTACTGGTCTCGACGGTTCCGAAAAAGCCGGTGCCTTCGGGCAGAGAAAGCTGCCAAAGGCTTGCCCAGAGCGCCAGGGTGGTGCCGATCGCCGCGACCCAGCCCAGCGGCCGGCGCGCGGTTGCGGGTGGCAGGGAAGCGTCGATCATCATCACGGCGACACCGGTCAGCGTGAGAATCACTTCAGGAAGAATGCGATCGATGTCAGGAACAGGATTCACTGCTGGCCCTCCGTATTGGGTTCGGTCACTATGACGGACGGCAGAAGCAAAACCGAGGGAGGCAAGCCCATGGAGTTCCTGGCCTGCGGCGGATGCACGCCTTTTTCGATCGTCTTGAACCAGAGCGACGGCGCCACGCCCATGATGAGCATCAACAGCACCAGCGGCGTGAGCGCAGCCAGCTCGCCGAAGCGCAGATCGGCGGAAGGCTTCGACATGGCGAACGTGCTTTCCGGCCCGTAGAAGAGGCGCTGCGTAAGCCACAGCATGTAGGACGCGCTCAGAATGGTGCCCAGCGCCGCCAGAACGGCGCAGCTGCGGCTCGCGCCGGTAAATGTGCTGGAGAGGATCACGAATTCGCCCACAAAGCCGCTGAGCAGGGGAAGCCCGATCATAGTCAGCACGGCGATGACAAAATAGCTGGCCGTACGCGGCAGCTTCGCAGCGAGGCCACCGTACATCGCGATCTGGCTGGTGCCGAACCGAACGTCGAGCGCGCCGAGCAGCACGAACATGGCGGCTTCCACGATGCCGAGGCTGAGGATCTGGTAGACCGCGCCGTTCCACCCCGTCAGCGTGAGTCCGTAGATGGCGAGCGTGACCAGGCTGAAGTGGCTGACGGTTCCGAAGGCCAGCAGCTTGAAGAAGTCGCGCTGTACCAGGGCGAGACATGCGCCATACAGAACGCCGATCACCGCAAGCGCCATGAGCAGCGGAGCGATGGCGCGGGCCTGAGCAGGGAAGAGCCCCACATGGAAGCGCAGCATGGAGTACAGGCCGAGCTTGCCGGCCACCACCATGGCCATCGCAACAGGTGCTTCGGCAAAGGTGTCGGCGATCCAGCCATGGAGCGGGAAGACGGGCACCTTCACGGCGAAGGCGAAGAGAAACGCGAGCGCCACCCAGAACATCGCCTGTGCCGGGAAGACGGAGTGGTTGAGAAGCACCTGCAGCGTGACGAAGTCGAAGGTGTGGGTGCGCGCGTAGAGCCACAGGATCGCGACGAGTAAGGGCGCCGAAGGAATGAAAGTGAAGAGGAAAAATTTGAGCGCTGCCTTGGGGCCTTCCTTGCGGCCGTACATCGCGATCAGCACGGCCATGGGAACGAGCGACAACTCCCAGAAGCCGTAGTAGAGCATAAGGTCCAGCGCGACAAAGACGCCGAACATCGACGTCTGCTGCACCAGGAACAACGAGTAGAACACCTTGCGCCGCGTCTGAATCGCATTCCAGCTGGCGAGCACGCCAATGGGGGCGAGCAGGCCGGTGAGGACGACGAGCCAAAGGCTAAGGCCGTCGACGCCGACGTGATACGAGATGGCCGGATCCGTGATCCAGAGCCGGTTGATCTCAAACTGAAAGCCGCCCTGGTTGGCGATGAAGTGCGCGGGAAGATGCAACGTGAGCGCGAACGTGCCGAGCGCCGTGAGCAGGGCGATCCAGTTCGGAAGCTTGCCCTGGTCGGGCAGAAGCGCCACGACGATCGCGCCCGCAAGGGGAACGAGCAGGATCCAGGTGAGAATAGAGTGGTCAATCGCTGTCATCTTCTCAACGCCCCGCCCTTTGGAAGAAATGCATGGATGCCGGCCAGAAGTTTGTCCACGGAAGCAGCGCGAAAAGCAGCACGGCCGCAGCGCCGACGGCCAGCCATGCCGCATACGAGCGCAGATTGCCCGATTGCCACCGTTGCAGGATTGCACCTGAGAGCTTCGCGGTGCTGGCAAGCAGCCACGCGGTGCCGCCGAGCACCGCGCCGTCGACGAACATTTCAAGGAACCATCGCGAAAAGCCGAGCAGCGCCTTCACGCCCACGCCATAGAACTCATCCACGTAATACTTGTGGTACAGCAGGTTGTATAGGCCGGAGAGCGATGCCGCCACCTGCGCCGGACGCTGCGGCCGCTGGCGGTAGAACAGATCCGCGATGAACCAACCCAGCAGCGCCACCGCCACGGCCAGGATGCTCATGTAAAGCTCAAGATGCGGCGTGGAGGATTCCGCTGTGTACGCACCCGTGATTGGAGCGAGGAATGCTCCGAAGCGGCCCAGCCCTGCGCCCACGCCCATGAATCCGCCGCCGATGGAGAGCGCGGCGAGAATCACCAGCGGCCCGAGCATCGACCAGGGGCTTTCGTGCGGATGCGCGTCGTGCGAGCGCATCTCGCCGAAGAAGGTCATGTACCAGAGCCGAAACATGTAGAGCGCCGTCAGCAGCGCCGTCACGAGGCCCACGAACCAGAGAACCTTGCCACCGGTTCCCTGAAGGAAGGCGGCGTAGAGGATTGCGTCTTTGGAAAAGAAACCGGCGAAGGGGTAGATGCCGCAAATGGCGATGACAGCCGCCGTCATGGTCCAAAACGTGACGGGGATCTTCTTGCGCAGGCCGCCCATCTTGCGCATGTCCTGCTCGTCGCCCATGGCGTGGATGACGGAGCCGGCGGCAAGGAAGAGCAACGCCTTGAAGAAGGCGTGTGTCACAAGATGGAAGATACCCGCCGAGTAGGCCGCTACGCCGCAGGCCAGGAACATGTAGCCGAGCTGCGAGATCGTCGAATACGCCAGCACACGCTTGATATCGTTCTGCACCAGGCCCATGGTGGCCGCGAACAAAGCCGTGGCCGCACCCACGATGGCGACAACGCTTAACGCGAAGGGCGAGCGGTCAAAGAGGAAGTGTGTGCGCGTGATCATGTACACGCCGGCCGTGACCATGGTGGCGGCGTGAATAAGCGCGGAGACCGGCGTGGGGCCCTCCATCGCGTCGGGCAGCCAGACGTAGAGAGGGAGCTGGGCGCTCTTGCCGGTGGCGCCAAAGAGCAGGCAGAGGCAGATGACGGTAATCACGCCGCCGGTCCAGCCGGGATTTGCTGCCAGTTTTGCGGCGATCTCGCCGAAAGTGAGTGTGCCGAAGTTGGCGAGGAGCAGGAAGATTCCGATAAGGAAGCCGAAGTCGCCGACGCGGTTGACGACGAAGGCCTTCTTGCCGGCGTCGGCGGCGGAAGGCTTCTGGAACCAGAAGCCGATCAGCAGATACGACGCGAGGCCCACGCCCTCCCAGCCGACGAACATCAGCAGCACATTGCCGGCCAGCACCAGCGTGGTCATGAAGAAGAGGAAGAGGTTCAGGTAGCTGAAAAAGCGAGCGTAGCCTTTGTCGTGCTGCATGTAGCCGACGGAGTAGACATGGATGAGAAAGCCTACGCCGGTGATGACCAGCAGCATGACCAGGGAAAGCTGATCGAGAACGAGGCTGAAGTCGATATGCAGCGTGCCAATGTTGATCCACTGACCATAGCTTTCAGCGAGCGGAAAAGCGGGCGACGTTGCATTGCTCAGAACCACCAGGAATGACACCAGCGGAGCCAGCAATGCGATCAGAGTGACCAACCAGCGGGGAAGCTTTCGGCCCAGTATTCCGTTGACGAGAAATCCCCCGAAAGGAGCGAGTGGAATCAGCCACAGAGAGGCGAGGGTAAATTTCTCTGAGGAGGAACCGACGAAAAACCCACCTGGCTCCGGCTGACTTAGCCAGAGAGAGAGGAAGTGCTCGATGTGGGGAGTAGCGGTGTTCATAGCTTCATCAGGTCGATACGGTCAACGGCCAGCGTAGCGCGGGCGCGGAAGACGGCGATGATGATGGCCAGTCCCACGGCCGCCTCCGCCGCGGCGACCATCATGACAAAGAAGACGAAGATCTGGCCCTTTACCGCATCGGCTCCGGGTCCCGACTGCGTGTTGAGAAACTGCATGTGCCACTGGTGGGCAAAGGTGACAAACGAAAGATTCACCGCGTTGAGCATGAGCTCGATGGACATGAACACGGTGATGAGATTGCGCTTGATGAGAAAGCCGACCACGCCGAGCGAAAACAGCGCAGCGCTGAGCAACAGATACCAAGCCAGCGGAACATCCTGCTGAAAGAGATTCACTTGGCGGCCGTCCTTTCTGTGTCACGCCCGGTTCCGTCGCCTTTGCGTGCCAGCGCCACCGCGCCGAGTATGGCAATAAGGATGAGCACGGAGGTGACTTCAAAGGGCAGGAGCAGTTCGTGAAACAGGATGCGGCTCAACTCTTCCGTTGTGGTGATGCCCTGGCGCAATGCGGAGGTGCCCAGTCCGTGCATGTGGACAATCAGTGTGGCCAGCACGGCCATCAGCGCCACAACAGCGGGCAGGCCAAGGACGCGCGCAACGCGGCTTCCCAGCGTGCGGTCTTCACGGCCGGCATTGAGCAGCATCACGACAAAGATGAACAGCACCATGATGGCGCCGGCATAGACAATCACCTGCGCAGCGGCGAGAAACTCCGCGCCCAGCAACAGGTAAAGCACCGCCAGCGAGGTCATCACCACAATGAGCGACAGAGCACTGTTGATGGGATGGCTCTGCAGCAGGAGGTTGATGGCCCCGGCGAGGCAGAATCCGGCAAAGATGAAGAACAGGATCAGGTGCATCGTTCCGCCGCGTTAGCGCTGGAGCCGGTTCTTAAAAGACCGGCAGGTTAGAGAGAAGAGACCACAAGCGATTCAGGCTCTTATGAATCCATCCCGATTGTAAATGACTGTGTTGCCGGGAATCGGGATCGAATGAAGCGGCCTTCCACAGCTGTGCTCATCGATAGGCAAGCCACAGGCTGGTTCCCACAATGTTGAGGATGGCCAGGGGCATCAGATAGCGCCATCCGAAGTTCATGAGCTGGTCGTAACGGAAACGGGGCAGCGTGCCCCGCACCCACACATACAAAAACAGGAAGCAGAACACCTTGGCCACGAACCAGAAGATCGAAAGCAGCGCGTTCACAAAGTTGTTTTCGACCGGGCCGAGCAGGTTGCCCCAGGGGCTTGTCCAGCCGCCCAGAAACAGCAGCGTGGCCACGCAGCCCACGGTGATCATGTTGGCGTATTCAGCCATGAAGAACATGGCGAACTTCATCGAGCTGTACTCGGTGTGATAGCCGCCGGTCAGCTCGCTTTCAGCCTCAGGCAGATCGAACGGCGCGCGGTTGGTTTCGGCGTAGGCGGCCATCAGGTAGATGAAAAAGGCGATGAACTGCAGCCCGCCGAAGATGTTCCAGGTGGCGATGCCTTTTTCCGCCTGCTGCTCCACGATTACACGGAGATTGAACGAGCCGGCGCGCAACACCACGCCCACCAGCGAAAGCCCCAGCGCGAGCTCGTAGCTGATCAATTGGGCCGAGGAGCGCAGCGAACCAAGCAGCGAATACTTGTTGTTCGAAGACCATCCGGCCAGCGCGATGCCGTAAACGCCGATGGAGGTGATGCCGAGAATCACGAGCAGGCCGATGTTGACGTTGGAGATTTCGAACAGATCGAGGCCGTGCGGGCCGGCGTTGGGCTCGCCAAATGGAATGACCGCGATGGAGATCAGCGCGCAGCCCAGTGCGATCATGGGCGCGAGCAGGTAGACCGGCCGGTAGACGGCAGCGGGAATCAGATCTTCTTTCAGAAAGTTTTTTGCACCGTCGACCAAAGGCTGCAGAAGACCGAATGGTCCCACACGGCTGGGCCCCCAGCGATTCTGAATACGACCCACCAGCTTGCGCTCCAGCAGCACCGTGTAAGCCACGGCCATGAGCAGAATCACCGTGACCACGATGACCTTGAGCAGACTCCACAGAAAAAATTCAAGAAGTGTCACGCGCGTTAAGCCTCAATTACGGAAAGCCATCGTTTCGGTTCTGAGCGCAACCTTGCGCTCCTTAGTCTGCCGCCGTCTCCGCCAATTCCTTCGCTTCATGCCGGTTCAGCTCGACAAGGCCGCGGCTGTAGCGGCCCAGCGTACCGGACGTGAACAACGTGTCATGCGAAGGCACGACAAGATCGCGCTGCGTGAGTGCGGAGGCTGGTACAAATCCTGACGCTCCGGTTTCGGTACGGACATCGTTACCGCCGAAGAGATTCACCCGGTCGAGCGCATAACCCGGCACGAGCCGGGTAATTTCATCCAATGCGGCGAATGGATCGAAGGGGCTGAGTTTCGGCTCCAGTCCATTGGCTTCGAGCCACACCGAATGCCGGTCAGCTTCGCCCGATTGCGCGCCGCGCGACTGGCCCAGATCGCCTGTCATGCCGCGCTTGCCGAAGGGAACCAGCGTGCTGACGTCAACGCCCATGCTGCCGGCGAGCCGCACCAGGATCTCGAAGTCCGGCTTGGTGCCGGCGCGATCGGCGCCTTTGCGCACGATCTGTACGTCGCCGAAGGTGTTGGTGACGGTGCCGGATTTCTCGTAGAGGCTGGCAGCGGGGAAGACCACGTCGGCCAATGCGGCGGTCTCACTGAGGAACAGGTCCTGCACGATGAGGAATGTGTTTTCGAGCGTGGAGAGATCGACGTTGAACTTTTTCACTGGATTCGCGCCGACGACCAGCAACGCGCCCAACTGACCGCGCCCCGCCGCATCCAGCATGTCGGGCAGCGCCTTACCCGGTGCAGCCGGAAGATTTTGATATTCCGAGAAAGCGCCCGGAGCAGCAGCGGGCACATAGCCGGGAAGCAGGTCAGGGAAGATGCCCATATCAGCGGCGCCGCGTGAGTTAGCACGGTCTCCCAGATAGGCAAACTGCACGTTACCGCGCTTCAATCCCCAGGCCACGAGGTTCGAGACCGCTTCGCCGCGGAACTCTTCGCCAAAGATGACGATGAGCGACTCTTCGGCGAGCACAGCCTTGCTGAAGTCGGAGGTGCCTGCAGCCAGAAACGCCGCAAAATCCTTGTATCCGCCCGCAGGAATCTCCTGCGTCATCTTTGCCTGCCGCTCCAGCTTGATGGCGCGGGTGTTGGCAACGTAGAGCCGCGCGCGGTTGTGCCGCACATTGGTGCGTAGTTGCCAGGCCAGCAGGGGATGCTCGTTGGTAGGATCGCCGCCGACAAGAAGAACCGCCGGTGCAGAGCCGATCTCGCGCAGGCTTGCGGTCTTGCCCGTCTGTCCGGCCAGCGCGCGCGCGAAGGCCGCGTAGTCCGTGGTGCGTTCGTGATCGATGTTGTTGGTCTCAAGAACAGTGCGCGCGAACTTCTGCAGCAGGTAATTTTCTTCGTTGGTGGTACGGTTAGAGCCGATCACGCCGATCGCTGCGCCGCCGCGCGTATCGCGAATCTCTTTGAGTTTGCCGGCCGCGTAGCGCAGCGCGTGGTCCCACGTGGCCGGTTCAAGCCTGCCAGAGGCATTACGAACGAGAGGCTTGGTCAAGCGCTCGGGATTCTCGACAAAGTCGAAGCCGAAGCGGCCCTTGGCGCAGAGGAAATCGCCGTTGATGCCGCTCTTGTCGCGGTTGTCGGCGCGCACGATCTCGGAGCCGTCATTGTCCTGGCGCACGCCGAGTGTCACCTTGCAGCCGTCGGCGCAATGCGTGCAGACGGTGGATACGTGGTTCATCTCCCAGGGGCGCGTCTTGTAGCGATAGCTCCCGCTGGTGAGCGCGCCGACGGGACACACATCGATACACATGCCGCACTGCTCGCAATCGAGCTGGTTGCCCTCATTGGGCGCGATGACGGAACTCGATCCGCGCGCTTCCACGCCCAGAGCCCACACATCCATGCCCTCGCCGCACACGCGCACGCAGCGGTAGCAGAGAATGCAACGCGGCCGGTCGTAGAAGACCGCCGGCGACCACTGCTGCTCGTCGCGGTGATGCTTGGCCTCGGCGTAAAGGCTTTCGCCCGCGCCGTATTTGAAGGTCATGTCCTGCAACTCGCACTCGCCGCCCGCGTCGCAGACGGGGCAGTCGAGCGGATGATTGCCGAGCAGCAGCTGGATCGTCGCCTTGCGCGCCTGCGCGATCTCCGGCGATTCGGTGATGAAGACTTGGCCTTCGGCCACGGTGGTGGTGCAGGCGGTCTGCAGCTTGGGAACTTTCTCCTGGCGCACCACGCACATGCGGCAGGCCGCGCACAGCGAGAGACCGGGATAGTAGCAAAACGCGGGAATCTCGATGCCGGCCTTGCGGCAGGCGTCGATCAGCAGCGTTCCCGCAGGCGCTGTGAGCTTCTTTCCATCGACTGTGAAGGTTACGTCAGGCATCTTTTTCTCGTTAGCTTTCCTTGCGTCCCTTACGTGTTGTCATCCTGAGCGAGTCGCCATGGCGACGAGTCGAAGGATCTGCGGTTTTCGCCTAGGGCTCATCCCTCAGGGGCTAAAGCCCCAGGTATTGTCCGCCTTTTCGGCACGACTGAAGTCGTGCCCTTTCACAAAACGCTTTTTGGCGCTCCGTTACATCTGAAATCTGTCTTACACCACTGCCATTTCCACATGCTTGGCAAACGGGCACGGTTTCCCGTTGAGGTGATCTTCAAACTCTTTGCGAAACTTCTTCAGGAACGCGATGGTCGGCATCGCAGCGGCATCGCCGAGTGGGCAGAAAGTGCGGCCCAGCATGTTTTCGGCAAGATATTGCATGTTGTCGATGTCGCTCGCTGCGCCGAATCCCGCATGGAAGCGCGTGAGCGATTTCTTCAGCCAGTCAGTTCCTTCGCGGCAGGGAATGCACCAGCCGCAGCTCTCGTGCTGATAAAAGCTGATCGTCCGCAGCGCAAATTCGACGATGCAGGTTTGATCGTCGATCACCACTACGCCGCCGGAGCCGAGCATCGATCCGGCCTTGCCCACCTGGTCGAAGTCCATGCCGAGAGTCTCGATCTCTTCGGGCAAGAGCACGGGCGTCGAGGAACCGCCAGGCACGACAGCCTTCAGCGTGCGGCCGCCGCGCACGCCGCCGGCCACCTCGTAGATCATCTTCTTGAGGTTGTAGCCCATCGGCAGCTCATAGACGCCGGGCCGTTCTACGTGGCCGCTGATGCCGAACAGGCGTGTGCCGCCGTTGCGTGCCGTGCCTACGGCGGAGTATGCTTCCGCGCCCATCGAGATGATGTGTGGCACGGTCGCAATCGTCTCCGCGTTGTTGATGACGGTAGGACCGCCATAGAGACCGACGACAGCAGGGAAGGGCGGTTTGATGCGCGGCACGCCGCGCTTGCCTTCGAGCGACTCCATCAGCGCAGACTCTTCGCCGACTTCGTACGCGCCTGCACCGGTCTGCGTGATGACGTCGAAGTCATTGCCTGAGCCCAGGATGTTTTTGCCCAGGACGCCGCGCTCATACGCATCGGCGACCGCTTTCTCCACGATCTCGAGAAGATAGCGGTACTCGCCGCGCAGGTAGATGAAGCCCAGTTTCGCGCCGATTGCCAGGCCGGCGATGATGGTGCCTTCGATGACGGCGTGGGGATCGTGCAGAAAGATCAGATGGTCCTTGCAGGTGCCCGGCTCGCTCTCGTCGCCGTTGACCAGAACATACTTGGGTTTAGCCGACTGCTTGGGCACGAACGACCATTTCATGCCGGTCGAGAATCCCGCGCCGCCGCGGCCACGCAGGTTCGAAGCTTTCATCTCGTTGATGATCCAGTCGGGGCCCTGGGCAATGCACTTCTTCACGGCCTCGTAGCCGCCCAGCTCGATATAGCGATCAATATTGGCCGCGCCCTGGCCAAAACGGCGTGAGATGATCTTCACTTCATCGGGATGCGAGACGAGCTTAGGCATGCCGGGCCGTCCCCTCGTTTTTCCACCCCTGCGACGAAGAACCGTCGCCGGGGACCCCGTTTTTGCTGCGGTAAGTCTTGAGAATGCCCGGCACATGATCGGGCGTGAGGTCGTCGTGGAAGTCGTAGTTCACTTGAATGGCCGGCGCCCAGCAGCAGGCCCCAATGCACTCCACCTCTTCGAGAGAGAAGACGCCATCGGGCGTGATCCCTTTGTGGCCGACTCCCAACTCGTCCTGGAACCGCTCGTACAGTGCGTAAGCCCCGCGCAGCATGCAGCTGATGTTGGTGCAGACCTGGATATTGAATTTGCCCGCCGGCTTGAAGCGCAGCATGGAGTAGTAACTGGCTACATTGCGCACGTCGAGCTCGGTAAGGCCGATGCGTGCCGCGATTTCTGCGATGACCGCATCGGAGAGATAGCCGACCTCGTCCTGCGCGTAGAGAAGCATCGGAACCAGCGCGGAGCGCTTCACCGGATACTTCTGCACCAGCGCATCGAAGCGTGCCGCCAGACGCGGCGAAAACACGCTCATGCGTTCGGTGTTCGCCTCACTCGCACTCATCGCATCAACTCCCGCGCCCACATTTCGGCTGCCATATCCATCTCTTCCTCGCCCGTACCGTTGGTTGTTGCGCCGCGCAAGCGGCCGGCTTCCGTCAGTTCCAGGATGCCGCTCTCTCCATTTTCGCGCATCCAGGTGACGCGCGGACCCTCACGGTTCAGATTGAGGAATTTTTCTCCGTGACGCGCGACGATCCGCACTTCGTCCCACTCGATATCCGCCATGCGGCCGGCATGCAGGCCGTGGGCTGAAGTGTAACTGCGCAGCAGGGAAGCCAGCGAATACCAGAGTTCGGTCCAAAGCTCGGCGCCGGCCTGCGCTGCAGAATCGATCAACACTTCCTCCATTGCGCGTTCAGGAAAACTCGCCCGTAAGAATGCAGGAGATGATGTCGATCGCGGTGTCCTGGGGATTGAGTCCCGTCACAACCATCCCTGTGTTTTCATCGGCACGAAACGACTCCGGCTCCGGGACGCCCTTGTTGAAGAGATACTCTCTGCGGCCGATCTCGCCTCCGTTGGGCGGCCCGCAGATGATGGCCCGGACGCGTGGCTGTTCCTGCCGGGTGACCAACTCCACGCTGCAGAACAGCGATGTTCCAAAGGTGAAGCAAAACCGTCCCGAAAAGCTGGGGGAGAAACTCCGGTCGAGCGTGGCTACGCCTCTCTTGGCCAGCTCGCGATTCGCTTTAACCATCTCGGCAACCAGATGAGACTTCACACCGTCAAAGAAAGCAACTGGATCCTGCTCTTTGGCCCCTGTCCTGCCTGAATCGTCATTCGCCGCATCCTGCAGGGCTTTTGCTTTTTCTGCCAACTTGGCGTAGTCGACCACAAAACGATCTCCTCTATCTATCAATCTCTCCCAGCACAATATCAATAGAACCGATCACCGCAACCAGATCCGCCAACAGACGCCCTTTGGCCATGGTTTCGACCGCCTGCAGCGTGGCAAATGAAGGATTGCGCATGTGTACCCGGTAGGGCTTGGCCGTGCCGTCAGAAACCACGTAATAACCCATCTCCCCGCGCGGACTTTCAATGGCCTGGTAGACCTCGCCGGCCGGAACCGCGAACCCTTCCGTGACGATCTTGAAGTGGTGGATCAGCGCCTCCATCTGCGTCTTCATCTTTTCGCGATCGGGCAGGATGATCTTTGGCGCGTCGGCCTTGATAGGCCCTTCAGGCATGCCGTCGAGCGCCTGCTGGATAATCTTCACGCTCTCCCGCATCTCGATCAGCCGCACTTCGTACCGCGCCCACGTGTCGCCAACCGTTGAAGTGGGCACCCTGAACTGGAACTTCTCGTAGCTCGAGTAGGGCATGTCGCGGCGCAGATCGAAATCGATTCCCGACGCGCGCAGCGGCGGACCCGTAACGCCGAGAGCGATAGCGTCGGCAGCGGAGAGATGGCCGACCCCCTTTAGCCGGTTGACGAAGATCGGATTGCCGGTGAGCAGGTTCGAGTACTCGTCGATCTTCTCCGGAAAGGTCTTGATGAACGCCTGGATCCGCTGGAAGTAGTCGAGCGGTGGCTCCATCGAGAGCCCGCCAATGCGGAAGTAGCTGGTCATCATCCGCTGGCCGCTAACCGCCTCAAAGAGCCGCTGAATCTCTTCGCGTTCACGGAAAGTGTAGAGGAACACGGTGAGCGCGCCAATATCCATGGCGTGCGTGCCCAGCCATACCAGGTGCGAGTTCAGTCGCGTGAGCTCGGTGAGCAGCACGCGGGTCCACTGCGCTTTCTCGGGAATCTCCAGACCGAGCAGCTTTTCAACGGCCAGGCAATAGCAGAGATTGTTGGCCATCGGGCTGAGATAATCGATGCGGTCGGTGAGCGGCACTACCTGCTGATAGAACTTGGCCTCACAGGTCTTCTCGATGCCGGTGTGCAGGTAACCGATCTCCGGATACACGCGGACGACGATCTCGCCATCGATCTCCAGCACCAGGCGCAAAACGCCGTGCGTGGATGGATGCTGCGGGCCCATGTTGAGGACCAGGTGCTGGTCGCTTGAGCCCTCGGCTATGGGAGCTTCCAGAATAGGCGTGCCAACGCTGCCAGCCATTTAGCGATATCCCTCCACCGGATAGTCCTTGCGTAATGGATGCCCGTTCCAGTCCTCAGGCATCATGATCCGGCGCAGGTTGGGATGCCCCTCAAAACGGATGCCGAAGAGGTCGAAGACCTCGCGCTCGTAATAGTTGGCTGAAGGCCAGACGGAGGTGATGGACTCAACCGCGGGATCGGCTTCCTCGATCAGCACGCGCAGGCGGATCCGCTCTTTAAAATGGTGCGACAGAATGTGGTAGCTGAGCTGAAACCGCGGTGAGGAAGGAAACCAGTCAACTGCCGTCAGATCTTCAAAGAAATTGTAGCCGGCGGCCTGCACCGTCTGTGCCGCGGAGCGAATCTCCTCGGGCGCAATGGTGAGCGTCAGCTCGTTCCGGTCGAACTTGGCGTCGGTAAGCGCCTGCTCGTTCCAGGCGAGAATTGCTTTCACTGCAGGGTGTTCGCCAAGGCCTTCGAGAACCGCCGCCTTGCTGAGCAACGATTGCGAGGCGCACGGAGGGTTGGACTGCGGAGCACTGCTCATCTTAAGAATCCACCTTGCCAGGTATCCATCGGGTCCATGTCCGGCTTAAAAGTCATTCGGCTCAAAGATCGGCCTTGTCCATGCTCCAGTCGAGGATGCCCTTACGCACGATGTAGTAGAGGCCCACGGCGACAAAGCCCAGATAAACCACCATCTCCCAGAATCCGAAGAGCCTATGGCCGGTGATGGCGGGTAGTTTGCGGTAGATGATGGCCCAGGGCATCATGAACACCGCTTCCACGTCAAAAAGGATAAAAAGCACAGCGACCATGTAGAAGCGCACGCTGAACCGGCCGCGCGCGTCGCCCACGGCTTCGATGCCGCACTCATACGGATCCAGCTTCACTTTGCTATTGCGATGCCGGCCGACGAACCACGACGCTACTATGATGCCCGCCGCCATGAGGATAGCTACCAGAATCTGCATCAGCAGCGGAAGATATTGCCAGTGGTAGGGAACCATTGTTCTCCACACCCCGGAAACCGGGTGTCAACACAACGAAAGATGCGGGATCCCTGAAGGGTGCAACAACTTTCGACATGCACCGTTCAAAAGAAAACCTGGTTTGAGCTTAGGTTTTCAGCTTCCCGCTCGTCAAGGTGGGCACGGACCCCACCGACGCTCCGGAGTTCCGGTGGAAGGGTACTACCGATTTGGGATGTTCAGGAGGCGCGTCTGGACTGTCGGGCCGAGTGCTCCGTTTTATTGTCCGAAGAGAAGCACGGCAAACAGGAGAACCCAGGCAAGACCCATGGTGTGCCAGAACCATGCGGTCGCGTCGACGGCGACCTGGCGGTAATCAACCCGCTTGAGCAACGTAAGCCCGCACAGACAGAACACCAGGGCCAGAACGCCGAGGACCAGGTGGGCGGCGTGCAGGCCGGTGATGACATAGAAGAAGTAGCTTGCCGGTGTGGACCAGCGGTCGAAGGTAAAGCCTTGCACCGTCAACTGCTTCCACGCCACAAGTTGACCTGCGAGGAACAGTGCGCCCAGAACCAGCGTCCCGGCAATCCAGGGCAGAGTTCTGTTGAGGGCGGGGCGGCCGAGGCCGAGCCACTCCTCCAGCACGTCAATCTCGCGAAAGATGTGCCGGCGCGCCATCTCCATCGTCAAGCTGCTCAGCAGGAGCGCCGCCGTGTTCAGAAACAGGATCGGAGGCAGGAGCACGGGATGCCAATCGCCGATCTGCCGCAATGTTCCGGGATCGAGGTGAGTGCTGGTCTGCCGGGCATAAAACAATACAACGAGGACCACGAAGAACATCATGTCGCCGGCAAGGCCGCAGAAGACAAAGGCCCGAACGCGATGCAGAAGCTCGCGCGGGCCGCGATGTGCATTCCTCCAGTCATCGTCGCCGCCTCCGCCACCACCGCCGGTAGGCCGCCGATCGACCGGCGGTTTGCCTCCGATGCCCGGAGACTTGTGTTCGGTTTCCGCGGGGATGGGCGTAAAGATGGACGGCATATCAACCCCTTCCTACGAGGGTACTCCCACTTTTTCTTGGACGCATCCGGAATCGCAAGAGTGGCATGGAAATCGACGAAGAATCCATCCCATCGGGCGGCGGGAGTCGAGAGGGTTAATGGGAGCGCGCTGCGTTGACGGTGTCGACGAATAGGCGATGCACGCGGCGATCGGAAGACAACTCGGGGTGAAACGTCGCCGCCATCATAGCTCCCTGGCGCACAAGCGTCGGTGCGCCGTCGCGGAAAGCAAGCGGCTCCACGCCCGGGCCGATCTCGGCAAAGCGTGGAGCGCGAATGAAGACCATCTCCAGCGGGCCGCCGGGGAGCTTCGTCTCGGAATGAAGGATAGCCGAGTCGATCTGGCGGCCGTAGGCGTTGCGTTCAACCACAGCGTCGAGCACGCCGAGGCTGGCCTGCGCGGGGTTCCGCACCTCGCGCGCCAGAAGAATGGCGCCGGCGCAGGTGCCGAAGACCGGTTTCCTTCTGCAAAACTCTTTCAGCGCCTCAAAGAGACCGTGGCGCTGCAGAAACTTCAACATGGTAGTTGACTCGCCACCCGGCAGGATCAATCCGTCGAGGGGACCGCCATTGGAATCGCCCTCCAGGCGGAGATCCTCCGGGGTTTTTACCAGGGAAGCGACTGCGCCTGCTTCTTCCAGGGCAGCGGCATGCGCAGCGTAATCGCCCTGTATGGCAAGGACGCCGATGCGGGGATGAGCAGCCTTGTTCAATTCTTTCCTTTGTAAGTGAAGGGATTGAATACCTGCGAGCCGAAGATTGTGAAGTCTTTTGTGTTCCGCGTGACGACAATCAATTTATGGATTTGGGCGGTAGCGGCGATCATTGCATCTTCGAATAGGTCATCGGGTTTTCCGGCCATCAGCCGGGCCGTTTCCCGGAAACTGTCTCCGTCCATGGAAACCACGACAAAGGTGCGCACAATCCGGTCGATCCAGCGTTCGATCTCTGCAGCTTTGAGCGGGTCTTGCAACCGCGTCAACTCGATACCGTCCTGCAACTCACCCACGGCAACGGCGGGGATCTGGATATCGCGTGCTGCAACCGATGCAAACCAGGATTGAACTGCTCCATGCGGCTTGTTCTTGCGCAGTTCAGAAATGACATTCGTATCGAGCAAATACATTCCGTTTACTCGAAGGCGATTGGCTTGCGGCGCCGGAAACGCCTGCGTGGAGGAATCAGGAGATCGTGCGGTCCGTTTGGATCTAGCAAGATGTCTTTGATGGATTCCCGCTTCTCGCCCTTTAATCGCTCCCACTCGTCGATGGGAACCAGCACAGCCGTTTCAACTCCACGGCGGCTGACAATCTGCGGACCATCTTTCAGGGCTGCATCGAGCAGTTCACTGAACCGGGCTTTTGCGTCATAGACCGGCCAGACCATTTAAAAGCTCCTGAGATAGTCATATCACTAGTCAGATGACTATGTCGAGGTGGTATAAGTCTCTCATCCTGGAGATGAAGGGCTCTTTCTCTCGCCAAGGATCACCAGCCGCGGGTTTGCAGCAGCTCTTTTTCCTCGATGGCCGCTGCGGCCAGCCCCTTCATCGTGCCCGTCACCTGCTCGCTCACTTCGGCCAGGATCTTCGGATCGTTGTAGTGCGTGGTGGCGATCACGATGGCCTTGGCGCGGGAGACGGCCTCTTCGCGCTCCTTGGGGTCGTTCTCCACATCGAGCGGCGTGGCGCGTTCCTTCATGAATATGCCCGAGCCGACAAAAATGGCTTCGGCTCCCAGCTGCATCATCAGCGCGGCATCGGCGGGCGTGGCAATGCCGCCGGCGGAGAAGTTAGGCACTGGCAGCTTGCCCGCCTGGGCGACCATGCGGATCAACTCATAGGGAGCCTGGTGCTCCTTGGCGGCGGCGTAAAGCTCCTGCTCACTCAGCACGGTCAGCGCCTTCATCTCTTTCACGATCTGCCGCATGTGTTGTACGGCATGAACCACATCACCGGTCCCGGCCTCACCCTTGGTGCGGATCATGGCCGCGCCCTCGGCGATACGCCGCAGCGCTTCACCCAGGTTGCGCGCGCCGCAGACAAAGGGGGTGGTGAAAGCGTGCTTATCAATATGGTGTGTCTCGTCGGCCGGCGTGAGCACTTCACTCTCGTCGATGAAGTCGACGCCGATCTCCTGCAGGATCTGCGCCTCGGCGAAGTGGCCGATGCGGGCCTTGGCCATCACCGGAATCGAGACCGCCTGGATAATCTGCTTGATCAGACCTGGCTTGGCCATGCGGGCCACGCCACCCTCGGCGCGAATCATCGCCGGTACGCGCTCGAGAGCCATTACCGACGCCGCGCCGGCCTCTTCGGCGATGCGCGCCTGCTCCACGTTCATCACGTCCATGATGACGCCGCCCTTGAGCATCTCGGCCAGGCCCACCTTCAGGCGCAGGCTGGTTCCAGCAACATTCCTGTTCTCTTTTTGTTCCGGCATGGTCCTTCACCTCAGTCCCGGGCGGTTCAGGCCCTTCGAAAACCAACAAAAACGCAACTCATTTCAGTGTATCAGCGATGCGGATTTCGAATTCGCGGCGCGATCCCAACGGATGGTAGAAAGCCGCCTTTCTTAGTCCCTTCTAATGTTGCTGTTCTTCTTCTGGTCACATTTCTGCAAGCTCTTCGGCACGAAATGACTCCCGCACGTCCACTGCCTTCGCCTCCGGGGGAACCGACACGCCCACCGCAGGCACAGGGGCTAGTTCCAGTGCCTCCCGCTACCGAGGACGAAGACGTCCCGCTGCGCACGCCCGTGGCGAGGCTGCCGGTAGAGCTCGACGTTGTGGTGCCGATCCGCGACTTCCGCGTGCGTCACTTGCTCGCGCTTGTGCCAGGACAGGTGGTCGAGTCGCGATGGCGCAACCGAGAGGATGTTCCGTTGACCGCGGGGCACGTGCAGCTGGCGTGGAGCGAGTTTGAAGTGATCGATTCGCAACTGGCGGTGCGTGTGACCCGGCTAGCGTGAAAGGAAAGGAAGACCTCGTGGAGAAGACGGTAATACCGGCGGGCGTAGCGAGACCGCGATCCGGATGGGCGGGATGGCTTCTGGCGCGCCTGTGCCGCCCGCAGCGTTCGCAGCCGCGGCTGGCTCTTCTCGAACGGATTTCGCTGGCGCCGCGGCAGTCCGTCGCCCTGATTGAGGCGGAAGGACGGCGGATCCTGGTTGCCACTTCGGCCGATGGAGGATCGGCCTTCTATGCGCTCGATCAAGATACGCGCCGCCGCTCGAACCGTATAGCGAATCCGCCGTTTGCCTCGAGGGTCTCGTGGTGAGTTCATGGGCGATGCGGACGGCGCTGGCGGCGCCGCCCTCCGTCCCGCTTTTGCCTGATCTCAACACAAAGCTGCATCCTTCGGACTCGGCGCCCTGGACCATCCTCTTCGTGCTGACGCTGGTGACGCTGCTGCCGGCGATTCTGATGGCCATGACGCCGCTGGTGCGCCTGCTGGTGGTCTTTCATTTTCTGCGCCAGGCGCTGGGCACGCAGACCGCTCCCTCGAACCCCACGTTGATGGGTCTGGCGCTGATGATGACCTGGTTTCTGATGACGCCGGTGCTGAATCAGGTCGATCAGCAGGCGGTCGAGCCCTACCGGCGCGGTGAGGTCACGGGTCTCGAAGCCATCGACCGCGGCGCGCAGCCGGTGAAGCATTTTCTGCTGCGCTATGCGCGCGAGAAGGATCTGGCGCTGTTTACTGCGGCCGGCCAGATTCCCCGGCCCAACACGCCGGACGATCTGCCGATGCGCGTGGTCGTGCCGGCTTACATCCTTTCCGAGCTCAAGGCGGGCTTTGCGATCGGCGCGGTCCTGTTTCTTCCATTTCTGTTGATCGACATGGTGACGGCTTCGATTACGACCTCGATCGGCATGTTCCAGCTGCCGCCGGTAGTGGTCTCGACGCCGCTGAAGATTCTGCTCTTCGTGATGGTCGACGGCTGGAACCTGCTGGGCGGCTCGTTGTTGAAAAGCTTTTGAAGAGGTGCAGATGACGCCGGACATGGTGGCTGAACTGATGCGCCAGCTGGTGAAGGAGGCGATGGTTCTGGCCGCGCCGTTGCTGATTGCCGCGGCCGGGCTGAGCTTTGTGCTGAGCCTTGTGCAGACACTGACCAGCCTGCAGGAGCAGTCGCTCACCTCGGTGCCGCGGCTGGCCGCGGTGGCGCTGCTGCTTCTGGCCGGCATGCCCTGGTTTCTGGAGCGGATGGCGGCCTACACGCGGCTGCTGCTGGGGGATTTACACAGGTATCTGGGATGAGAGGAGCTGGCGGAGTTTGCGAGGTTGGCGGGGTTAGGAAGCTAGCTCCGCTAGCAACGCTAGCTCCGCATTTCAGGGCGGACGAATGAACGCAACGATCTCCGACTGGACCCAATTTCTGAGCGCGGTCACGCTAACCCTCGTGCGGGTAAGTGGCATGGTGGCCTTTGCGCCCTTCTTTGCATCGGCCGCGCTGCCCGCGCGCGCCAAGGCGGCGTTCGTTGGCGCGGTGGCTTTTCTGCTGGCGCCGCTGGTGGCGGCACTGCCGGGTGCGCAGACGTCGATCAGTTTTTCTGCGCTGGTGGGAGAGCTGGCAGTCGGCCTGGTTTACGGGCTCTCGCTGACCTTGCTGAACGAGATGCTGCTCTTTGCGGGCCAGATCGCCGGACTCCAGTTCAGCTTCTCGCTCGTTAATCTGCTCGACCCGGCCTCGCCCATTGAGACACCGCTGCTGGGCGATCTGTTTCAGCTCATGGGCACGCTGGTGCTGCTCAGCGCAGGCCTTGACCGCATTCTGCTGGCATCGCAGGTGCGCAGCTTTCGCGTTGCACCGCTGGGTGCCTTCACGCTGACGCAGCCGGCGGCGCTGGTGATCGGGCGCGCAGCGACAGGGATCTTTCTGGCCGCCGTGGAGCTGGCAGCACCCATCCTTGCCGCCACGCTGCTGGTTGAGATCGCGGTGGCCCTTCTCGGCAAGCTCAGCCCCCAGTTGCCGGTGATGGCGCTGACGGTGCCGCTGAAGACCGTGACCGGGTTCGCGATTCTCAGCGGTTGCCTGGCGCTATGGCCGCGGTTTATCGAGGCGCGGTTCGCCAGCCTGCTGGATATGGCCGACCGGCTGATCGCAGGGCCGCTCCACGCGGGCGGAGGCTAGCCGATGCCCGGAGAGCGCACCGAACAGGCCACGCGACGGCGCCGCGAGCAGGCGCGTCGCGAAGGCGACGTGCTGCACAGCCGCGATCTAACCGCAGCCGCCGGAACGCTCGCGGGCGTGCTGGCGGTGGGCGGCCTCGGCAGCCGGATTCTCGAGGCGTGGCGCAGCGCGTTTGCTGCCTTCCTGGCGCTGGGCGCACCGGCGCGCTGGGAACCCGCAACACTCGAGCCGACGCTGGTTGCGCTGCGCCGTCTTGCTCTTTCCGTATTGGGCCCGCCGGCCATGGTGATGGCCTCGGTGGCAACGGCGGCGTTTGCAGTGGGTCTCCTGCAGACCGGGGGGGTGAGCTTTCACGCGGGCGCCGTCGGTTTCAAGATCGGCAGAATTAATCCCGTCGCCAATCTCCAGAATCTCTTCTCGCTGCGGGCGGCGGCGCGGCTGGGCAAATCACTGCTGCCGGCCTCGCTACTGGCTGTCTTTGCCGCGCAGCGGATCGGCCGCCAGCTGACGATTCCGCCGTTTTCGACGGCGCGGCTTGAGCTGCTGGGTTCGGATGTCTATGAGCTGCTGCTCGCCGCGGCTTGGCTGCTCTTTGCCTGGTCGGCGATCGACTTCCTGGTGGAGTGGCAGAGCCGCGAGTCGCGGCTGAAGATGAGCAGGCAGGATCTGCGCGACGAATACAAGGAGACGCAGGGCAATCCGCAGATGCGCAGCCGCATCCGCGGGCTGCAGCGCCAGATGCGCCGGCGCCGCGTGAAGGCCGATGTGGCCAGAGCCGCCGTTGTGCTCACCAATCCGACGCACTACGCGGTGGCCCTGGGCTTTGACTTTGCCACCATGGAGACGCCGAAGGTCGTCGCCAAGGGGCGCAACCTGCTGGCCGAGGAGATCAAGGCCGAGGCGCGATGGGCCGGCGTGCCCATCATCGAAAACCCGCCTCTGGCCCGGTCGCTGTATCGCTCGGTGGAAGTGGGCCAGGCGATTCCAGTGGATCTTTACGCGGCCGTCGCGACGATTCTGGCTTATCTCTACCGCCAGCGGGTGGAAGCCGAGCTCAGAGCGCGGGCCGCCGGCTCTTCGCGCTTTGGAGGAGCACGGGCATGAGCACAACGGCTCTCTCCCCGAACAGCGCGCTTCCGGCGCAATCCCTGGTCGAGCGATTGCGGGAGTATCTGCTGCCGCTGGCGGCCATCAGCGTGATCTTCGTGATGCTGGTGCCGCTGCCCGCAGCCGGGCTGGACTTTCTGCTCGCGCTCTCGATGGCTGCGTCGTTCATCGTCTTTCTCTCCGCCGTGCAGATCCGCCGTGCGGTGGAGCTGTCGGTCTTTCCCACGCTGCTGCTGCTGCTCACGCTCTTCCGGCTGGCGCTCAACATCGCCTCCAGCCGCCGCATTCTTCTGCACGGTTCCGAGGGTACTGCCGCTGCCGGACGCGTGATCGAGGCCTTCGGCCAGTTTGTCGTGGGCGGCAATTATGTTGTCGGCTTCGTGCTTTTCCTGGCGCTGGTCGCGATTCAATTCTTAGTGGTTTCTCATGGCGCGGTCCGCACCGCCGAGGTGACCGCTCGGTTCACCCTGGATGCTTTGCCCGGCAAGCAGATGGCCATCGACGCCGACATGAATGCCGGCATGATCGACGAGACCGAGGCGCGGCGGCGGCGGCAGGCGATTGCGCGCGAGGCCGAGTTCTATGGCGCGATGGATGGCGCGGCGCGCTTCAACCAGCGCGACTCGCTGGCGACGATTCTGATCACCGCCATCAACATCGTCGCCGGTCTCCTAATCGGGACGTTGCAGCAGGGCATTGCGCTGGGCGAGGCGGCGCGCACCTACACGGTGCTTACGGTGGGCGACGGGCTGGTCACGCTGATTCCTTCGCTGCTGGTCTCGGTAGCCGGCGGCATTACGCTGACGCGCGCCAATTCGGCCGGGATGCTGGGCGGAGAAATTCGTCAGCAGCTGCTTGCGCGGCCTGCCACGCTTTATCTGTCGGGTCTGGTCTGCGGCGGGATGTGCCTCATCCCCGGCCTGCCGAAGCTGGCATTCCTCGCCGTCGCGGCAGGACTCTTCTGGAGCGGGCGGCGCGTGGCCGCGCAATCACTGATCGCGCCAACGGCGGAGGCTGGCGCAGTCGAGAAGAAGGCCGTTGCGCAGGCGCAGAGCGCCGACGTCGCCGCGCTGCTGCGCCTCGAAGAGCTGACGCTCGAGATCGGCTTTCAACTGATTCCGCTGGTGGACGACAAGCAGGGCGGCCAGTTGCTCAACCGGGTGCGCACCCTGCGCCGCCATCTCTCGTCGGAGATGGGCTTTCTGGTTCCTCCCATCCATATCTCGGACAATCTGCGGCTGAAGCCGCGAGAGTATCTCTTCTCGCTGCGCGGCATGGAGATCGGCCGCTGGCAGACCGAAGGGCCGCAGCTTCTGGCTGTCTCCGGCGAGCCCGGCCGCAGGCCGCTTACGGGCAAAGAGACACACGAGCCGGCCTTCGGCGTGCCAGCCATCTGGATTGCGCCCAATCTCGAAGAGCAGGCCATCGCGGCAGGGTATTCGGTGGTGGATGCGACCACCGTCATCACGACTCATCTGGGCGAACTGATTCGCCGGCACGCGGGGGAACTGCTGGGGCGGGCGGAGATCAAGCGGCTCCTGGACGCGCTGAACGACTCACACCCCAAGCTGATGGAAGAGCTGGTGCCGAAGCTGCTGACGCTGGGCGAGGTCGGCCGCGTGCTGGAGCAGCTTCTGCGGGAGCGAGTCTCAATCCGCGACCTCGGCGCCATCCTGGAAGCGCTGGTCGAGACGGCGGCAATCAACAAAGGCTTGGTGGCGCTGGTCGAGTCGGCACGCCACGCGCTGGGACGGCGGCTGGTGCGTCCGCTGCTCGATGCCGACGGACTGTTGCCTGTGCTGCTGCTCGATCCAGGCCTGGAAGACGAGATCCTGAACCTGCTGGGTCCCGATGGCGGACAAAATCACAGGCTGCTGACTGCCGGGACCGTGCCAGGAACACCGCCCGCGATCTCAATCGTCCGGCGGCTTACCGATTCTGTGAAGCAACTCATCGGGACCACCTCTTCCACGGCCCTGCCCGTGCTCCTTTGCCCCAGTCCCGCACGCTATCACGTCAAGCGATGGCTTGAGCCAGCGCTGCCGCGCCTGGCGGTGATCGCCGCCAGCGAGATTCCTCCGGACGTCCGCCTGCGGCCGGTGGGGACGGCGCGTTAGAGAAAGAGAGGGGCCGATGGAAGCCGAAGCTGCAGCGAGTGCGCCGCAGAGGACGCGCCGGAACGGCGCAGAGACTGGGTATCCGCCCGCCGTCTCTGCCGCGCCGCAGCTCAACGAGGAGCAGAAGGGCGAGCAGGAAAAGGTGCTGCTCGAGCACCTGCCCATCGTGCGCTTCCTGGCCCGCCGCATCCATGAGCGGCTGCCCCAGCACGTCGACATCGAGGACCTGGTCTCGGCCGGGGTGGTCGGACTGATGGATGCCTTTGCCAAGTTCGATCCCGGCAAGAAGGTGCAGTTCCGCAGCTATGCGCAGTTCCGCATCCGCGGAGCTATCCTGGACTCGCTGCGCACCCTGGACTGGAGCCCGCGCGAGCTCAGGCGCAAGGGCCGCGCCGTCGAAGAGGCGATTCGTGTGCTCACCGCACGCACCGGACGCGCGCCCGCAGAGCCCGAGGTTGCCGCCGAGATGGGCCTGAGCCTGGACGATTACCAGCAGCTGCTGGGCGATTTGAAGGGCC
>DATJNF010000013.1:0-249145 GCA_035508375.1 Occallatibacter sp. | reverse complement strand
TTCACCGGCGATGGCTCCGGCGATTTTCTCTATCCGGTGCTGCACGAAGCCGGCTTTGCCTCGCAGCCGTCAGCCACTTCACGCAACGACGGCATGAAGCTCAACGGCCTCTGGATCACCTCCGTTGCCCGCTGCGCGCCGCCCGGCAATAAGCCCACGCCGGAGGAGCTGCGCAACTGCGCTCCGTGGCTCGACCGTGAGATGAGCCTGCTGCAAAAGCTGCGCGTGGTCGTCTGCCTGGGCCGCATCGCCTTCGATGGCCTTCTGGCCCACGAGGCCCGCATCGGCAAGCCCGCCGCGCGCTCAGAGCTGGTCTTCGCCCACGCAGCAGAGTACACGCTGCCCTGCGGCCTCATCGCCATCACCAGCTATCACCCATCGCTTCAGAACACGAACACCGGCAAGCTCACCCGCCCCATGCTGCTCGCGGTTTTCCAGCGAGCCCGTGCCCTGTCAGGCGTGTGCTGAAAAACAGGGCCGTCTCACCCGAGAAGCACTCCCTTGCGTTGCTCAGACTGCAGACGGCTTATGAGAACTGGTTGCACAAATTGCTTTGTGAAAGGGCACGGCTTTAGTCGTGCCGCAGAGAGCGCATAAAGCGTGGGGCTTTAGCCCCTGAGGGACGTTTTTCGGGCGCCTCGCGGATTTGTGCAACCAGCTTCAGGCAGGAGGCGCGAAGATTGGCGCTCGCGTTCAATGAGCGCCGGGATGAAGCGCAGTATCGTACCAGTTGGTCGGGTGATCGTCATTGCGCGTCCATTGTCCGTAGGCAATGCCGGCAGGCGTGATCCCGCAGGTCCAGGCGAGCGTCGCCAGAACCGCCGAGAGGAAAAGGACCGCCAGCGACATCCGGCCAGCTTCGCGCACGAGGACAACCCCCCTGCGGGACCATCGGCACTTTCAGCGGGACATTGCAGATTACTTCCGAGGGAAGGCTACCGGACCTGCTGATGCGCCGGCGCCAATCTCCCCATATCGGCGAGGGTCGGATTCGCGTTGATCTCCTCGACCGGATAGCCGGAGGCGACCAGCTTCTGCACGATCCCCTGCGCCACCTTGCGTCGGCCGAGAAGCACGTACGTTTGGGCCGCGTTGAATTCGACATGGTGGTCGTCGGGTGCGACGGATTGCGCGTGTTTGATCAGGCTCTGCGCTTCCTCGCGCCCGTCAGGCTGTGCGGCCAGAATTGCAGCCAGATCGGATTGAAGGACGGGATCGTTGGGATGCGGTTGCAGTGCATCCCGGCACATGCGCGTGGCGCGCTGGAAGGCATCCTTGGCTTTGTCCTTGTCGCCGGGAATGCGGGATTCGGCGAGGGCCAGGTTGGTCCAGATGTGGTAATCGCCATTGCCGAAGCCCAGCGCCTTGTTGTAGTCCGCGGCAGCGTCGGCAAAGCGGCGCTGCTTGAGGTCAAGATCGCCGAGATTGTTCCACGCCGAGAAGGAAGGAGAGAGTTGGATGGACTGCTCCAGCACGCGCCGGCTTTCATCGACGGCGCCGGAACGCGCCAGCGCTGCGCCCAGATCGCTCAGGATCGCAGGGTCTTGTGGCGAGAGCTTGAGCGCTGCGCGAAAGTTGGTGATCGCCGCGGGATAGTTGCCACGGTTCAGCTCAAACTTCGCCAGCTGGTCGTAAGGGTCCACGGAGTTGGGATGCAGCGCGATGTCGCTGCGCCAGGATTCTTCGGCTTTGTCCGTCAGACCCATGGCGGCATAGGCCTGGGCCAGCCCGTGATAGGCGCTCTCGTTGTTCGGGTCGGCGGCAAGAGCCCGTTCGAACTCGGCTACGGCCTCCGGGTACTGCTCCTGCAGCAGCCGCACGCGGCCCATCGCCAACGGCACTTCGGGAGGCGGTGCAGGGCGACGCGCGTACACCCAAAAGGCCACGCCGATGACAGCAAGCAGTACTGCGCCAATGCCGACAACGAACCATCCTCGCTGTGCGGCGGCCTGCGCTTCGACAACTGCCTGCGGTGGCGGCTCGTCGGCTGCAAGCGGTCCTCCATCTTCCTTGGGACCAAACAGCAGTCGGTTCCTCTGCTCCAGCTCGAGATCGCGAATGAACTCGCTCACATCCTGGTAGCGCAGGTTGGGGTTCTTTTCCAGAGCCTTGGCGACGATCCGATTCAGCCCCTCGGGTATGCCCGCAACCGAGACCGGCTTATCCGAGAGGATCCCGTCCATGATGGCATTCGGATCAGTCCCGCGGAAGAGCCGCTTGCCGGCGAGCATCTCGTACAGAATGACGCCGGCAGCCCACAGATCGGAGCGGAGGTCGGCGGGAGCACCGGCCGCGCGCTCCGGCGACATATAGGCCACGGTGCCGGGAATCGAGCTGGGCGCGTAGTCTGGATTGCCATAAAACTTGGCCAGCCCGAAGTCCAGGATCTTGAGCACACCCAACCCGGTGAAGATGAGGTTTTCCGGCTTGACGTCGCCATGAATCACGCCCTTCTTGTGGGCTTCGGCCAGCCCCTGCAGCAGCTGCAGAGAGATGGAAACGGCGTCATTCGGCGTGATGGGCGGCCCCTGGTCGATCCGCTTAGCCAGCGTTGGACCTTCGTAATAGGCCATCACCAGGAAGAGCCTTCCGTCGCCGGTCTCTTCCAGAGCAAGCATCGATCCGATGTTCGGATGCTCCAGAGCGGAGCACGTGCGCATTTCGCGCACGAAGCGCATCTTGGCGTCTTCGCCCGCCGTCAGGGAAGCGGGGAAGAATTTCAGCGCGACGGTGCGCTTTTGCTTGAGATCGATGGCGCGGCAGACAACACCCAGGCCTCCGGCTCCAATGCGCTCAGTTACCTGATACTGCAGGAGCCTTTGACCTACATAGTCCTTTTTGCTGGAACCGTCCAAGTGTCTCTCGCTAACTTTCAAAGAAACGGCGGCCGCAATGCGGCGTCCATCCTCGTCAATCGGGGTCAGTGTATCGCAGAGCGTGCCAAAACCGTCATATTTTGCGCGATTCTTCGCGGCGGATGTCTTTCACAAGGTAACGGCAGATCATGCCGCGGGCCGGCAGGTGCTGCGCAGACTCTACCGCTTGCGCAGGCGAAGAGACTCCCAGCTCGCGTCGGCGGCCCAGCCTCCATCGACAGATAGCGCATGGCCGTTGATGAAGCCGCTCTGTGTCTCGTCGGCGAGAAAAGCGATGGCCTGTGCGATGTCGTCGGGCCGTGCGAAGCGGGCCATCGGCACGCGGCCTTCGATGTCGGCATCGGTGTAGCTTCCGCCCGCCTGGTCGGCCTGGTCCATCTCTGTTTTTACCCAACCGGGGCAGACGGCGTTCACGCGCACGCCGCGGCCGCCCCACTCGGCCGCAAGCGTACGCGTGAGGCCGATCAGTCCATGCTTCGACGCGTTATACGCGGCGCGATCCGCTACGGCGAGCAGCCCGGCTACCGAGGCGACGTTGATGATCGACCCGCTGCGGGCCTCGAGCATTCTGGCTCCGAAGGCCTTCGCCAGAAGAAAGGGCGCGACCAGGTTCACTTCCAGAACGCGGCGAAAATCCGCGGCTCCGGTCACTTCGGCTGGAGAGATCAGGCTGACTCCGGCGTTGTTTACCAGCACATCCGCGCGGCCGAAACGGCGCAGGACCTGTTCCGCGAAGCGTTCTACCACGGCCTCTTCGGCGATGTTGCCGGTGTAGCCCATCGCTTCGCCGCCCTGTGCCTCGATCGCACGCACTGTCTCGGCCGGGTCGCGCAAGTCGATGATGGCGATGCGATAGCCCCGCGTGGCGAGAGTTTCCGCCGTCCTGCGGCCGATGCCCTGCGTTCCCCCGGTGACGACTGCGACCCGCCCAACTCTGCTCATGAAGAGGTCTCCTCCTGCTATCTTCGCAAACGGGACTGCACGAACCTCTCGGAAAATGCCTTTACCAGGCCTGTGCACCGCAGCGTCGGGCGTAGAATGGCACCGTCTCCCAATGGCTCTGAATCCTGTTGTAAAAGATGAAGACCGGCGTAACTGTTTCCTGGTAAGAAACCGATTCAAGCTTTCAGGACACGATCTCATGACCAGACCTCTTTATTGCAGTGTTATCCGTGTGCTTGCGTGTGGAGCGCTCATCTCCGGTTGCCTGTTCGTGCGAGCGCAAGCGCCATCCGTCCCGCAGATCGGCGGCGAGAAGATTGTCGTTCTCCGCCGCGCCGCGGTCAGCACCACCGTGCCCGAATTCACGAGTGTCACGGTCATACCGGGCCGCGGAATGGAACTCCTTTCTGTAACGGCCAACTTCCCGGGCAGAGGTGAGGTGAACGTGCTCGCTTCGCCCGATCCCGCGACTGCGGAGAAGATGCTCGACACGCAGGACACCGCGAACGGCGATCTCGGCTACCGGATGGGCGCGGCGTTTCTCTGTCCTTATCCCAACCGCATCCGCGGCAAGCTTTCAACCGATGGCAAAAGCCTGACGACTGCGTGGCAGGGCCACGTGCTGACACTGCCCGCTAACAACGTGGGCAAGCTGAAGGGCGCCGAGCGGCACGCCATGCATGGCCTGATCCTGAAGGCCAGGACCGATGACGTACGCGTCAGCCAGGTTCCCGGCGCAGAGCAGGTCAGCGGCGTAATTCACGCCGGCAGCTTTGGTGGCCACTGGCTCTCCAAGACTGACCTCGTCGTGACGATCACGCTAACGGCGCAAGCGGTCGATGCGTCGATCGTCGCACACAATGTAGGCAGCGAGGCCGAACCGATGGCCATCGCCTGGCATCCCTATTTCAATTTGCCCTCAGGGAATCGCGCTCAGGTACGCGTGCATATTCCCGGCTCGACGGTGGCCCAGGTGGACAATTACGACAACGTATTTCCCACCGGCAAGCTTCTGCCGGTAGAAGGCACGCGCTTTGACCTGCGCGCCGCCGGTGGAGTGCCGCTGGGCAACAACTTCTTCGACGATAACTGGAGCCATCTGGAGTGGAAAAACGGCGGCGTGAGCGTGCAGGTGATCGACCCGGCTGCGCACTACGGCGTCGACATCGAAGGCCTTTCGCCGGCGATCCGGAGCATTCAGATGTACGCGCCGCCGGATAAGAACTTCGTCGCCATCGAGCACCAATACAACCTCGCCGATCCCTTCGGCAAGGAGTGGGGATCGGCCAACACCGGCATGGTCACGCTGCAGCCCGGTGAAAGCACTCACTGGCGTGTGCGATTGCATCTGTTTGTGCCGTAGTGCCGCGCGCCGAGTGTTTGCGACGTGAAACTCTCCAGTTGAAAGCGGCTTAATTCTGGCTGGACTTGCGGCCGGTGAGCCGGCGCCAGGCGCGCGACGCGGCGGTATGCAGCAAACGCGTCTGCTCGGCCTTAAGGGCCTGGTAGGAACGCTCGACATACAGATCGAACTCCGGCGGCCAGCCGATCATCGAGCGGCGTTCGGAGTAGTCACCTTCACTCCACTTGACGAGGAGCGCTTTGTAGCCCACCACGTGCGTAACGAAGTCGAGCAGACACTGCGGCATCTGCTCTTCCACAATCAGGTGCGCGTTCTCGATGATGATCTTCTCTCGAATATCGTTCAGTGGCATGAAGATCGTGGTCATCCAAAGCATCCACTCTTTCATCTCCTCGTCGCGGATGGGATGGCATTGCGTCTTGCCCTGCTTGTTGAGAAGTGAGCGGTACGCAATATTGCCCGCGACGGTGGCCACGTATAGCGGACCGTAGAACTTGTTGAGCCGCTGATTTACCAGGCGTAGGCGATCAGCACGGCGCGCCATCATATGCGTGCTCATGAATGTGACGAGATAGCCGGCGAAGGCAAGAATGATGGTGAGAACCGCTGCATTTTGCAAAGAGCCGGAGATGAAAATCGGCGAGGAATCCATGGTGCAGCTTGCCTCTGGCGTTAGTTGGGTTGTCCGCAAGTATACGCGTACTGCGACGGAGTGCCCGTGATGCCTACCACTCACGATCTCAGCGATTCCAAATGGCTATTGGGAATGATTGGCGGGAACGAGACTTGCGTGTTGCGGAATGACTTTGATCTCGAATAAGCGGGGCCAGAGCTTGCCGGTAACGAACAGCCGATTATGCTCGGCATCGTACGCGATGCCATTGAGCACGGCTTCCGGATCGGAGCGCTGGCTTGCGGGAAGAATGCCGGCGAGGTCGATCCAGCCGAGCACCTCGCCCGATGCCGGGGCAATGCGCGCGATGCGGTCAGAGTGCCAGACGTTCGCGTAGATCTCGCCACGCACATACTCCAGCTCGTTTAGCTGCGTGATCGGCGTGCCGTTGTATTTCACCACCACGCGCCGCACTTCGCGAAACGTTGCGGGGTCAAGGAAGCGTAGCGTCGCGGTGCCGTCGCTCAGGATCAGGTTTTTGCCGTCCTGAGTGAGGCCCCATCCCTCGCCGCCGTAGTGCATCGTACGCAGCAGGCGAAAACTGAAGCGATCGTAGACAAACGCGATGTGCGACTGCCACGTGAGCTGGATGAGCGTGCTGCCCCAGCAAGCAAGGCCTTCGGCAAAGTACTGACTGGGCACAGGAACTGTTTGCAAGACACGGCCGGTGTCGAGACCCACCATGCGTAGCGAGGACCGGCCGTTCAGTCCTGTGCTCTCGTACAAATGTCCATCGAGAAAGAGGAGCCCCTGCGTGTAGGCATTTGAATCGTGCGGAAAGCTCTGAACGATCTTGTAGGTGTCGGCGGCGTACGCGCACGACAACGCGATAGCCAGGAAGGCCAATAAAGCGAGTGTGCGGCCGACTAGGATGCGGAACATCGGAGGCAATGGACCCGCTTTTAGTTTACGTGGACGCGTGTCTCAGCTCGTTCCCAGATAGATGAAGCGTGCCAGGAAGAGCGCGGCCAGCAGGTAAAGCAGCCAGTCCTCGCGGCGCAGCTTGCCCGCGGCCAGATGCAGCACTGCCCACGCGATGATGCCGAAACCGAGCCCGTTGGCGATCGAGTAGGTAAACGGGATGAGCACCAGAGTGAGAAAGGCGGGCACGGCAACGAGCGGCTCGTTCCAGTGAATCTCGGTGATCGCGGCCAGCATGAGCGAGCCCACCAGGATGAGCGCGGGCGCGGTCGCTGCGGCCGGAACGATGCCGATGAAGGGCGCCGCGCCGATGGCTCCAAGGAACAAGAGGCCAGTGATAATGGCCGTCACACCCGAGCGTCCGCCTGCCGCCACGCCCGCAGTCGATTCCACGTAGCTGGTCACCGTTGATGTGCCGATCATCGAGCCGAACACGGTCGAGGTTGCGTCGGCGAGCAGGATGCGGTTGAGGCGCGGAATCGAGTGGTCGGCGGCAATGAGGCCGGCGCGTTTGGCAACGGCGACCAGCGTGCCGAGATTGTCGAACAGATCGACGAAGAAGAAGACGAAGATGATTTCGAGCAGGCCCTTGTTGACGGCACCGCGAATGTCGAGCTTCAGCGCGGTCTGCGTAAGCGCCTGAAAGCCCACCGTGGAGCGGGTCCAGTGCACCAGGTGCATGGCCCACGCAACGCCCGTAATGGTGAGCACACCAATGAGGATGGATCCGCGCACCTTCTTGATTTCGAGCGCGACCATGAGGATGAGACCGGCCAGTGCCAGATACGTGGTGGGATTTTTGATGTTGCCCAGGCCGACCAGCGTATTGGGGTCGCGAACGACCAGGCCGGCGTGCTGAAAGCCGATGAAGGCAATGAACAACCCGATGCCGCCGGCGACCGCGGCATAGAGCTGATGCGGAATCGCATGCAGAATCATCTGCCGGATGCCGGCGGCGGTCAGCGCCAGAAAGATGATGCCGGAAAGAAACACGGCGCCGAGCGCGG
The DNA here is from genome assembly GCA_035508375.1 of Occallatibacter sp. GTDB lineage: Bacteria > Acidobacteriota > Terriglobia > Terriglobales > Acidobacteriaceae > Telmatobacter. The sequence goes on along the minus strand of DATJNF010000013.1, from coordinate 241,363 downwards.
TTTGCCAGGGCACGTGCATCTTCAGGCAAACCGTGTAGGTGAAATACGCGTTGAGACCCATCCCGGGTGCGAGCGCGATGGGATAGCGCGCAATGATGCCCATCAGAATCGAGCCGAAGGCAGCAGAGAGGCACGTCGCGGCGGTGACGGCGGGCAGCGGTAATCCGGCATCGGCCAGAATGGCGGGATTCACCAGGACGATGTAAGCCATCGTCAGGAACGTCGTAACGCCGGCCAGAATCTCGGTGCGCCAGTTCGTTTCCAGATGCGCAAATTCAAAGTATTTTTCGAGCTGCTTCAGCATAGGCGGGTTCTGTTTAGAAAAACACAGAGCGCCTGAGACCCAAAGGGAATTCCGGGACGATTTCCGAAGCTTTCCGCACGTTTTCGCTGAAAAACGTGGTGCAGATGTTGCTCAATAGCAATGGGAGGGTAACGTTAAATATTTGATTTCAAAGATGAAGCCCTCGAACGAGGGGTTGTCTTTCCGGGGAGGGGGAGGGGTGGTTCCGGAGGGCTGAGCCGGCACATACCGGATAGGTCTCTCCTGGCGCCATTGTGCCGGAAACGTCCGGATTCCCTGCAAAAGATCTCAGATCCGCGCGTACCGCGCGCATGCGTATTGCCGGCCACTCGGAAAGTGCGAGGGCAGTTTCCGGACTGTCGGTCACTCGACCGGAATGGAGCGCGGCTCAAATGCGTGGCCTTCAGTTTGGCGACGGCATCACGAGCTTGTCATACAAGCCGCCGACAATGGCACCCACCGCAAACGTAGCCAGAGCGGTGTAACCCGCTTCAATCACGAGGAAGTCATGAGGCAGTCGTGCGATGCCATACCACCCCGTTGCGATCACGGTTGCGCAAAGCAGCGCGGACATCAGGACTCCCTGAAGCAGGCCTTTGCGATGACACACGGCAAGGAGCCATGCGACTCCGTAGGCAAACAGAAGACAGACCGCTACGCTCAGCAGCAGATACAACCCCACGATCTGTCTGACTGCCACATGATTGAGTCCGATTGCGTCCAGCCACCGCGCGCGGAACATAAATCGCGAATGCCAGACGGCTCCCAGGTACCAGGCGGCAAACGCAGCCAGAATAACGGGGAGGTGGTAGATCGTTTTGATTCCCCGCTTCGCTTCGCCTGGCGTGTAAGGCCCTGATTTTACTGCCTCGGACATGCAGGCCTGGTCGCAATTCGCGCGTTCAGGCCAGCGCGTGCAGTCGCACAAACGCAAATCCGGACATCCATCGATTCCTGTGGCCGCTGCATGCCGAGCATCAATGCTCACGACGCCTGGCTGCTGGTTTTCAGGGCAGGAAACCAGTCGACTGCCGGAATATTGTTTGTAAATCTCCCGCCGCCAGAGTGCGAGGGGAAGCAGTATCAGGGAAGCAGCAACAAGGCAGAGCACGAGCCAGATGAGTAGGAGCATGGCCCACCTTCTTCCTGCTTCGAGTCTGGGCTTGTTGTCGAAGTCCTTTCAGTGATCTCGGTCACGAGTGCAGATGGCCACACTCGAACCACGTCATTGATCTCGAATCGCTGATGGCCGAGTGGTCGAATTCTATGGGGACAGAATGCGGCTTTGGTGGACGAAACGTCAGAGCAAAATCGGCCCTAGAGCGGGATAGCACGCCGAGTTGTTCACAGCGCCGCGTCACGCATTCAGGGTTCTGGAAATTCGCCGCAGCGAACCCAGCATTCCCCGAGAACTACCCAAGCAGCTTGGCGGCGTCTTTGGCGAAGTAGGTGACGATGAAGTCGGCGCCGGCGCGGCGGATGCCAATGAGCGACTCCATCATGGCGCGGGTGGGGTCGAGCCAGCCTTTTTGAAAGGCAGCGTGCAGCATCGAGTACTCGCCCGAGACCTGGTAGGCGCCGATGGGCACGTCGACGCGCTCGCGCGCGGCGCGCACGACGTCGAGATACGGCATGGCCGGCTTCATCAGGATCATGTCGGCGCCTTCGGCGAGATCGAGATCGATCTCGCGCATCGCTTCTCTCAGATTCGCTCCGTCCATCTGGTAGCTGCGGCGATCGCCGAACTGCGGTGCGGAGTCGGCGGCTTCGCGGAAGGGTCCGTAGAAGGCTGAAGCGAACTTGGAGGCGTAGCTCAGGATGGGCGTCTGCGTTAGGCCTTCGCGATCAAGCGCGCTTCGGATGGCGGCAACGCGGCCGTCCATCATGTCACTGGGAGCGACTACATCGGCGCCGGCTTTGGCCAGGCTCACTGCGGTTTTGGCGAGAAGTTCAAGGGAGGGGTCGTTATCGACTTCAAAGCCATTGCGGCCTTCGATGACCACGCCGCAGTGGCCGTGGCTGGTGTACTCGCACAGGCACACGTCGGCGATGAGGACCAGCTTTTGCGCGGCGCTCGATTGGCGGAGCGCGCGCAGGCCCTGCTGCACGATGCCGTTTTCCTTCCAGGCGCCGGTGCCGGTTTCGTCTTTGCTTTCGGGCAATCCGAAGAGAAGTAGTCCGCCCAAGCCCAGTCGCGCGGCTTCCTCGGCTTCGCGCACGGCCTCATCCACAGAGAGATTGAAGACGCCGGGCATCGAACTGATCTCGCGGCGCACGCCCTCGCCCGGGCATAAAAACAGCGGGTAGATCAGGTCGCCGGGCTCGATATTGGTTTCGCGAACCAGCGCGCGCAGAGCGTCAGTACGCCGCAGACGGCGCATCCGGAGTTCAGGAAAAGCCATGCGTTGATTTTAGATGAACCAAGCTGACAGCTGTCAGCTCACAGCTGTCAGCTGAATTACAGCTGCTCGTACAGCGTGGAGTTGCGGTAACCGAGCAGCACCACGAACGTCCAGATCGCCATCGCGGTGCCGAAGGGGAATTTGAGCACATTGAAAATGGCGGCGATGATGGCCACGACCTTGCCCCACGGGGCGTGCTCCATCAGGCCATACCCGGCTGCGGCGGCCAGCAGCGCGCGCACCGTAAGAAACGCCCAGGCGAGATGAAGCATCATCGGACCGAAGAAGAAGTTGGGCGGCATGGGGCCGTGCATCCACGGCCCAAAGGCGCCGGAGAAGAACGCGCGCGCAAAGGCCAGTCCGGCGAATCCAAGCACCAGCGAGAGTCCGGCATAAACGTACCAGAAAATGCTGAGCGTGCGGATCTTGCTGGCGTAATTCTCCACCTGAAACTGCAATCCTGGAACAGGTGGGACCACCGCTGCGGACGGACGGCCGCAGTGGGCGCAGAATGCCTGCCCGGGCTCAAGAGCTTGACCACAACCGCTGCAAAACATGTTCACCTCCGGCGAACGATGCTCGAAAAACAATTACGCAAACCGCCGGTCATCTGTTCCACGCGCGCCGGCAGGACTCAATGGCGCAGAGCGAAGGTGGAATGCCCGACGGGGGGCTGCCTTTCCCATCGTTCTTCGTGGCGGTCATCGTGAAAAATGAGCGCCGTCACCCGGCCCTGCGGGTCCCGCTCGATCAGCAGCCGGAGCAGGCTTGCGCCGTTAGGGAAAAAGAGCGCCGTCGGCGACTCCGCTGCCAGCTCAATGATGGAGCCGTATTGGTCCTTCTCGTAGAGCACGTCGCCCAGGTGGTAGACGGTCATGATGCCGTGTCCATTCGGCTCACGATATTCTCCGGCGAGGCTCTCGAGCGTGGCCGGGGAAAGCTTGATGGGTGAGGGATGGCGGGGAATGAGAAGCCGCTCGGCGGCCGCCGGCAGCAGCTCCGGCTTCGCCGTCAGCTTGTGCGACAGCAGCCACCGCGGCAGCTCGGGCTCGTTGTAGGCGCGGGTCCAGCAATCGTGGCCGAGCCCCTGGTAGATCCAGAAGCGGACGTGTCCACCCTCGGCTTTCACGGCATCATACAACAATTCATCCTGGCGCGGCGCCACCACGTTGTCATCGCTGCCATGGAAGAGCCAGAGGGGCGTGTGGCCGATCGCCTGGGCGTATTCGGCCGGCAGCGTGGACGACTCCTGCCAGCGCTCCGGGTCGTAGCTCCAGAAGATCCCGCCCGAGGCAATCGCGATCGCGGCCCAGCGATGGGGATGCAGCCGCGCCAGCTCCCAGGCTCCGTAACCGCCCATCGAAAGGCCGGTGAGATACGTGCGCTCCGGATCCCCGTGGAACTCAGCCGATTCCTGCTCGAGCGCGGCCATGGCCATGTCGAGCATCTTGGGGTCGGTCCAATGGTCGGGCAGGGGACACTGCGGCATCACGATGACGAAGGGCCAGCGTTCCGGGTGGTCGCGTACCTGGGCCGGAAGGCCGATCTGCGTCTGCCACATCCCCTCCGAGCCCCGCTCGCCCCGGCCATGCAGGAAGAGAATGATGGGCCACAGCCTGCCGTCGTCGCGCCGCCAGTCTTCCGGCAGGTAGACCTGAAAACGGTGGGTGACGCCATTCAGTTCGATCCGGCGGTTAAGGAAGCCGGTTTCCTGCGCAGGCTCATGCCGGGTATCGTGCGCGCCCGTCGCCGCACCAGCCAGGGGCGGCAGCAGTGAAAGGAGCGTGCACAACGCAAGAAATCGAACCAATTGAAGCATTCTGGGCATTCTGGAATTCAATCACAACCCGAATTGGCGCCGGGCGCAACACGGGTTTTTGCCGGTTTTGAGTCCCCGGTCCGCCCCCACGGCAGGCGCTGCCGGCTCTGCTCACCATCCTACCGATTTCCCTGCGAAATCTTTGCTTCTTTCTTACGATTCGCGTGAAACGATCAAATTTGTTATGCAATATGCAGTGACCATCGCCCTGGAAGCCGGAGAAATGCTCGACCACTACCGCGTAGATGCCGCGATTGCCCGCAGCGGCATGTCCACGTTGTACCGTGCGACCGATCTTCTCACCGGAACCCAAGTGGCTCTGAAGGTTCCCCACACCGAGATGGAAGCCGACCCGGTGCTGCTGGAGCGGTTCCAGCGGGAGCAGGAGATTGGCCAGGAACTTGACCATCCCGGCATCGTAAAGACCTACAACAGCGAAGACCGTAGCCGCCGGTACATGGTCATCGAGTGGGTCGAGGGCCGGCTGCTGCGTTCGATCCTCAACGAAGAGGGCAAGCTGCCGATTGACCGCGCCATTGCGATCGTGCTGGGCATCTGCGATGCGCTCGACTACATGCACAAGCACGGAGTCGTCCATCGCGACCTGAAGCCGGAAAACATCATGGTCGGCGAGGGCGACACGATCAAGCTGATTGATTTCGGCATCGCCATGAAGGAGGATGCCCGGCGGCTTACCTATACAGAGTTTTCGCCCGCCCTCGGCACGCCGGACTACATTGCGCCCGAGCAGGTGAAGGGGCAGCGCGGCGACCAGCGCAGCGACATCTACGCGCTGGGCGTAATGCTGTATGAGATGCTCACCGGCCAGCCCCCGTTCAGCGGACCGAATCCGCTGGCGGTGATGAACGAGCGCGTGCTCAACGATCCCCGCCCGGCCAGTGAATTGAATCCGGAGATTTCCCCCGCGCTCGAAGAGATTCTCTTTCGCGCGCTGGAGCGCGATCCGCGCCATCGCTACGCTACGGCCGCCGAGATGGCATGGGAGTTGGAACATCAGGAGCAGGTGGGTGTCGACGAGGGCAGGCGGAGGTTGACGGCAGGGAGCCCATTCGGCCTGAGCCGGCGCAAGATGGCTCTCTACGCGAGCCTCGCGCTGGTTCCGGTTGCGCTTTTCGTGGTGATGCTGCTGCTCGCGCGGCGATAACCTGGGTTCAGGCCGGCATCCGCTTCAGCGTATTTTTTGCCCTCCGGAACCACGGCCGCTCGCGGCGGCGCAGATAGCTGGGCATCGTTGCCTGCTTGCTGAGCACCTTCTGTGCCCACTCGCGGGCTTCGGCGTAGCGGCCCTCGCCGGCGAGCAGATCGGCATAGTTCAGATAGGTCTCCGACAAAGTCGATGTAACCGTGGCGCGGCGAAAAAGCGCTTCGGCTCTTTCTTTCTGCCCGGCCAGCGCATAGGCGTGAGCCAGCAGACCGGTGGCGCGCTGGAAATCGTGATTCGGGTCTTCCTGGATCACGCGCTCGAGATCGGGCAAAGCGCCTTGCGCGTCGCCGAGTTCCAGCGCGCAGATGCCGCGGCGGTAGAAGCAGTCGAGAGTCGTGGAGCGCGCAGCGATGGCCTTGTCGAAGGCATTTCTGGCTGACTGCGGCTTGCCTTCGTCCATGTAAAGATCGCCGAGCTCCTCAAAGTTGCCCGCCGAGGGATTGTCGAGAATGGCGGTTTCGAGCTCTCGGATGCGCTTGCGCCGCGGAAAAGTGCGAAAAGACTGGCCCACCAGTCCCGCGTCGGGCAGCGCCTCAACCAGGAGATAGACGAGCGCTCCCACAGGCCCAAGAAACAAAATGATGAACAGCCAATAGGTATCGGGCCGCCGCCGGATGAAGTGCACGATCGCCAACACCTGGAGCAGGAGTCCCCAGGGATAAAACAGGTGAGTCAGAAATCCCATCTTCGTAGCGTTGCTTACTTCGCATTATAGGGACAGTCCTCCTGCTCAAAAAAGAGGACTTTTATTGCAGGGAGATAAGAGACGGGTCAGTCGCGTAATTTGTCCAGGTACTGCTCAACCGCCTTTGCCCACAACATGCCGTGCGCCTTGAGGCCGCGGTCGCTGAAGTGCACGCCGGCGCCGTGATTCTGGCGGTACTCGCTTCCCAGACTGTCGGTGTCGGGACCTTCGATGGCGAGGCCTCTCCGCCACAAGCTGCGTTGCGCCTGCACGAGTTCCGGATCGGATGGGTCCGAGGGCGAGTGGTAGGTGGCTTCCGCGACGATCCAGGGAAACTTCCAGCCCGCGCTTTTGCGGGACGCGCGCATGAGCTCGACCATCATCTGCCGGTACTGCGCGGCGGTGATCTGGTGGCCCTCCGGCTGGTGTGCGTCCGACTCACCCTGGTGCCATAGCATTGCACGAAAGCTGTGCTTGCCGAGCTGATGGATGCGCGCCATCATCCCATTGAAGAGCGTGCCGTCTGAGACCAGCTCGCCTGCAGCGTTGTGCGTCACGAATCTGGTCATCGTGGGCATCACGTAGACGGGCTCGCCGGCGGGCAGCCACTGGCGCACGCTCGTCGATCCATGGCCTACGGCCGCGATCCCGATGGGCACGTGATATCGGCGGTAGAGCGCGTCGCCGAACGCCGGAATAAAGCTGCCCTTGCTGCTCGAGTCCTGCACTCCGGGCTGCGGATCGTTGGCGATCTGCCAGGATCTGCCGCTGAAGGCGACAACCATGCCGGTTTCGGTGGTCTGTCGCACCTCGCCGTAGTTGGTGGAATTGGATTGGCCTGAGATAACGAAGACTTCGCCGATGCCGACATGCGCAAGTGTGGCCTCCGCGACCGGCGCCTGTGCGCGCAGCGCACGAACCTGCAGTTGATAGAAGCCGCCGGGCACTGTGGACAGGGAAGCATGAAATGCGCCGGATGCTTTGTCGAGGTGCATGCGCACCCAGTTGCCGGGCAGCGGACCCTTGAGCGAATTGCCCGTCAGCCGTGCTTCGATGCGGTCAGCCGGAAGATGCGCGGCGCCGCGAATCTCCACGCGGCCCTTCAGCGCGCCGCTGCGCTGAAAAACCTGGTAGTCAAGCGGCGAAGTGAGAGTGATCTGGTTGTTCGGCGCAGCGGTATTCGCCCTCGCCGCGAAAGGCCAAAGCAAAACTGCGGCCAGAAAGAGCAACCGGGAGTAACAGCGGATGAGGCACCTCGTGCAGAAACCACCGGGGATTTACGGAGCGGCAAGAGCGAGATCATGATAAGACATCCGATCGGAGACGCGGGAGCGGCTTGCGGGGAAGCGTAGAAAACGGGCGCAATCAGAGCGGAAATGGCGTACCCTTGCTCACGTCGCACAACGCGTCTCCCCGAGGTAGCCTATGAAACCTCATGTGGCATTCACCCTGGTCCTGTCTGTGGTCGGAGCTGTCCTGGTGCACGCCAAGGATAAGAAGCAGCCGAATGTCCCTGTTGCCTTCAGCCAGGCTCACACCGTCTATGTGGAATCGGTGAACGGACAGCAGTTCGACCGGAACCTCGATGCGGAAGACCGGACGGCGATTGCAGATGTGCAGGATGCGCTGCAGGCGTGGAAACGCTACAGGCTGGTCACGCAGCGCGAAGATGCCGACATCGTGATCGTGGTCCGCCGGGGAAACGGGCTCAGTATGTATCGTGACGCGGGTCCGATCGACAATCCCAATCGAGGCCCGGCGTCGAATCCCATGCCGAGTGGCCTTCCGAACCGGGGCATGGATCCGAACACTCCTCCCATGCCGGGCCAGCAGCGTCCGGGCGGACCCGATGTAGGTCCCGACATGCAGACCGGCCCGGTTGAGGATCTATTTGAAGTCTGCCAGGTGAACGCCAATGGAAAGCTGACGCGCCCTCTATGGAACCGTACCATGCAGGACGGACTGCGCGGCCCGCACCTGTTTCTCTTCGAGCAATTCAGAGACGCGGTCGAAAAGGCATATCCGACCCAACCAGCAGATCAGGGAACGAAGCAGTAAACCTGTGCACGCCGCCCGCGTCGGTTCCAAATCACGCAACAGCCTCCACGCCTTCGCTACCGATACGACTCGTCGCGGTGAATCACGAACTCCGGATAGGCGCCGCCACCGAGCTCGTGCAGATCCATGCCGATGCGCTCGCCGTCCGGATCGACGCGGAACGGGACCGCGCGATTCAGGACCGCGAAGAGCAGATAGACCAGCGGAAGCACCAGGCCCAGCAGCGTCGCGATTCCGACGAGCTGCGCGAGCAGCTGCCCGGGCTGCGGCGCGAAGAGCCCGCCGGCGAGCAATCCCCACAGGCCGGCGACGCCATGAACGGTGATCGCGCCGGAGGGATCGTCGATCGAGAGCGCGAGCTCCAGCATCTCGACCAGCAGCGGCGTGGCTATGCCGGCGATCATTCCCACGAAGATCGACTCACCCGGTGTGATGAAGGCCGCGCAGCCGCTGGACGCGACCAATCCCGCCAACCATCCATTGGCGCAAAGGCTCGCGTCGGGCTTGCCGAAGCGAATGCGCGTGACGATCAACGTTGCCAGCAGCGCTGCGGCTGCCGCAAGCACCGTATTGATGGCGTTCACGGGCAGCGCGCTGAGCGGCGCGTGCAGCCACAGAATCGCCCCCGCGGCATTCCAGGCCAGCCATCCGACCAGGCTGAGCATGGAGCCGAAGAGAACATAGACCACGTGATGGCCGGGCATCGCCGTCGACAGACCCTCTTTCGGGAACTTGCCGCGCCGGGGACCAGTGATCCACACAATTGCCAAGGCGCTTACGCCTCCAAGCATGTGCACGGTGGCCGCGCCGCCCGGATCGATAAAGCCTGCGCCGAGCGAGAAGTTGCCGCCGAGCTGGGCCAGCCAGCCATGCCAGATCCAGTGTGCGGTGAGCGGAAAAACCAGCGCTGATACCAATGCGGCCAACGCGCAGCCGGCCGCCAGGCGCAGGCGGTCCGCGCCCGATCCCCATGGAATCAACGCAGCCAATGCCGCTGCCTGAAATTCAAACAGAAGCCCAAGTTGCGCCTGGCCCGTAGCCGTGCCCAAACCGCCGAGCAGCAGTGAGCCCGAGCCGATCCAATCCCAGGGTTTACCCGCCACGTGAAACGCGTGGCCGGTAGCCGACAAACTGCCGGCGATGGCTGCTCCCACCAGGGCAAACAGAATTGCGGCGATGGAGACGATCGAGACATTCCCTAGCAGGGCCTGCGCGGCAGACCGCGAGCGGCCGAGACCGGTGTTGATGAGCGCCAGGCCGGCCAGGATCAGCGGCGCAACCAGCAGCAACGCCAGCGTGAACGGGAAGACGGCATCGGAGTTCGCGGAAACTCCCCCGGGTGCAAGAGGCGCGAGCGCATTCATGGGCGGCTCTCTCTTCGGGAGGCCATGTGCCCGCGTACGGCGACGCCCAATCCGGTACCCTCCACCGCGAGGGCACAGAGAATAAAGATTCCTCTATGCAGCGGATCGGGAAATAGCACCAACGCGGCGATCGTGAGGAAGAACCCAGCTGGCATCAGCAGCAATCCGGCGTATTTCATCGTCTTGAATCCGCATTCCTTTCCGGATCTTTTCCTGTGTAGAGCGCGCGACGGCTCGGGCGATAGAACCCGTCCGGGAGGACCTGCATGCAGCTCCCGGTTGCGGAGAACCTTTGAGTTGATGGTCTGTCGCGCCTTTACGAAATTTTAACCCACCCTCTTGTTACGATTTGCGCAGGGGCTTGCGCACGCAGGGTGATCGTTGAATCCCGTGTGCGGCGAGCGCTTCTTATCTTCACTACACTTCCACACCTCCCGAGGTAGAACCTGGATGAATGAGGCGGAGCGGTTGGTCTCGAACCCGCTGGGCGCGTTCGGCGTACTTGTGCTCGCGGCCTGGCTCGAAGCTTATGGCGATTCGTTCTTCCAGGTGGGGCTGCACCGCTCATCGGGGATGGCGCGAATCTTTGCTTTTGCCGCAGGCATAGTGGTGCTGGCCTTGTACGGCACGCTCGTGAATGCGCCACGCTGGGATTTCGGACGGCTGCTGGGCGTCTACGTGGCGCTGTTTTTCCTCATGGCGCAGATTCTCAACAAGGTGCGCTTCGGGCAATGGCCCACGCCGCCCGTTTATCTGGGCGGCACACTCATCGTAAGCGGAGCGCTGGTGATCGCCTTCTGGAAAGGCTGAAAGCCGGCGTGATGATCTTCGCGTCGCACAAAAATCACATGGCAATCGATTTTTCTCAAGTACTGGTACGGTTCGCGAAGAACGCATGGTGAGATAACGCGCCCCATTCGCGGTTCTGCGCAGCTTTTCAAGCGTTTACGCATGCCGCGGTGTGTATGCAATTGGGTCCTCTTGCGCGCCAGCGGGCCTTGCGCACCATGGGAGCGGTGATTTATATAGTGGTCTTTCAGTTCTTTCGTTCCTGCAGTATCCGTTTGTTCGTAAGCACTCTTAGTACATAACCCTTGTGACCGCCGGCACAGCGGCCGCACCAGACACGAATCAAGCACGAATCAAGCAGGGTATTCCTAATGCCGCAAATCTTTGACCGCAGCTCCAACGCACTGGCGCGCATGAGCCTGGTGCTGACGGGGCTGATCGTGATCGCCCTGGGAGTCACACTGGATCAATTGCAACGCTCACCGTGGGTTACGCGGCAGGGTCAGCGCGCAGACCAACCGGTGCCCTTCAGCCACAAGCATCACGTTCAGGGCTTGGGACTCCAGTGTCAGTACTGTCACACCACGGTAGAGAAGTCGAGCTACGCCGGCATTCCGCCCACGCGCACCTGCATGAACTGCCATGCGCAGATCTGGACCAACGCCCAGCTGCTCGAGCCGGTGCGCAACAGCTGGTATACGGGTCAGTCCATCGTCTGGACCAAGGTTCACGACCTGCCCGACTATGTGTACTTCAACCATGAGATTCATGTGAACAAGGGCATTGGTTGCGCCACCTGCCACGGCCAGGTGGACGAGATGCCGCTGATGTACGCGCAAAACACGCTGCAGATGGAGTGGTGCCTCGACTGCCATCGCAATCCCTCCAAGAATCTGCGTCCCACCTCCGAGATCTACAACATGGCGTGGGAAAAGCCGGCTGAGGACAAGCCTGTGTGGTGCGCTGCGGTGGACGACAAGTACGGCGTGCCCACCGCGCAAAGCGTAAGCTGCACGCGGACCGATCCGTCCGGCGACGCGAATGCGGCTGCATCGCTGACGCCGCTGGCGCTGCTGCGGCCCGCGTCGTTAACGACCGGCGGAGCCGCGAATCAACCCGCAATTCATCTGCAGTACCAGAAGTTCACGAGTCAGGATGAGCTTGGGCATTTCCTGCTCGGCCACTACAACATTCGCACTCCAAAGGATTTGACCAGCTGCGAGGTGTGCCACCGATGAGCGGGGATGCAAGGAAGGCGGCCGCGAAGGCGGTGGAGGACAAGATGGGGAATGCCGTGGGAAAGAGCGTGCAGGCCGGAAACGCCGGCGCAAGCTCAGAGCCGGCTGCTTCGGCGCCCATGACGCTGGCTGCGGTTCGCCAGGAGCTGAAGGGTGCAAAGGGCAAGCGGTTCTGGCGTTCGCTAGATGAGCTGGCTGACACGGCGGAGTTTCAGGCAGCGGTGGAGCGCGAATTTCCTGGCTCGGCGCAGGAATGGGTCGATCCGGTATCGCGGCGCGGCTTTCTCAAGCTGATGGGCGCGTCCATGGCGCTGGCCGGACTGGCCGGATGCACCAAGCAGCCCGACGAACCGATCTATCCTTATATCAAGGCTCCCGAAGACCTGGTTCTCGGCAAGCCGATGTACTTTGCTACGGCGCATCCATTTACCACCGGCGCCGTTCCGTTGCTCGTCAAGAGCAGCGAATTTCGTCCCATCAAGGTCGATGGCAATCCTGAGCACGCGTACAACCAGGGCGGCTCGGATCCTTACACGCAGGGCACGCTGCTTGCGCTCTATGATCCCGACCGCTCGCAGCACGTGACCTATCGCGGTGAACGGCGCGGCTGGACGGAGTTCGCCGAGGCCCTGCGCACGAAGCTGTCTTCGAGCAAGGACGGGAGCGGCGTCTATTTTCTGAGCGCCGCCATCACCTCGCCCACGCTGGCGCGGCAATGGCAGGCAGTCCAGAAGGCGTATCCCAAGGCCAAACTGGTGCAATACGACCCGGCGCTGGCGGGAACATTCCTGGCGGCGGGCGGTCCGCACGTGCAGTACGCGCTTGACCAGGCTGACGTGATCGTTTCGCTCGATGCGGACTTTCTCTCCGGCGCGTCCTATCCGGGCTTTCATCGCATGGTGCGCGACTACGCCGACCGGCGCAAGCAGCCGGAAAACGGCATAAACCGGCTCTATACCATCGAAGGCTCGACGACGACGACGGGGTTCAAGGCGGAGCATCGGCTGGGCCTGCGGGCCAGCGAGATTCCGGCCTTCGCGGCGGCGCTGGCTGCGGCCGTGGGCGCGAGCGGTGCAAGCGCTCCCGGCTATGCGTGGACCGCGGAGCAGCAGGCCTTCCTAGCCGCTCTGGCGAAGGACCTGAAGGCGAACGCCGGCAAGAGCGCCGTGATTCCCGGCCTCTATCAGGATCCCTCGGTTGCCGCTCTGGCGCTGGCCATCAATAACGCGCTGGGCAACATTGGCAAGACGGTGTTTGTGGCTTCCGGGCCGCTGAATCCGGTTCCTTCCGATCAGCTCGGCGACTTCAAGGCGCTGGTGGCGGATCTGAATGCGGGCAAAGTGGATTGGCTGGTGATCCTGAATGCCAATCCCATCTACGACGCGCCCGCCGATCTCGACTTTGCGACGGCCTTCAACAAGGCGAACACGGTTGCGCATCTCGGCTCGCATGTCGACGAGACGGGACAGATTTCGCACTGGCATATTCCGTCGGCGCATCACCTCGAGTACTGGTCCGATGCGCGGGCTTATGACGGGACCGTCTCCGTCGTGCAGCCGATGATCGAACCGCTTTACGGCGGCCGCACCGCGCACGATGTCTTCCAGTCGCTGCTCGACAATCCCTCGTTGAGCGCCTATGAGGCGGTGCGTGAGACCTGCCGGCCGCTGATCAAGGGCGACTTCGAAACCGGATGGCGCAAGGCCTTGCATGACGGATGGATTGCAGACACAGCCTTCGACCGGTCGGCCAAGAGCGCTCCTGCGGCGAAGATTGGCGCGATTCCCGCTCCGACATCGAAGGATTCGATCGAGATCATCTTCCGGCCTGACCCGACCATCTACGACGGCCGCTGGTCGAATGTGGGCTGGCTGCAGGAACTGCCCAAGCCGGTGACCAACCTGAGCTGGGATAACGCGGCGATCATCTCCGGCGCGACACTCACCAGGCTCGGCCTCGAAGAAGAAGACATTGTCGAGCTGAGCGTGGGCGGCGGGCGGGTAAAGGCGCCGGTCGTCGTAGCTCCCGGCCATCCGGACAACTCGGTGACGGTCTATCTTGGCTACGGCCGCGAGTATGCGGGCCGCGTGGGCTCCGGAGCGGGTTTCAACGCTTACCTGATTCGCAATACGTGGGCTCCGTTCTACGCCACCGGTGCGATTCGTAAGGTCGAAGGCAAATGGGGCGTGGCCATCACCAAGAGCCACTACCAGGATCATCGCGCGAAGGTTCTTCTCGGGCAGGGCAGCGGCGACAACTCGCTCGAAGGAGATGAGGCGCTCGGGCCACGCGGCATCATCCGCTACGCCACGCTGGAAGAGTTCAAGGCGAATCCGAACTTTGCCCACGAGGGCGATAACCACGAGACGCCGAATCCCGGCACGTCGCTGTTCCCGAACTGGACCTATAACGAAGCTTACGCATGGGCCATGTCGGTGGATATGAACAGCTGCACCGGCTGCAACGCCTGCATCGTGAGCTGTTATGCGGAGAACAACATCGCGGTGGTCGGCAAGCAGCAGGTGCGCATCGGCCGCGACATGCAGTGGCTGCGCATCGACACGTACTACGAAGGCGATCTGGCCGCGCCGCGGGCGCACTTTCAGCCGATGGCGTGCCAGCACTGCGAGAACGCTCCCTGCGAGCAGGTTTGCCCGGTCGGCGCTACGGTGCATACCCCCGAAGGCCTGAACATGATGGTCTATAACCGCTGCGTGGGCACGCGCTACTGCTCGAACAACTGCCCCTACAAGGTGCGCCGCTTCAACTTCCTGCTCTACTCCGACTACGAGACGGAGAGCCTGAAGCTGATGCGCAATCCCGATGTCACTGTGCGCTCGCGCGGCGTGATGGAGAAGTGCTCCTACTGCGTGCAGCGCATTGAAGAGGCCAAGATCGAGGCCGACAAGGAAAATCGGCTTGTCCAGGATGGCGAAGTGATTACGGCCTGCCAGCAGGCGTGCCCGGCAAAGGCCATCACCTTCGGCAATATCAATGACAAGCAGAGCCGCGTGGCCAAGCTGCGCACGATGCAGCGCAGCTACCAAGTGATTGCCGACATTAATACGCGTCCGCGGACCACCTATGTGGCTGAAGTTCTGAATCCGAATCCTGAACTCGAAGAAGCACCGGTGGAACACGCACCGGCAAAGGGTTGAATCAGCGATGGCAACCAGCGAACTGAAAACTAAGGATCCTGGCGTCGATCCGGCAACCGGAGAGTATAGGGTTATCGGCCTTGGCCAGACCTTCCGGTCGATCACCGAGAAGATCTCCAGCATCGTGCTCACCCCGCGTACACCGCTAGGCTGGTTTGCCTACTTCGCGGTAGCCGGCGCGGGCGCAACGATGCTCCTCGTGGCCGTGACCTGGCTGTTCCTTGTCGGCGTCGGGATCTGGGCGATCACGATCCCCGTGGCGTGGGGATTTGCCATCATCAACTTTGTCTGGTGGATCGGTATTGGCCACGCAGGCACGCTGATTTCAGCCATTCTGCTGTTGTTCAAGCAGCAATGGCGCAACTCGATCAGCCGCTTCGCCGAAGCCATGACGATCTTTGCCGTCATGTGCGCCGGCCTCTTCCCGCTGATTCACGTCGGCCGTCCCTGGCTGGGATACTGGCTGCTTCCGCTGCCGTTCACCATGACGGTGTGGCCACAGTTCCGCTCGCCGCTGTTGTGGGACGTCTTCGCGGTTTCGACCTACGCGACCATCTCGGTTGTCTTCTGGTACGTCGGCATGATCCCGGACTTCGGCACCTTCCGCGACCGGGCGCGTACCAGGGCTGCCCAGTATTTCTACGGCATTTTGAGCTGCGGCTGGCGCGGATCGGTGCGCCACTGGATGCGCTACGAGTCGGCTTCGCTGCTGCTGGCCGGTCTGGCGACACCGCTGGTGCTCTCTGTGCATACGGTCATCAGCTTCGACTTCGCAGTGGCCGTGCTCCCGGGCTGGCACACGACGATCTTTCCGCCCTACTTCGTCGCCGGCGCCATCTACTCCGGATTCGCGATGGTGCTAACGCTGGCCATTCCGCTGCGGAAGTACTACCACCTCGAGCAACTCGTGACCGAGCGGCATATCGACAATATGGGCAAGCTGATGCTCGTGACCGGCTTCATCGTGGCCTACGGATACGGCATGGAAGCCTTTATGGCCTGGTATTCGGCGGACCACTGGGAGGCTTTCACCTTCTGGAACCGGGCCTTCGGTCCGATGGGCTGGTCGTACTGGCTGCTGCTCACGTTCAACCTGTTCATCCCGCTTACCACGCTCTGGTCGCGCAAGCTGCGCACCAATATCCCGTTCATGTTCGTTCTGTCGATCATCGTGAACACCGGTATGTGGTTTGAGCGCTTCGTTATCGTCGTGACCAGCTTGACGCGCGACTTCCTGCCCTCTGCGTGGGGCACGTATCGCGCCACCAAGTGGGACTACATGACCTTCTTCGGCACAGTAGGATTCTTCCTCTTCATGTTCCTGCTGTTTGTCCGCTTCCTGCCCATGATTCCGATGAATGAAATCCGCTTGCTGCTGCCGCAGGCCAAGATCAAGCCCAAGGTAACGGCGGAGGCTGGTGACTGAGTATGCCTGCACGCGAAGGAACATACGGCCTGCTGGCCGAATTCGACACTCCCGGCGATCTGGTTCGTGCTGCGCGCCGCGCTCATGAGGACGGCTGGCGGCGGCTGGACTGCTACACGCCGTATCCGGTGGAAGAGGCCGCCGAGGCGATCGGTTTTCATCGCAACAAGGTGCCTCTCGTTACATTGATCGGCGGCCTGTTGGGATGCGCCGCCATGTTCTCTCTGGAGACGTGGATCTCTGTGCTCGCCTATCCGCTGAATATCGCGGGGCGTCCCACGTATTCGTGGCCGGCCTTCGTCGTCCCGGCCTACGAGTGGACGATTCTGTGGGCGGGCCTGTCGGCGGCCTTCGGCATGCTGGCGTTAAATGGCCTGCCGTCGCTGTATCACCCGCTCTTCAATGCGCCCAATTTCCGCGACGGCGCAACGACGGACAAGTTCTTCCTGTGCCTGGAGGCGCTCGATCCGAAGTTTGATCTCGCGGCCTCGAAAGCTTACCTCGAATCCCTTCAGCCTGTTTCGGTCGTGGAGGTGGAGTACTGATGAGCCTCTACAGGGAACAGGGAACAAAGAACAGGGAACAGGGAATTGGGAACAGGGAACAGATTGGGTGCCCCATTCTTGCGCGTTTTCTACGCAAGGGCGAGAGACCAGCTGCGCTCGCTGCAATGGCCTGTGTGTTGTTGATCGCCGGCTGCCGGCAGGACATGCACAACGAGCCAAAGATGATTCCGCAGCGGGGCACGTCCTTCTTCGCCGACGGACGCGCCGCTCGTCCCCAGGTGCTGGACACGGTGGCCCGCGGGCAGCTGAATGAAGACAGCTACTTCTATACTGGAGTTGTCCAGGGCGCGAACGGTTATCGCGAAGAGCAGGATCTGATGCCGTTCCCGGTCACCATGCAGGTGCTCAAGCGCGGGCAGGAGCGGTTCAATGTCTACTGCACGCCGTGCCACTCGCGCGTTGGCAACGGGCTGGGCGAGATCGTCGATCGCGGGTACAAGCCGGCGGCGAATCTGCACGATCAGGTACGCAGGTCGCAGCCGGTATCGCATTACTTCTATGTGATGACCCACGGCTACGGGGCCATGCCTGACTACTCCGCGCAGCTTACGCCGGCCGATCGCTGGGCCGTGGCAGCCTATATTCGCGCGCTGCAGCTGAGCCAGGCGGCTACGACGCAGGACGTACCCTCGGGCGTCCAGGTGAGGACTCTGAAGAGCCTCGCCGAAGAAGAGGGGCATCCGGACTACGCGCAGCCGTGGACGCTGCCCGCAACCGCCGTGCAGCCCTACAAACCCGTGGCGAGCGAAGGCACGCCGGCTATGGCTCCAGCCAACCCGGCGGACCCGAAGATTTCGATTCCCGCAAGCAAACCGGCCGCACCGGCCTCCAAGTAAGGACTTTACGGAATGGCTCAAGCATCGCACAGCAAAACGCTTCCCGCGAACCTCAGCGCGCCAGCCTTTGTCGACGGCTGGAAGAGCCGCGCGCTGATGGTCGGAGCGATCTTTTTAGTTATCGGCGTGGTTCTGGGATTTCTGGGCCAGGCGCAGGACGGCCTCGGCTGGGATCACTTTCTGCGCGCCTGGGTGCTGGGTTTGATGGTCACCTTCGGATTTGCCGTAGGCGGCCTGGCCATGCTGATGGTGCAGTACTGTTCAGGCGGCAAATGGGGCCTGCTGCTGCGCCGGCCTCTTGAAGCCATGAGCCGCACGCTGCCCCTGGTCTTTGTGTACTGGGCCGTTACGGCCATCTTCATGAAGAAGCTGTACCTCTGGGCGGTTTACACCACCCGGGAGGCCACGGAGAGCGCCTTGCAGGCCGGCCGGATCTCGGAGATCCAGGCGCATTGCCTCAACTTTAAGCGGCCCATGCTCAATCCGGTTACCTACATCTGGGCCAGCATCCTCTGTTTCGTGATCTGGTGGTTCTACCAATGGCGTCTGAACAGCCTCGCTCTCAAGCGCGATGCGGAAGGCCCGGAGACGACACCCTACTGGATCAAGAAGTTTGAAAACGTCAGCGGATTGGGCATCGTGATTTACTCGGTCACGATGACGGCTGCCTCCATTTACTGGGTCATGTCGCTGGATCCAACCTGGTTTTCAACCGTGTATGGGCTGCTGTACCTGGTGGAGCAAGGCTTCCAGGTGCTGGCGCTGGCCATCATCGTGGCCATAGCGCTCTCCAAGGCTGAGCCCTTTAAGACCATCCTGCGTCAGACAGAACAGCACGACCTTGGCAAACTTGCGTTTGCCTTTGTAATGCTGAATATCTATCTGAACTTCGGGCAGTTCCTCATTATCTGGTCGGGCAATCTTCCTAACGAGATCAGCTGGTACCTGGACCGTATCCGCGGCCACTGGGGCATCATCATCACGCTCGACTTCATCTTCCACTGGCTGATTCCGTTTTCGATGCTGCTCTCGCGCGACATCAAGCGCAACAAGAAGCGGCTGACGCGGGTGTGCCAGTTCATGGTTTTTGCTACAGCGTTCAACCAGTTCTGGCTCATTGAGCCGAATTTCCGGGACGCGGCCCGCAATCTGCACTTCAGCTGGGGAATTCTGGAGTACATCGCGGTGCCCGTGGCTATGACGGCCTTCTGGGCCGCGTATTTCTGCATCGAACTCAAATCGCGCTCGCTGGTGCAGGTCAACGATCCGCACCTGGCGGAGATTCTGGAGCCTGAGCATGCCCACGCATAACGACCACACCCCGCACGGCCATAAGAATGACGAGGTCGATGCGTCTCTCGGTTACGAGCCGAGCGACGTCAAAATCACGGGCATCCTGGTGTTCCTGGTTGCGATGGGCATCTTTGTCGTGGTGACGGCGGTGACCTGCTACGGTATCGGCAAAGTCTTCAACGCCTACATGAACAAAGAGGACGGGCCGAACAGCAAGTGGACGCAGACGGTCGACGTGCGGCAACTCGGCAACCTGCCGTCGAGCCCCGAACTGCAGAACAAAGTGGCGGAGATTACCAGGACTTTTCCCACGCCGCGCGTACAACTGGATGACGGCAACCAGGACATAGCCGATCTGCATGCGCGGGAAAACCTGCTGCTGGACAACTACACGTGGATCGATCAGTCAAAGGGCACCCTGCGGATCCCGGTTGAGCGCGCAATGGAGATCATTGCCCGGAGCGGGTTGCCCGTGGCACCGGCTGCGCAAGGCCAGCCGCTGATGACCGGCGACAGCCGGCCGGTGGTGCCGATGCCGCTGACCGACGGCTTTGCACCGACTACGTACGAGCAGGAACAGGCGGCCGCAGAGGCCAACATGGCGGTGCACAACGAAGCGCAAGCCACACCGGCCGCGCGGTAGCACAAAGCCGGCATTACGGCCGCATTGAAGTGAAGGGAACCGAGAGATGTACAAGTCAGGGACAATCCGGAAAAGCTCGCCTGGAGTCATGGCTGTTGCGGCGGCTATTACGACGATCGTCCTGAGCCTTGCCGGTGCCGCACCGACAGCGTCCGCGCAGGTTTCGAGCTACGGGGACAAATCCGAAGGGCCGGCGAATACGCAGCCGTCCGTTCTGGGCGGAGTCGGCATCGACCAGCACCTCAATACCCAGTTGCCGCTCAATCTTACGTTTACTGATGACATGGGGAAGGTCGTTCCGCTGGGCAGCTACTTCGGAAAGCGGCCCGCCATCCTCGCATTGGTGTACTACCAGTGCCCGATGCTGTGCTCCGAAGAACTGAACGGTCTTACCAGCGCCTTGCAGATGGTGCGGTTTGTTCCCGGCAAGGACTTCGACGTGATCGTCGTCAGCATTGACCCGACCGAGGGCACGGACCTGGCTGCGGCGAAGAAGCGCAGCTACCTCGCGCGGTATGGGCATCCGGAGACCGCGGCCGGCTGGCACTTTATGACCGGCACGCAGGCCAACATCGAAGCGCTCACGCGGGCTGTGGGGTTCCGCTACGTCAAGATTCCGGGGCCCGACGGAAAGCTGACGCAGTTCGCCCATGCGAGCGCGATTCAGATCGTGACGCCGCAAGGCAAGCTGGCCCAGTACTACATGGGCGTCGAGTACTCCCCCAAAGATTTGCTGCTGGGTCTGGATGAAGCGTCGTCCAACCGCATCGGATCGCCGGTGGATAACATTCTTACCTACTGCTACCACTACGACCCCCACACCAACACACATTCGCTGATTATTTCGCGCGTGGTGCAGCTTGGGGGCCTTCTGACGATGGTGCTGTTGGGTGGATTCATGACATTGATGTTTCGCCGCGACTACAAGCAGGGGCACCCGGTGGGAGTAGACGCGCATGCACACGCTAAAAGGTGAACGGATAACGGAATGAGCCACATCAGTCCAGTACTCTGGCAGTTTCTCGTCAAATGGTTGACGAATTTCGCGCTGTTTCCGCCCGAGGCGTCGAAGATCGCGCCGCAGATGGATGCGTTGTATTTCTTCATGGTCCTGGTCAGCCTGGTCGGACTGACAATCGTGATCTTGCTCGTGGTGGGTTTTTCCATTCTCTACAGCAAGAAGCGCCATCCCGAGGCCGTGCAGATCGAGGGCTCCACGCTCCTCGAAGCCACATGGACGATCATTCCGCTGGGCCTGTTCCTGATCATGTTCGTCTGGGGCGCGCTGCTCTACTTCCGCATCTATACGCCGCCGGCGAACGCCATGAACATTTATGTGGTCGGCAAACAGTGGATGTGGAAGGCCGAGCATCCGGGCGGCCAGCACGAGATCGATTCGCTCCACGTTCCCGAAGGCCAACCCGTGCAGCTCACGCTGATTTCGCAGGACGTGTTCCACAGCTTCTCGATTCCCGCCTTCCGCGTCAAGCGCGAGGCCATTCCGGGCCGCTATACGACGGTGTGGTTTGAGCCCACGACGCCCGGTACCTATCACCTGTTCTGCACCCAGTATTGCGGCACGAATCACTCGCAGATGATTGGCGAGGTCGTGGTGATGACGCCGGATGATTTCAAGAAATGGCTGCAGGGTTCGACCAGCGGCCACTCTCTGGCCCAGGATGGCGAACGGCTCTTTTCTACTCTGAGCTGCAACGCCTGCCATAACGCGCGGCCGGATGCCCGCGGGCCTAACCTGGTGGGCGTCTACAACTCGCAGCTCACGCTCTCCACCGGCCAGAGGGTTACTGCCGACGACGCGTACTTGCGCCAGGCGATCCTGAATCCGTCGCAGAATATTACGCAGGGCTATGCCCCGATCATGCCCACATATCAAGGCCAGATCAGCGAAGAGGGCGTCTTCGCTCTGGTGGAATATCTCAAGAATCTACAATCGGATTACCGCATTCAGCAAACCCTGAACACGACCGTGCTGCCCGCAGGCAGTGAGGGCAGTACGGCCGGACAGGCCCCCGCCAGACAAAAAGCCGGCGGACAAGGGGAGGTTCAACAATGAGCGCAGCGACGATCGTCACTCTTCCCGATCAGGCTACGGCCAGGATCCCGAAGATGAATT
Source organism: Occallatibacter sp. (assembly GCA_035508375.1). Lineage (GTDB taxonomy): Bacteria > Acidobacteriota > Terriglobia > Terriglobales > Acidobacteriaceae > Telmatobacter. The sequence goes on along the minus strand of DATJNF010000013.1, from coordinate 219,423 downwards.
TCCTCAGTAAGGAGAACGGTCTGCTGAGTTGGCTGCTGACCGGCGACCACAAGCGGATCGCGACCCTCTATCTGATCTCGATCACGTTCTTCTTCTTCATCGGCGGAGCGCTCGCGGGACTGATCCGGTTGGAACTGCTGACGCCGCAGAGCGACCTGATGGCCGCGGACACCTACAACAAGGTGTTTTCGATGCACGGCCTCATCATGGTGTTCTTTTTCCTGGTGCCCTCCGTGCCCGCCACCATCGGCAACTTCGTGATCCCGATGATGGTCGGGGCCAAGGATCTCGCGCTGCCCAAGATCAACCTGTTGAGCTGGTATCTGTATATCGTCGCGGGCGGCATGATGCTGTGGACGATGGCCACCGGCGGCGTCGATACGGGATGGACCTTTACCACCCCGCTCTCCACCCACTACCTCAACAGCAACGTGATCTCGGCGGGCCTGGCCGTCTTTGTGGCCGGCTTCAGTTCGATCTTTACCGGCCTGAACTTCATCGTGACCATCCACAAGATGCGCTGCCCGGGCATGACCTGGTTCCGGCTGCCGCTGTTTGTGTGGTCGAACTACGCGGCTTCCATCCTGATGGTGCTGGGCACGCCGGTGCTGGCCATCACGCTGGTGCTCGTGGTTCTCGAGCGCACGGTGCACATCGGCGTCTTCGATCCGTCGATGGGCGGCGATCCGCTTCTTTTCCAGCACCTGTTCTGGTTCTACTCGCACCCGGCCGTCTACATCATGATTCTGCCCGGCATGGGCGTCATCTCCGAGGTCGTCTCCACCTTCAGCCGCAAGCGGGTCTTCGGCTATACGGCGGTCGCATTCTCCTCGGTGGCGATTGCGGTCTTCGGCTTCTTCGTGTGGGCCCACCACATGTTCATCATGGGCATCTCAAACTATGCGGCGCTGGTGTTCTCGCTGCTGACTATGCTTGTGGCGGTGCCTTCGGCGATCAAGATCTTCAACTGGGCCTTTACGCTCTATAACGGGTCCATCACCTTTGAGACGCCGATGCTCTACGCCTTCGGCTTCATGGGTCTGTTCACGATCGGCGGCATGACCGGCGTCTTCCTGGGTGCGACCGGCACCGACATCCACCTGACCGAGACCTACTTCATCGTCGCGCACTTCCACTTCGTGATGGTGGGCGGCATGCTGATGGCCTTCCTCTCCGGCATCCACTTCTGGTGGCCGAAGTGGACCGGCCGCATGTATCCGGAAAAGGTCTCCCAGCTCGCGGCTCTGGTCACGTTCATCGGCTTCAATTTCACCTTCTTCCCGCAGTTCATTCTGGGCACCCTGGGCATGCCGCGGCGTTATGCGGCGTATCCGCCGGAGTTTCAGGTGCTCAACGTCTTCTCGACTGCGGGCGCGACGATTCTCGGCGTCGGTTACCTGTTGCCGATTCTCTATCTCACCTGGTCGCTGAAGTATGGTGAAATCGCCGGAGATAATCCCTGGCAGGCTACCGGTCTCGAGTGGCAGACACAGTCACCGCCGCTGACTGAGAACTTCCCGGAGATTCCCATCATGGACCATGAGGCCTATGACTACGAGTGGCTGGATCGCCAGCAAAGGAAAGAGGTAGCCAGTGTCTGATAGCACCGTCACGGCGAACAGTGTCGAGGTGGATACTCATCACGAACACCCGTCGTATCAGCGCCATCACTTTGAGACCGTCGCCCAGCAGTTCGATGCTACGAACTTTGCGATGTGGCTCTTTCTGCTCACCGAAGTCATGTTCTTCGGCGGACTGTTTACCGCCTATCTGATCCTTCGCAACTGGTATTACCCGGCTTTCGTCGAGGGCTCGCACCAGTTGAGCATCTTCTGGGGAACAGCCAATACGACAGTGCTGATCATCTCCAGCTTCACGATGGCCATGAGCGTGTGGTGCGCCCAGATGCGCCGCAAGGGCGGGCTGCTGCTCTTTCTCACGCTCACGTTTGTTCTGGGCCTCGTCTTCCTGGGCATCAAGGGGATCGAGTGGCACGAGAAGTGGGTGAAGTATCACGTCCCGGGTCTTCACTGGAGCGAGGCAACGTTCCTCCATCCGCAGACGGACACCGAGGTCTACGCGGAGTACCACGACAGACCTCTTGCGCCGGACATGGCCAGCAAAACCGAGCAATACTTCTTTCTCTACTTCGCCATGACCGGAATGCACGCGCTGCACATGGTAATCGGCATCGGCATCTTGGGTTTCATGCTCTTTCGAGCCAGGGCCGGAGCCTACACAGAGGGGCATTACACCTTTGTTGAAAACTTCGGCCTGTACTGGCACTTTGTCGACATCATCTGGATATTCCTGTTCCCGCTTTTGTATCTGATCAGCAGATATTGAGGATTGACGGCATGAATCAACAACACGAACAAACCGACCAGGAACATCACGTCGTCAGCCCGTTCCTCTACCTGACGATTCTCCTTTGTCTGCTGGTGGCTACCGGGCTTACAGTGTGGGCGTCCTATATCGATCTGGGCGAGTGGCACATTGCATCCGGAGTGACTCTTTTCTGGAATCCGGTGATCGCGCTCGCGATTGCCTGTACAAAAATGATCCTGGTAGTGCTGTTCTTTATGCATATCAAGTACAGCACCAAGCTCACCAAGCTGACCGTGATCTCCGGCGTTTTCACCTTCCTCGCGCTGATCAGCATGACGCTGGCCGATTACATGAGCCGCGCCTGGGGACGGTGGTAAAAGGCAGCTGTCAGCCGTCAGCTTCAAGGGCCGCCTGCGGGCGGCCTTCGCTTTCTAATTCGCGATTTCGTCCCTTCACAGCGTCGGTTTCGGCGGCTTCACTACCGTCCACGCATTGGCGCCCGTTACCTTGACCGGACGCCGGAACAGCTTGCCGTCCTGCGCGGCGTAAAGCCAGCTTTGATCGCCAATTTGCGCGAAGGTGATCGCCGTTAGCGGACCACCGCCGGCGACGGGCGGATTCAGAATCTCAACGATCCGCCCATTCTGCATGGCGATCTGAATGCCGAGTGGCGTCGCGAAGTACACCATGCCGTTCGTGTCCTCCGCGGGGTTGCCTTTCTCGTTCACCCAGGCCACAGTGGGAATCATCTCCGGAATTTCGAGCCGGTAGAATGGCTCGCCGTTCTGGAGCGAACCATCGGCAGCGATTTGAAAGGACCAGCCGTAGCGGGTAATTGGATCGAGGGTCACGGCCATGGATTGATCCGGCGAAAGCGCGATGCTTGCCGGCGGGCCCATTTCGCCCTGCAGGGAGCCCCACTTGAGCGCGCTGCTCACCCTGCCCGAAGGATCGATCCGCTTTACGTCGGTGCGGAGCAAGGCATAGATCGTGCCGTTCTGGGTTACTGCAAAATCGGCCACGCCGTCCGGTACGCCGTCGGCGATCTGGAATTGGTTCGCAGTGGCGTACACCTTCTTGTCGCTGCCAACTCCGTTCACGGTGCTCCAGGAAACGATCGCTCCGCGGTCAGGATTGTCCAATGCAGCCGCCGGAATGTAGGCGTAGAGCCGGTCGCCCGGGCCCGTGTGCAGAATCGGCGCGGAATCAGGGGCCGGTGAGGAATCCGGGACCTCGGCGAACGGTGTCGCCTTTCCCTGCGGGTCCACCCGCAGAATCCGCTTGCCCGCCTGATCCGGAACATAAATATTTCCGTTGCGGTCGGCAGCCAGGCTGGTCAGGGAGTTGAAGCTGCCCACTCGCTCCCACGGTCTGTCCAGATATAGCGTAGAAAACACGCGATTCGTCGTCTCGTAGCCGGGCTCGCGCGCCGCGGCCGGCTCCTGCACGGTGATCGGCTCGGGGTAGCCGCGCCATAGCCAGCGCAGCGCGTCGGGCAGGATGGCACCGCCCTGCTTCATGTTGTGCGCTTCGGTGCCCATCTCCAGCTTTACGTCGTAGCCCGCGAACTCGAGCGCCTGAAACATCACCTGGTTATTGGTCGGCCAGCTTCCGAAGGGAGATATTCCATACGGCTCCGACGGCACAATGTGATCGTTGGTCCCATCCTGCATGAAGATGCGGATTGGCTTGGGCTCGGTCCTGCGCACCAGCGCCGGCAGCGAGTCTGCGCCTTTCATCGCCACGTAGGTGCCGATGAAGCTCAGCACGCGATGAAACTGATCTGGCCGGTTCCAGGCCGCCATGAAGGCGCCGACCGCGCCTGTGCTCACCCCGCTCACTCCGCGGTCGTCTGGATTCTTCGACAGGTTGTAGTGGCTCGCCACTTCTGGGATCAGCTCGTTGACCAGGAATTCTGCGAAGCGATTGCTCAGCGAGTCGTATTCGAAGATGCGGTTGTACCGGTTCTGGTCCGCATCCGAAAGCGCGGGCAGAATACCCGGGTCGATGAAGATGGCGATCATCGGCGGCAGGTCGTGTTTTGCAATCAGGTTGTCAAGCACCACGGGCACGCGTACGCCGTTGCCGAGCGCCTGGCTACCATCAAGAAAGATCATGAACGGCGTCGGTTTTCCCGCATCGTACTGCGCCGGCACGTAGAGGGCGCAGTTGTGAGGCGTGCCCGGATAGTACTTGCCGGGTTTGAGAACGAAATGTGTGACCGTTCCCTTGGGAACGCCGTTCTGCGGCTGCGAGTCGGGACCGAGCGTGTATTCTTCCCCGGGTGCGAGCTGGAAGGCAAGAAGAAGCAACAGGATCGGAAAAATTCGTCTCATCCATAAACCTCGGTCCGCAGTTTGGCGCAATCGAAAGCAGTTGCAGTGCAGGACGCACCCATCGTAATTGGCGTGGTCGCGACTGGCATGATGAAATTACAGCGCTCAAACGCAGAGTCGAGCCGGCGTCCCGGATGGTGACGCAGGGCCGAGGGAGAGGCCAATCGCAAGTGACTTCCGCTTCAGACGGCAAGCAGGTTTCGGAAGAGCTCGCACAGATTGCCGACAACGCGCGGATCGTGGTGCGCCGCGGCGGCGCGCCGCGCAGGCCGGCACGCTGCGTCGTCTACTGGATGCAGCGCGCGATGCGCGCGGTCGACAATCCCGCGCTCGAGGTCGCGGTGAAAGCCGGTAATCTGCTCGGATTGCCCGTGGTGATCTTTTTCGGCGTAGTTCCCAACTATCCCAATGCCAACCTGCGCCACTACCACTTTCTCGCCCAGGGCCTGCGTGATGTGCGGGAAGATGCGCGGGAGCGCGGCGTGGAATTTGTGGTGCGCCGCCCCCCGGAGAATCGTCTCGACGCGTTTCTCGAAGAGGTGCAGGCGGCGCTGCTGATCGGCGACGAGAATCCCTGCCGCGAGCCCGAGCGCTGGCGCAGGGTGCTTGCCGAGCGGCTGAAGATTCCTTACTGGACCGTGGATGCGGACGTAGTGGTGCCCTCCCGTGTCTTCAATCGCAGCTATGTTTTGCTGCATCACTTTCGCCCAAAGCTCAAAGCTGTGCTAACGCAATATCTTCTCCCGCTGAACAGGACCGACGCTGTTTATCCGTGGAAAGGCCAATCCCTCGAGAGCTTCGACCTCGCCGGCGACATTACGCGGGGGTTCACAAAGCTCGACCGCTCGGTGAAGCCCGTGGATCATTTCACCGGCGGGGCCCGTGCCGCACTTAAGCGGATGAATGCGTTTGTTCGCCATGAGCTCAGCACGTACAACGAAGAGCGTAACCATCCCGAGCGGAGCGGTACGAGCCGTCTGTCGCCTTACCTGCACTTCGGTCACATCAGTCCGCTTACAATCGCCCTGGCAGTGAAGAAGGCTGCGCGCGAGGGAAGGATTGCTGCGGCCACTGAAGAGCGCTTCCTCGAGCAGCTGATCGGCTGGCGCGAACTGGCCGTCCTGTTTGTGCGGCACGAGCCGCAGTATGACAGCTGGGAGTGCGCCGCGCCGTGGGCGCGCAAATCGCTCCTTGAACATGCCGCCGATCCGCGCCCGCACCGCTATACATTCGAGCAACTGGAGCGCGCCGAGACGGCGGACGAGTTGTGGAATACAGCCCAGCGGCAGATGGTCACCACCGGCTGGATGCACAACATGATGCGCATGTACTGGGCAAAGAAGATCCTGGAGTGGGCGCCTGATCCGGCGACGGCGTTTGATTGGGCAGTGATTCTGAATGACCGTTATGAGCTCGACGGCCGCGATCCGAACGGCTACGCCGGAATCGCCTGGGCCATTGTCGGCAAGCTCGATCGACCCTGGTTCAACCGGCCGGTCTTCGGGCTGGTGCGCTCGATGACCGCAGCATCGTTTGCCAAAAAATTCGATGCCGATGCCTACATCCGCCAAAACCCTTCTGTGCAGGCCTGAAGATTTTCTTCGAATCTTTGCGAAGAGTCTGGCCTATAATGGTCCGCAACTTCCATCCCCCTAAAACTGAATGTTTCAATCAGCGCGATCCCGGCGATCCCGCGCCCATTCCATGGACTGACGGTGAAGGCCATGGCAGAGCTGGACCCGGGACGCGAGTGCGCGGACGAATCCGATGCTTCCTTTCGGGCCCTTGCAGTGCAATGGCCGCGACGGAGCGGGAAAGCGCGGCACGCCGGACTCGAGCGGGGCGTGGGGTGCGCAGGTTTCCGTTCTGATCGTGACGGCATTGTGTGCTTCGACGATGTGCCTCGCGCAGGATGGACGCGGTGCCCCCCGGCGGCCCCAGGTGCCGCCGCGTGTTGCCGAAGCGCAACGTTTTCTGGCACAGCGTGGCTGGACTCCTGGTGATCGCCCGACCGCGCGGCCCGCGGCGGCCCACAGCAGCGCCTCTATGCCTGCGAGTCAAAGCGGCGCCACAGCGATCTGGTCGCCGCTCGGACCCGCAGCCGTTGCGACGCAGAACTTCGGGCTGGTCACGGGCCGAGTCTCCGCGCTGGCGCTCGATCCCTCCGACCCAACCGGCAACCGCCTGTACGTGGGAACCACCGGCGGAGGCGTGTGGACGGCAAGCAATGGCGCTGCGGTGGATGTGTCGACTATTGCCTTCACGCCGCTCACGGACAACTTGAGCGCCATGGTCGATGCGACCGATGCCTCGATCAGTATCGGCGCATTGACGGTGCAGCCGGGAGGAACCGGTGCCATCCTGGCGGGCACGGGCGATCCCAATGATGTTCTCGATTCGTATTATGGTGCGGGCATCCTGCGCTCCACTGACAACGGAACCACTTGGACGCTGATCCAGGCCACGCGTGACCTCGAGGATGGCCTGAGTGTCCAGGACTTCGGTTTTGTGGGCGAGGGCTTTGCTGGATTCGCCTGGAGCACCACCAATCCGCGGCTTGTGGTGGCTGCCGCTTCACAGGCCTACGAAGGCACGCTGGTGGATGCGGAGTGGCCCGGCCTGAGCTACGAGGGGCTCTACTACTCCTCCGACAGCGGAGCCACGTGGCACCTGGCGCGAATCACGGATGGCAACGGCAAAGACGTACAGGGACCGCTTGACCCATTTTCCGAACCGGATGGCAATGCGGCTACGTCGGTGGTGTGGAATCCCGCGCGGCAGTTGTTCGTGGCCGCAGTGCGCTATCACGGCTATTACCAGTCGACCGACGGCGTAACGTGGACGCGCATCGCCGCGCAACCTGGCTCCGGCCTGACCGCCAACCTCTGCCCGAACAATCTTGGTATTACAGGCTCGACGGCCTGCCCCATCTTCCGCGGCGCGCTCGCGGTGAATCCGGTGAGCGGAGATACCCTTGCCTGGACGGTCGATCTCAACAATCAGGACCAGGGTATCTGGCAGGACCAGTGCAATTGGAATGGCACAATCTGCGGTAATGGCACCATCACGTTTGGAACCCAATGGAGCACTGCCGCGCTTGAGACGGTCACCAGTGAAGGCATTCATACGATTGCAAACGGGAACTATAATCTTGCGCTCGCAGCCATTCCTTCCGGGCAGGACACGGAGGTGATGGCCGCCGATAGCGATATTTGGAAGTGCAGTATCGCCGCCGGCTGCGCATGGCGCAACACGACGAATTCCACCGGCTGCATGAGCGCGCAGGTGGGCCCATTTCAGCACACGCTCATCTGGAATGAGGCGAACCCGCTGGAGATCTTTGCCGGCAACGACAGCGGACTGTGGCGTTCGACGGATGGGATCGGCGAGACCGAAGCGCCCTGTTCGTCCTCCGACGCAACGCACTTTCAGAACCTGAACGGAAGTCTCGGCTCGCTGGCGGAGGTGGTGAGCCTTTCACCAGTCTTCGATTCGTCCTACACGCTGATGGCCGGTCTGAGCGTGAACGGAACGGCCGGCGTGAAAGCCGCGGCTGTTACGGCGGACTGGCCGCAGATCCTTTCCGGCTACGGCGGTCCTGTGGCGATTGACCCCATGAACCATGCGAACTGGTATGTCAACAACCAGCCCGGAGTTTCCATCTATCGCTGCTCGCAGACTTCGCCGTGTTCGCCGTCGGATTTCGGCACGGCTCCCGTTGTAATCGACGCCGATGTCAACCTCGCGCCCGGCGCAATGCTCACGCCCGCGCCGTTTCTCGTGGATCCTCTCGATCCGACGCAGCTGCTCATCGGCACCTGCCAGCTCTGGCGCGGGCCGGCGAACGGCGTGGGGTGGAGCGCGGCGAATGCCGTGACGCCGATTCTGGACAGCGGCGCTGCGAAGGCTTCCTGCAATGGCGATGCGCTCATTCGCTCGATGTCTGCGGCAGCACTGCCCGGCGGCGGAGAGATTGTCTATCTCGGCATGGATGGGACTGCTGACGGCGGCGCGGGCTTGCCCGGCCATGTGCTGAGCGTGCTGCTGGATCCCTCTTCGGCCGCAACGGCGGTGGTTACGGATCTCACTCTGAATCCGGTTGTGAACGATACCTTTACCTTGAATCACTTCGGGTTCGACATCTCCAGTGTCTTTACTGACCCGCACGACGCCAGCGCAAAGACCATCTACGCTGCGGTTGCAGCTTTCAGCGTCCCTGCGAAAGATATACAGCTCATTTACCGCTCCACCGATGGCGGAGCGCACTGGACTGCGCTGACGGCCAATCTTCCTTCTGCGCCGGTGAACGGAGTCGCGGTCGATCCGGAGAACGCCGATGTCGTCTATCTGGCGACCGATCAAGGCGTCTACTTCGCAACCCAGGTGACAACCTGCGCGCAGGCGCCCTACGTCTGCTGGTCGCCGTTTGGCAGCGGCCTGCCCCAGGCGCCAGTGGTCGCGCTCAGCGCGGCTTCGGCAGCGGCCTCGTCCGCGGATCAGGTGCTGGTTGCTGCGACATACGGCCGCGGCATCTGGCAAACTCCGCTGTGGAGCGCGGGGACAACTTTGACGACGGCGACCGTATCTCCAAGTTCGCTGAGCTTCGGCAGCCAGGCTGTCGGCAGCGCCAGCGCCGCGCAAACTGTAACTCTCCAGAACACAGGCGCCATTGCCCTCGCAACCTCCACAATCTCCGTCAGCAATGGATTCAGCGAGACCGACAACTGCGTGAATGCGGCAATTCCCGCGAACGGAAGCTGCGTGATTCAAGTAGTCTTTTCGCCCACCGTCACCGGCCAGCAGAGCGGCCAGATGGTCATCGACGCCAACGTGAACAGCGGCCAACTGGCCGTCAGCCTTGCCGGCACCGGTACGCCGGCGGGACAGGTGACGGCGACGCCTGCGATTCTCAATTTTGCAGCAGAGGCAGTAAGCTCTACGTCGGCGCCGCTCTCGATCACGGTTGGAAACAGCAGCTCCTCGGCAATTCCTATCAGCGGAATCGCCGTAAGCGGGCCATTCGCTCTCGCCAGCAACGCCTGCGGCACGGTGTCGCTGGCCGCCGATTCCGACTGCCAGATCCAGGTGAACTTCACGCCCGCGCAGCCGGGCGAGACCTCGGGCACACTGACGCTTACGGATGGCGCCGGAACGCAAACTGTTGAGCTGACCGGCACAGGACTTTCCGCGCCCACCGATACGCTCAGCGCCGCATCGCTCGCCTTTCCCGCGACCGCAACCGGCCAATCCTCCGCGGCGCAGACGGTGACACTTACGAACTCCGGCGGCGAGCCGCTCGAATCGATCTCCGTAACCGCGAGCAGTAACTTTGAAGAGACGAGTAGCTGCACCGCACAGCTTGCGCCGAACGCGTCCTGCGCGATCGCGGTTCAGTTTGCTCCAACGCAGTTGGGCAGCATCGCCGGAACTCTCACCGTAGTGGACGCAGTGCGCACGCAGACAGTCTCGCTCTCTGGGACCGGCATCGCGCCCGCCGCGATCAGCGTGAGCCCGGCAAGCCTGACCTTCACCAACCAGCAGCCGGGCGTCGCTGGCGCGCCGCAGACGCTCACCGTGACGAATGCCGGTGGAGCGCCGCTGGCGAACATCGGCTTCCAGATCACCGGACCGGCAGCTGCAAGCTACTCCATCAGCTCCACGAACTGCGGTGCGCAGCTGAATGCCGGCAGCAGCTGCACGGCGCAGGTGGTCTTCACGCCCGCGTCGACCGGGTTCATCGCGGCCACGCTAGCCGTATCGTCGTCCACCCCGGACGTCAGGGCGGTCTCAGTGCCGCTGAACGGCTCGGGCCAGCTCACGGGCGGTCTCAGTATCCTTCCCTCTTTGCTTACATTTCCGGCTGTCGGCGTGGGGCAGGCGAGCGCCGCGCAGACGGTGACCATCACCAACGCCAGCAGCTATTCCATTGCCACGATTGTGCTTTCCATCGCTGCTCCGTTCGCCGTCACGCAGAACTCCTGCACCGTCGGCCTGGCAGCGGGAGCAAGCTGCAGCGCCGCTCTGACGTTTACGCCGGCGTCTGCGGGCGCTGCCACTGGCACGTTGACTGTCTCGTCGGCGACGGTCGCCAATCCCGGAACCGTATTGCTTTCCGGAACGGGCTTCGATTTTTCTCTTTCGATCGCCGGATCAGCCAGTAAAACGATCGCGAGCGGCCAGGCGGCCAACTTCCCGTTCGTGATCAATCCCACCGGATCGCAGGGCGCGTTCAGCTTTGCCTGTGGGGCCATACCCAAAAATGCGAGCTGCACCTTCAACCCTCCCAGCGAGAGCCTGAATCTGGGAGTCGAAGGAAACGTGACCGCGACGATTGCTACCGGGCCATCGAACGCAGCCGCGCTGGCGCATCCGCGCGTTGGTTTTGGGAGGTATGCACCAGTTGTTCTCGGCTTGCTTCTACTGCCGCTGCTTCTCGTACGCCGGCGGGGGCTGTTTCTGCTCGGCGTGCTGCTGGTCTTCATCGCGAATTGCGTGATGAGCTGCACGACTTCGAGCGGGGGATCGGGAGGCACCCCGGCGGGCAGCGCCGGCAGCGGGAACACCCCTCCCGGAACCTACACGATTCCGGTCACCATTACCTCGACAGGAGTTTCGCACTCGCTGAGCGTGACCTTGACGGTCGACTGACCTCGAGAACTCGATGCGGCCACCCGCTATACTTGAACTTCGGGAACGGACGCAGGTTACCGCAGCACCACCCTCTGAATCAGGAACAGGAAATGACGCAAAATGTAACCGTGCAAGACGTAGAACGCGTGGCCGAGCTCGCGCATTTGAAGCTGACGCCGGAGGAGATGCCGCGCATGTCGGCGGACCTGAACGCGATCCTCGATTACGTTACCGAGCTGAACGAACTCGACACGGCTGGCGTTGAGCCGCTTGCGCAGGTCAGCGAACTCGGCGACTTTGTCAGCGTGCAGCGCGCCGACGAGCTCAGGCCGTCGCTCGATCGCGCTACAGTGATGGCGCAGGCGCCCGAGTCCGACGGGGCATTTTTCAAGGTGCCGAAGGTGATTGAGAGATAGCGACAGAAAACAGGAACTAGGGACAGAACGCAAGAGGAGTCGCGATTGGCTGGCGAGGCACATACCGTCGAAAGCTTTGTAGAAAGACCGAAGACTCTGTCGGCATTGCGCGCCGATCTGATGGAAGGCCGCACGAAGGCTGCAGATCTCGCGGTGAGCTACTACGAGCAGATCGAAAAGAAGAATCCGCACCTGAACATCTACCTGAGCCTCACGAAAGAGCGCGCACTGGAACAGGCTGCGCGCATCGACGAACTGGCGGCCAAAGGCGATCCGCTGCCTGCCCTGGCGGGGGTTCCTGTGGGCATCAAGGATGTGCTGGTGGTGCAGGGCGTTCCGTCGACCGCAGGGTCAAAGATTCTGAAGGGATATCGTCCTCCCTACAACGCCACCGCCGTGGCGAAGCTCGAAGCCGGGGGTGCGGTGCTGCTGGGCAAGTTGAACTGCGATGAGTTCGCGATGGGCTCGTCGAATGAGAACTCGGCCTACGGTCCGGTGCGGAATCCCGTGGACCCGGAGCGGGTTCCGGGTGGCTCGAGCGGCGGCTCGGCTGCGGCTGTCGCGGCTAACCTCGCTGTGGCAACGCTGGGCACGGATACGGGCGGCTCAGTGCGGCAGCCGGCAAGCTTCTGCGGCGTGGTGGGCGTGCTTCCCACCTACGGCCGCGTATCGCGCTACGGCCTCATCGCCTTTGCCTCCTCGCTCGACCGCATTGGACCGTTCGCCACGAACGTGCGCGATGCGGCCACGGTGCTGGGCGTGATCGCCGGCCACGATGCCAACGATGCCACCAGCTCTCCGGCTCCGGTGGAAGACTATGCTGCCGAGAGCGACCGACCGGTCGAGGGTCTGCGCATCGGCGTGCCGGCTGAGTATTTCGCCGAGGGACTCGACGGCGAGGTGCGGGCGGCCATCGAGAAGGGGATCGACGCGCTGAAGGGCGCGGGTTGCGTCATCAAGCCGATCTCGCTGCCGCATACCAAATACGCGATTCCGACGTATTATCTGGTGGCAACGGCGGAGGCGAGCGCGAATCTGGCCCGCTTTGACGGCGTGCGCTACGGATACCGGTCGCCCCAGTCGGATACGCTCTCCGACATGTACAGCCACTCGCGCGACGAGGGCTTTGGCGCTGAGGTGAAGCGCCGCATTCTGCTGGGAACCTACGCGCTCTCGGCCGGTTATTATGACGCCTACTACCGGAAAGCGCAGCAGGTGCGCCGTCTGCTCGCGGAAGAGTTTCTTCGCGCGTTTGCCCATGTGGACGCGATCGTCACGCCAACCTCGCCGGTTCCGGCATTCAAGCTCGGCGAAAAGACCGGCGATCCACTGGCCATGTACCTGGCCGATATCTACACGGTCACGGCGAGCCTGGCGGGGATCTGTGGTGTCAGCGTTCCGTGCGGCGCCACCCAGGCTGGATTGCCGGTCGGCATGCAGGTGCTGGCCAAGCACTTCGGCGAGAGCACGGCATTTCGCGTGGCGCGGGCGGTGGAAGCAGCAGGGTTGTGATACCTTTCCGATGAGCGCGGTCCCCCGGCGTTGAGCGGTGCGAGTTCTTTCCCCCAGAAAGAGCAAACCATGGGCCGAGTCGCAGGGTTCTGCGTCGTTGCATTTCTTGCAGTAGTCGCATCGGGAGCCTTTGCCGCGCCGCGCAAAGGCCACAGCGTGGTTCTTGGCGCTGTAAAGCGCGTGCCCTATTCGCAGTCGGGTGATCCGGCCGGCGCTGCAGCCGGTGAGGATACGCTCAGAATCCGCGCGCTGCTCGTGGATGGCGTTCTCAAGGAATGGACCACCGGGGACGCACACGATGTGACCGACCGCAGCTTCGTCGTCCGGCGCGTGATCCGGCTCAACGACAGCCTTCCCGGTGACAAACAGGGCCAATGGGTGTGGCAGCGCGGGCCTTGGCTGCTGGTGGATCGCGTAACCGGCCGCGTGACGGCGCTCAAACTCCCCGACTACGATCTCGGCGTGAGCCAGGTGGCCTGGTTCCGCGATTACGGCGCATACTGCGGCATTACCGCCAGCGGGAAGAGCCTCTACGCGGTAGTGGCGCAGGTCGCCGCGCGCAAGCCGGTGCTGGCCAAAAAGCTTTCCGCCTTCGACGCGGAGAATCATCCCAATCCGGTTTGTGCGCAGCCTGACTGGCAGCGCGAGCCATTGCGCGTCACCTTCCATCCCGCCGGAAAAGACGCGATGAGCTACGACGTCGTTCCCGGTTCAGCGGTTCTGGTCGAGGAGACGGAAGACGAGCCGGAGACGCCGGATGCGGCGACAGCATCGCCGGGTAAGTAGTGGGTTGGCCGGGTATCTGCGATCGGGAATCGCCATGGACTGGCCTGCCCGGGAAATCGAAGAGCTATCGGCCGTGGTGCTTGTGGCCTTCCTGCCAGAACATCCAGAGCACCCAGAGCATAAAGGCTACGGCCAGGACGACAGGGATGAACCAGAGCACGCCTGGGTCGAAGGAAACCATGGCGGTCGACTCCTTTCGCAGGCCTTTGCAGCGGGTGACGCAACGTCCAGCCCCGCGCGCCGCAATGGAACCCGGTGTCTTCAGGAGACTCCGGCTCGTATAAGGAGCGAGTACGCGTTTTGTAAGTGCTTTATAAAGCCGCTCACACCGAAGGGCGCCCTCAGTGCTTCCCGGAGTGCCGCCCGGCAGTGGCGCGGCGGGCGGCCGCCATCCTTGACACGCAAGCGGGCGCGCGTATCTTATCTTTCTAGGCATTCTTTTGGGCATCCGCACCCGCAGGCAAGGTTTCCGTCGAGTTGCCTTTCCGGATTAGGAATTCAAAAAGAACGCCGTGTCGAACAGGAAGCAGACGGCAGCGGGGCTTTGGAGCTTTGGATGCGGGCCGGGATGTATTCGATGCGCCCGCAGCAAACGCCCTTCTTCCAGAACCTGGGTCAGGTGTATCGAACGCTCAGGATCGTTCCCGGAGACAAATCTTCTTAGTCGGACGCCTGCTGCGGCGGGTGTGCCTATGCACCGGAGGGCGCGCCATGCCGATTCTCCGGGCGAGTAAAGGATGAACGTGGCAACAAGCTTCGCATTTCTGGCTCTTGCAGCCGCTCCCGCGAGCGGAGGCCTGATCACAATCCTCCCGCTCCTGCTCCTGATCCCCCTGATGTATCTGTTCATGATCCGCCCGCAGCAGAGGAAGCAGAAACAGTGGCAGGAGATGCTGTCGAGCATCAAGGCGGGCGACCGCGTGACCACGGCCGGCGGTATTCGCGGCACGATTCTGTCCATCAAGGAAGACGCGATTATCATTCGTGTTGCGCCGGACAATCTCAAAATCGAAGTGGCCAAGAACGCGATCGCTTCGGTGACGACGCAGGAAACGTCGGGCTCGTAAACTTATGGGTTGGTTTTCGATTTTCTGGACTCGAGAAACGGAACAATGAAGAAAAATCTCAAGGGCAGGGTTGCCCTCATCATCGCGGTCCTGCTGATCTTCACGTACGGAATCTTCGGAATCCCGTCCGGGTTCAGCGGTCAGGACCTGAAAGCAGCGCTGACCAAGCGGATTCACCTGGGCCTCGACCTGCAGGGCGGTGTACACCTGATTCTGCAGGTTGTGGTCTCTGAGGCGGTAAGCGACGAGACGAACAGCGCGGTGGCCCGCATTCAGCAGGACTTGAAGACAGCCGGTCTGAGCTTCTCGCAGGTCTATAAGCCCGATCCGTCCAAGCCTGAGCTGATCAAGGTGGAAGGCGTTACCGCGGCCAACTCGAATGCCGTGCGTTCGCTGCTGGACTCGAAGTATTCGAACGAGTACGACCTGAACAGCACGGACAACGACACCGCTTTCACGCTGGTCATGAAGCCGCCGGTCGAGAAGGCGCTGGAAGAGAAGACCGTCCAGCAGGCGATCGAGACCATCAACGATCGCGTCAACTCGCTGGGTGTGTCTGAGCCGCGGGTCGCTCCCTACAGTCTTGGCGCCAATCAGATCCTGGTCGAGCTTCCCGGAATCAGCGATCTGGACCAAGTGAAGAATGCGATTCAGTCCACTGCCCGTCTGGAAATTCACGCGGTGGTCGGCGGTCCGTATCAGGACGAGCAAGCGGCGCTTGCAGCCAACAGCGGCGCGATTCCTCCCGACGAGATGATGGCCCATTATTCCGGGATGAGCGGCTCCGAGGCGGATAGCATCTACGTGCTTCAGCGCGCGCCGATCGTCTCCGGCAGTGACTTCCGCTCCGCCGAACCGAGCACGAACCAGAATACGGGACAGAGGAACGTTCAATTCACGTTGACCGATGAAGCCGGCAACCGCTTCTACGATTACACCAGCGCCAACGTGGGCAAGGCGATGGCGGTAGTCATGGGTGGACGAGTCCGCGAAGTCGCCAACATCAAAGAGCCCATCCGCGACACAGGCCTGATTGAAGGCGCGTTCAGCCAGGACGAAGTGATGATGCTCTCGAAGCTTCTGCGCACGGGCGCCCTGCCGGCTTCGCTCAATTTCCTTGAGGACCGCACAGTCGGCGCCTCGCTGGGCGCTGACTCAATTCGCGAGGGCGTAACGGCGGCCATCGTCGGCGTGCTGGTGGTGATGATTTTCATGCTCGTCTACTACCGCGGGTCAGGCTTTAACGCTGATTTGGCACTGTTCCTCAACCTGGTCATCCTGCTGGGCTTCATGGGATTCTCCGAAGCCACGCTGACGTTGCCGGGCATCGCCGGAGTCATCCTCACCATCGGTATGGGCGTCGACTCGAACGTGCTGATCTTTGAGCGCATCCGGGAAGAGATTCGCGCCGGTAAAACGGCCTCGGCGGCCGTCGACCAGGGATTCCATCAAGCCTGGCACACGATCTTCGACACTCACGTGACGACGATCGTTTCGGCGGCCATTCTGTTCCTCTTCGGCAGCGGACCGGTGAAAGGATTTGCCGTTACGCTCACCTTCGGTCTTGCGGCGAACCTGTTTACTGCGGTGTATGTCTCGCGCGTCATCTATGAGGCCCACCTGAACAAGCTGAAGCCCGGAGAGATGGTTTCAATTTAAAGGCAGGTTCTGGCCATTAGCTCCTGGCTGCCGGCTGGTCCTGAGTAAATCAATGACCAGCGCTTTGGCGAGATTGGGCTGAGGGCTGGAGGCTGGAAGCTAAAAGGCTCGGAGAAAAACAAGTGGAACTGTTTCATGACGTAAATGTGGACTGGCTGGGAAAGAAATGGTACTTCCTCGCCTTTTCATTGATTTTCAGTGTTGCCGGCGTAATCTCGATGGCCTGGCACTGGACCCATCCGGTTGGTGGACTCCGCAGCCCTGTTCCTCTTGGCGTCGACTTCCGCGGCGGAACCGAAGTGCAGGTGCAATTTACCCAGCCGCCCGACCTGAATTCGATCCGCAAGGCCACGGATGCGGCGGGGCTCAACGGCGCCAGCATTGTGAACTATGACGTGCCGGCGAACCATGAAGTGCTCATCAGCCTTCCTGAGCAGACCAATGAGAGCGCGCTCGACACGGGCCGGCAGAAGATCGAGGATGCGCTTCGCGGGCACTACAATAATCCGTTTACCGTCCGCAATGTGCAGGTAGTGGGTCCTACGGTGGGCCGGCAGCTTGAGCGGCAGGCCGCACTGGCGACGCTGTATTCGATGATCGGAATGCTGATCTATCTCTGGTTCCGGTTCCAGCTCATCTATGGTGTGGCAGCCGTCATCGCCTGTTTTCACGATACTTTGATCACCGTCGGCGCCTTTGCGCTGCTCGACTCGTTCGGCGTCAAAGGGCTCGAGATCAGCCTCACGGTGATCGCGGCCATCCTCACGCTCGTCGGCTACTCGATGAACGACACGATCGTCGTCTTCGACCGCATCCGCGAGAACCTGCGCATCAGCCGCCGCGAGCCTCTCCCGGATCTGGTGAATCGCAGCATCAACCTGACGCTGAGCCGGACGGTTCTTACCTCTGGCTTGACGTTCCTCACTGTGCTGTCTCTGTACATTTTCGGCGGCGAGGTTCTAAAAGGCTTTTCATTCGCTCTGGTAGTGGGTATCCTTATCGGAACTTATTCCTCCATCGCGGTTGCCGCACCCATGCTGGTAGCCTGGCAGGAATCGCGTGCGAAAAAAGGCAAGGTAGCGTCGCTTCCGGCGGCAAAACGTTCGCGGGTCTAGGCATCTAAGCATCCTGACAGGGCGGTGTGCCGCCCTCGCCGCAGCCGGCCGAAGGGGTTCTGCCGGTTGCAGGGCCCCGGTCGGGGCAGCCGCTGCTGAAGGCAGCCGGAAAAATCTGGGCTTTGGGTGCAGTTGGGTTGGGCTGGAAATGCGATTTTGCACTGGGAGCGTTGTATCTGATAAGGTTGACACGCTTCCACGGGACCACTGTCACGCTCGGGAACATTTGCAGTTCTCCCGGTGTCTAATTTGAGGGAAACCTACACCCGAATCCGAGGCTGGCTATGTTTGAAGATTCCACATTTGAATCCACAGGTCGGATCGGCAAGGCAAGCAAGAGCAAATACTGGATGATGGTGACCTTTATCACCAATGGCTCGATCTTGCTTTTGCTGATCCTGATTCCGCTGATCTACCCTGAGGCGCTCCCCAAAGCTGCAATGCTTACGGTTCTCACCACCCCGCCTCCTCCGCCGCCTCCTCCACCACCGCCACCGCCGCCCGAGGTCATCCACGTGGTGCACGTGCAGTCGGAGATGATGAACAATCAGCTCACGGCTCCCACGAAGATCCCGCATAACATCCAGATAGTCAGTGAAAAAGAAGCGCCTCCCAGCAACTTTGGCGTCGCCGGCGGCATGGGCGAGGGCACCGCGGGTGGCGTGATGGGCAGCATCTTCGGCAGCGGTAGTGGTCCGCAGGTGAAGGCAGCAGCCCCCAAGAAGGTGAACATTTCAGCCGGCGTGGCTGTAGGTATGTTGCTGCAGAAGACGCAGCCGGTCTATCCGCCCATCGCCAAGGCTGCCCGCGTCTCCGGCACAGTGGTGCTGCAGGCTATGATCTCCAAAAGCGGGACGATCGAAAACCTGCGCGTTGTGAGCGGACCGGCCATGCTGCAACAGGCGGCGCTCGATGCCGTCAGGCAGTGGCGCTACCGGCCTTACCTGCTCAACAACGAGCCGGTGGAGGTCGAGACGACTGTAAACGTGATCTTCACCCTGGGTGGATGATTCACACTCTGGCTCTCTGCTGCGTCTATGGCAGAGAGCTTCGCTTTTGGCCGCGAATTCGGTTTTCTGAGAGAACCGCATTCTCACAACGTCCGCGCGCGGACACCTGCAGTTTATAAACAACTCCGTAGGAGGAACGATTCAGTGATTCTCGCTCATCTCACGCACTTCGCTTCGCATGCGGTCAGCAACCTGGCCATGTTCCAGGAGGAGCAGACGGTCAGCTTCAGCCCCATGGGCCTGTGGAACCATATGGGCACCCTGGCCAAGGCAGTTGCCGTCATCCTGTTCATCGAGTCAATCTGGTCGCTGGCCGTGATGATTGACCGTTACCTGTATTTCTCCGCTGCCCGCAAGCAGTCCCGCGAGTTTGCCCCCAAGGTGGCCGGCGCACTCAAGGACAGCAAGCTCGAAGAGGCAATCAAGATCGCTGACCGCAACAAGAAGTCGCATCTTGCGGAAGTTGTCACCGCTGGCCTGCAGGAATTCCGCTCTTCGGCCGGCGTTGCGAACGAGGAAACGATTGCTAGCTCGAGCCGCGCATTGGAGCGGGCTGAGGCCATCGTCCACGCCAAGCTGAAGAGAGGCCTGGCTGTGCTGGCGACCATCGGCGCGACGGCTCCGTTCGTTGGACTGTTCGGCACCGTGGTCGGCATTCTGAACGCCTTCCAGCAGATCGCCACGCAGAAGACCTCCGGCATCGGCGCAGTCGCCGGCGGTATCTCTGAGGCGCTGGTCACCACCGCGTTCGGATTGCTCGTCGCCATCCCCGCCGTGATGGCCTTCAACTACTTCACCGGCCGTGTCGAAGCGTTCGACGTCGAGATGGACAACTCCTCGAGCGAACTGATCGACTACTTCATCAAGCAGAGCCACAAGCGCTAAGAAAAGCGGCCGCTGGCTTTGGGCGAGAGTCTTGAGCGGAGCGGGAGGAACTCATCCTTCCGCTCCGCGATTTGAACTTCGCGCGAGCGGCTGAATTTCGGCTACTACCGGAATGGTTCCGGTTTCACCTTAGACAACAACGGAGCCCATACCATGGGAATCGCAGTACGAAACGAAGGCGCTAAGGTCAACTCCAACATCAACGTGACCCCGATGGTCGACGTGATGCTGGTGTTGCTCATTATCTTCATGGTCATCACCCCGATGCTGCAGAACAAGGTGCAGATCGATATGGCGAAGGTGGACAACGCGGTCGCCATGCCGGACGCTGATAAGGATGATGCAATTGTGGTCGCTGTGACCCGCGACGGCGGAATCTTCCTTGGCCAGAATCGCGTGGATCCGAGTCAGCTCGGGAGCATGGTACGCGACAAGCTGGCCGACAAGACCGACAAGACCATCTATGTTCGTGCTGATGCACGCGCACAGTACCGCGCGGTGGAAGATGCGATCGATGATGTGCGCACAGCCGGCGTGGAAGAAGTGGGTCTGTTGACCCAGCGGCGCGAAGGCGGCAATCTTGCGGGCGGCGAGTAACTTCGCTCCTGCGCAGTCCTGAATTACTGAAGGCGAAGAAAGTGAATCGAGGAGTTTAAGCCATGGCATTCTCAATGGGCGGCAGTGGCAGCATGGCCGACATCAATGTCACGCCGATGATCGATATTCTTCTGGTGCTGTTGATCATCTTCATGGTCATCGTGCCGGTTACTCCCCGGGGTCTGGATGCCCTGGTTCCGCAACCCCCGAAGAATCCGCAGCAGCAGCAGCAGCCGAACGACCGCACCATCGTGGTCCAGGTGCTCTATCGTCCGGGTGCGGCGCCGGCGTACAAGATCAATGAGACCGATGTGGCCCATGCGGATCTGTTGCCGAAACTGACCGAAATCTACGCCAACCGCGCGGAGCGCGTGATGTTTGTGAAAGGCGATGACGACGTGAACTTCGCCTACATCGCAGACGTGATCGACATCGGCCGGGCAGCGAACGTGGATCATATCGGCCTGATGACGCCGAAGATTCAGGCTGGGCAGTAGCGCCGGGACCGTTTGCGGTCGGTGAAGGCCGGCTTCGGGAGTACAATTCTTTCACCCCTGGTTTTGGGTTGCTCCCGTTGCGCTGCCAGTTTCGAAGAGATACCGGGCGCGGCCATGAAGCCTCTGCCCGAAGGAGAAGAAGACGAACATGAATGGACCCGCACGTTTTTGGGCGCTCGCGGTTACCACGGCCGGCATGGTGATTTCTATGAGCGGGTGCAGCCAGCTTGAAGCCCGCGATCAGTTGAACAAGGGAGTGGATGCCTATAAGAGTGCCCACTACGAGGAAGCGATCGACCACTTTCAGAGGGCCACTCAGCTTGACCCCAGCCTGCCGATGGCAAAGACCTACCTGGCGACAGCGCTTGCCCAGAACGTCGTGCCCGGACTGGATACTCCTGACAACCTCAAGACTGCGAATCAGGCCATCGCCATCTTTCAGGAAGTGCTGTCGAAGGACCCGAACGACGTCAACAGCATGAAGCAGATCGCGGGCATCTACTTCAGCGTCAAGAATCTTGATCAGGCCAAGGAATGGCAGAAGAAGGTTCTCGCCGTGGATCCGAAGGATCCTGAAGCGGCGTACACGATTGGTGTGATCGACTGGACCAAAGCCCACGAGAATACGCTGAAGGCGCTGCAGGAAGCCGGCCTGAACGACGACGGCAAGGGCAATGTGAAGGCGCCCAAGAAGGTAATGGAGCCGCTCGCCAAGCAGAATGCTCCGCTGGTTGAAGAGGGCCTGCAGTATCTGAATCAGGCCGTCGCCAACCGGTCCAACTACGACGACGCGATGCAGTACCTCAACCTGGTCTACCGCAACAAGGCGGATGTGGACTACGGCAACACGTCAGCCGTCAACCAGGATCTCGCGATGGCGCAGGACTGGACGTCGAAGGCGATGAGCACCCGCAAGGCGAACGAGCAGAAGAAGAACGCCGGACCTGGCGGCATCACCATGGACAATAACGGGAATCTGAAATAGGCCGCTCGCCAAAGTCAATACACCAACGGCCTCTGCCATGAGCGGGGGCCGTTTCTTCTTTGAGTCAATTCTCCTCCCCTCTTTCTCGCGCCAGGAGGCAGGTTTGTTCAGGATCGCTTCGAAATCATTGATTGCCTTGGCCGTGCTGCTTGCCGTATCTGCGGCGAATGCGCAAAACCAGCTCGTCACACAAGACGTGCCCCATCCTTCCCCCATGGAGGCCACGCAGTCGCCGGTCGGTTTCGCCGCCAGTAACGATACAGAGGCCTTGCAGGTGACGGTCTGTACCGATTCGGTGATCCACGTCGTCGCTCATCCTGAAGATGAGCTGGCGCCCGTCGCGCCCCAGCCCTGGATGCTGCCGCCTGCCGAGTCCTGCCCTGGCGCGAGCTTCCAATTCGCGCAGTCCGGCGATCAGGCCACATTGACCACGGCGAACGTTGCGGTCACGCTCTCGCTGCGCGGCGGTAATCTCAGCTTCAAGACCGCCGCCGGAGAATCGCTGATCCACGAGATCGGCAACCTGCCGCGCACCTATCTCCCCTCCGACGCATCGGGCCTCTACCATGTCGAAGACCGATTCGGTCCAGACGCCACGGAGGCTATCTACGGGCTGGGCCAGCACCAAAGCGGCATGTTCAACTATCGCGGCAGCACGGTCGAGCTCGGGCAAAACAATACTGACATCGCGATTCCGCTCCTGGTTTCAAGCAAGGGCTACGCCATCCTGTGGAACACAGCGTCCTTCAGCTACATGGATAACCGTTTTCCGCTCGACATGAACTTTGAGTCGATGGCCGCGCCGCAGATCGACTATTACGTGCTCGTTGGTCCGCAGATGGACCGCATTCTTCACGAATACCGGTCCATGACCGGCCATGCACCCCTCTTCCCGGAGTGGGCATACGGCTTCTGGCAGTCGAAAGATCGGTACAAGACGCAAGAGGAGATGCTCTCCGTCGCCGGCGAGTACCGCTCGCGCCATATCCCCATGGACGCCATCGTGCAGGACTGGTACTGGTGGAAGGAGGGAGGCAAGGGCGATCCGGTCTTCAACTCCGGCTACACCGATGTGCCTGCGGAGCTGAAGACGCTTCACGATGAGCACGTGCACGCCATGATCTCCGCGTGGGCGATGATGGATACGAGCTCAGAGAACTACAAGCAGATGGCCGCGAACGGCCTGGAGATTCCCGGAACGCACGTCTACGATCCCACCAATCCCGCGGCCAGCGATTTCTTCTGGAACCAGTTTGTCGGCAAGCTGTTTGCGGAGGGTTGGGATGGCTTCTGGCTCGACAGCTCTGAGCCGGAGGAATACTGGCCGCATTCCGGCGACGCCATCCTGCGCTACAAGCAGATGCATATCGGCAGCGGCCTTGAATACACCAACATCTTTCCCTTCGCGCATACAGGGGAGGTCCAGGAGCACTGGAAGCAGGCCAATCCGCAGAAGCGGGTGTTTCTGCTCACGCGCTCAGCGTTTCTCGGCCAGCAGCGCAACGGCGCCGCCGTGTGGTCGGGAGATGTGTACAGCACCTGGTGGGCGCTGCGCCGTCAGGTGCCTGCGGGATTGAACATCGCGCTCTCCGGTTATCCCTACTGGACCACCGATATCGGCGGCTACCACCTGCCGTCCCCCGATGCCGCGAGCAAGCCCGCCTATCAGGAGCTCTATGCCCGCTGGTTTGAGTACGGGGCCTTCTGCCCGGTCTTCCGGACCCACGGCCATCGCGACCACAACGAGCTCTGGGTCTATGACAAGGTCTTTCCTACGCTGTTGGCCGTGGACCAGTTGCGCTACCGGTTGCTGCCCTACGTCTATTCGCTGGCCTGGAAGGTGACCAGCGAGGATTACACCATCCAGCGGCCGCTGGTGATGGACTTCCGCGAGGACCCCGCGACCTGGGAGATCGGCGACCAGTTTCTCTTTGGCCCGGCGATTCTTGTCAGCCCGGTCCTCACCGAGCACGCAACCTCGCGCCCGGTCTACTTGCCCGCCAGCACCGCCTGGTACGACTTCTGGACCGGAGAGCGCACCACCGGCGGCTCGACCATCACAGCCGCGGCTCCGCTCGATCGCATTCCGCTCGATATCCGCACCGGCTCAATCCTGCCCATGGGCCCGGTCATCGAGTACGCGGGACAGTCGACGGACCCGATCGAGCTGCGCGTCTACCCCGGAGCGAATGGCGACTTCAAGCTCTACGAAGATCAGGGCGACAACTACAGCTACGAGAATGGCGCTCATGCCATCATTCCGATTCACTGGCAGGACTCGACGCGCACTCTGACAATCGGCGCGCGGCAGGGCAGCTACCCGGGCATGCCCGCGACGCATACATTCAACGTGGTGATTGTCCGGCCCGGCCACGGCGTGGGAGGAGACGTGACTCCGAATCCCGACCGGAAGATCGAATATAGCGGCGCAAGGGCAGAAGCGACCTTCTGAAAGACGGCGCAACGCGTCGTCTTACTGCCCGCCTTGCTTGAGGATCTGTTCCGCCAGGTAGTTGTGCACCTTGGCGTCATCCTGCAGCATTTCATAATATGCATTCTGCAGCAGCTGCTTCTGGCTGTCATGCAGCGTCTGGTGAATGGTTTGCTGAACGTTCGGATCGTTCAGCTGCCGCTGTCCCGCCGGCTCGCGCGCGATGAGCTTGTAGATGGCGAAGCCGACCACTTTGTGCCCTGGATCAGCCGGATCGACTACGGGCAGCACATCCGTGATCTGGTCGGGCTTCAGTTTATCGATCGCTTCATAGACCTGTGGATCGCCCCGCAACTGTGACTCGGCTACAAACCCCATGTCGCCGCCGCTCGATGCAGTGTTCGGATCCTCGGAAAAGGTCGCGGCAACTGTGCCGAAGTCGTCCCCGCTTTGCAGCCGGTTGTGCGCCTCGTCAATCTTCTTTCGCGCGTCCGCTTCAGTGGATGCCTTGTTGCTCTGCAGGTTTGCAGCCTGCCGGATCGGCGCTGTGGTCACCACAATCTGCGCCAGGTGGTCCTCCGGCTCTACGACATTGAAGTCCGATTTGTGCTGCGCATAGAAAGCCGCGATCTGCGCGTCGGTGATGTTGATCTTCGATTCGATCTCTTTGTTGAGAAGCTTGGTCGTCGTCAATTGCCGGCGAATGTTGCGCTTGAGATCGTCGAGGGTGAGATTCCGCTGCTTGAGCTGATTGTTGAACTCTTCCTGGGTATAAGGCGCTTTGAATTCGGTGAGCCGCGCGTTGACATCTTCGTCGGTCGCCGTCAGGTTCATCTTGGCGGCCTGCTGCTGCAGGATCTCATCTTCAATCATCTGCTTCAGAATCTGCAGGCGGCGAATGTCCTCTTCGACAGACGAAAGCTGCTGCGAATTGTTGCCGAATTGCGCCTGATAATAGCGATCAAGGTCGGCACGGAGAATCTCCTTGCCATTGACGGTCGCCACTACGTCGGCCGAAGGTGGCCGGTGGCAGCCGGCTGCCAAGGTCAACAGGGTGCCACCCAAGACAATCAAAACGGGAAAGCGGTAACGCGCCCGAAGAGCCGATTTAACGTGCAACGTGGTCACTCCTGTAGCTTCGGCATTCAAGGATAAATCTCTCCGCATGCACGCGGAAGGCCTCGTCTGCGCCTATTTCTTGCTGGGGGCCGGCGGCGCGGGAGCGGCCAGGCTCTGCTGCGGAGCCGGCGGCTGTTCGCCTTCGGCGGCCAGCGCCCGGTCGATCGCCGCCCATAACTGATCCTCCGGCACGGCGCCATTGATGCGCTCGCCATTTACGTAGAGTTCCGGCGTGCCTTCCAGCCCCAGAGCCTCTGCTTCTTTGGCCGATGCGCGCACCTTGGTTTCGTCCTGCTTGGCGATGCAGGCGTTTAGCTTGTCTTCGTCGAGTTTGCCCACCGTCGCTTCCTGGCGGGCAACGCGATCCAGCGCGGCGAAGCTCTTCTGCAGGTTCCGGTCCGAGCCGGTAATCTCATCGCCGTGGCTGTGAAGATAATCCACATACGTCCAGTACACCGCGCCGCTCTGTGCGGCAATGCAGTTGGCGTCCACGGACGCGTGCATGGCCCAGGGGTGCAACTCCGTCAGCGGATCATCCTTGTAGATGAACCGCACCTTATCGCCATAGTGTGCCATGGTGCGCGGAAACAGCTCCTGGTGCATGCGGGCGCAGTATGGGCATTCCAGGTCGTCGAAGTTGATGACCGTCACCTTCGCCGCCGGGTTGCCGCGAATCGGACGCCCCGCAATGTCAATGGAGTCAGCCGGACTCTTCGTCAGATCCATTGTGTCCAGGTGAACGAGCTTGCTGCCGTCGTTCGAGATCAGATAGTCGATTTCCTGCGTCTTCGCGCCATGGGAAAGGACGACGGGCAGCGTCTCGTAACCGCTGAATTGGCTCGGCTTGCGTGCGCCGATGCTGACATTCACGTCGGCCGGCAGCTCGAATTCCGAGCGAACCTGGAGCTCAATGTGCCGGCTGAGCGTAGGGTCAATACCCGAAGCTGGGGTGGATTGGGCCTTGCAGCCCACCGTCAGGCCGAGAGCCAGCAATCCAGCCAAAAAGCGAATTCGCGACAATACAGTTTCCCTCTAAAAAAGGATACTCCAGCGGCCTGCCTGCCCG
The DNA here is from genome assembly GCA_035508375.1 of Occallatibacter sp. Lineage (GTDB taxonomy): Bacteria > Acidobacteriota > Terriglobia > Terriglobales > Acidobacteriaceae > Telmatobacter. The sequence goes on along the minus strand of DATJNF010000013.1, from coordinate 192,984 downwards.
CCGCGGCGCACCCCTGCTGGATGGACGTCCTCCTTGTAGAAAAGCGATCAGCCGCTTCTCGCGGCCGCGCACCCCGAAAAGGTACCTCAGTAAGTGGGTGGCAGCGTGGGATCGTGGAAGGCCGATGTAGCCCTGCGGATGTCGCCGACGGCTCCGAAGTTCGCCAGCGTGAAGCTGTAGAGCCACTCGTGCTCATCGCGTCCGGTTCCCTGGATGTTCCCCAGGGCAAAACGCCGGTAGCCCATCGACACCCCGCAGCAATTCCAGTTGTAGACGCCCTGCACTCCGGCATATTGCAGTCCGCCGGCGACCAGGTTATAGCTGCCGTTGGCCGCGAAATTGAATCCGTTGCCGCTCGGCTTGCCAATCTCGAGAAACGGCGTCACGATCTGGCTCTTGAGCGTAGGCGTCGCGGTTCCGGGGTTTTCGTCCACGGCGTTCAGCAAGGCGTGGCCCACACCGACAGTCGTGCGGCCCAAGCTGTATCCGGCGAAGAGATTGTCTGCGTCCATCGCTCCGCGCTTCGGATCGTAGTCCAAATCCCACTGGATGCGCAGGTTGTTGATGGCGTCGAAGCGCAACCGCGAAACCAGCGGCGAGATGTTGCGCGGTGACGTCAGAAATGTGGGAGCCATCAGATCCAGCGAGGACTCGAAGACGTTCCGGCGTCCAGGAATGAGCGCGCCGTCAAAGTTCGGTTCGATGAAGAACTTCTGTACCACCTGCCAGCTCGCCCATTCGCGCGGCTTTGCAGCACAATCGCCCTCGACGTCCTTATCCTCCGGAGCACAACTCTTTTCCGTTAAAGGGCGAAGATAAAACCGTTGCGTCAGCGAATAGCCCGCCTCATTGGTGTCTGTAACGATATCCGACGTATCGAAGAGCAGGACATTGCGTGCCTGGCGTCCGATGCCGCCGACATACCGGTACGTGAGCTCCGGCTCGATGACGTGGCGCAGCTCGCGGTTCCAGAAAGGCAGTTCGAAATCGCGTTCCAGCGCCGGTGGCCGGATGTCGACCGAGGCTTCAAAATCTTTCCGGTTGAGCGGGTCGTGGCTGATGGTCGGGATACCCCCGCTGGTCGAGATACGGGTCGGAGTCTGGCTAATGGTGTAGAAGGTGTCGCGCACGCCCGCCTCGGGAACAAAGCTCCACCCGCCCGCAGTCAACGGCAATTCCATGTGCGGATAAAAATCCATTCGCCCTACGTTGCGTTCGTGAAAATTGGGTTCAGCGCGATTCAGATAGCTCAGTGATGATCCAAGGCCCCACTCGAGCGGCGACCCTCCCAAGGGCCGGTCGATTACGTCGTAGCGAACAATGGGCAGATGCAGGATCTTCGCCTCGTCGCCGTTTGCCGTGCTGGCGAAGGTCTGGAAACGGTCCAGCGATATGGATGGGATCAGGCCGTTGTGCTCATGAATGAACCCGAGGTCGCTCGATACCTGCGAGCTGGTGGCCTGCGCGTAGTTGTCGTCGAAGATCAGCCGGTAGACGTAGCTCGACAGGTATTCCACCGTGCCGGCGACGCGCGTCTCCGGAGAGAAGTCCTTGCGCCCGACCGCGACCACATCGACTCCGCCTTGATTCACGAGCTGATAAGTATTGGTGTTGCCTACCTGCTGCTCGATGCCGCGGTCCAGTAGAGCATTCCAGCGCGCAGTGAGATGATCCTGCCCGCGTCCCTTGTACCGAAAATCGCCACTCGGCGCCCAGCCCCGCTTGCTGTAATACTCGGTGCCCAGCACCATGTCCATGCTGCGGTTGATGGCCCAGTAGATTTGCTCGCCGAACGTGTAGCCGCGGATCGACGAACCGTTGCTGATCACCGGCGTAAGCAGCCCGGTGACGCGCCCGGTCTCGTCCTTAGGATGCTGCAGGTAAGGAAAGTAAAAGATGGGAACCCCGAAGAGTTCGAAGCCGGCATTCTTCGTGGATGCCTCGTCGTTTTCGAGCTGAATGGAGCGGGCGATGATCCGCCAGTCCGGATGCGGCAGGCGGCAGTTGGTCATCGTCCCATCGACAATGCGGTAGCTGCCCTCGCCGGTCTGCAACAGCACCCGGCCCGAGAACAGCAAGGGGTTTGTTGTCGAGTACACCACGGTGTGTCCCGCAGTCCGTATTCCCTGCGAACCGTTCACGTCGTAGAAGCGGGCGGTGTGCATGTTCAGCCGCATGTCACCGTGCGAGGCGTTGATCAGCACATCATTGGGGCCACCGGCAACCTGCAGATGTCCGTCTGCCTCGAGCTCAGTGGTTGTTCGGTTGTAAGTGACCTTGTCGGCGCGAACCACATAGCCGTGATAGTGAAACACCACATCGCCGGTCAGCGTAACCACATCGCCGGCCCAGTCCTGCTGCTTCGCCTCCCAATCAATGGGCATGCCTGCCCGCGGAGAGGGCTCCGGCTGCGCAACCGGCACGAGCTCCTGGCCCGGATCGTCCGGCAGTGCGGACGACGATTCAGGCGGCGCTCCAATTTGCTGTGTAGCTGCCGTCTGGGGCCTGGGTAACTCGTTGGTTAACCCCTGCCCCTGCCCTCGCAGGTGACATGCAACCAGCAGCGTGATAATTACTAAAGTACGAGGACGCATCCTGAAATCAAGCTCGGCTTAAGGCTCAGCATAACAAACCAAGTGGTCTTTCATTGGGACGCGCACCGCGTAGCTCTGGCAGCAGACAAAAGACGGTCAATCCAACCGCTTGGCGGTTCACGCGCAATCCACGCGGCGATGCCGGGTCTGTCTTCCTCCGCGAAATCTCCACCTCAATTTGAGAGCAGTGTCCGTGCTGGCCATGTTCCGTTATGGGAGTCAGCCCGGACCCGAACTGCGGCGGCACCTCTTTGCCGGGCCTGCCGTCGCGTCGAAGGGAAACAGGCGCCTTGAGCACATCGGTCAATCTGTCATCGTCGTGGAAGCAGGAAGTCAACCGTCGCGTCGCCGCGCACATGATCCGCAAGGCTCCTCTGGGCACGGAACCCCAGGTTGAGCTGGAGAACCGGCCGACTCCCGCCAGCCGTGCGGCGCAGGCGGCTGCGCGCGTGGCGGCACGCTACGCCAAGGCGCCCACCTATAGCGAGATGCTGGCCAACGAGGCCCGCGCGGCCATTCTCGCGGCCGAGGCCGCGTCGCGCGCCGCGCAGGAGGCGCAGGCAAAGGCGCAATCTGTGCTCGACAGCCTTGAGGCTGCCTCGGTGGCCGAGAGCGCTCCTGCGGCGACGGCAATGGGCATCGCGGAGCGGGAAGAGATCGCCGGGGCCGCCACGGTTCTGGAATTCGAAATGCCCCAGCTGGAGCCGCATCCGGTGCAGCCTTCGGGAGAACAACCCTACGCCATCCGCTGGGAACCGGAACTGCCTGTGCGCATTCCCGAGCCACTGGCAGGGCGGAGCCGGCATGCAGCCGAGCGGGTTGACTCCGGTGTTCCAGAGTGGCCCGAAGTCGGATCCTTCGCTGCGGAAGCGCAGGTACTGGAAGTCGTCGAGCCGGCCCAACCCATCGCTGCCAACCTCATCGAATTTCCGCGCGAGCTGGTGGCGACACGCAAGGCGCGCCCGCGGCTCGCCGAAGGGCCGATCGCGGTCGACGAGCTGGGATCGCAGTTGAGCATCTTCGAAGTGGATCCCGGCACCATCTCCGTTGACCCGGAGGTGGATCAGGCTGCGATGGCGGCATCGGCGCCGGCGTGGAACGGGCCGACCTGGTCCGGCATGCGCTTGGACGCGCAACCGGAGACCTTGCCCGAAGACGCGCCGGAGGTGCAGAAGGCGCCCGTCATTGAGCAGGCGGCTGTCAGCCGGCGCCTGCTGGCCGCGGTCGTCGACGGCGCGCTCGTAGCCGGATCCGTTCTGGGCGTGGCGATTCCTGTCATCACGAAATTTGCAGAACTACCCAGCCTGCGCGTGATGGAGTTTGGCGCGGCGCTCGCTCTGCTTCTGGCGGGCGCACTCTACCTCGCCTTGTTCCTGACCTTTTTCGGTGCGACCCCCGGCATGCGCTATGCGCGCGTTGGCCTCTGCACCCTTGAGGGCCAGCAGCCGGTACGCCGGCAGCGCATCGCTCGGCTGGCGGCAATGGTGCTTTCCGTTTTGCCCGTGGGTATCGGGATCGTCTGGTCGATCTTCGACGAAGACCATCTCTCCTGGCACGATCGCCTCTCGCAGACTTACCTTCGCAAGTATTGAGGAGAGCCGATAGCCTACAGCGGTTTCACAGTTGCAATATCCAGAAGCCGCCGCTGCAAAGTAGCATTTTCCTCAAAAAATGCCACCTTCCGCAGTTCCAAGGGCACATGAACTGTGGAACCGCTCTAGCCGCCGACCGCGCGCGTGGCGCTCACGCCCGCGCCCAGCAGCGCGGTTTCGTCGTTCTGCGGCAGAATCTCGAGCGAGAAGCTCTGCAGCGGGCTCATGCGCACCATGGTCTCCAGATGGCTGCGCAACAGCGGCAGCTCCAGAAAGCGCACGTTGTGCCCGGTGAAGTAGAACTTTCCCGGTCCGGCGAGATGAATGAACGAGGCCGTAGCCGCGGCCAGGGCCCGGTGCCACAGGTCCACAAACTCCCGGCAGCGCTGGTCGCCTTTTTTCGCGTTGGCGAAAACCTCTTCTGGCTCGAGATCCAGAAACCGCATGCGCATGGCTCGGTAGCCCATGATTCCTTCCAGATGGCCCACGCCGCCGCAGCCGCAATAGCGCTCTTTGGGATCGAGGGTCACGGTGATGTGTCCGCCCTCCCACACGCCTTCCACGTAAGGCCACCGTCCATAGCCGATCCCGTTGCCGATGGTCCACACGCGCGTCAGCTTGTTGAACCGGCCGTGCGTCGCAGCTACGCTGGCGGCAATCGCATCCGCATCATTCACCACCGAGACCGGCGCCTGGATGCCCCGTGCAGTGAGTTCACGGCTCAGTTCCTCGGCCATCCGCATGCCTTTAATCTGCGGCAGATTGGGTGAGTCTTCCACCACCCCGTGCCGCACGATGCCGGGCACCGCCACGCCGATGGCGTCCACCGCTCCGCCACTCTCCGCTGCGAGTTCGCTCACCTGTGTTGCCAGTAATTGGATCAATTCTCCGCCGGGAATTGCGATGAGCGCGTCCATCGCCTCCGGATCATCCGGATATCGCAGCACCTTGCCGACGAGCTCCAGCTCCTCGAGTCTGCCGGCCACAATGTGTTCGGTGATCACGATTCCGATAGCGCGTGTCATGAAAGCCCCCTTGGGGAACGGAGAGATGTTGCGGCGCAATCTGATCGAAACGATCGTGCATGCAGTCCGTGCGCCTGAGAAAGTTATCCCTGATACCGGTGCAGCCGCCCCAGCCCATTGAATGCCGCGACCTTGTAACACTCGGCGAGCGTGGGATAGTTGAACACAGTGTCGATAAAGTAGTCCACCGTGCCATTCAGCGTCATCACCGCCTGGCCGATGTGCACCAGCTCGGCGGCGCCTTCGCCGATGATATGAACGCCCAGCACCTTGCGCGTATCGCGATGGAAGATCAGTTTCAGCCGTCCCGTCGTATCGCCGCGAATCTGCCCGCGCGCCACCTCGCGGTAGTAGGCCATGCCCACTTCATAGGGAACATCTTCGTCGGTGAGCTGCTCCTCGGTCTTGCCGATAAAGCTGATCTCGGGAATCGTATAAATGCCGTACGGATAAAAACCGGGGTTTGTCGTGACCGCGTGATCGTTGAAGGCCCATGAAGCTGCGATACGCCCCTGCTCCATAGAGACCGACGCCAGCGAAGGGAAACCGACAACGTCGCCCACCGCGAAGATATGATCCGACTTCGTCTGGTAGTGCTCGTCCACCGCGATACGTCCGCGATTGTCCGCCTCAAGACCAGCGGCGGGCAGATTCAACTCGTCGACGGCCCCCTGCCGGCCGATGGCGTAAAGCAGTGCGTCGCCCGAAACTTTTTTCTTGCTCATGAGGTTGGCGACGACGGTGCCTGGCGTAGGTTCTTCCACGCTCTCCAGCTCTTCGCCCAGCCGCATGGTCACGCGGCTGTCGCGGAGATGATAGCTGAGAGCTTCGATAATCTCGCGGTCGGCGAACTCGAGCAGGCGATCGCGCTTTTCAATGAGCGTCACCCGCACGCCAAGCACCGCGAACATGCAAGTGTATTCAACGCCGATAACGCCGCCGCCGACCACGATCATCGTGCGGGGCAGCTCCGCCAGTTCCAGAACCTGGTCGCTGTTGATAATCGTGCGGCCGTTGATGGGCACCTTCGGTGAGCAGGCGGGCTTGGTTCCTACCGCGACGATGATGTTGTCGGCCTCGAGCGTTACGTCCGTGTGTGGCCCCTCGACCAGAACTTTATGCGGTTCCAGAAAGCGGGCGATACCATGGACTACGTCGATGCCATTGCGTGAAAGCTGCGCCTCGGTCACATCCACTTCCGTCTTGATCACGGCCTGAACGCGGAACGCCAGGTCTGCCATCGTGATCTTTTCCTTGACGCGGTAGTTGATTCCGTACAGCGTGCGGTAGTTATAGCCCGAGAGGTGCAGCACAGCTTCCCGCATGGTTTTGGAGGGGATGGTTCCAGTGTTGATGCACACGCCTCCCACCACAGAGCGCGCCTCCACCACCGCCACGCGCTTGTTCATCTTGGCTGCGGCCACGGCAGCGCGCTGCCCGGCAGGTCCTGAGCCGATGATAACCATGTCATACTTGACGGCGCTCATGTGTGTGCTTCTCCCAGGAACGGTCTCGGATCTGGATATCGATCGCGGCACTCGGACGGGCCGGCGCATCCGGGCAATACGCCCGCCGAGCGAACCAGACCATCTCTAACCGGAGGCTACCATAGCACCCTCCGCTCTGTTGATGAATTGCGCCGCACGTTGGTCGCAACCAGGCGGCGTTTCCAGCTCTTGCCAGCCGATAGATCCACGCGCCGCAGACAACGAACCCACGCGCCGCGGATAACGGACCGATGAAACGAGTCGACGACAGGCTCACTGGATCGAATCGGCTGCCGTCTCGTGTGCGCCCGATACTACGCGATTCGCATCGCGGCGCCATCGGATCAGCAGCGTCGTGGCAATGACGATCAATGCAAGCGTCAGGCCGATCCACAGTCCGTGAATCCCCTGTCTCAATCCAAAGCAAAGAAAGAAACCGAGCGGGAGGCCCAGCACCCAGTAGCCCACCAGGTTGGCGAGCATAGGGATGCGCGTCTCGCCCAGCCCGCGCAACGCTCCGGTGGAGACCGTCTGGATACCGTCAAACACCTGGAATGCGGCCGCGATGGCGAGCAGACCAGGGCCCACGGCAAGCACGCGCGGGTCGAAGGTGTAGAGCTTGATCAACGGTGCGGGCACCGTCAGGAAGACCACCGCCGCGCACAGCATAAAGCTGGTTCCCAACCCGAGCGCGAGCCAGCCGGCGCGGCGGGCGCGTGGGGCATCGCCCGCGCCCACTGCGTGGCCCACGCTCACTGCTGCGGCTGCAGAGATTCCCAGCGGCACCATGTAGGTAATGCTGGCGTAGTTGAGCACGATCTGATGTGTGGCCAGCGCTACGGGGTTCAGATAACCCACTGCAAACGTGGCGAGGTTCCACGCGCCGACTTCGAGCAGAATCTGACCAGCTGCCGGCAGCCCGAGCCGCGCCAGGTGTCTCAGCCGCGCAATCTGGGGAGCAGCCCAGTGTCGAAACAGCGGATGGCCGCGCTGGCGTTCGTATCGCCAGGCAAAGCCAAGCAGTACCAGCGCCATCAGCACGCGCGACGCCACCGTGGAGATCGCCGATCCGCGCACGCCAAGAGCCGGCATGCCAAGCTTGCCGTAAATCAGCACCCAATTCCCGAACCAGTTCAACAGGTTCGCGAGCACATAACTGACCGTGATCACGCGAACCTGGCCGACCCCTTGCAGATAGCGGCGCGTCGCCGCATAAAGCAGCAAGGGCAGCGTGCCCCAGTTCAGCAGGCTCAGATAGCGGCTGGCCGGCGCGGCTACGTCCGGCGTGATGCCGAACCGTGTGAAGCCAAGGCTCGCCAGACCGATCAGCACCATGATCAAGGGTGTGGCGATGCACGCCACATAAACGCCCTGCGCCAGCCAGCGATGGCATTCATCATGGTCTTCGCGTCCATAAGCCTGCGCTACCAGCGTGTCTAATCCCAGCATCAGGCCGACACCAAACAGCGAAGGCGTATAGCAGACGGCATTGCCCAAAGCGACGGCCCCAATCGCTGCCGGACCCAGTCGACCCACCATGATGGTGTCGACGACGCCCTGCGCCATCCAGCCCAGTTCGCTCAACACCACGGGCACCGCGAGCGCAATGAGCGCACGCAGCTCCTTTGCCCATGCAGGACCGGCCGCGGGCGAGTGGGCAGAAGTGGGCAGCGGCACGGGCATACTGCCACTCTATCGGGATACGAGAAGCCGCGGCAAAGTCCGGAATATCTGTGCTGACGTCTTCAAAACTTTGCGGCGCGCTGCGTAAATGCGCTCTCTCGAGCTGCGCCTGTCGCAATGCCTTTCTCTTTCAGGATCTCCATAATGTCCTGATTGGCGAGATAGAAGATGATTTTGAAGGCATCGCCGCTTGTGTCGACGATGAAGTGAGAATCGACGACAATCTCCTGTGGCTCGCTCCCTGAGCTGCCGAAGGTCATCTGCCACCGTGTTCGAGCCAGCGTGTAGCGCGCATCGAGTGTAGTGGGCCACAGAGCCACCAGAGATGTGGATTGACAGCCAAGCCTGTCAAAGAGCTGCTTCCGTTTTGGCAGCGCGAGGGCAAAATCGCTCGCGCGCACCGGTTGCGCTCCCTGAGGATTGGCGGCCAAGAACACATCTGCGAATTGCGCGACCAGCGCCGCGACGTCGCCGGAGTTGATGTTGTCTTCATAGGCACGAAAGAAGCCTTCCACTGCATTTTCAGTCTGTGGCATCGTGATCTCCATCATGAGCCTCTAAGAGAAGATTTGTGCGCAAAGGCACTTTAGTATTATATCAAAATCGGCGCCTTAAGTCAAGAAGTTTCTGCGAGTTAGGGAGGCCTCTGCACAAAAAGCGAAGGCAGCTCGCAGAGCCACCTGCGGCTGCCTTCGATTGCTTCTTGCGAAGCTCTACTTGCCCGTGTACACGATCCGCCAGATGCTGCGCGAGCCGTCGTCGGACACATAGAGCGCGCCGTCGTGGCCAACGGCAACGCCAACCGGCCGGCCCCACACCTGGCCTTCCGGAGTCACGAAGCCGGTGAGGAAGTCCTCGTAGGCTCCGGTCGCTTTGCCGTTCTTGATCGGGATCATAATCACTTCATATCCGCCCCGCCGTGCGCGATTCCACGATCCATGTTCGGCGGCAAATGCGTAGCCATCATATTCAGCAGGGAATCCCGTGATGTGCGTGGGGTAGAAGGTCACCTCCAGGGAAGCCATGTGCGGCTGCACCAGAACGTCCGGCGTAAGCACCTTCGATGAGAGATCCACACGCTTGCAGCTCATGGCCTGCGCGGTCGAGAGCGGAGCCGTCAACTGCGGATTCGGGCCGGTGCCGTCGGCGCAGGGTTCGGGAAGCCGGGGATCTTTGTGCGCGCCGATGTAATACCACGGCCATCCGTAAAAGCCACCTTCTTCGATGTGAGTTACATAGTCCGGCGGAAGATTACTGCCCAGCGCGTCGCGCTCGTTGGTGGAGCACCAGAGTTGCCCGGTGGTAGGATTGATTGCCTCACCGACACAGTTGCGAATCCCATACGCATAGACTTCGACAAATCTTCCGTCGGGCGTGTATTCCAGCACGTCGGCGCGATGAAACTCGCGCGGATGCGTGTCAGGGTCATCGATATTCGATCCGCTGCCCACGGAGACGAGCATGTGCCTGTCGTCCGCCGTGAACACCACATCGCGCGTCCAATGGCCGCCGCCGCGCAACTGCGCATATCCCGGGATATTGGGCACAATGGTTTCCGGCGTGTTCGTTTCGGCCTTCAATTCGCCGGACTTGTAGGGAAAGCGCACAATCTGTGTGGCGGTGCCCACGTAAATATATTTCGGATTTTGTCCGGACGGATAAAACGCGATACCAAAAGGATGATCGAGCCCGGTGGCAAATTGGCTCGCTGTCTGCGCTTTACCGTCAGCAGTGGCGCCGCGCAGCACAAAAATCGATCCGGCCTGCGAGTCGGCCACAAACAGGTCGCCGTTTGGCGCCGTGCGAAGGACCCGCGGCATCACGAACGTACCGGAAGTGGGGCCGTAGGTCTTGCGGACGTCATCGGCGCGCTGCATGGGAGTAGCCGCATCGCCGCCGGCATAGAGCTCCACTTTGAATCCGGGCGGAGCAATCGGCCACGCATCCTTGGGACGGCTGATCACCTGCGGCCCGTTGTCGACGGATTGCGTCGCATAGGGCGCCGGCAGATCGGCTGAAGTGATTTTGCGCATCACGCCAGGCTTCTGCTGACTCCAGTCGGCAAAAGCGGCGGACCCGGTAATGGTTTGTTGGGCAGGGAGCAACTCGGCGGGAAACAAAGCGCCAACGAACGCGGCGCCAAATAGGAACGACTTCAGGTGTTTCATCGAAGATGCCTCAGGAATTTGGGAGTTTTCGCAGCGAGGGATGGCGAGCGCGCCCCGCCAGACCGATCATAGCCGATCTAATCACTTAGATTAGTGCTGCACTGAATCGGATTCGCTTGCGTCCGGATCTGCTTTCGATCGAATCGCAATGAAAACGAACCACTATGCTAGTAAGGGGGCATCAACGGTGAATCCGCTCTAACGCACGCCTTTGCTCGGGTCCCAGGCGCCTTCCAATTTGCGCACGTAGAGAATCTGGCCGATGTGGTACGCGTTGTGTGTGGCCACATTGGCGATGAGCATGGCGTTGGCCGCCAGCGTGGCATCATCGGCCGACGCGACAGCATTGTCCCAATCGGTGAGAACCTGGTTAAGCTTCTTCACCAGATCATCCCACTGCGCAGCGTCGAAGTTGTTGAAGGTTTCATCGTTGTTGCCGCTGAAAGCTGGGGACTTCTGGCCCTTGAAGGTTGCAAGCGAGCGGCTGTCCCAGAACCAGAGGTGATAGGCGAGCTGGCCCACCGAGTGGCCTCCACCCGGCGGCGTCCACCGGGCTTGCTCTGCCGTAAGCCCCTCCACAGCATTGCTCGCCGGCACAAACCAGTTTTCCTTGTCATGTGTCGTCTTGAGCTCTTCCTGGAGGACACCGCGCAACGTCGCGGGCGGTTTTTGATCCTGTGCGTACAGTCCAAGAGAAAAGCCGAAGACAAAGAGCAAAGCCACACGTTTCATGCCGGACACCTCACGAGTGAATGTGTGCCGGGAGTGTAGCACGGGGAAACTGAGCCTCGCGCAGTTATGTGACGAGGCTCGCGAAATCGAGACGAACAATCATCGTGGTCTGGGCAAACTCTTCCACTGGGAGTTTGTGTAACCGCAGATACGGTTTGTGATCGGTCCACTCCATCGGGGCGATGTCGAGCTGCCATTCCACGGGGCGTCCATCATTGAGCAAAACCGCGCGTTGCGGCGCCAGCGCCAGCGGACGCAGCCGGACTTCTCCACCATCGGGCGGCTGGTATAGATGCACGTAAAGGCTGTTGCCCTTCCGCGTCAACAGCACGTTGCGGTTGCCAGTGAGCGCTGAAACCGGCGCTGCGTCATCGAACGATTCGCGCACCGGCTTGTACCACGCGCCGATGCGATGCAGCAGTTCTGCAGGCTGCGCGGGCATTACGCCGTCCGCGTCAGGGCCCACGTTTAGCAGATAGTTCGCGTCGCGGGCGCGGTACTTCGCAATGCTCGATGTCAGATAGCGGAGGCTGTAGTAATCCTCCTCCTTGCGATAACCCCAGCTCTCCATGCCTACGGACTGGCAGGCCTCGATCCGCTGTTCGAAGCTGAGCGGCTGATCGTAGCTGCGGTTGTAATCGCGTTCCGGCGTGCCGAAGTCGCCTTCGTCGAAGCCGCGGTTGTTGATCACGGCCGCAGGCTGCAGTTGCCGGATCATCGCATTGATCGATGCATCGCGAACCCCGGTGACATTCATGTCCCACCAGAATCCGCTGATCTTGCCGTAGTTCGTGCACAGCTCGCGCACCTGGCCGCGGACGAACTCGACGTACTTCGTAATATCGGGATGATCGCCTGCCTGCGGTTGCAGCTCATGCGATCGGCCCTGGTTGGGATAGAGCGGGCTGTGCCAGTCAACGACCGAATAGTAGAGGCACAGCGGAAAGTTGCGGCGATGGCAGGCGTCGGCAAGCTGCCGCAGGACATCCTTTCCATACGGCGTCTTCATGGTGTTGAAGTCCGTCAGCTTCGTATCCCACTGGCAAAAGCCTTCGTGGTGCTTGGTCGTGAAGCAGATGTACTCCATCCCCGCCGACTCGGCCATGTCGAGCCAGGCGTCCGGATAGTAGTGTTGCGGATTCCACTTCTGAAAGAGCTTTTCGTACTCGGCACGGGGCACGCCACCGCGCCATTCCAACTGCTCATGCCAGCCGGCAATGGAGTAGAGGCCCCAGTGCACGAACAGGCCGAAGCGTTTTTGGAACCACCAGTCGCGTTGATCGCCAAAGCGGGGAACCAGCTTGCCGTCGCCGCCAGAGACTGGCGTGGGCTGAGGAGCTGCGGTCTGGCCGGATGCGGATTGTCCGCCAAGCCTGAGCAGCGCAGGCCCTGCCGGGATCGCGGCTGCCGCGGCGCCAAGAAATTTTCGTCTGTTCATGAATAGCCCTTTCCGTAAACGTTACCGAAGAATGGGTGATTTGGTTCCCATCCAAGGTACACGAGCGGGGGGCCGGACGGGGGGCTGAATGGCTCCTGAAGGGAAGTCGCCGGGACCGACCGGGGCGGGAAAAGCGTGAGGACAGCCGCCATTTCCCATTTCGTCCGGCGTGTTTTAGGCTTTGAATATGGAGTTCCATGTAAGCGAGCTCGAAAAGGAACCGGTCGAGTTCGATCTTCAGCTTGCGCCTGATGCCATCGGCTTCGGGGACGAAATTCAGCAATCCGGCCCCCTGGCCGCCGCGGGCCGCGCCGAAGTCATCCACGAACACCGCGGTCCGAAGCAGGTCGTCGCAGACATCCGGCTCAAAGGCCGTTTTTCCGGCACGGTTCTGGTGCCCTGCGCGCGCTGCGTTGAGCCGGTCGCGGTTCCGCTGGCTGCGGAGTTCGACCTCATCTTCCGGCCGGTGGGCGTCGATTCCGATATGGGCGAACGCGCCATTTCAGCGCCGGAAACGGAAATCGGTTATTATCAGAAAGACAGTCTTGCGCTTGAGGATGTGCTGCGCGAGCAGGTGCTGTTGTCCCTGCCGGTCAGAACGCTGTGCAAGCCCGACTGCAAGGGACTTTGCCCCCGCTGTGGTGCAAACCGGAATCACCAGCCCTGTTCCTGCGAAGCGGGTCCTGCGGACCCCCGCTGGGAAGCGCTGGCCGGGTTGCGCAGCAGGATTAAGTCCTGAAGAATCAAGCTCTCCCGCGGGGAGGGGTTCGCCATTCAGAGCGGTATAGCCGGTGTATGCGGGAGAGAAAAAGCCTGCACGGTGCTCCTGTGAGTGGGGAACGAAAGGAATTGCAATGCCGAATCCGAAAAGGCGCCACTCTACGCGCCGCACCGCCAATCGCCGCGCCCACGACTTTCTTTCCGCCAGCGGGCTCTCTGAGTGTCCCAACTGTCACGAGAAGAAACTGCCTCATCGCGCCTGCCCCAAGTGCGGTGAGTATAAGGGCCGCGCTGTTCTGGAAGTGAAGGAAACCAAGTAGCCTCCAGAGCCATGCTCTACGACATCGCGCTTGACGCCGTCGGTTCCGATAAAGCTCCCGAACCGGAGATCCGGGGAGCCATTCTTGCCTGCCGCGCGCTGCCTGTACGAGTGCACCTGGTTGGCCCCGCGCCCGAGCTCCGCGATCTGCTCGACGAGCATCTCGAAAACGAAGAGCTGCCCATCGTTATTCACCATGCCTCGGAACGGATCGGCATGGAAGAGAAGGCCGCCCACGCTGTCCGCACCAAGAAGGACAGCTCTATGCGCGTCGGCCTCAAGCTGGTGCGCGAGGGCAAGGCTGCGGGTTTTGTGACCGCAGGCAATACTGGCGCCGCCATGGCTACAGCGAAAATGGTGCTGGGCGCGCTGCCCGGCGTCGACCGGCCGGCGCTGGCCACCCCCATGCCCACCTCCAAGGAAAAACCCTGCGTGCTGCTCGACGTGGGAGCGAACGTGGACTGCAAGGCGCACAACCTCGAGCAGTTCGCCGTGATGGGCGAAATGTACGCCCGCAGCGTTCTCAAGATTCACCAGCCGCGGGTGGGCCTGCTTTCCATTGGTGAAGAAGAGACCAAGGGCAATGAGCTCACGCGCGAAGCGCTTCCGCTGCTGAAGGCTCTGCCGATTCACTTCATCGGCAACGTGGAAGGCCGCGACATCTTCAACGGTCACGCGGACGTGATTGTGTGCGATGGCTTTGTGGGCAATGTCGCGCTCAAGACCAGCGAGGGCATCGGCCGCTTTGTCCGCGAAGTGTTGCGCGAATCGCTCACCCGCACTGTCACCGCCCAGGTGGGCGCGCTGCTGTCGCGCCGGGCCTTCAATGACTTTCGCCGGCGGCTCGACTACACCGAATACGGCGGTGCGCCGCTGCTCGGCGTGCGCGGAGTCTGCATCATCGGCCACGGCTCCTCGAACGACAACGCAATCTATAACGGTGTTCGCGTAGCGTATGAGTTTGCGCGCGCGGGCACCAACCAGCGCATCGAGCAGGAGTTCGCAACCCGTTCACGGCGCAATCCTCATCCGCATCCAGACGGGCCCGACGCGATCATTCAGTAAGCCGGGCGCGGTCTCGCGCCAATGGCCCATTTCACCATGCCAATCCATTTCGATCCTTCGGTTGTGAACGAGCTGGCCTGCCCGGCCTGCAGAGCCGATCTGCATCTGGAGGATTCGCGGCTGGTCTGCGGCTCCTGTCGCCGTGCCTATCCGGTCGTGGACGGCATCCCGGTACTGATTGCCGATCGTGCCAAAGTGTTGCCGGATCGCGGCGAAGCGTCTTCCTAGACGCGTCCCCTAATGCCTGTGGTAGAACGGCAGCACAATCAGCCCGGCAAGCACGATCGCCGTAACGAGAGCCAGCGCGATCATCGTATAAAGCAGCGTCAGGCTTGGACCTTGCGCCTGTTTATCGAGATCTCCGTCTTCCTTGCGCCGTTCCAGATCACTCATACTTGAGCGCCTCGACCGGGTCCATCTGCGCCGCGCGGGTCGCCGGTACGGTGCCGAAGATCACTCCGACCGCGGTGGCTGCGCTGAGGGCGATGAGCACCGAGAGCGGAGAAATCGGCAGCTTGTAATCGGTAAAGAAGCGAATGGAGAGCGGCACGGTTAGCCCGACGATGGTTCCGACCACACCTCCAGTGAGCGAAATGATGATCGCCTCTGTGAGGAATTGCAACTTGATCTCGCGGTAGGTTGCGCCCAGCGCCTTGCGGATGCCGATCTCACGGATGCGGGCGCGCACCGTAGCCAGCATAATGTTCATGATGCCCACGCCGCCGACAGCGAGCGTCACAGCCGCCACCAGCACCAGCACCGCGGTAAGCGCATCGGCGATCTGTGCCGCGGTGGTCAGCAGCGCCTTCAGGTCCTGCGGCTTGTAGACCGAGTTGGGCCGGTGCCGCGACTGGATGATCCGTAGGATCTCGTTCTCGGTATCCGTGACTTCGTTCATGTTGCGCACCGAGAAATACAGTTGGTGCACATTTTCGGTTCCCGTAAAGTAACGCGCCACGGAAAACGGAACGAGGACGGTCTCGTCCGCGATCTCTGATTGCCCAAAGTCGCTTACGGCCTCCTTGAACACGCCGATGATGGTGAAGGGGATGCCCTGAATCTCGAAGGTCTGGCCGACCGCCTCATCGTCGTTGCCAAACCGCTCTCTCGCAAAGATCTGCGTAACCACCGCGCAGTGAAAGTGGGCCGTATCGTCCGTTTGGTCCATGAATCGCCCGGATGTCACGATGAGATTGCGAATGTGCTGGTAGTCCGGGCTCACGCCCAGCACCAGCGTGTCCTTTACGATGCCGCCGCCGAAGCTGATGCGTTCGTGCATGGCGACTACGGGCGACGAGTACATGATGCCCGGCACCTGTTCGTCGACCGCCTTCTCGTCGTCGCGGGTGAGGTAGTCGTTGTAAAGCACCTGCTCCGAAGGCGTTGTTCCTCCGCCGGCGTATTCGATTTCGATCTCATTGGTGCCGATCTTCTGGATCAGCTCCTGCACGTACTGCTTGCCGGTCAAACCAATGGTTACCACCAGGATCACCGACGCCGTCCCGATCACCATGCCGAGCGCTGTAAGGGCGAAACGGGTCTTGCTGGCTTTGAAGCTGTCGATGGCCAGCTTCAGAATTTCGCTCATCAGCATGGTGCGCCGCGCGGTAAGCAGCGTCTCTTCAAAGGAGCGATGCCGTGCTTGTGAAACCGTTGGGTTCATTTCGTTCCTGAGCTAACAGATGCGCGGCGATGCTTTTGGGCTTGCCGGAACCGACCCCGCCCCCTCCGGCAGGCGCACGCGCTGCGCCGGTATCTCCTTTAGCTTACGCGCTGTGGCCGCCTCTTCCCAGCTGCAGCTCAACCCGTCAGGTGGACTGCTGCTCCGCAAGTGCCTGCCAAAGCTCCGCCAGTGCATCGATCGGAAGACTCTCTGCCCGCACCCGCTGGTCGATAGCAGCCTTCTCCAGGGCCGCGGCCGCCGCGCCGGGTGCAACTCCCGCAGCCCGCAGGTTGTTGGCCAGAGTCTTGCGCTTTTGCGCGAATGCCTGCCGCACGAACCGAAGAAAGCTCTCTTCTTCGACGCCCAACTCGGCAAATCGTGGCGCGAATCGCCACCGAAAGACGGTGGAATAGACCTCGGGAGGCGGAGAAAACGCTCCCGGAGGCAGCGTGAAAAGCGGCTGAACCGGTCCGTACATCTGGACGGTGACGGAGAGAAGGCCGAAGTCCCGCGAGCCGGGCCCGGCCGTGACGCGCTCGGCCACCTCGCGCTGCACCATCAGCACGGCTGTCTCCAGCCCCTTATGGCTCGCCGCCAGTTTCAGCAGGATCGGCGAGGTGATGTAGTACGGCAGATTGCCGGCCACGCACAGACGCCCGCCCGCTTCCGATGCCGCCGCGTCCAAATCGAACTCCAGAACGTCGCGCTCGATTACCGTGACCCGCTCCGGTGCAAACCGCGCACGCAGCTGTGCTGCAAGCTCCCGATCCAGTTCGACGGCAATCACATGCCCGGCGCGGCTGGCGAGCCCGCCGGTGATCGCTCCTCGGCCCGGCCCGATCTCCACCACGGTGCGACCGGACAGGTCCCCCAATGCCGCGGCGATCCGCTCCGCTGCCTGCGGATCGACGAGGAAGTTCTGCCCGAGTTTGGACTTGAAGGGCACGGTGCGCGAAGCCTGATCTGCTTCTTCCCATCGTAGATGAAGCAGGCAGGCGCAATTCCGCACGGTGTTAGAATGAGCATTCTACTGGGGCGCGCTGGCGGAAAGATGAGCGGCAAACGCGACAAACGGGAAGCGATTTTGAAGGCGATGCTCGATCTGATCGTGGAGCGCGGCTTTCACGACGCTCCCATGTCTGTGCTGGCAAAACGCTCCGGTGCGAGTCCGGGCGTCATCTATCACTACTTTCCCAGCAAGGACGAGTTGATCCGCGCGGTGTATCAGCGCGTTGTGTCCATCAAGCGTGAGATTCTCTTCGAAGGCTTCTCTGAGCAGGAGTCTCCGCGTGAGGCGCTTTTGCGCGTCTGGATGAATGCCTATCGTTTTTATCGCATGCACCGCAAGGAGACTCGCTTTCTCGACCAGTACCTGAACTCACCCTACTGCGCCACCGGCATCATGGGCGAAGAGCCTGCGGATGCCGAGAGCGACCGCATTCTCAAGTGGCTGCAGCCCAAAAAGAAGGGAGGAATCCTTAAGGACCTCCCCGCCGAAGCTATCGATGCTCTCACCCTCGGCCTGGCTGCTCGGCTGGCGAAAGCCTCCAGGGCCTTTTCGACCGCCACACTGGAGAAGGTCGCAGAGACCGTCTGGCAGGCGATCGCAGACGAATAGGCAAGTCCGGCAGAGAGCGGAAATTTAAATTCTGCATCGATTAGAATGAACGTTCGATCTAAGCTGATAGACTTCTCGCGAGCGGAATCCGGGCGCGGCGGAAGCATGAGAGGCAACGGAGATGAGCAAAGTTCTGGTGACGGGGGGATCGGGTTTTATCGGAAGCCACGCGATTTTGCAGCTGCTTGCAGCCGGCCACCAGGTGCGGACTACGGTGCGCACTTTGAAGCGAGAGGGCGATGCGCGTGCCTTGCTCAAGGAGGCTGGAGCGGAGCCGGGCGGTCGGCTTTCCTTCGTGGCCGCTGATCTTACCAGCGATAAAGGCTGGCCTGAAGCCGTGGCCGGCTGCGAGTACGTGCTGCACGTGGCGTCGCCTCTTCCGCCAAGTGTTCCGAAGCATGAAGACGAGCTGATTGTGCCGGCGCGGGATGGGGCGCTTCGCGTGTTGCGTGCGGCGCGCGACGCGGGTGTGAAGCGCGTTGTGCTCACTTCGTCTTTCGCGGCGATCGGCTATGGATATGAGCCGCAAAGCGCGCCTTTCGACGAGACTTACTGGACCCATCTCGATGGCAGGGACGTGGCGCCCTACACGAAATCGAAGACGCTGGCGGAGCGAGCAGCATGGGATTTCATGGCCAGAGAAGGCGGCGGCCTTGAACTCGCGGTTGTCAATCCCGTGGGCGTGTTTGGTCCAGTGCTCGGGGCCGATTACTCTGCCTCGATCCTGATTGTGCAGCGCCTCATGGATGGCGCTCTGCCCGGCAGCCCGAAACTCTGCTTTGGAATCGTCGACGTACGCGACGTGGTGGACCTGCACATCCGCGCGATGACGCATCCTTCGGCGAAAGGGGAGCGTTTCCTGGCAGTTGCAGGCGATTTCCTGTGGATGCGCGAGATCGCTCAGATCTTGAAGAGCCGCATGGGAGAAGCGGCCCGGCGCGTGCCTGCCCGTGAGCTGCCCAACTGGCTGGTGCGCCTGGCCTCATTGCGCGATCCGGCGATCAAGCTGATTCTGCCGGAACTCGGCAAACGCAAGAACGCAACCCATGAGAAGGCGCGGCGCCTGCTCGGCTGGACACCCCGCTCGAACGAGGAAGCCATTACCGCAACTGCAGAGAGCCTGGTGCGGCTCCGGCTTTTGAAGAACGGCAGGAAAGCCGCCGCGTGAAGACCGGCTGTAGCACGAGGTATATCAGCCGGTCTGCAGCCATTTGAGCCTCATGTTGTATAATTCAATTCATGGTCGGGACTTCTCCGCGCTGTCTGTGTTGTTGCCTGTCGAACATCTTCGACGGGTGTATGCGCTAGTCTCTGATCTCCCAGCAAAAACGATCCAGAAGACGCACCCGTTGCTGAATGCCGGGTTTGTCTTCATTATGCGCCGGCCCTCAGCAGAAACTCCTAAACAAAGAGGATTCCATGCCGGTCGCAGAGAGCGAATTATCTGTTAACTTGTCATCCCCACGTTCTGGTTCGCAGGCGCGCGAGCAGCGGCTGAGCCATCTGCGCCTCCTCGAGGCCGAGAGCATTCACATTCTCCGCGAAGTGGCGTCGGAGTTCGAGCGGCCGGTCATGCTGTACTCCATCGGCAAGGACTCATCGGTGATGCTGCGCCTGGCGCAGAAGGCTTTTTATCCCGCCCCGATTCCATTTCCGCTGCTGCACATTGACACCGGCTTCAAGTTCCGCGAGATGCTGCAGTTCCGCGACGAGTATGCCCGCTCCATCGGCGCCGAACTGCTCGTCTGGCGTAACGAACCGGCCATCGCCGCCGGTACCAATCCGATTGCGCTCGATACCAAGCGCTGCTGCGGCCTGTTGAAGACCCAGGCCCTGCTTGACGGATTGCGCCACTACGGATTCGACGCCGCCTTTGGAGGCGCCCGCCGCGACGAGGAAAAATCGCGCGCCAAGGAGCGCATCTACTCCTTCCGCGACTCGGCCGGCCAATGGGACCCGAAGAATCAAAGACCCGAGCTGTGGAATCTCTATAACGCGCGTATTCATCCCGGCGAGAGCATTCGCGTATTTCCGCTTTCGAACTGGACAGAGATGGACGTGTGGCAGTACATCCACGAGGAAAAGATTCCGGTGGTCGATCTCTACTTCGCGAAAGAACGGCCCATGTATGTGCGTCAATTCGGTCCGGGGCAGGAGGTGCTGATGCCCATCGAGCAGGAGTTCGTCGCCCGCTCCGGCGAGAGGCCGCAGATGGTGAAGTGCCGCCTGCGTTCGCTGGGATGCAGCCCCTGCACGGGCGCGATCCGTTCGGATGCGACGACGATTCCCGAAATCATCGCGGAACTCATTACGTTCCGCTCCTCCGAGCGTGCCAATCGCGTGATCGATCATGATCAGGAAGGCTCGATGGAAATCAAGAAGCGGGAGGGCTACTTCTAAATGGCTGCCATCGCTTCGCCAACCTTCTCCATCGAAGATTTTCTCGCGCAGGAACGCGAAAAAGACCTGCTGCGCTTTTCCACCGCGGGCAGCGTGGACGACGGCAAGTCCACGCTCATCGGCCGCCTGCTCTATGACACGCAATCGGTCTACGAAGATCAGGTCAAGTCGATCGAAGGCAAGGGAACCACTGCACCCGGCCAGATTGATTTCGCGCTGCTCACCGACGGCCTGCGTGCGGAACGCGAGCAGGGCATCACGATCGATGTGGCGTATCGCTACTTCTCGACGGCGAAACGCAAATTCATCATTGCGGATACGCCGGGCCACGAGCAGTACACGCGCAACATGGCCACCGGCGCTTCGACGGCCGATGCCGCGATCGTGCTGATCGACGCCAGCAAGGGCGTGCTCATCCAGTCACGCCGCCATGCGTATATCGCCTCGCTGCTGCGCGTACGCCATGTGATCGTCGCCGTAAACAAGATGGATCTGATCGGCTACGACGAAGGCGCATTCCGTGCCATCGAAGCCGATTTCCGCGAGGTTCTCGATCAGATCGCTACCGATACCGGCACTCCGGTGGAGCGCATCTTTGTTCCAGTGAGTGCGCTGGTCGGGGACAACGTTGTGCATCGTTCGCACGCGATGCCGTGGTATCACGGGCCCTCTCTGCTTGAAGTGCTGGAGTCGCTGCCCTCGGTACGGGAGACGCGCAGCGCGCAGTCAGGGGATGGAAGCTCGTCCGCGGCGATCCCGCCTTTCCGTTTCCCGGTGCAGCGCGTGCTTCGCCCCGACCACACATTTCGTGGGTTCGCTGGGCAGATCGCCTCGGGAATAGTACGCCGAGGCGACGCGATTACTGTGCTGCCGTCGAATCGCACCGCGAAGATCGAGCGCATTGTGACCTGGGATGGCGATCTGGAGGAAGCGATCGCCCCGCTCTCCGTAACGCTGGTTCTTGACCGCGAACTCGACATCAGCCGCGGCGACCTCATCGTTGCTTCGGAGGCGCCCGCGACCGTCGCGCGCAGTGTGAAGGCTGCGATGGTGTGGATGGATCAGCGGCCGCTCGATCTCAATCGCCGTTATCTGCTCAAGCACACCAGCCATACCGTGCCGGCGTTTCTCTCGTCGATCGATTACCGCACCAACCTGGCGACGCTTGCCCACGAAGCGGCGCAGACGTTGCAGATGAACGATATCGGTGCCGTTTCGCTCAATCTTCTGCGTCCCATCGCCCTCGATCTCTACAGCAGGAACCGCGGCACCGGCGCCTTCATTCTTATCGACTCGGAGACCAACGCGACAGTCGCCGCCGGCATGGTGACGGCGGCATCGTCGGACGTGACGACCGGCATCGAAGACGAGTCGGCCGCCTGGGGTCCGGTGACGGCAGGCGAGCGCGAATCGCGCTGGGGACATCGCGGCGGCATGCTCGAGCTCTCCGGGCCGGTCAGCGTCATCAACGCCATCGAGCGCGCACTCTTCGCAGTCAGTGTAGTGACAAGTCGCGTCGAAGCAGCGGACGCGGCATTTCAACGTCATCCGAATCTGCTGCAGATTGTGACCGACCAGCAGACGCGCTCCGGCTTTCTCACACTGGTGGTGCATGCGAGCGAGGGCCTGACGCTCACCGCGCGCATGGAAGGCGAGCAGGTCAGCATTGACGCATCGGAATCAATGCATGCCGTTTCCGCCGTTCACCAGTTGTTGCAGCGCAAGGGCATCTTTATCTCCTCTGAAAAGGCAGGTCTCTAAGATGAGCACACTCGAAATCGCCGCGGAAGTTAAAACCAAGCTGGACGCGGTGCGCGCTACGCTTGCTCGCGAAGTGGCGGGCAAGGGCGACGTTTGCCTCACCTGCAGCTTTCAGGCCGAAGATGTCCTGCTGACCAGGCTGGCCATCGCAATCGATCCGAAGATTCCGGTGCTGTTTCTCGATACCGGTTATCACTTCGCAGAGACATACGCCTACCGCGATCGCATCGCAAAGGAGTGGAATCTCAATCTGATCAACCTGCTCCCGGAAAAAACGGTCGCCGAACAAGAAGCAGAGTTCGGGCTGCTCTATCAGTCGGCGCCGGACCGCTGCTGTGGGTTGCGCAAGGTCGAGCCGCTCTTCAACGCCGTTGCGGGTTATCGCGTGTGGATCACCGGGCTGCGCCGTGAGCAGGCAAAGAGCCGCGCGGCTCTTGAAGAGTCGGCTCCATTCTCGCTGCCTGGCGGCAAGCAGGTGTTGAAGCTTGCGCCGCTGGCCGCCTGGACGACGCGCGACGTGTGGTACGCCTGCGAGGAGCTTTCGATTCCGCTCCTGCCGCTCTATGAACGCGGCTACTCTTCGATCGGTTGTGAGCCATGCACCTCGCTGCCGCTTGATCCGAACGATCCGCGCTCGGGCCGCTGGGCCGGTGCGCATGGCGTGAAGATCGAGTGCGGCATTCACATTCAGGCTGCGCCGTCGGCGTAATTGCAAGGTTGCTTCACTCGAGTAGCACCGGGGAAACAGCGTGGAATATCTGATCGGCTTCGTTATCGCTCTCTTCATCGCGCTCACCGGCGTGGGCGCGGGCACCATCACGGTGCCCATCCTGGTGCTGTTTCTGCACGTCCCCGCGGCGGTTGCGGTCGGTATCGGGCTGATGTTTGCGACGGCCGTCAAATTGATCCTGGTGCCGGCGCAGATTGCCCGCCGCAATGTAGCGTGGCGCACGCTCGGGTACATGCTGCTCGGCGGCGCGCCGGGCGTGATTCTCGGTTCGCTCTTTCTGCAGCATCTCGTTTCCGCCCGATCAGACAACACCCTCGACGCGATACTCGGCGCCATTCTCGTCGGCACGGCGAGCTGGCAGATCTTCTATTCGTTCCGGCCGATTCGGCAGAACTCCGAAGTGCGCGATCGCAGCCCGCTCCTCTCCTGGCTCATGTTTCCGGTCGGCGCGGAAGTGGGCTTTTCGTCGGCAGGCGCAGGCGCGCTGGGCAGCGCCGCACTGCTGAGCCTCACCGCCCTTTCCCCCGCGCAGGTGGTCGGCACCGACATTGCTTTCGGCTTCATCGTCTCGCTGATCGGCAGCGGTGCGCACTGGTTTTCGCACGCTTCGAACCCCGCGTTGCTGATGCATCTGATTGAAGGCGGAGTGGTGGGCGCGGTGAGCGGAACAGTACTGAGCACGCGGATTCCACGACGGCCGCTGCGCTTTGCCCTGTGCATCTGGCTGCTGATTCTGGGCTGCCAATTCCTGTTCAACAGCTTTCACGTCTGGGCCGCCACGCGTTAGAGCGCAGAAAAGTCAGTTGCGCTTGTGCGTCTTGAACCCGACAACCTGGCGGCGACGTGAGGTCGCTCAGCAGGTCGTGTCCGATGGGTCGACTTTACTGATTTCTGACGCCTTCCTCGTTCTAGCGCGGATCTCACTGCTCTGGGTTCCGTGCACCTCCTGCACATGTTTTCGAAATGCCACGCTCAATGAGGGCTTGGAATCTTCCGGGAAGGTTTGACCACACGCAGAGCAGCATTTGCCACGGTTTCGTTCGATAAGGTACGGCGCGATCGGTCGAACAGTCATCCGCGCCCAGATTTCAACTCTTCGGATTCCTCCGGCCAGGTGCGCTTATAGGCATCGGATCGCCAACGGCAGGCGTGAAAAAACTCTGAGAATTCCAGATCGCTCCTGTCCGCGTGATCGGCGGCGACCTGAAAGCACTCGAGACAAATCGAATCCACCGTCCCATCGGCGTTCAGATCATGAAGGAACTGGCAGCTACCTGGCACTGAGGGCATAGTCAAGACTCCGACAGCAAGTTGCATCCGTGTAATTACGCTAACGCAATTTCTCTCGCAAGACTACTGGTGTATCCCCTATGTACGAGAATTGTCCGGTCAATCATTGCCGCGACCGGGCCGGTAGCCGTCTCGAAGGAGGATCGATCCGATGATCGACCCTGGGGCGTCTCAAATTGGAATATCGGTGAAGTAATTGGGTGTAGGCGAAATTCCCGGAAGTGATGCTGCGAAGACGCGGCCATCCCGCGATGCTCAGCGATGAGCTGGAAGGAGAGCTGAGCAGGGCTCCATTCGCATGTTCAATATCCCAATCCCCAGGTCTGCGACTATACCCTTCGTGTTTCCTGGCTAGAGCATTTCACCCATCAGATGATCGCACGAACCGCGACAATTACGCTCTTCCGAGCAGCCCGGAGGGCGTCGGCGACAGACTCGCTTGCCGCGATCGTATGCGCGAGTGCCGATCTCTTTCGTGTTCCCCGGTGTTCGAAAGTGACAGTCTCAACCTCACCGCCGAAGAGTGTGTGCTTCTCGTCCAGTCGGTCCAGCGAGGCGCTCAGCTCCGCGAGAACTGCCTCAGCCTCGTCACTGGGGACGATCAGTTCAACGTTGATCTTCTTGTAGAGCATCTGAATATCTCCTATGGCCTCTAAATTACCACTCGTGTGCGATTCATCCGCGTGCGAACGTCCAAACCAAGTCAAAAGCCTTCCTGAGCAATTCAAGGTCATCAATTTTACGAAACACAATGCGTCTGAGTTCAATTACATCCGGATTATCCTTGCTGAGACCAGATGTTTCCTCCACTCGCTGAATCGCTGATCTCCATTGCACGATGTGCAGGCTGGCAACGTGTTGGACCATCGCCGGGAGTGATGGCACTTGCCCTATGCTCAACGTCATGGTACTCGTGTCCTCCTCGCCGGCTCCATCAAATCGGGGCCGTCTCCCCTTGGAAGCGATTAAGAGCCAACGTGTTGTAGAGTTTCGATTGATGGATATCACGCTGTGAAAACAGCGCAGAGAGAGGAAGGGGCCGGAATTCCGCCCTGCCGCTTGCCAGCCTCTGGGATGATTAGACCTTTGTGTGGACTCCCTGGCGGCGCGTGGGAGCCTACGACGCGGATCAGCGGGAAGGCCTGGGTGCTGGCTTATACAGCCCCTGTGACTGTTACAAAAAGTTCTTACATCCACCAAACCAAGCAGTCATCCACACCCGCCTGACTCCTCATAAATCCTTGACTTTTTGATGGTGCGGAAGGCGGGACTTGAACCCGCAAGCCTTGCGGCGCTAGCTCCTAAGGCTAGTGTGTTTGCCATTTCACCACTTCCGCATATGGGCCGGTGTCAGCACCGAATCCAGGCCGGCCAAACACAAGTCTAGAGGCAAACGCACCCGATGGCAATGCTCCGCATCGGCGGCCGCAGACCGCTAAGTCCTTCGATGGGTTCCGCTTGCCTGGCTCTTCACAACGCCCGCAGATCACCTGCTGTGGCGGTGTCCGCAACCCGTTCGCAGGCCCATAAGGAAAGCTAATAGCGTATGAATAGTTCTACTTGGACCCTGCTACCATCGCGCGTGCACACTTGGATGCGTGTCCAGGAATCTCTTTTTCATCGGCATCATCCTTGCGGCCAGCGGTCTGGTATCACCTCCGGTCGCCCTCGCGGGAGGATTGGTCTACGGGCTCACCCTCGAACATCCCTTTCCGGCGGCGGCGCGGCAGCTTTCCAAGCAACTGCTCCAGCTTTCGGTGGTAGGCCTCGGCTTTGGGATGGATCTGCAGCAAATCTTGCGCGTGGGCCGTTCCGGGTTCGTCTACACGGCGCTGGGCATCTCGACTGCACTGCTGCTAGGCTGGCTGCTGGGCAGGGTTCTCCAGGTTGAGCGGACGACCTCCTTTCTCATCTCAGCCGGGACCGCGATCTGTGGAGGCAGCGCCATTGCCGCCATCGCGCCCATCACGGAAGCCAACGACGAAGAGATGGCCGTCTCCCTCGGCACCATCTTTGTTCTCAATTCGATCGCGCTGCTCACCTTTCCGCTCATCGGCACGGCGCTGCGCATGACGCAGACGCAGTTTGGCCTCTGGTCGGCGCTCGCCATTCATGACACCAGCTCGGTGGTCGGCGCCACGGCAAAGTTCGGCGCAACGGCCCTGGCCATCGGCACAACCGTCAAGCTGGCGCGCGCGCTGTGGATTGTGCCCCTCTCCGTGAGCACCGCGGTCGCGAAGAAATCCAAGGCACAGATCCAGTGGCCGTGGTTCATCCTCTTCTTCTGCCTGGCCGCTGTGGCTAACACGTATCTGAAGACGTTCGATTCCGTGTATCCGGTCCTGAAGCATCTCGGCATCATCGGCCTCACCGTCACCCTCTATCTCATCGGGTCAGGGCTCTCCAAGGCAACGCTGCGCCAGGTCGGCGTGCGCCCGCTGCTGCAGGGAGTTCTACTCTGGATCGTAGTGGCGGTCGGATCGTTCACCCTGATCTACCGAGGCTGGATTCATCTATAGCCTGAGTTCATCCCGCCTGGCTCCTTTCTGCCTGTAGTCCATCTTGCGCCGCACTCTGCGCACCTGCCTGGAGGACTATGCTGGCACAGGAAGGAGTTCTTCATGAGCAGTCTTATGTTCGATCCCCGCCGCACCGCGCTCGTGGTCATCGATCTGCAAAAAGGCATTGTGCAGTTTCCCACTGCTCCCCACGCGACCGCAGACGTGGTTGCGAATGCCGGCCGGCTTGTAGTGCAGGCACGACAGGCTGGAGCTCTCATCGTACTGGTGCACGTGGGCTTCTCGCCTGATTTTGCCGACTACCTGAGGCCCCCCTCGGACGAGCAGCCACGCATGAGCGGAGCCATGCCCCCGGACTGGATGGAATTTGTCCCGGAACTGAATCAGCAATCCGGCGACATCGTGATTCTCAAACGGCAGTGGGGCGCGTTTTACGGTACCGAGCTCGATCTGCAACTGCGCCGCCGCGGTATCAACACAATCATCTTGTGCGGCATCTCCACCGAGATCGGCGTGGAGAGCACGGCTCGTGACGCCTTCGAGCGCGGCTACGAACAGATCTTCGCCGAAGACGCCATGGGCGCGCGCACCGCCGAAAGCCACGTGCATGCAACAACGCGAATTTTTCCCCGCATCGGGCGGGTGCGGCGCACGGACGAAATTGTGGCAGCCTTCGGCGCAGGCGGCTCCGGCGCGTAAGCCAGCGCGCCGCTGACTTGACAAGGGGGCGAGCGGGCTTCTACCGTTTCAAGCGGAAATTTATTTCATCTTTGAATGCAGCCTCCTCCGGGAACTCCAGGGATCCGTGCCATGCAGCTTGAGAAAGCTCCTGTCTCACTTCTGATTGCGTTTTTTGCAGCGACCGCGGCCGCGCAGGCGCCGCCGTCCACTCCGCCAGCGCCGAAGCAGGCCCCGGCTGTCGTCGCGGGCATTCCCGTGAATTACGACGAGAGCAAGGTGGGCGACTACACGCTACCCGACCCGTTGGTTCTCGAGAACGGCAAGCCGGTGCGCAATGCCAAGACCTGGTATACGAAGCGCCGCCCGCAGATCGAAGAGATCTTCGAGACGCAGCAGTATGGCCGTGATCCGGGCCGTCCGGCCGACGAAAGCTTTGACGTTACCTCGCAGGGCGCACCAGCCCTCAATGGCAAAGCAATTCGCAAGGAGGTCATGATCTCCTTTTCGAAAGATCCGGCCTGGCCCAAGATCCACCTGCTGATCTATCTCCCTGCTCATGCGCAAAAGCCGGTGCCGATGTTCTTCAGCATCAACTTTGGCGCCGTGCAGAACGCGGTGGACGATCCGGGCATTACACCCGATCAGGTGTGGGACCCGAAGACCAATACGAAGATTGACCCCCCAAAAGGGCGTGGATTCGGCCGCCTCGACGTTGAGCCGCTGCTCGACGCCGGGTTCGGCGTGGCGACGTTCTATTACGGCGATGTCGATCCCGATTACGCGTCGGGATTCTCGAACGGCATCCGCGCACGCTATCTCAAGCCCGGGCAGACAGAGCGCGCACCCGATGACTGGGGTTCTATCGCCGCGTGGGCCTGGGGCATGAGCCGCGTCGAAGACTACTTCGAGACCGACAAGAGCATCGACGCCAAGCGCGTGGCCATTCATGGGATTTCGCGTCTGGGCAAGACGGTGATGTGGGCCGGCGCGCACGATCAGCGTTTTGCCGCGGTGATTGCGAGCTGCTCCGGCGAGGGTGGCGCGGCCCTGAGCCATCGCGACTACGGCGAGACCATTGCGCATCTCACCGCGCCCACCCGCTATCCCTACCAGTTCGCGGCGAACTATGCGAAGTATGCGGGATTTCCCGACAAGGCGCCGATGGACGCAAACATGCTGATTGCGCTGATCGCGCCCCGGCCGCTGCTGCTGCAAACCGGGAGCACGGATAACTGGTCCGATCCGAAGGGCGAGTTCCTTGCTGCGGTGGCCGCAGGCCCGGTCTACAAACTGCTTGGCAAAGACCCGCTCGATACCGACGTCTGGCCCGCCCCGAAGCAGCCCATCCTCCACGATCTCGCCTATTACATGCACGAGGGCGGTCACGGGATGGTTCCGACGGATTGGGAAATCTATCTCGAGTTCCTGAAGATGCATCTGCATCCGGATCAGTAGTCTCCCGGGCGGTCCTGAGCCGGCATCGCGACATCCGCAATCGCCTTTGCCGAATCAAAGAACAATGTGGCTCCCGGGATCCATTGGCAGGCGATCGCTCTCCGTCTTGTGCTGACCATCCTCGCCGGAGGTTTGCTCGGCGCGGAGCGCAGCCGCACCGGCCACTTCGCCGGACTGCGCACCACGCTCCTCGTCACGCTGGCTGCATCCGTCTCCATGATCCAGATGAATCTGCTGATGGAGAGCAATGGCAAGGCGCCCAATTCCTACGCTGTAATGGACCTGATGCGCCTGCCGCTCGGCATTCTCACCGGCGTGGGATTCATCGGCGCGGGAGCAATCATTCGCAAGGGCGAGTTGGTGGTGGGGCTCACCACGGCCGCGACCATCTGGTTTTCGACGGTGGTTGGGCTCTGCCTGGGAGGCGGCCAGCTGATTCTCGGCTCCGTCTCGGCAATCATCGGTTTCCTCGTGCTGTGGGGATTCCGGCGGTTTGAGATGACGCTCGAGCACTACCAGATCGCCGAGCTGAAAATCACGATTGGAGAAGACCATCTGTCGGCGTCCGATTTGCGCGAGCGGCTGGAGAAGGCCAGCTTCCGAATCCGCTCGCTCTCCGTGGCGCACCATAAGAGCGAACACCGCAAAACGCTTGGCTGCGAGGTTCGATGGCCCGCGGCACACGAGAGTGCAGACATCCCTCGCGTGATTGCTGAACTCGAGCAGCTGCCCGGCGTCGTCGAGCTGGAGTGGCGCGGCATCAGCACCGGCCCGAACTGAGCATCTACCGCACTTCGTAGACGCTCAGACTTTCAGCGGGCTCTTCGATCTGCAGCGTCCCCCCGCTCACCACCGGAGCATTGCCCAGCGCCGGCGCCAGCGCGGTAAAAGCCGTGCAACCGGCCAGCGCTGTATCCGTCATGGGCAGGTCGAGCGTCTTGCTCTGCGCCGACTTGTTCAGCACAATCAGCAGCTCCGCTTTCGCCGGATCGGAGCTCCCGCCCTGCGAACAGCCGCCCAGATCGAGCGAACGCACGAACGCAAATCCATCGTTGTCCGCAAACAGGTCCTGCTCCATTCCGGTTTTTAGCGCTGCATGCGAAGCGCGCAGCGCGAGCATGCCCGATGTCCACCCAAAAACATCCTGCTGCAGCGCTGTGCGCCCGGCCTGTGTGAACGCGCTCTGCGGGTCACCCGGAAAGCCGCCGGGAAAATCGCGGCGATTGTCAGGATCGGCCCCGCCGGCCATCCCGATCTCATCACCGGAGTAGATCTCCGGCATTCCCCGTAAAGTCGCAGCCAGTCCCAGCGCCAGTTTCAGCCGCGGCGCCGAATTGCCTGACTCCGTATAGAATCGCGTGGTGTCGTGATTTCCGATGAAGGGCACAAGCCGCTCCGGATGCGGATAGAGCGCATCTTTCCGCAGCACGGTTGCCAGTTCGGTCATGGACTTGTCATGCGCGAGGGTATCGCGCAGCGCGAAGTAGGTGGGAAAATCGAAGGGCGTGTCCAGCCCGGTATCGATGCCTTTGTGCTTCACGCCGCCCGCAAAGTAGGACGTGATCTCAGCATCGCCGTTGAAGACTTCGCCGACGGTCGTCAGGTGCGGATACACCGCGTGCAACGCCGCGTGGTAATCATGCCAGAAGGCGCGGCTCACATAAGGAAATGTGTCGAGCCGAATGCCGTCCAGATGCGCGGTCTCGATCCACCAGATGGCGTTCTGAATCAGGTACTGCGACACCAGGGGATTCTCCTGGTTCAGGTCCGGCATCGCGTTCGTAAACCAGCCGTTGGTGATGCGGAGCGATGCCGCAGGCGCCGCATGCGGGTCCACAAGCTGATCGAAATCCGATTGTACGGAGAGATGATTCTGCAGCGTGCCATGAAGCCAGTCCGGCGTCGGCGGATCGCTGATCCATGGATGATTCACGCCGACGTGATTCGGCACCAGGTCGATCACCAGCTTCATGCCGCGCGCGTGGAGTGCGTCGGAAAGATGCTGGTAATCCTGCAGCGTGCCGAAGTGCGAATCCACTGTGTACAGATCCGTCGCCGCATATCCGTGATACGCATCTTGCATGTTCGCATTCGAGGCAACCGGCGTGGTCCATAGCGTGGTCACGCCGAGCTGCTGCAGATAATCGAGGTGCTGCTCGATGCCTTGAAAATTGCCGCCGTGCCAGCCGCGTGGCGCCTGTCGATCGTCGCCCGGCGGCACGGGCGAACCGGCGCGCGCAAAACGGTCCGTCATGATCAGGTACATGACATCGGCTGACGAGAAACCGGCGTGCGCCGCATTTTCGTCGCGCGCAGCCAATGGATACGAGCGCTGCACGCTGCCCTGCGCGTTGCTGGCGGTGAGCCGCAGCGTTTCCGCAGCAGCCGATTTCGTATCGAGCCACAGAAAGGCCCAGTGCCCGTTCTGCGAAATCTGCGTGCGCACGATCGACACGCCTGTTCCGCTCACTGTGAACTGCACGCCGCTGAAACCGCTGCCATGCAGCAGCAGCATCGGGTCGGGAAGTCCAGCCCACCATCCGGGTGGATCAATCTTGTCGATGCAGGGTGCACTCGCGGTTTGTGCCGCTGGGCAAGCAGGGGAGCTTTGCGCTGCCGCAGGAATGCCGCAGATAAGAAGAATGAAGGCAGAGAAAGACAGCCGCAGGTGCAGCTTCATGGCATCACCTTTCATTTATGCGCACAAATACGCGGGCAGCGCTCGACGCGTTCCCGTAAGGTCGTGAATTGCCGGCAGGACGTGACGATTCTAAGCTGAATTTCGCTTCGTAGGCATCGGCTTGTCGCAGAGATTATTCGAGGCCGCCAGCAAGATCAGCCGTTCAGTCCAGAAGGTTTCTGCGCTGCGGCGGCTGCCAGCCGCCGCCGCGCATTCTTGGAGCGTATTCCGTCAGAAGGTGAAGCGCGCCGCGAGCTGGATTTCGCGGTTGCTGTACACCTGAGTTCCTTCAATCTGGCCGAAGTTCGAACCGGTCAGGTTCGCGTTCGGGTTGGTGAACTCCGCGGAGTTGAAGAGATTGAATGCATCTCCGTGCAGCTCCAGTGTGTAGCCTTCTGCGAGGTGTAGGTTCTTTTGCAGGCTGAAGTTCACCACGCGGTATCCGGGACCGAAGACCTGGTTCCGGCCCAGCGTGCCGAGGCGCGTATACACCGTGCAGTTACAGGCCGTAGAGCTTGCCGTCGGAATGTTGCCGGAGAACGAGGCTGGATTGAACCAGTGCCCCGTGATGCTCTTCGGGTACGCGATCGGCGCAGCCAGATCTGGCCGGTTGCCCGGTGCATACTGACCCGTGGAGAGGTCCACCGGCGTGCCCGATTGCACCAGAGCGATGAGGCTCGTCTGCCAGCCGCCGACCAGCCAGTCCACCGGTCGCGAGACGTTGCCGGCGAAACGCTGGCCCCGTCCGAACGGCAGCTGATAGAGGATCGATGAGCTGAACGCCTGCGCCTGATCCTGGCTCGAGTTGCCATAGCTGGATAGAGGGCTGTAGTACAGCGCCGCAGTCTGGCCCTGGAACGCGCCCGGCGAATCGTCGAGCGTGTGCGACCATGCATAGGAAACAGTTCCCACCAACCCGTTGGTGGCGCGGTGTTCCGCGTGCACCTGCAGGCCGTCATAGTTCGAGATACCGTTGTAGTTGTTGTAGTTGATGCTTCCCAGTCCAGGGAAGTTCTGCTTGCCCGTGGTGAACTGGTTGATGTTGTACGGATAGTACGTCGAAAGGTTCGATCCGCGTGTGCCCACATACGCCACGTTGACCACGTTGTTGGTGCCGAACTGTTGCTCCAGTTGCAGGTTCCACTCCTGGATCATGCTGTTCGGGTTGTGCGTGTTCACCGCGATCATGCTCGTGCCCGCCGGCGGTGCAGCCGGGTTGAAGTTCGCATACCCGCGCGCCGGGAGCGGCGTGACTGCTGCCGCCGGGCTCGTATAGCCACCGCAGTTGTAATGATTGCCTGTGGCCACGGTCGGCTGGTTCAGTTGCCCGGTGAAGGTAATGCAGTATCCGTT
The DNA here is from genome assembly GCA_035508375.1 of Occallatibacter sp. GTDB lineage: Bacteria > Acidobacteriota > Terriglobia > Terriglobales > Acidobacteriaceae > Telmatobacter. The sequence goes on along the minus strand of DATJNF010000013.1, from coordinate 160,011 downwards.
GCTGGCGAGGTAGTCATTGCTGCCGCCGAACGGTGCCTGCTCGCCAAGCTGGTTGTTGATGCCGCCGTAGTCGATGTAATAGAAGATGCCGTAGCCGCCGCGGACCACGGATTTTCCATCTCCCGTAAGGTCGTACGCGAAGCCCACGCGCGGACCGAAGTCGTGATAGTTCTGCGAAATGATGCTCGGCGAGATACCGTTCTTGCCCGCGATCATCACCTGGCCCGTGGTCACGTTGAAAGCAGACTGTTGATTGTGGGCTTCGTAAGGATGAGGCAGGAAATCCCACCGCAGGCCGAGGTTTACGGTCAGTCGCCGGTTGACGTGCCAGTCATCCTGCCCAAAGATGCCGTCCTCTTGCCCGATGTTGGCGAAATATCCGGCCTGCGATCCGATCTCGTACTGATCGACGCCGCCCGCCAACAGCTCTGACACTTCATACCCGGTAAAGTCCACCGTGCCCTGGTCGATCCAGAAGTAGCCTTTGCCTTCCTGTGGATTGAAGAACTCCACCTGGCGGCGAATGAACGTGCCGCCGAATTTGAAAGCGTGATTGCCCTTCTGCCAGCTCACGGAATCATTGACTTCGTACGTGTTCTGCGGAACGGCGTAGAGGCCATAGTCGCCCGTGTACTCCAGGTCGCCTTTCCATCCGCCGATCAGCGCTCCGCCCGAGGTCTCCTGGTTGATGTTGGCATTCACGATTCCCAGGTTCTTTGAGACGGCAGCACCGTAGAACGGCGGCGTGTAGCCGTAGTTGTCGCGGTTGTAGCCGATATGCGCTTCGTTCACTACGCTCGGCGTGAAAATGTGCGTGTAGCCCAGATCATAGCCGCGCGCGTGCGTAGGATTGATGCCGGTTCCACCGCCCGCCGGCAGATTCGCAAACTCCGACGTCTTCGTGTTCACCGAGTTGTCGTAGCTGAAGCGGAAGAAGGCGAGATCGTTGGGCGTCGCGTTCCAGTCGATCCGGCCATCGAAGGTGTTGTACCGGTTCGCCTCATTCTGCGTGACCAGGTAGTTGTTCAGATAGCGGTCTGTGCGCGAAGGCGTGGGGAACGCATTGAGGTAATTCACCGCCGCGGGATTCAGGCGGCTCGTCGGAATGACGTTCGGCTGCCCGTTGGCGCTGAACTGCTGCGGCGCGCCGTTGGCGGAGCAGGTCGTGGGATCGAAGATGATGCCGGGGCTGGTGGATCCGGCCAGAGGATTGGTCGTGCCCGGAATGTTGCCCGGATAGCAGCGCGGATACTGCGTCTGGTATCCATTGCCGCCCGATCCGGCCTGGTTGAGCAGCTCACTGAAGTTGCCCTGGCGCATCAGCGCGGTGGGCACCGTAACGTAGTGCGGCGAAACAGCGATTGTTTCGCGCAGCGCCTGGTAGTCGCCGAAGGCAAACAGCTTGTTCTTCAGAATCGGCCCGCCCACAGCGAACCCCGGCTGATTGCGCAGGAAACCGCCTGCGGGAGTGGCTGGAGCACCGTTGAACCGGTAGTTCGGGTTCGAGTCGAAACTGCGGTCCCGGTAAAACTCAAAGACCGAACCGTGGAACTGATTGGTACCCGACTTGAGCGAGCTGACGACGATTGCTCCGCCTGCACGGCCGTACTCCGCCGGAGCCACGCTGGTGTTCACCTTGAACTCCTGCGTCGCATCGATGTTCGGGAAGAACAGGATGGTGTTGACCAGCCCGTCGTTATTGTCCACGCCGTCCAGGATGTAGTTGTCGGCCTGCGGACGAAGCCCGTTGACCGAGATCGCCGCCGCGCCGCTCTCGTTATTGCGTGCCGTTTCAGTGAAGTTGTTGCTGCCGCCGCCCGACGACTCGTCGCCGTATGCGCCGCGCGTCACTCCCGGCGTCAGAAGCGCGAGGTTCGAGAAGTTGCGCCCATTCAGGGGCAGCTCCGTCACCTGCGGTCCCGAGATGGTCGCTCCGATCGTGGCATTCGAGGTATCGATCAGCGGCGCCGCGCTCGATACCGTCACAGTCGTCGTGGTTCCCGCGGTTGCGAGTTGAAAGGTCACGGTCTGCGAGGCCCCGAGGGTGACGGTCACCGAGACCGAATTGGTCTGGAATCCCGGCGCAGAAGCCGCCACGGTGTACTTGCCGCGCGGCACGGCCAGAATGTTGAATTCGCCGGCACCGTTCGAGACAGCGCCAAGCTTCAGCCCGGTGTCTGCATTCGTCGCTGTGATCGCCGCATTGCCGATTACCGCTCCGGTTGGGTCGGTCACCGTTCCGGTAATGCTGCCCGTGTCTGACTGTGCGAACAGCCTCGCTCCGAAGCAAGAGAGCAGCAGGACCGTCAGCGCGATACAGGCCGCGCGAATCCCGCCACGCTCCCGGGAGAGGGAACTTGTTTTTTTCCGCATCACAATGTCCTCCAAAAAACACTGCGAAAAACTTCGTTGGTAAACGTTGATCTCAGAAAGGAGAAGCAGGGAATCAACGCATCTCCCTGCAACCACGCATCAGAAAACTCCTCGCGAGATGCGACCGTCAATCCACAGCCGGCCAATTCGGCGTCAATTGGTGTTCAACAGGCAACTCCATGAAGTCATTTAAGTTAAGGGGAGATGTCTCCAGCGGCAATTGAAGACTCTGAAGACCTCCCAAGACAGGGCGAGCATTCCGTGAATGATTCCCGTACACTTGCGTTAGAGCATTTTCCGGAATCATGATTGCGGGATTACAGAAGATCGGCCTGAGCCGAGTGCAGTTCGGGGTCTTTGAGGCTGATTTCACAACCGGAGAGTTAAGACGGTCCGGTGTTCGCGTTCGTCTGCAAAGCCAGCCCTTCAAACTTCTTGCTGTCCTGGTGGAGCACGCCGGAGAAGTCGTCTCGCGCGAAACCCTGCAGAAAGAACTGTGGGGAGCCGAAACCACCGTCGACTTCGACCACAGCCTCGGCATCGCGGTGAACAAGCTTCGCGATGCTCTGGGCGACTCGGCCGACAATCCCCGGTTCGTGGAAACCCTGGCGAAGCGCGGCTATCGCTTTATCGCGCCAATCAAGACCATCGACCCTCCGCCTGCGCCTGAAGCCGTCGCAGCGGAAGCGCCGGCTATGTCGCCGAAACAACCAGGAACCTTCTGGCCCTGGGTTGCTGCCGGGCTTGGCGTGATTTGCCTGATCCTTGTCGCCGTGCTGGTTTTGCGATCGCCGATCCGCACTCCTTACCGCGTCGCTCAGGTCACCTTCTCCGGTCGCGTGCTGGCCAACGATCTCGACGTGGAAAGCTTTTCGAGTTCCGCCAGCGACGGCACGCGCGTCTATTTTTCGTACCTGGAGAACGGTACCCCGGCGCTCGCAGTTGCCCTGGCAGCGAATGGCGAGATCAGCCGTTTCCAGCTTCCCTCAGAGATCGGCGGGCCGCTCATCGGCTCCATCTCGCCAGACGGCTCGAAGCTGGTCGTGCGCAGCCATCTGCAAGCCGAGCCCGAGCAGCCTGTGTGGGTCGTGCCCACCCTCGGGGGAGACGCGTGGCGCGTTCCGAATGTTCTGGCGCATGACGCAACCTGGATGCCCGATGGGCAACACCTGCTGGTGGCGAGCGGCAGCGATCTCGTGGTTGTCGGCGCGGACGGCAGCGATCCGCGCAAGCTTTCGACTGTCGCTGGTCTCGCCTTCTGGCTGCGCTGGTCCCCCGATGGCAAGCGGCTGCGCTTCACGCTGCGCGACCCAAAGCGCCAGTCTTCGGAGTTGTGGGAAGTAAACGCCGACGGCTCCCGTGCTCATCCTCTCTTTCCCGGCTGGACGCTGCCCGCCTCCGAGTGCTGTGGAAGCTGGACACCCGATGGCCGCGACTTCGTCTTCCAGTTAAACCACGGCGGCCATAGCGAAATCTGGGTTCGTCGTGAGCGGCCCTGGTATCTCGCCGACCGCCAGCCGCACCAGCTCACCAATGGTCCGCTCGATTACGAGGCGCCCAGCACGACTCCAAGTGGTGATCGGGTGTATTTCATTGGCGCGAGCGCCCAGTACGAGCTGCTGCGCGCAATACCACACTCCACCGCCTTCACCGCGCTTGACCAGAATCTGAGCTCGGCGGCACTGGCCCATTATTCGCAGGATGGCAAATGGATCGCGTGGCTGAACGCCTCCGACAATTCGCTCTGGCGCAGCCGGAGTGACGGAACCGAGCGCCTGGAACTGAGCACGCCGCCCATGCGCATCTTCTCCATGAAGTGGTCGCCGGACGATCGCCAGCTGGCGGTAATGGGCGCGGAGCCCGGAAAGCCCTGGAAGATTTATCTGGTTGACGCTGAGGGCGGCCGGTTGACGCCCGCGCTCAACGAGGAGCGGAACGAAGCCGATCCGGCCTGGTCGCCCGATGGCGAGTCGATCGTATTCGGCCGGCCACCGGACCGCATGGATAACGGCAAAGACAAGGCCATCTACTCTCTCGATCTCAACACGCACAAGATGGTCAAAATTCCAGGCTCGGATGGCCTCTTCAGTCCGCGCCTCTCACCGGATGGGCGCTATCTAGTCGCCATGCCGCTCGACCAGCGTGCGCTCAGACTCCTCGACCGCACCACGCAGCGCTGGACCACGCTCACGGTGCACGGCGTCGGCGATCCGACCTGGTCGCACGACGGCCACTCTGTCTATTTCCAGGATTTTCTCGAGCCCGGAAAGCCCATCTACCGCGTCGCAGTGCCGGCGGGAAAACCGGAGCAGGTAGCGACGATGGAAAACCTGCGCCCTATCGCCGCCACCGACTATCGCCTCATTGGTCTTGCGCCCGGCGATCTCCCCATCGTGACCGCGCGCACTCCCGCCGTCAACCTCTATCAGATCGATCTGAATGATCGCTGACCGGGACGGTTATCATAAATTGGGCTTGCCCTCCACTCCAGACCCACCGGACCGACGACATGACTGCTTTTCCGCACGAGATGTTGCGTGAGATCTATGAACAGCCTCAGGCGTTGAACCGTACCCTCGCGTTATATCTGACTGAAAGGGGCCTCAAGCAGGACGTTAGAACCAGGCTCTCGTCCTGGATCAGTCCTTCGGGAGAGATTCTCGTCGCCGCCAGCGGTTCCAGCCGGCACAGCGGACTGTACGGCGAAATTCTGCTGGAAGACCTGTGCGGCCTCGCGGTCGATGTGGAGTACGCCAGCGAATATAGCTGGCGAGGCGGCCCGGATTTCATCAATCCCCGCAATCCCAGCGTGCTGGTGCTCTCGCAATCCGGCGAAACCAGCGACACGCTGGCAGCGCTGGCCGAAGCGCGCCGCCAGGGCCACAAGACCTTGGCCATTACCAACGTCGCCTCCTCGACGATGGCCGTGGAAGCCGACATCTCCATGCCGCTGGCCGCGGGCGTGGAGCGCGCCATTCCAGCCACCAAGAGCTTCACCTGCCAGCTGGCTGCGCTCTATCTGCTTGCGCTGTATGAGGGCATGCATCTGGGCCGCCTGGATCCCGAGATCGTCAACGAAGGGATCGTGGCGATCAGAAGAGTGCCCGCTCTCATCGAGACGCATCTCGATGCATGGCGCGAGCAAGCTGCTGCGCTTGCGCACAAATATGCCGGCGCGGCAACATTTCTCTACCTCGGGCGAGGCATTCACTACGCCATCGCTCGCGAAGGCGCATTGAAGCTGAAGGAGTCGTCGTATGTTCACGCCGAGGGCTATCCGGTGGGAGAACTCAAGCACGGTCCGAATGCATTGGTGAGCGACCGCGTTCCCCTCGTTGTAATTGCGACCGTCGATCATGGGCACGCGGCTTCGGTGCGCCGCTACGAGAAGACGCTTCAGCTTCTGGAAGAGATGAAGGCGCAGGGTGCAAAGGTGATTGCAGTTGCGAATGCGGGCGACGAGCGCGTGCCGGTCTTGGCGACCGACTGCATTGCTGTTCCTCCGGCCTCGGAGTATCTGCTTCCAATTCTCGAAGTCGTGCCGCTGCAGCTATTCGCGTACTACATGGCCATCGAACACGGCGTTGATGTGGACCGGCCGAGAAACCTATCGAAGGCCGTCGTAGAGAAGTAGCGCACTGGCTCGCCCATCCATCAGGATGCGGAAGGCGATGATTGCGGAAAGTGTTGGGTCGCCAGCTGCCGCAGCGACGTTTCTTCCATCGGTCCTTTCGCGGCGAGCGCCCACAAATCGAAGTGCGGTGCGCCGCGGTCGTCCAGCGCCACATGGCGGAATCCGCTCTGGAGCAGCGTCGCTCCCAAAACTTTTCTGGTGAAGCCGCAATGGTGGGCCATGTAGACATTGCCCGCCGCCAGCGAGGCGCGATGCCCATAGACGATATCGAGCGGCGCGATAGGCCCGGCCGGAGAAACATATGCGGTATCCGTGAGCTGGTCGGCGGCGATCAGCGCCGCTACCGACCGCAGATCCGGGCAGGTGATGACCGCGAATCCATCGGGCCGCAGTACGCGGCGGAACTCCTGCACTGCCAGCGGAACTTCGTGCGCATAGAGATGTTCGATATTGTGCGCGGAATAGACCGCGTCCACACTCTCCGAGGCAACGTCTTTCATATCCGTGATGCTGCACACGAAATCGGGATTAGCGGCGGGATCGATATCGAGGCGCAGCTCCTTCCACTCCGGGCCGGCGAAACCCCGCGTGGTGTTTTCTTTGCGCGCACCGCCGCAGCCTACGTGAAGAAATACCTTATCCAATCCATTCTCTCCTTGAAGTTCTGCCCGATGTCACGCTGACAGCCAGCGGTCGTACATCGCCTCGAAAGCATCTTCCAGTGCGCGGGCGAGCCCCTTGCCATCGCACAGCTGGCTCGACCGCATCTCCGCGCGCAGCGTCTTCCGAAGCTTCTTCCGCCCTTCCACATCGCGAGCCAGGGCGGACACAATCGCAACATACTCATCTTCGCTGGTTGCTGCCCACTCCGGGTGGCCAAGATTCCTCACGATGGAAGCGGCCATTCGCCCGCAGATGCGGTCGCCTTCCAGAGCGACTAGCGGCACGCCCATCCACAGCGCGTCGAACGCCGTTGTTCCGCTGTTGAACGGAACAGTATCGAGAGCGATGTCGAGCCGGTCATAGAGCGCCATGTACTGGGCAAATTCGCGCCCCGGGACGCGCGGCAGGAACACGACCCGTTGTGCGTTAACGCCGAAATCGGCGAGCGCAGCCAAAATGCGCTCGTGATTCTCCGCTTCCTGCTGCGCATGATCCACCAAAGCAAGCTGAGCGTTGGGCAGCGCGTGCAGCACCTTGGCCCAAAGCCGCAGCGTCTCGCGACGGATCTTCTCGTAGCGGTTGAAGGAGCCCAGCCAGATCCGCCCCTCGCGATCGGGCTCCCAGGCGCCGGCGGGCAGTGACTCGTCACCCTTGTAGCAGTGCGCCACATGCGGCAATTTCCAAAGGCCTTCGGCGAAGTGGCTATCGCATCCATGCGCATAGTGGTTGTCCGTGATGTACCAGTCCATCTCCGTTAACCCGGTCGTGCTCCAGTAGCCGATATACGAGCACTGCACCGGTGCGGCGCGATGCGCGAAGATGCCCAGGCGGCAGTTGCTGGTGTGGCCGGTCGTGTCGATCAGGACATCGATCTCCTGCGCCCTGATCCGTTCGGCTGCCTGCTCGTCCGGAACGCCGATGAGCGGAATGAAGCCGTCGGCTAGATCCCGAAAGAATTTGGCACGGCTATCGAAATGACCCACGGTAGGAAAGAGCGTGAGATGGATACGGTCATGGTCGAGATGCTCGAGAAACGGCTGCAGAAACACGGCGACCGGATGAGGACCGAGCTCCGCAGAAACGATACCGAGACGCAGCTTACGCCCCGCGCGCGGCTTCGCCGGGAAAGCTCCGGAAGCCGCGGAGGCTCGCCGCCGCGCAGCCGTCCTCTGTCCATCAGTTAGCGCGTGCTGCTCCCATTGCCGCGCCAGCGCCAGCTCTTCTTCCGATGTCCAATGGCAGGTGAACGAACACAGGTACAACAAATTCGTATAGGCAGTGTTATTGCCTGAGCCACAACGGATGGCCTCGCGATAGCTCGCGAACGCCTCGTCGATTCTGTCCTGGTTGATGAGTGCGGTGGCGAGATTGGTATAGGCGCGGACGTGCGTGGGATCGAGGGCAAGAATATGGCGATACTGTTCGGCCGCCTCGCGAAGCTGTCCGCCCTTCTTGTACGCATTGGCCAGGTTCAGAAGCGCCTCCGGAGAGTTCGGCTCGAGAGCGATCGCCCGGCGGCAGCATTGAATAGCGGCTTCCAACTCGCCCTTCGAACAAAGAGCGTCGCCAAGATTGCTGAGCAGCGGAGCATAATCCGGCCTCCGCGCGTCTGCCTCGCGGTACGCCGCGATGGCTTCGTCATAGCGCCCGATTTTGGCGAGCACCATACCGAGATTGTTATGCGCCTCGATGGAATCCGGCTTCGCGGCTGCCGCCTTCCTGTAGCACACAGCGGCCTGCTCCAGATGCCCCAGCTTTTCGAGCGCGTTCCCCAGCCCGTTGGCCGCTTCATGCGACTCCGGATCGAGCCGCACCGCCTCAGAGAGAGGCGGTAAAGCCTCCTGCGGCTGCCCCGATTTCACGAGCGCGAGTCCCAGTCTCAGGTATCCGCCTGCGGAGGTGCCATCCAGCGAAATCACCTTGCGGTAACAGACGATGGCCCGCTCCAGTGCGCCGGCTGCCTCCAGCACCTGTCCGAAGTTCATCGCATAATGCGCATGGGAGGGTGCGCGTTCGGCCGCTCGGCCCATCAGCACGATCGCGCGTTCCGTCTCACCGGCCCGATGCAGGGCCAACCCCGCGTAATGCAGCGCGTCGATGTTTTCCGGATCGTCGCGGAGAACCCCGCGGTACAGCTCATGAGCCTCTGCAAGCCGTCCTGCTTCATGATGAGCCAGGGCTTGCTTCAGCAGGTCGGCGGGATTTGTACGGCCGCTTGGAACGATGACAGGAGCCGTGTGCGGCGCGTGGGCCGTCCGCAAGCAGCAATGCTTGAACTTCCTGCCGCTTCCGCAGGCGCAGCGATCGTTGCGCCCCATGCTGGCGGAAGCTTGCGCGCGCTGGTTCATCGGGACTCCCTTGAGTTAAGCGGGCAGGTGCGGACTGCTACCCGAGTGTAGCTCTCCGTCACGGGGCCCAAAAATACCACTTGGGAGTCAACGGTTCTTCGCCTGGCCTATGGCAGAACAACGCGCCGTCGATACCAGGGCGCAGCTGTCCAACCGCCCCAGGCAATCAACCGGCGACAGACTTTCCCGCGAAGTAGGCCTCAATCTCTTCGAGCGTCTTGCCCTTCGTTTCAGGCAGGAACAGCGTTGCGACCAGGAAGTACACCACCGTGAAACCGGCGAAGAGGAAGAACATCGACGAGTAGCCGTGCTTGCTCACGAAAGGCAGGAAGATGGCGGCGAGCGTGGTGGAAACAAGCTGGTTGATCAAGAGTGCCACACTCATTCCATTCGAGCGGATGCGGGTGGGCATCAGTTCGCTGAGCGCCAGCCAGACAACGACGCCGGGCCCCATGGCGTAAAAGCCCATAAACAGGTAGAGCCCCAACGCGACGAGCCAGCCATGGCGGGTATCGGGAATGGAACCCACCATCGCCTTCCGGATTTTGAGCGGCGCAGTCTGTGCGGCCTTCGGATCGGCAAATGGATTCTTGAACAGCGCTTCCACGCGGTTGGCGGGCACGCAGTTCGCGCGGTTGATTTCGATCGGCGCCCCCGCGGAATCGTCGGAGCGCGCAAAACTTGTCGCCGCGGTGAAGTCGCCGTACGAATAGATCACCGCCAAAGAGGCGCGGCCGCTCTGGATCGCATTGCCCGTGTAGCCTTCGGCCGCAAGAAGTTTCTGCGCCGCAGCCTGGTCGAAGCGCAGCGTCAGTTCCTGGCCGGGTCCGACCATCACCTGCAACGCCGCGCCGCAATCGACAGCGGACTTCTCCGTTGTCTTAAAGAGAATGCCTGTCGCCGTATGCGCCAGAATAATCCCACAGGTGCCGAGAATCAGCAGGAACCTGCGCCCCTTGCGGTCCACCAGCGCCATGCCGACCGCCGTCATCAGGAAATTCACGCAGGTAAAGATCACGTAGCCCCAGTGCGCATAGAGATCGCTGAGTCCGCTCTGCAACAGGATGCCGGTGTTATAGCCAATCACCGAATTCACGCCCGTGGCTGTATTGCAGGCGAGAATCATGCAGGCCAGCAGAAACGGAATCACATACTTGCGCCGCAGCAGCGAGTCCAGAACCTGCTTTCCAGTGGACTGCGCCGCGCCCTGTGCCGTCTCCATCTCTTCGAGTTCGAGCGCCGCCTGCTCCGGGGCGCGCGATTTGAGCAGCGCTCGATAGGCCCGCTCCTTTTCGCCGCGGCGGAAGAGCCACCGTGGTGACTCCGTGACCAGGAAGCTGCCGATTACGAACAGTGCGCCCGGCGGCAGCGAAACCCAGAAAATTCTGCGCCACACCTGATCTTTGAAGGCGAAGAGCACGCCGGCGCCGGCGGCGCGCGCCACGGCCTCCACGCGGTAGCTGTAGTAAATGCCGACCAATGCCGCGGCGACGATGCCCAGCGTAAGCATCCACTGAAAGACCGCGGTGCCTTTCCCCCGATTGGCCGCGCCCAGGCATTCGGCCAGATACAGCGGCACCACCACGCCCACCAGCCCGGCGCTCACGCCTTGCAGCAGGCGCCCGAAGAACAGCGGCGCATAACCGTGCGAAAGCGCGATCACGGGAATGCTCAGAACGAAAGTGCATCCGCTCAGGATCATGAGCGGCTTGCGGCCCATCCAGTCGGCCAGCACTCCGGCAAACAGCGTGGAAAAGACGCTGCCCAGCAGCACCGCCGCCACGATGACCGAGAGTTCAGCCGCGGTGAGACCGGATGTGGCTTCAAGGTAGGGCAGTGCGCCGCCGATGATGCCCACGTCAATGCCGTAGAGCAAGCCGCCCAGGCCGGCCACCAGCAGAAGAAAGAGATTGTAAGCTCGCGTGGAAGCGCTCGTGACCGGCACAGCCGCGTAGGAGGAAGGGTTTGCCGTCATCAGGGCGAACTCCCGTGAATGATCCCGCCGGCGCAGCCCCCTGCACCGGGCTCTGACCTGAAAGGGAACTTGGATACCCCAGTCTACAATGATCGTGTTCCGAATTCTGAATCTTGAAGGTTCTCTAGATGCCGCGCATCTGCCGCTCCGCTTTTTACCTATTGCTCCTTGCTTCGCCTCTTCTGTCCTCATCATTTGCTGTAGCCCAGGCTCAGGTGCATCTGCTTCCTGCTCCCCGCGAAGCCCGCTTTGGGGCAACCGTGGATTTGCCTGCCAGGATCATCGTCTCGGTTCCCGTCCACAACGCTGAGGACGAGTTCGCCGCCCATGACCTCGAAGACGCGATCCAGCAGATGCAGCCGGCAGAGCATCAGGAAGGGAAGCGTGCTGCAAGCGCGCAGTTGCCCTATCGCGTCCTGCTCCTGCGCAGGGACTCAGTCTCAGCCAAGGCTCTGCTCGACCGCCAGAAGCTCAGCTTCGATCCGGCCATGGAATCGGAAGGCTACGTTCTGATCATTGAGCCCCACAGCACCGCGATTATCGGCGCATCCGGCAGTGGCGTCTTTTATGGCGTGCAGACGTTCAAGCAGTTATTGCCGCTTCCTGGCGCATCGCGGGTTCTTCCCAGCGGAACGGTACGCGACTGGCCGGCCATGCGCTATCGGGGTATTGACGATGATCTTTCTCGCGGGCCATTCCCGACCCTCGAATTCCAGAAGCACCAGATCCGCGTCTTCGCTTCCTTCAAGATCAACATCTATTCGCCGTACTTCGAGCACACGCTGCTCTATTCCGACCATCCGCTTGCCGCACCTCCGGGAAGCGCGCTCACACCCTCAGAGGCGGCGGAACTGGTCGCCTACGCCCGCCAGTATCACGTCACCATCGTGCCCGAGCAGGAGGCGTTCGGACATCTGCACCACGTATTGAAATACGAGCTCTATCAGGATGAGGCGGAAACTCCCTATGGCCACGTTCTCGCGCCCGGCCAGCCGGCAACGCTGCCGCTCATCAAGGACTGGTTCACGCAAATCGCGCAGGAGTTTCCTTCGCCGTTTATCCATATCGGCGCCGACGAGACCTGGGATCTGGGTATCGGGCGTACGCAGGACCAGGTGCAGGCGCAGGGCTACGGGCCGGTCTACATGGCATTCCTGAAGCAGATTCACGACGAGCTGGCACCGCTCAACCGCCGCTTGCTCTTCTGGGGTGATATCGGCGACGAGAACCCGGATGCTGTTCCTAATCTGCCGAAGGATATGATCGCCGTTCCCTGGAACTACTCGGCGAACACCGACTTCGACAAACTCATCGAGCCCTTCGCGAAGGCGGGCATGGAGACCTGGGTCGCGCCCGGCGACTCGAACTGGAACGAGGTATTTCCAATGGCCCAGAACGCGCTCTGGAATATTCAGCGCTTCATTCGCGAGGGCCAGCGTCTCGGTTCCACCGGAGCTCTTACCACGGTGTGGAACGACGATGGCGAAGGCCTCTTCAACATGGACTGGTATAGCCTGCTGTTTGGCGCCGTGGCAGCATGGCAGCCCGGCGAGAGCTCGATCGCCGACTATCAGGATGCCTATGGGCCGGTCTTTCACCTCGATCCCACCGGCAACATCAACACCGCGGAAAAAGAGCTGATGGCCGCCGAAGAAGCTCTCATCAACGCAAAGACCGGCCTGAACAGCGACAACCTTTTCTGGCTCGACCCCTGGAGCTCACAGGGCCAGGTGGTTTCCGCGCAGCTTCTGCCCTTCGTGGTGGATCTGCGGATTCACGCGGAGCGGGCTATCGTTGCAATTGCCCAGGCGCGCCAGTCGGATCCCAATCTGCGCGAGCCCGCCGCGCTCACGGCCATGGATCTGGGCGCGCGCCGGCTCGATCTGATCGGGATGAAATTCGAGATCGCGCAGTCAATCGCCTCCTCCTATGCGCAGGCCGTCGCCCAGCAGCACGACAAGTCCAAGTCCCGGGTCACCGGCCATCTGCTGGAAGAGATCAGCAGCAATAACGGCCGCTGCCAGGATTTGCGGGACGCCTATTCGGCAATCAAAGGCGAGTACTCGCAGGTTTGGCTCGGTGAGAATCGCCCTTACTGGCTGAACAACGTGACCGTGCGCTACGATCTCGAGATCGAAAAATGGCAGCGCCGGGCCAATCAGTTTCAGCAGGGCACGCGCGACTGGCGGAACGGCAAGGATCTCCCCGCACCGGCATCGCTGGAAATGCCGGACACGAACGTGCATTGAACCTTCGTGCCTGGGGGCTGCCCCAGTTACCCGGCAAACAACCCGCGGGAAGATTCTTCATCCAAGCCGGCCCGGCGCGATGCACACTAGAGCCATGCTCGAGCTCGGAGTGCGCCGGGATAAGCTCTCGGTGTTGCTGATTGACGATGACCTCGTTAGCCGCGAGGTCACTGCGACAGTTCTTACCATGGATGGCTACATCGTCCACACCGCGGATGATGGCGTGCGCGCGGTGGAGATGCTCGCGGCCGGCGAAGTGGCCCCGGACCTGATTCTGATGGACGCGCAGATGCCGGGCCTGAGTGGAGCGGATCTGATTGCCGAGCTGCGGGCCCGCAGCCACGCGCGCATCGTGGCGTTGAGCGGCAGTAACCCGCCCGCCGATGTGACCGCCGCTGCCGATGGCTTCCTGCTGAAACCACTCGACGTAGCCGTCTTGGGCAAGTTCCTGGCTGGCCAGCCGGCCGGGCCTGTTTCCATCGCGGCGATTCTGGCCGACCCCGACGCGCCGGCCATCAGTCCTGATACCCTCGCTCAGCTGCGGCACATGATGCCCGAGTCAGGGGTCCGCGAGATCTACCAGGCCATCGTGACCGATCTGCTCAAGCGGACACTCGCCCTCGATGCGGCAATTGCAGCGCACGACGGCGCGGAGGTTCGCCGCATCGGCCACGCCATCAAAGGCGGCTGCGCCATGGCCGGCGCGCTGCAGGCTGCCCGCATCGGAGCGCTGCTCGAGATTGCGACGCTTGACTTTACAGGTAACCAATCGGATAACATAGCTAGTTTGCTCAATGATTTACGTTCCGCGACCAGCATCTTACAGCGTATGCTGGAGGCTGAATTGCCCGCCTGACCCATAGCATCATCCAGGCCGTGGACCGGGCCCTACGGAGGCGAGCTGCTCGAATGGACCGAAATATTCGAATCCTGATCGCGGATGACCACCCTGTCGTCCGCATCGGTGTGCGCAACATGCTCTCGGAAGCCGAGGGTTTTGAAGTCGTTGGCGAAGCCACCGATGGCGATGAAGCCATCACCCAGACCCTCGAGCTGTCGCCCGACCTTCTTCTGCTGGATCTGCAGATGCCGCGCCTGCCGGGCCTTGAGGCTATGCGGGCCATCGTGAACGGCACCTCGACGGCCAAGATCCTGCTGCTCACCTCCACCATCACTACGCAGCAGATCATCGAAGCTCTGCATATTGGCGCTCGCGGCATCGTTCTGAAAGATGCTCTGGCGAGCCATCTACAGACGGCGATTCGTACCGTCTACGCCGGCGATTACTGGATCGGCGGAAAGCGCGTGGTCAATCTCGTCACCGCGCTGCACGACCTGATGCAGCAGGCCGCCGCGCCGCAGCGCAAAACCTACGGCCTCACGCCGCGCGAGCTCGAGGTGGTGGGCTGCATTGTGGAGGGCTGCTCGAACCGCGACATCGCCAAGCAGTTCTCGCTGAGCGAAGAAACAGTCAAGCGCCATCTCTCGAACATCTTCGACAAGACCGGCGTTTCAACGCGCCTCGAACTCGCGCTGTTCGCCATCGCGCATCATCTCGTCACGCCGCAGTAGACGGCCGGACGACTCCGCGGCTTTGTGCTGCCGCGACCTTCGAGCAGACCTTTCCCCTCTCGCGCAACAAGAATCTCGCATAAAGTTAAGGCGCGCCAACGCCGCGCTCATGTGGCGCTGAATTCGTAAGACCACGCGCCTTTTGAGACCGGCCGCGACTTGAGCAGGATGCGATAGATCTCCTCACCCCAGTCCTCGCGAAGATGCTGATCGGCGAGCGGGATTTTTTCCAGATCCGGCGAGAGCGCAGCACTGTCGAATTTCAGCAATGCCGTCTTGCCGTCTCCCGCAGCGAGCTTCATCGCAATCCGTCCCTCGCCGTCAACGGATGGGACGCGCGGCGTCATCACAGACAGGCTGATCGGCGCTTCGTGCGTGAGCTCGAAGTTTTCTTCCACAATTACGCGGTCATGCACGCGATCGAGCGTTACGGTACGGATCCAGCTCTTGATCCCCGCATCCTTCGGATAAGCACTGGCGATATCGAACGAAACCGTCGCACGTTCATCGCTGGTCTGGTACTTGCGATCAGATGCCGCGTACTCGACGCCCTCGTGTTGCATCACGCCTCCCACGGTGGGCAGGTTGTGATACGCCGATTGCATCGTCCAGATGGTGTAGCGCTGCGGAGAAAACGTCTTCGCCGTATAGGCCTCCACGCCGACGTCAATCGTCACCGGCAGTCCGTCGGCATAGATGACAAAGTTGCCTGTGTCGTTATGGCTATGGCTGCGGCCGTTGTTGGAAGCCAGCACGGCTACATACATCCCGCTGGTCGAGCCCGCTTTCTCGCGTGCCGTCATCAAGCCAAAATCCGGATACCAGGCATCGCGGACCAGCACATCTTCCTGTCGTGCGGTGCGAATCTCGTTCGCTTCGAGCAAGGCGGGAATCGACCGCGACAGACTGACCAGGCTTTCACCGAGCGCATTCGTCAATCCCGCGCCTCGCGCGTTCCATCCATTCTTGGCCGCGTAAAACGCGCCGAAGGCCTGGAGCTGCGGATCGTGCACGGCCTTTCCGAACCGGTAGAGCACATCACCGGAGGGCGCCGCTTTGCCATGCACGTCGCCGTAGTCCACGTAGTCGTCGCCGGCGATGTGCACATTGAGAATGAACCTTCCCATCGCGTCGAGAAACGGGTTGGCAAAAATGTGGGTCGAGTTGCCGGTCGCCGATTCCAGCGCATCCAGCACCTCAAACAGGCACATCACGGAGCGGCTGTAGTAGCCCGGTCCCTCCTCTTCGGCCGCATCAGACCAATAATCGTTCAGGTATGTGTCAACACTCTTCGTGATGCGTACGGTTTCTTCCACGCGCAGCTTCGGATCTTCCTCGAGAATCAGGTTCGTGACCAGCAGGTTTGAGTTGATCCACGGATTCCAGTTGTTGAGCCTGTGCTCCTGCTTTGGGCCGCCCAGCCCCATCCACGTAAAATCGTTGCGCTCCCGCGCGGGCTTCAGCATGCGCCGTTCCGTCTCAATCTTGATCCGCTTGTTGATGAGCGGGGAAACCGAATCCAGTTGCGGCCCCACCAGATAAGTCGTCCATGAGAGCAACTGCGCCGTCTCCGCGGAAAACAGCTCGATGATCGGCTCACTCACATCGGGCAAACCCACGCCGGCCCTCTGCGCGGCCATGTGCGCCGGAGCGCCCCAGAAAGTCTCTTCGCAGATGAGCCACACGCCGTTGGCGATGTCATCCACAAAGCGCCCCTTACCCTCGAGGCACTCGGCGAGAATCAGGTGCTGCAGCATGGCGCGTCGACCGAAGTTATCTGCCTCGTAGCGGGTGCGATTCCCATTGCGTTTGAAATCGAGAAACGTCGTCGCCAGCAGCGCCTTCCATCCGGCTTTCTGTTCGGCTTCCGCGCGCGCCACAATCGCGGCACGGATATCTTCGGGCACTGCCTCCCAGGGCCCGCGCTCGCTCCACTTCGGGTAAGGATGCCAATCGCCATAAGCTGCGAGCTTGCTTTCAAGAAACGATTCCGTATAGGTCGTGCTGAGGAGATTGTGCGGCGCCACGAGGCCGCCGTCGTCGCGCCCGTTCATGGAGAAAGCAGGCGGGGAGCCGAAGAGTTTTTGCCGTCCTGCAAGGGCGATGCTACCCGCAAGAAAGTCACGACGATTCATAGGTTCCTCACGTGTGCGCAGACACAGGATATTTCGCTACGGTTGCGATGGGAGCTTGCCGCGAGCCAGTATACAGGCAGCGACGGAGCCTGTTCGACTACTTGGTGCGCGCGCTCGTCCGCCGCTGCGAGTTCACCTTACCCAGTGCCGGCAATGTGCCGCGCGGAAAGTCTGTCGACTTCCGCACCACGAGCCGCGTGGGAATCGTCCACTCTTTCTGCGCGGCCTTCGGATGATCCGGCTCGATGCCCGCGCGCAACGCCTGTACCGCCGCCGTTGCAAGATCGTTGCACGACATCTGCACTGTCGTGAGCGGTGGCAGCATGAACTGCACCAGGTGAATGTCGTCGAATCCAACCACCGAAATATCTCGCGGAACCTTGTGCGTGGTCTCGTAAAGGCTATGCAGGACGCCGATCGCGGTCATGTCGTTGGAACAAAGCACGGCGGTGGGCAGCTCGGGAAGGGCAGTCAACAGCTCCATCGCCGCCATCCCGCCTTCCATGGTGTGATCACCCTCAACAATGTGCCCGGCTGGGACGTTAAGGCCGACCTCGCGCATCGCCTTGCGGAAAGCCTCGCGCCGCGCAACCGCCGACCGCATGCGCAGCGGCCCGGTGATGAATGCCATCTGCCGATGGCCCAATGCAGCCAGGTGCTGCACCGCCTCGCGAATGCCCTGGCTATAGTCCACTTTCAGCACGCGGATGTTCGGCAGCTCCGGCCCGGCGTCCACAAATACGAGAGGAAACTCGCGCTCCACCAGTTTCTTCACCAGTTCTTCTTCAATGCCGAAGGTCATGATAGCTACGCCGTCCACGCCGCGCTGCAGCATGCGGCGGATCAGCGATTCCGTACGCACCGGATCGTAGTTAGTCGAGCCGATCATCACTTCGTAGCCCTGCGCCACCGCCAGGTTTTCGAACTCCTGCACCAGCTCCGGGAAAAACGGATTCGTGATCTCCGAGACGATCAGCCCAAGGATGTGACTCCGTCCTGAAACCAGCGCGCGTGCCTGCGTGTTCGGCACATACCCAACCTCGTCGACCGCCTTCCAAACCCGCTTGGCCAGCTCGGGATCAACTGTAGAGATGCGATTGACCGCGCGCGATACGGTGGCAATCGAAACCCGCGCGCGCCTCGCTACGTCGCGGATGCTCACAGCTGCGCGCCGTCGGTTGGAAGGGCTCTTCCTCGATGGACTCATAGGCAGAACGATTGTACGCTTTTCTCGCTGTTTCTCGGCCAGAGTCTCTCACCGCCGGGGAACGCTCTCCCTTTTGAATTGGCCTGTTTTTCACAAACTCAGGCAGATCGGCGGCCCGGCACAGGCTGAATTGCAGTGAAATTGAGGAAAGCGTTTGCTCGCTGCGGTGCAGCTCAATCGGTACGAAAAGCTGCGAGTAATCCGATTTACGGATGAGTCTGCCCGCCTCCGGCAACTTCCAGTCCATGCCGCACCAGGGCGGCGATCGTCATCCAGCTCTCCTCGGCCCCGCGCTGGCTGCCCGGCAGGTTGACAATCAGGGTACGTCCCCGCAGGCCTGCAACCCCGCGGGAAAGCCAGGCGTACGGATTCCGCTCTGCTCCCTTTGCGCGCATCGCTTCAGCAAGGCCGGGGGCCTCGCGCTCAATTACCCGTCGCGTCGCTTCGGGTGTACGGTCGCGTGGCCCGAATCCGGTACCGCCTACGGTCACGATGAGCTGCGCGCCGGCGGCGCTTAACTGTTCAAGCTCCGCAGCGATCAGGTCTTCATCGTCGCTGAAAAGCATGGTGCGAATCTCCGCATCGGGCCACTGCTCTTTTAGCCGAGCGACGACTGCCGGACCCGCTGTATCAGTCATCAGGCCCTGCGAGCATCGATCGGAGATGGTGAGAACGGCGAAGATCATCTCCTGATTGTAGGGTGTTACTGTGCCGGCAGCATTTTGATGGTGTGCATCCACGTCTCCACCAGTTTTGGCCAGCCCATGATCGGCAAATCCCTGGGGCGCAGCCCGTAGCCGTGTCCGCCTTCCGCATACACGTGCAATTCGGCGGGCACTTTTGCCTTCTTCAGCGCGAGAAAATACACGACCGCGTTCTCCACATGGACCGGATCGTCTTCGGCCTGCAGGATAAATGTGGGCGGAGTATTCGCAGTCGGCTGGATGTCCGGATTGGGCGCGAATGCCTGTTCGGCCAATGCCAGGTAGCCGGGATACAGAACCACCGCAAACTCAGGACGGCAGCTTAGCTTGTCTGCCTCGTCGATAGGCGCATACAGCCGATGCTCGTAGTGGTTGCTGAGAGCCGCCGAGAGATGCCCGCCTGCCGAGAATCCCAGCACGCCGACGCGGTTGGGGTCGATGCCCCACTCGGCCGCGTGCAACCGCACCAGGCCCATGGCGCGCTGCGCGTCTTCCAGGGCAGCGGGGCTCTTGGGATAAGGACCGGAATTCGGCACGCGGTATTTGAGCAGCACGCAATTGACGCCAATTGAGTTCAGCCAGTCGCAGACCTCCGTGCCTTCCAGATCCATCGAGAGAATCTGGTAGCCGCCGCCGGGAAAAACAACGATCGCCGCGCCGGTGTTCTGGCCCTTCGGTTTAAACAGCGTGATTGTCGGCGTCGACACATTGCCGAGCCGGATGTACGGTCGTCCGGCCATGGTGTGCGTCTTGTCCGCGTTCATATTGGTCTCCGGCGACGGATTTGCCGTTCCGCCCGGCGGCGTGCCCGGCCAGATCGCCAGGGTGATGTCCTCGGGTGGAGGTGTCCACGGCGATTCCTGGGCCCTCAGATGCGTCGACCATGCCGCTACGGCGGCCAGCGCCAGAAGCGCAGCCTTTTTCATGCGCGAAAACCTCCGGGATACGGGTGCCGCAGCGATCATCGCATCTTACCGGCCGCTGCGTAAAATGCGCGCGGCCTGGCCCCCTTGGCTTGGGATGTGGACGGAAAGTGAGCCAAATCACCTCGTGGGGTAGCTGGGAACACATCTTTGCCACTACCCGTTGTGCCACGCTCTTGTCGAGCGAGGTGACTGCCATGACGGACGCAATCGCTAACCGTTGGACACATCCCGAGGTGATCCTGGTCGCCACGAGTCTCAGCGATCTCGATCAGCTTATCCCCCTTGCTTTCGCGCAAGCGCGCGAAACAGGAGCCCGTCTTATCCTCTTCCATGCGATAGCTCCTTCGGCAACCCTCAACGCGGATGCAACCGGAATGCCCTACTACGATGCGTGGGGCGCGGTTGACGCGGCCGAGCACATGCTATCGCCGTGGAGCCAGCGTGCGCAGGATCTTGGAATTCAATGCAACTCCCTGGTACGCGAGGGCGTGCCGGTTGAGCAGATTTGTGCCGTCGTCCGCCAGTTCCATGCGGACCGCATGATTCTCGGGACCCGGAGCCGGAGCAGACTCAGCAAGATGCTACTGGGCTCCGTCGCAGAACAAGTGCTGCGCTCGGTAAGCATCCCGGTCTTAACTGTGGGACCTGAGGCTCATCTCCAGGTGGATAGCGGCGCTCCTCGCGTCGTCCTCTATGCCACCACACTCAGAGAGACCTCTCGCCCGAGCGCAGCGCTTGCCTATTCCATTGCCGCCAGTCAAAACGCGCAGCTTGTGCTGCTCCACGTAGTGCCGCCTGCGGAAGAAACAAGCCACAAAGGCCTGCCCATCGGGCTTGATTCCGTCGCCATGCGCGAACTGCGCGTGCTTGCCACGAAAATTGGCGCCATCGGGTCCACACAGATCGAGCCGGTGGTTCTGCATGGCAATCCGGCCATCGAGATTCTGGCCGAGGCATCCGTGCGCTGCGCGAATCTGATAGTGCTCGGAGCCGCGCACCGCACGCCATTCGAGAGAATCGCTCGCGACCGCACGGTATACCGTGTGCTGGCTCATGCCGCATGCCCGGTCTTGACGCTCCGCGAAGCCGGCGAGCAGATCGCGCAGCCCACGCCGGAAGAGACGGCTGTGTTGCACCAGTAATTGTCGGCGGAAAACGCGGGCGAGGAATTACGCGGTGAGACGCTCCAGTTGTGCCGGCTCGACGATCGTCACGCTTGTCCCTTTGATTGTGATCCACCCGTCGCGCCGAAACTGGTTCAGCAGGCGGGTCACAGTCTCGCGCGAGGTGCCCGCCATGTTGGCAACCTCTTCGTGCGTCAGGGCCATGGTGAACTTGATGTCGGGACGGCCGTTGGCCGCGGATCTTCCCCAATCGAGTAACAGCCGCGCCAGCCTGCCAGCCGCTGAGCCCGAGAGCGCGAGCCGCTTGGCATCGTGGAACACAGTCAGGTATTCACTGGAAAGAGACTGCGCCGCGTGCATGGAAGCGATCCCATGGCGGCCAAGAAAGTCGATGAATTCCTGTTTCCGTATCGTCTTCACCTGGCAGGGTTCGATCGCCTCGGCGGTCACCTCGTGAGGCACATTCGCAAGCACCGCACTCAGGCCCATTACGTCGCCGGGCCCCGCGATCTTCAGGATCATCGTCTTGCCGTCGCGCGAGGTCGATGAGATCTTGACTTGTCCAAAACAGATGATGAATACATTGCGCGCCGTGTCTCCTTCAGAAAACAGCCTGGCGCCGCGCGCGTGGTTCATCATGATTCCCACCGCATCGAAGTCCTGCAGCGCCTCCGGTGTGAGGTTACAGAACATGCGCAGGTGACGATGTTCGCAGTTGAGGCAATCCTCGGGAGGGTGATGGGTGTGGAAAGTTGCCATACTCGTGCCTCAGAAGAGCTAGCGCCAGTATAGCGGGATTAGAAAATGGCGATGTGACGTACGTCACTCTGCCGTCAGGAAGCCACGCCGCCGTCGGCGGCTCATCTGGCCGATGCAGCAGGTTAAATAAGCGCGCGATACCTCCCGGGCCAGCTCCTCCAGCAGGTGCATCCGGAACGGAGGATAGATCGCAAATGCTTTCTGCAGCGCCGACAAGGGCAACAGCAGCAGCGATCCCGCAGTGAGCGCGCTCAGGGTGTAGGTGTGACGCCCATCTCCCAGTGCAGCAGCCAGTTCCACCACCTCCCCGGCCCGAACAGACCCCAGCTTCAGGTGCGTCTTCATCCGCACCGCTTTGCGCACAAAGTCCCCCGAGGCAATCACATAAAGACCCCGGCAGACTTCATGCTGATGGAACACCGCGTCTCCGGCGCTGCATTCAATGCGCTGGGATGCGGCGGAGAGAATTGCCTGCACCGCTGGTGTGCAGGCGAACAGCTCCGTCAGCGGACGCCGTGCTGCGGTAATCTGACCGAATTGGGTTTCCGATTCCAAGGTTCGCATCTCGATCTTCCGTCCTGTCGCTCAGCTTCCCCGAACCCGGTGCTGCTTGATCAGGCTTCGGCGGCAACCTGAGCTTCCCCTTTTCCGACAGATAAGGCAGTTTCGGGTGGGACACACAGCACGGGCACACGTGAGGCCGCAATTACCGTGAATGCGGTTCCATGGTGCCCCGGCGTTTCGCTGAGCCGTTTCACGCCCATCACCAGGATGCACGGGTGATATTGCGCAATGGCGGCGGCAACCACTTCTGCTGGATTGCCGTCCTTTACGATGCAGCGCACCGCCACATTCCCGCCACTCTCGATGCCGAACTCTTCCCGGGTCGTGGCGCTGGGATTCAAAAAGGCCGACGTCTCGGCTGCGCTCCGCGCGTGCAAAACAATCAGCGGCCGGTCGAACATCTCTGCCAGCGAGCGCGCGGCTGCGGCCGCCGCTCCAGACGCCTCATTGCGCTCCATCGCCAGTAGCACAGGACCACCCGGCGTGGGCCGGTGAGGGCCGGCATTCCAGTCCGCGGCCACGGCGAGCACCGGGCAGGGCGCAAGCCTGACCAACTGTTCGGCAATGGAACCGACCAGCAGAGGCCCGACGCCGTCCATTCCACGCGTTCCCAATACGATCAGCCCGGCTTCGTATTGCCTGACTATCTCCACGAGCATTTGCGCCACGGCCCCCTGGCGAACCTCAGAATGCGTCGGGATGGCTTCTTCGAGCAGGCGGCAGGCCATTTGATCGAGGACACGGCGCGCTTCGTCGGGAAGCCTTCTTAAGACTCGCCCTGGAACTGAGTCCACAGTGGCGTAGTCCATCGGGTCCATCGCATGCGCCAGCACGATCCGGGCTCCGTAGGCGATGGCTAGTTTCCGTGCGTATTCCAGCGCCGCTTCGGACTGGCTTTCCAGGTCCGTGGCGACCACGATCGTCTTCAATCCGTTTTGGAAGCTCATATTCACCTTCCCATCCCGCAATTCTGCAGGTCCACGGAACCGCCATCGGTTTCCAAGTCTGCGCTTCAGCTGATTCGCCCGCAGTGACTCCATTCACCCGCCGCCGTGACTCGAGTCACACAGCCTTGGTCACGCCATCGCTGCTCCGGGACCGTTGCTTTAACTCTTCTATACACCATGCCACCGGATGAGCTACCCTTTCGGCGTGATGAAAAATGCATCCGGACCCTCTACACAATCGTTTGCGCCCGCTGTTGTGAAGCGCTTGTTGCTTTTGCTGGTGTTGCCTCTTTTATTGACCGCCTCTTTTTGCGCCGCGGCAGCCCAGGCCCCGCAGCCGGACTCTCCGGCCATTGAAGCCCAGGCGCATGCGATGGTCAGCAAGCTGACACTGGAGCAGAAGATCGAATTGATCGGCGGAATGGAGAACATGTACACGCGGCCGATGCCGTCAATCGGGCTGCCGCGCTTCAAAATGTCGGATGCGTCGGTGGGCGTGCGCACCTGGGGGCCGACAACGGCCTATGCCGGTGGCGTCGCGCTGGCCGCCAGCTGGGACAAGGATCTGGCCCGCGCAATTGGCGAGAGCCTCGGCAAGGATGCCCGTTCGCGAAACGTGAATTTTCTCCTCGGTCCCGGAGTGAACATCGCGCGCTCGCCTGTCGGCGGACGAAATTTCGAATACCTGTCGGAGGACCCGTATCTCAACTCTACGCTCGTGGTTCCGTTTATCGAAGGCGTGCAGTCGCAGGGCGTGATTGCCACGGTGAAACATTATGCCCTCAACGATCAGGAGTTCGACCGTCACAACGCCAGCTCCGATATCGACGAGCGGACACTGCGCGAAATCTACCTGCCCGCCTTTGAAGCCGCCGTAACCAAGGGGCACGTCGACGCGGTGATGAACTCCTACAACCTGGTCAATGGCGTGCACGCAACGCAGAATGAGTTTCTCAACCTGAAGGTGCTCAAAGGCGAGTGGGGCTTCAACGGGATTCTCATGTCCGACTGGGACGCGACCTACGACGGCGTGGCCGCGGCCAACAACGGGCTCGACCTGGAGATGCCCAGCCCGAAGTTCATGAATGCCCGGAACCTGGTTCCCGCCGTGAAGGATGGCCGTGTGAAGGAGTCCACGATCGACGAAAAGCTGCTGCGGCTCTTCCGTACCGAGCTGCGCTACGGATTCACGACCCGCCCGCAATTCGACCCTGCCGACTCCACTTATTCGGTCGCGGACAAGGCCGTCGCCCTGCGCGGCGCGCTCGAGAGCATCACGCTGCTGAAGAACGAAGGAAACCTGCTCCCGCTCGATCCGGCGAAGATCAAGACCATTGCCATCCTCGGGCCCGACGCGTGGCCTGCCGTGCCGGGCGGCGGCGGCTCGTCGGAAGCGACGGCCTTCGAGCCCGTGAGCCTCGTGACGGGCATCGCGAATCTTCTCGGGCCGGATGTCCACGTGTTGTACAACCGCGGTCTGCCGGAGATGAACGACGTCTTCAAAAACACGCATTGGGATGGCGATGTGAAGGTTGAGACCTTCCCGAGCAACGACTTTACCGGTACGCCCGAAACCGGCTCACGCCGCAATGTGGCCGACTGGAGGGCTGGCCGGTTGGAGGCCGTTCAGGGTTCTCCGCGCAGCATTCGTTACTCCGCAGCATTCCGTGCGGACAGCGCCGGTAAATATCTGCTGATTGCTGCTGCGGCCGGCGAAGATGGCTTCAAAATCCTCGTCGATGGAAAGCAGACTCTCGAACAGGCCCGCGCCGAGGGGCAAGTTCCGAAGTATACCTCGCTCGATCTCGCGGCGGGCCAGACCGTTCACGTGCAGGCCAACTATCAGCCTCACGCCTCCGGCTCGCGTTTTGGCTTCGGACTAGCCTATGAGCCGGATCTGGTTTCAGCCGAGGCGAAGCAGTACGCATCGCTGGCGGATGTCGTAGTCCTCGCGCTGGGTTTCAACGCCACCAGCGAAGGCGAGGGACATGACCGCACCTTCACGCTGCCCTGGGGCCAGGACGCGCTTGCAGAAGCCGTCGCCGCAGCCAATCCCCACACCATCGTGACGCTGACCGGTGGAGGCGGCATGGATGTGAGCCGCTGGCTCGATCGGGTCCCAGTTCTGCTGCATACCTACTACCCGGGGCAGGAGGGCGGCACCGCCGTGGCCGAGGTCCTGTTCGGCAAGCACGATCCCGAAGGCAAGCTCCCGGTGAGCTTCGACCGCAGCTGGCAGGACAATCCCTCTTACCACTGGTACTACGGAGCTCCCGGCGCGGATACGACCCTCCACACCATCGGCGAAAATGGCCAGCCGGTGGACTACACCGTTCCGCATATCCGGTACGGTGACAAACTCATGGTCGGTTATCGCTACTGGACGACGACCGGTAAGCACCCGCTCTTTCCCTTCGGCTTCGGCCTCAGCTACACCACCTTCCGGTTCTCGAACCTGCAGGCGCCGGCCACAGCGGGCTCGGGTACCGCAATCGAGGTGAGCTTCGACGTCACCAACACCGGAAGCGCGGAAGGAGCCGAAGTCGCACAGCTTTACGTCTCCGATCCGTCGGCCAGGGCCGACCGGCCGGAGCGTGAACTGAAGGGATTCGAGAAAGTGCGCCTCAATCCCGGAGAAACGAGACACGTAACGCTGAACCTGGATGCCCGCTCCTTCAGCTACTGGGATGAGTCCGCGCATCAATGGACGATCGATCCAGGCAAGTTCGTGCTGCGTGTCGGCGATTCGAGCGAGAATACGCCGCTCCAGAAGGAGATTACGCTGCGGTAGGTGCGGATTCGGCTCTACAGCAAAATGCCCCGCGCCCTCGCGGGGCATTTCCATTTTCCAGGCTGAGAATTCGATCGGTTTTGGCTTCCATGCGCAGCTCCACTCGGAAGATCGCAGGGAAACGCAGAGCCCGGCCGCTCAACCAGAGCGACTGTCGATGGCGAGCAGCTCCCTTTCCGCATCGTCAAACGAGGGATTGCCCGTGAGCTGCCTGAATTGCGTCTTTTGCTCGTCTTCGTCTTCAGAGATGTCTTTGAACAACAGCGCGCGACCCTGGATATGCACATGCGTTTCCGTAATCTGCCACACGCCCTTGCCGGTCTCGCGCCGCTCCACATCGAAAGAGCCTCCGGCCTTTAAATGGCCGAACAACCCTTCCCCAAACAGGACATCGTGGATCATGCGTCCTTTCAGGCTGACGATACGGTGTTGCGCGTTGTCTACGGTCATTTCGCCTTCCATGGCCGCAAATACACGCGATTCCCACGTCGGCGGATGAAAATTCGGGTCTGGCTTGAAGTGCAGAACGGTTGTATTTCCCTTTACCAGCGATTTCGTCCAGATAAACGCGTGGGGCAACATGCTCAGCATCTGACTTGCTTGCTGGTCGTCATGCTGGCCGTCCTTGCGCTGCTTGGCCTGTGCCCCGTGATCGCGGATAAAATTCTCCATCCTGCTTTGCTGTTCCGCTCTGCTGAGCTTTTGGCCGTTATTCTCAACCACCCGGTCCAGATCGCCCCCGCGCGTCTCAGCAACCCACTGCTTCACGGTGCCGCTCGGCTTGCGATCGACGTCGAAATAGAGCCAATGGGAATGATCCGCGGCATCGGCGGCCAGCTCCGTTTGCACTGCCTGACTCACAATGGCCCGTGCATCCTGTGCGTGCGCCACAGTGGACAAAAGAAAGAATCCCCCAACCAAAACACCAACTGTTCTTCGCATCACGCATCCTCCGATTGAGCGCTGCATCGGCCTGAGCGCCAAGGGAGACATCTCTTCCAATTGGATGCGCTTTCACAGTTTCGCGAACAGATGGAGTGCTGTCATCCGCTTCAATAGGTGGCCCTGCCGCCGCTGACGTCATAACATTGCCCGGTCACAAACGAGCAGTCGCGGCTGGCAAGAAAGTGAACCACGGCGGCAACTTCGTCCGCATCGGCGGTCCGCCGCATGGGAATCTTCTGGATCATGTACTCCACCTGCGCCTCGGTAAGCTGATCCAGTATCTTGGTCCGCACCACGGCGGGCGCGACCGCATTGATGCAGATGCCCTCCGTGGCGACCTCCTTGGCGATCGACTTCGTAAGTCCGATGATCGCGGCCTTCGATGCGGAGTAGGCCACCATGTTCGGGTTGCCTTCCTTACCGGCAATCGAGGCCATGTTGACAATCCGGCCATACCGCTTTGACCGCATCAAGGGCAGCACGGCCCGGCATAGGTAGAACGGCCCATGGATATTGATGTTCATCACCCGATGCCAGTCCGCGTCGGTCTGCTCCCAGATCGGCGCGGCTCTGCCGGCCAGTCCCGCATTGTTGACCAGGATCTCCAGCGACCCGGTTGTTGCTACAACTTTCGCGACCGCCGCTGTGGCCTGTTCGGCCCGCGTCACGTCCAGCTCGACCGCAAAGGCGCCTCCGCCGATACGCTTCGCCGTGGCGTCTGCCGCCGCTCCGTCGATATCGGCCACGGCCACGCGCGCACCCGCTTCCTTCAGCCGTTGCGCAATCGCTTCTCCAATTCCGGCGGCAGCTCCCGTCACCAGGGCCGTTTGTCCGGTCAGCTCAAACATCGCAACCCTCCAGCAATCGTAGCCATCCTCATGCACTACGGCGCCTCAGCGCAACTCTTCCGCGCAAAAAAAAGAGCGCAGCATTGGCCGCACTCTCTGTCCTTCGATTGATAGCCGGTTGTTAGCTCCGCAGCGTTTTCAGCGCCGGATAGACCCTCCGCCACTTCTCATAACCAGCTTGATAGGCGGCCAGGTCTGCTGGGTCAGGCTCGACGCGCTGCGCCACCTGAATGGCTGCGGCGCACGCCTGGTCGAGATTCTTCCAGTGTCCCGCGCCTACGCCGGCCATCAGCGCGCAGCCGAAGGCGCCGCCTTCTTCTGCTGTGAGGATCTCCACGGCATGCCCGTAGATGCCCGCCTGAATCCTGCGCCAGAGCGCACCGCGCGCGCCACCGCCGCCCAGCCGGATGCCGCTGACGGGAATCTTCAACTCGCGGAACAGGGCGAATGTGTCCTGCAGCGAATACGCGACGCCTTCGAGCACCGAGCGCACAAAATGCGCGGCCGTATGCGTCACGCTGATACCGACAAAGCCGGCGCGTACCTCGGGATCGAGATGCGGCGTGCGCTCGCCCAGCAGATAAGGCGCCCACTCCAGCCCCCCACACCCAGCGGGAATCTTGGCCGCTGCTTCATTCAGCGTGTCGTAGCTCTGGCCCGCGAAGAACGTCTCCTTCAGCCAACTCAGGCTCAGGCCCGCGCTCTGTGTCACGCCCATCACGTGCCAAAGGCCAGGCACCGCGTGGCAAAACGTGTGCAGCCGACCCTTCGGGTCTTTGGTCGGCTCTGCCGTCGCCGCGAAGACAACCCCTGAGGTGCCGATGGTCGCCGAGACGCTTCCCGGCTGCAGGATGCCCATGCCCACGGCCCCGGCGCCTTGGTCGCCTGCGCCTGCTGCGACCGGCGTGCCTGCCTTCAAGCCTGTGAGGCCGCCCGCGGTTTCGCCGATCCGCGCGCAGATCTCCGGTGATTCGTAAACGCGCGGCAGCCAGCTTTCCGGAATGCCCGCCGCTTCGGCCACTTCTCGCGACCAGCGCCTGTGCGTCACGTCCAGCAGCAGCGTGCCCGACGCTTCCTGCACGTCGATGGCGAACTCGCCGGTGAGCCGGTAACGGACATAGTCCTTAGGGCACATGACGTGGCGAATCTTCGCGAAGATCTCCGGCTCGTGTGTCTTCACCCAGAGGAGCTTTGTCAGCGTGAAATTCGGCAGCGCGGGATTGCAGGTGAGCTCGATCAGCCGCGCATAGCCGATCTTTTCGGTCAGCCAGTCGCACTCAGGCTGCGTGCGCGTATCGCACCAGATGAGCGAGGGGCGCAGCACGGCGCCGTTCTCATCGAGCATTACGGCGCCGTGCATCTGGCCGGTGAGCGCGATGGCGGCGATGGGCTGGCGCGGCTCGGGCGCAGCGGCCAGCGCTTTGCGAATAGCGTCCTGCGCGGCCCGCCACCAATCCTCGGGATCCTGCTCGGCCCAGCCGGGATGCTCGGCGCGAAACGGCGCGTGGTCGCTCGATGCGCCGCTGATCAGCTTCCCGTCCGCGTCCACCACAACCGCACGCGTCCCGCCCGTTCCCACGTCCATGCCCAGGAACCACATGCTGCCTGCACCTCGTATAAATCGGTTTTCTACGCGTCCGCAGCATAGCAGCTTCCGCGCCGGCAAGGAAAGGAGTTCGCGCGCCGGCGAACGAATGCAAGCCGCACTATGGAGCGCTAACGAAGCCCAGAATCTCGTGCATCACTTGCGGTCCCTGCTCGGAGCCGAACAGATACTGCGCATGAGCCGAACCCTCTACGATGATGAGCTTCTTGGGTTCGAGTGCCCGTGCGAAGTGGTCCTGGATTCCCGGCAGGCGCAGCCCGGATCCTGATGTATCGTCGCGAGCCACAATGTAAAGCTTTCTGCCCTTGAGTTGTTCGGGATGATCGCCGCCCTCCGACCCAAGAAAGATAACGCGCTCGATCTCGCCCGGACTCGACAGAGTGTCGGCGTTGCCAACAGCGTCGCCGCCCAGGCTCCCACCCACGGCGTAAACATGCTTCACGCCCGCGTGATGCAGATAGCGGATCGCAGCGAGAACATCTGCGGCGTTGTCAGCGTCAGAGCCTTCGGCGCTGGGCGTGCCGTCGGGATTGAGCCGATCCCCTCGGAAGTTGATCGTCAATACCGCGAATCCCGCGTCGGCAAGAGCACGCGCCTGCGGCGCCCAGCTGTCCTTGTTAAAGCGGCCTCCGTGCGCCAGCACGATGCCACGGCTGCCGCTGCCGTAGAGATCGCCGCGAATCTGGCCCGCATTCTCCACGGGAATCGTGACTGGCCGTTGCGCCAGAGCCGCTATGGACGAGAGCGCGAGTGCCAGGCCGATGAAGACGCGTTTCATAGGACACTCTTTCTACTGCGGTCCCGGTATTCAACCTGGCGGCTCAGCACCAGCATCAGCAGTGCGGAGAGCGCCATCATGGCGCCCACCACATACAGGCCGCCCGAATAGGTGCCCCATCGTTCCTTAATCCACCCGATCAGCCACGGCCCGATGAGGCCGCCGATGTTTCCCATCGAGTTGATCCACGCAATGCCCGCTGCGGCGCTGGCGCCGGAGAGAAACACTCCGGGCAACGCCCATAACGGCCCCTTCGGCGCGTTGGCGCCAAAGCTCACGATGGTGAGCGCCAGGACCACCGACAGCGCCGCCTGCGCATGGCCCGCCCACACCAGCCCCACACAGCCCAGCAGGCACGGAATCGCCACATGCCAGGTGCGCTCGAGCAAGCGGTCCGAATTGCGCGCCCACAGGATCATCGCCACGGCTGCCACCACGCTCGGAATCGCATTAATCCATCCAATCGTCAGCGGGGAGTATCCGAATTGCCTGATGATCAGGGGCGACCAGAGCCCCACGGCGTAAAGCCCCGCCGACGTTCCAGAGTAGATAACCGCCAGCGCCAGTACGCGCGGATCGCGCAGCGTGGCCCAAGCGGCCCCAGCGCTGGCCCTTTGCGGCTGGCTCGCGGCGCGTTCGCGGGCAAGAGTCTCGATCAGCCAGGTACGTTCATCCTGGTCGAGCCAGGTTGCCTGCTCCGGCCGGTCGGTGAGCACTTTGAATGTCAAAAAGCCCAATAGGACGGCCGGCAGCCCTTCGAGAAGGAACAGCCATTGCCAGTTGGCCAACCCCAGGGATCTTGGCAGTTCCATCAGCGCGCCGGAGATCGGCGAGCCAACCGCCGTCGACAAGGGTGCTGCCGCCATGAATGCGGCAATCGCCGCAGCCCGCTGCCGGGCAGGGAACCAGAGGCTCAGGTACAACAACGTGCCGGGAAAGAATCCGGCCTCCGTGACTCCCAGCAGAAACCGCATCAAGTAAAAACTCTTGGCGCCGACGACAAACGCCGACGCGGCGGAAACGATGCCCCACGCGATAACCACGCGCGCAATCCACGAACGCGCGCCCACGCGCAGCATCGCGAGATTTGAAGGCACCTGGACGACGATGTAGCCGACGAAGAAGACGCCGCCGCCGAACCCGAGCATCCCCGGCGTAAGATGAATCGCCGCGCTCATGCTCAGCGCGGCAAAGCCTACGTTCACCCGGTCAAGAAAGCTGACGAAATAGAGCAGGATGACGAACGGAAGAATGCGCGCCTGCAGCTTGCGCGCGACGCGCAACTCCAGTCCAGTGCTCAGGTCCGTGCGGTTCACGCAGTGGCCAGCGGTCTCTTTGCCGTTGCGGCAATTTCGGCGCAGACCGCTTCCGTGACCTCCGCTGTATTCGCGGTTCCGCCCAAATCGCGCGTGTGCAGCTTGGGATTGGCGGTCACATGCTCAATGGCCTGCATCACGCGGCGCGCGGCATCCGTTTCGCCCAGATGTTCGAGCAGCATCACCACCGTCCAGAATGTGCCCACCGGGTTGGCGACGCCTTTGCCCATGATGTCGAAGGCCGAACCGTGAATCGGTTCAAACATGGAGGGATACTTGCGTTCCGGATTGATATTCGCCGTGGGACCGATGCCGAGGCTGCCGGCCAGCGCCGCCGCCAGATCGCTCAGAATGTCGGCGTGCAGATTGGTGGCCACGATGGTGTCCAGCGTGGCCGGCTTGTTCACCATGCGCGCCGTCATCGCGTCTACCATCTCCTTGTCCCACTCGACGTCCGGGAAGTCCCGCGCGACCTCGTGCGCGATCTCGTCCCACATCACCATGGCGTGGCGCTGTGCGTTGCTCTTGGTCACCACGGTGAGAAGCTTGCGCGGCCGTGACTGGGCAAGATGAAATGCGTAGCGCTGAATGCGTTCCACGCCGGCGCGCGTCATCACGCTCATGTCCGTCGCCACTTCGATCGGAAACCCCTGATGCACGCGGCCGCCGGAGCCCGAGTACTCGCCTTCGGTGTTCTCGCGCACAATCACCCAGTTCAAGTCTTCAGCGCGGCAGCGCTTCAGCGGCGCATCGATGCCGGGAAGAATCCGGGTGGGCCGCACATTGGCATACTGGTCCATGCCCTGGCAGATCTTCAGCCGCAATCCCCACAGCGTGATGTGATCGGGAATATCCGGGTCGCCCGCCGAGCCAAAGAGAATAGCGTCTTTGTTCTTAAGTGCATCCAGGCCGTCGGCCGGCATCATCGTGCCGTGACGGCGATAGTAATCTCCGCCCCACTCGAAATTCTCGAATTCGAAAGCAAAATCGCTTTCGTTTTGCGTGAGCGCTTCCAGCACCCGCCGCCCTGCCGGAACCACTTCCTTGCCAATGCCGTCGCCCGGCACCAGCGCGATCCGATACGTCTTCATTGCATTGCCTCTTCGTTGAACAGGCCAATTCTACGCGCATGGGTACTGTTCCAAATTAGTCCGCGGCGGGATGCGGGTACCACAAAGCGAGACTCGCGCCTGCAGTGTGACCAAACGCACACCCGCTTTCCTTTCGGCGCGGGAAAATGATCGCGTGGGATTGTGTGACGTGCCTGCTGTTGTTGCCGGTGCGGCGCATAGCCAACAAAGGAGGCGATATAGATGCACGACCTTGCCACACTGGCTGAAGCTGTTGCGGTCGACCCGCTCGTGGGGCATCCCGCGGATTATCACGTTTTTCATAATTTCATCGAGCGCTGCAAGCATCTGCCGGCGATTACTACCGCGGTGGTGTGGCCGCTCACCGATGTAGCGCTGCGCGGCGCCGTTGAAGCCGCGTCCGCAGGTCTCATCGAGCCGACACTCATCGGCCCCGGAGATGAGATGAAGAGCCTCGCCGAGAAGATCGGCGTCGACATCGACGGCTTTCCCATTGTCGAGGCTGCATGTGAGGAAAAGGCCGCAGAACTCGGGGTAGGGATCTGCCGGGCCGGCAACGCGCAGGCCATAATGAAGGGCAGCCTGCATACCGACGAGCTGATGAAGGCCGCCATGAACCGCGATACCGGCCTGCGCACCGCGCGCCGCATCTCGCATGTCTTCGTCATGGACACGCCCGCCTACGCCCGGACGCTGCTCATCACCGATGCCGCCATCAACATCACACCCGAGCTCGAAGATAAGGTCCACATTGTGCAGAACGCGATCGATCTGGCGCATGCGCTCGGCATCCCCGAGCCGAAAGTGGCTCTGCTCTCTGCTGTCGAGACAGTGAACCCCAAGATCAAGTCGACGCTCGATGCTGCGGCGCTGTGCAAGATGGCAGATCGCGGCCAGATCACCGGAGGCATCCTCGATGGACCGCTGGCCTTCGACACCGCCGTAAGCCAGAAAGCCGCCTCCATCAAGAATCTGGTTTCGCCGGTCACCGGCCAGGCAGACATCCTGGTGGTGCCCGATCTCGAAAGCGGCAACATGCTGGCCAAACAGCTCGAGTACCTCGGTGGCGCGCAGCTCGCCGGCATCGTTCTTGGTGCTCGCGTGCCCGCTATCCTGACCAGCCGGGCAGATTCGGCGGAGACGCGCCTTACCAGCTGCGCCGTCGCCATGCTGTTGCATTACGCAACCCATCCAGCTCTAAAGGTTTAGGCTGCCGGAAATTTCGATCTATCGTCGGAGCGCGGACGTCGACAAAGTGCCGCGCTCCGATTTTTTCTGCGTGCACCGCATAGCGCGATCGGGCTATAGTCGTCTGCATGATACGTGCAGCCACTTATCTTGCATTTGCCGCTGCGGTTCTGGCTGGCTCTATCGCGGCGAAAGCCCAGGGCGCCGGCGCGATGCCGCCGATGGACGGCATGCAGATGATTCCGCCACCTGATCAGCTGCCGGTTCCCGTGCGCATGACCGGCATCGGTAACTCGCATATCGCCATCAACGCCGGCCCTGAGACCCAGGCCTGGTTCGATCAGGGGCTCAGCCTGCTGCACGACTTCTGGGACAACGAATCGGCAAAGGCCTTTGAACAGGCCATCCGCACCGATCCCAACTGCGCCATGTGCTACTGGGGTCTTGCGCAAGCGGAGCAGTTCCGCGGGGAAGATCAGAAGGCCTACGCCGATAAAGCGCTCGAACAGGCCGTTCGGCTCGAAGGCAGGGCGGGGAAGACCAATCGGCTTTACATCGAGGCTGCGGAGGCAGAGTCGCATGAGAAGGGCGATGATCACTCGGCTTCCATTGCAATCTACCGCAAGCTGGTAAAGAAGGAACCCAAGGATATCGAGGCGCGCATTTATCTGGCGGATGCCGTGGGTGATGGGTTCGACGACAATGGTGACCCGAAGCCCGGCCAGAAGGAGAAGATCGCGATCCTGGAAGGCGTTCTGAAAGACGCTCCGAACGATTCCGCGGCGAATCATTACTGGATCCACGCCCTGGAGCCCGGCAATCATCCGGAGCGCGCCATCGCGAGCGCGGCCCTGCTCGCCAGCCTGGCGCCGACCAGCGGACACATGGTCCACATGCCGGGGCACATCTATTACCGCGTCGGTGATTACGCCAGCGCCGACCGCTGGTTTGCCGCCTCAACCGAGGCAGATGAGAAGTACATGCGCGAGCAGCACGTGAGCGTGGATGAGGACTGGAACTACGTTCACAATCTCATGTATGCCATCGCGAACCAGATGGAGCAGGGAAAGCTGGAAGCAGCGAATGCATTGTCAGACCGGCTGGCCGGAGCGCGCGGTCAGCTTTCGTCTTCGCTCTACATCTGGAGCGCGCGCGACCAGATGTCGCGCATCAGCCGCCGGCTGCCGGTCGCGTTGCGCGTAGGCGATTGGTCCGCCGTGCTGGCCATGCTCGACGACGCGGCGATCGCAGACGGCGACAAGACAACGAATCTGCGTTTCCTGAAAGACGAGTTGCGTGCCTTCGCCACCGGCATGCAGGCGCTCGATCACGGCGATGCCGCTGCAGCGCAAGCCGCATCTGCGCAAATGGATGCGGGCCTTTGGCGGAAGGAACAGGAGGCGAAGGCCGCGGCAGCCGAAAAGGCCGAACTCCAGAAGACCGCCTCTACCGGCGGGACGGCAAATCCGAAAGCCGCCGCCGCGCAGCCGGCCAAGACTCCCCTGAACCCCGACGCATTGGCGGATCCTTTGATGAGTTCGTTGAGCGTTGCGTCGCAGGAGCTGCGCGCGGGCGTCTTGCTGCTTCAGGGAAAATCCGATGCGGCCAAGAAGCTTTACGCGCAGGCGGTGCTCGCGGAGAAAAAGCTCGGTTACCATGAGCCGCCCTGGTACATCCGCCCGGTCGCGGAAACGGAGGCCGAAGCTCTCCTGCGCGCCAAGGACTACGCTGGAGCAAAAGCGGCTTTCCAGGAAGCGCTCCTCGATCGGCCGCAGTCGGGATTTGAACTCTATGGCATCGCCCGCGCGGATGAACTGGCCGGCAACACCGCAGTCGCGAAGACCGAGTATCAGGCCTTCCTGAAGGCATGGCCTGCGGCAGATCCCAGCCTGCCCGAAGTGCTGCACGCGCATGAAGCTTTGGGCGATACCGGGCCGGTTGCGGCAAAGTAGCCTCGCGCACGGCGGGTTCTGCATTCTGAGCGATTTGGTCGTCCCGCGGCTCTCTGCGACACTGGAACCATGTCGGAATTGCTGCCCCCGGTACTGATCTTTGACCTCGACGGAACCCTCACCGATTCAAAAGCAGGCATCCTCGGCTGCCTGCGCAAGGTCCTTGACGACCGCAGTCTGCCTTACTCCGGCTCGCTCGACCGGTTCATCGGCCCTCCCGTAGAAGAGTGGGTGAAATCTTTGTTGCCAAGCGGCACAGACGAGGATCATGTCGCGCTGGCCCGCGAGTACCGTGCCTGTTATGACCGCGAAGGCTGGTCGAACAACACGGTTTATGCCGGTATCCGCGAGATGCTCGATCAGCTGCGCGCCGCCGGCATTCCGCTGTACGTCTGCACCTCCAAGCAGGAGCATTTCGCAGTTCGCATTCTCGACGCCTTCGAACTTTCCTCCTCCTTTGTGGCGATCTACGGAGACAAGGCCGAGTACGCGAGCCACAGCAAGGTCGATCTGCTGGCCAGGCTGCTGCAGGAGCGCGCGCTGGCTCCGGAGTTCACATGGATGGTCGGCGATCGCAGCTACGACATCGAAGCCGCGCACGCCAATGGCCTGCGCTGCCTTGCCGCGGGATGGGGCTACGGATCGCCCCAGGAGTGGGCGCAGGCCAATGCCGTCGCCGCAACACCCGCGGATGTCTTTGCAAACATTTCGCGCCACGCCAGTCCGATCGACATTTCGCTGAACACAGCTCTGCCTGCATGAACGCGCTGTAACCGCACGTTCACGTGAATCACCCGGCTCAATCTTTTCTGGAACCCACACCAGTGTGCCCGGCATCCAACGGGTCACGGAATCCCCTCGAAAGGAGACAGTCATGTCCACGCACACGAGTCATGAATCGAAAGCGGCCAAGACCAATAATCCGGATGGTTTCAGCCCGGAAAGAGTGAGAGATCTATCGGGCGTTTTGAATGCGCTCCTCGCCGACGTTTTTGCGCTCTATCTCAAAACCAAGAACTTCCACTGGCACATGAGCGGCCCTCACTTCCGCGACTACCATCTGCTGCTCGATGAGCAGGGCGACCAGATCTTCGCCATCACCGACGACATCGCCGAGCGCGTCCGCAAAATCGGCGGCACAACCATTCGTTCCATCGGCCACATTGCCAAGCTGCAGCGCCTCGCTGACAACGACCAGGAGTTCGTTGCCGCGCGCGACATGCTGCTCGAACTGCACGCCGACAACAAGTCGCTCGTCGAAAGCCTTCGCGCCGCGCACGAGGTTTCCAGCCAGGCCAATGATTACGCGACGACCAGCCTGATCGAAGTGTGGATCGACGAGGCGGAGCGCCGCGCCTGGTTCCTCTTCGAAGCAACGCGTTGAGCGGCTTTTTTTTCAGTTCAAGCGCAGCTGGCCGCAATCTGTAAAACGGTTGCGGCCTCCGCTCGCAGCAGCAATCCAAGCCGCACCCATCGAAAACCAATCGGCTCAGCCGAGGCGATCTGGCCCGTCTCCGCAAGCGTCTCGGCGGCGCTGTCACCGTATTCCACCCGCGCGAAACCCCACCTTCTTCCATCCAGAAACAGCCTCCTTGTTCAAACATTTCCGCCTTCCAGGGGCATGCGGCGTGTCTCTAGCGGCATGTGCAAAACCAGCAATTGTTAACGGGAAATGTAAAAAATCAAGAGGGATTCCGAACTAAATATTTGAAAAGTAATGAGGCGAATTTTTCGATTGACAATCGTCTTGCGTCTCGACTAATCTGATGACGGTCACACTAAACCGTTCGGAGGTTTTTTATGCGCTCTATCCTTACCACCGGCCTTGTGTTTTCCTCGCTCCTTCTTCCCGCGGCCGCTTTCGCCAAGCAGCCTGCGGACGATGCTGCAGCCACCCCAGCCACGCGCGTGAGCACCGGAGTCATCGCTCCCTCCCTGCTCGCTGCGGCAGGCCTTACCATTCCCCAGGGCCTTCCGGCCGACGCACTCCCGGTCGATGCCGAGGTTGGTCTCACCCTCGTCGTCGACGAGAACGGACAGCCCCAGAACATCCACATTGTGAAAGGAATTAACCCCTTCTGGGACGCCCGCATCATCGATACCGTCAGCAAGTTCCGCTATCGCCCCGGCACCATCGACGCGAAGCCGATTCCCGTCGACATGAATCTGACCGTCAACTTCACCCGTTAATGCAATGGAAGCTGCGCACAAAACCGTGTGCTGTAGCCCCTCCCTCCAACGCGAATCAGTTTCCGGTGTTTCCCATCCGCGGTACTCGTCGTGTATGCGCCGGCATCGTGGATGGGAAACCACCGTCACCGCTTCACAAACGCCACAACCTTAGGGCCCACATCGCCGGCACACTGCAGCGGCGCCAGATGTCCGCAGCCGGCAAAGGTATCCAATTCGGACTGCGGCACCAGCCGGTGCATCTTCTGCGCCTGCTCGATCGGAATGATGTGGTCTTCTGCGCCCCACGCAATCAATACCGGCATCTTGAACTTCGGCAGCAGAGCGTCCGTCACATCTGCCCCCGTCAGCATCGACGCCATTGCGCGCTGCACCACCCAGGCCCGGTGGCGTGAAAAGCGCAGGATGGCGCGCACCACGAACCCGGGAACCTGTGGCGGGTGCGGCATTAGCAATGCATCGAGCTGATCTAACTCTCTCGCTGTGGTGGGCGTAAAGAGCCGCGTATCCCACACCGGCGCCGTATCGAGCCCAGCCGAATCGAAGAGCATGAGCCGTTGCACGCGCTGCGGCGCCTCGCTCGTCACAATCTGCGCAACCCATCCGCCCATCGACCATCCGCCAAGATCCACCTGCTGCAAATCCAGCGCGTCCATGAAGCCGATCACCACTCCTGCCTCGTCGCGCACCGAGTAGGAGAAATCCGCCGGCTGCTCGCTGCGGCCGTATCCCAGAAGATCGGGCATATAGACGCGGAATCCCGCTTTGGCCAGATACGGTGCAAGATCGATCCAGTCCTCGGCGCGTCCGCCCAGCCCATGAACAAGCACCACTGCCGGGCCACGAGCCGGCCCCTCGGTAAGATAGTGCACGCGATGCCCATGCACCGGAACCTCTCGGCTTTCCACTCCGGTCAGCACTTCGCGCAGGTACATCGATCCATCGAAGAAGCTCAGCGGCCGCATCCAGAATCCGATCCCTGCCGCAAGCACCAGCACGGCGAGAATCCAGATCAGCCTTCTGACCCGTCTCATGAATCCTCCCGCGCGGTGAGCAGCGCCTGCGCCCGCTGCCAGCCTTTCTCGATCACCATCACGGTCAGCGGATCGAGCGCCAGCGCGCTATGGCTGTTCCATTCCGCCCGCTCCACCCAGCGCACCGCGTCCGCATCAGAGGCAGCCTGCAGCACGCCGCCGGTCACGCGGCAAAGGTAGTCGGCAATCACGTAGTGGTAGCGAACCCGCCCCTCTTCGCGATGAATCCTGTCCACAAGCTCGACCAGTTCGATTGCCTCGACGTGCAGCCCGGTCTCTTCCATCACCTCGCGTGCCACCCCAGCGGTGAGCGACTCGCCTACCTCCAATACTCCGCCCGGCAGCGTCCAATGCCCCTTGAGCGGCTCGCGCCCGCGCCGCACCAGCAGTACCCGTCCTCGTTCCACGACAACCGCGCCTATGCCCACAATCGGCGCCGATGGATATTCCCTCTGCATGATTCTTTACGATAATGCGCCCTCCGTCCTTTCCGGCAAGCGCGACGGACAGCCGTCGGCGAACGCGCTCCGCCTTCTCAGCGATTTACCTGCGGTTGGACGACGGCCCAGCAGGCTAAACTAACAGCAGAGCCTGCCGTGCGCATTCTCACCCGCTACATTCT
Organism: Occallatibacter sp.; assembly: GCA_035508375.1. Classification (GTDB taxonomy): domain Bacteria; phylum Acidobacteriota; class Terriglobia; order Terriglobales; family Acidobacteriaceae; genus Telmatobacter. Next base: position 120,470 of record DATJNF010000013.1, on the reverse strand, counting down.
CGGCGAGATCCTTTCTCACACGCTCATTGGATGCGCGCTGTTCACCTTCATTCTCTTCATGCCACTGCTGCCTCACATTCTGGAGGTGGTGGTCCGGAACAGCTCCACCGTCAGCAACGTGCTCGAGATCTTCCTGTTCACTCTCCCCAACCTCTTCAAGCTCACCATCCCCATGTCCGTGCTGGTGGGCATCTTGCTAGGGTTGAGCCGCCTGGCGGCAGACAGTGAGATCGTTGCCATGCGCGCCTCCGGCCTGGGCATCGGCTACTTTGTCTGGGTCGCCTCGATCGTGGCCATCACGGGAACGGTGCTCGGGCTGGCCAACTCTCTCTATCTCGCCCCGCGCGCCAATCAGGCCATTCTCGACGTGCAGCAGTCGCTGGAAACCTCGCAGGCCTCCTACGAGATTCAGCCGCGCGTCTTTTACGAAGACTTCAAGAACTACGTGCTGTACGTCCAGGATGTGCGCTCGGGTACGGGCGCGTCCAACTGGCGCCAGGTCTTCATGGCCAATGTATCGGACCCCTCGAATCCGCTGATCACCACCGCCGCCTCGGCCACCGTCGTGAACGACAACAGCCAGGAGCTCATCATGCGGCTCCGCGATGGCTTGCACGATGAGCCGGTCGCCGGCCAGCCCGGACAATCGAACGTATCGACCTTCGTCACCACCGACATGCCCCTGGCTCTGAGCCCTCAGAGTGACGTGCAGCTCGGCCGCATGGACACGAAGATTTACGCGCTGCCGTTGCGCATTCTGATTCAGAAGACTCACGGACCGGATGCCAGGTCCTTTCTGATCGAATTGCACAACCGGTTCGCGTTCCCGGTCGCCTGCCTGGTACTGATGTTGGTTGGCGTGCCGCTCGGTGTGACGTCGAGGCGTGGCGGCAAGAGTTCCGGGTTCGTCTTTACGATTCTTCTGGTCTTTATTTACTACTTTCTCTCCTTCACTAGCACCGCCCTGGGACGCCAGAACAAGCTCCCCGTTTTCCTGGCCGTTTGGTCAGCCAATCTCCTCTTTGCTGCCGCAGGCATTTTTCTGCTATGGCAAATGGCCACCGGGGGACGAGTGCTAGCCACCATTGGCGGCTGGCTCGCGCGCTCGCCCAAACCTGCCGCTCAACTGAAGACAAATGGCGTCAAGACGAATGGTGTAGCGTTCTCCGGCATGCTCGGCAGGCTGCAGCCGCGGTCGTTTGCCGCCGCAAAGGCCCGGTCCCGGAACGCGTTCCCACGCATTCTCGATGAATACGTCATTCGCGAATTCATCAACCTGTTTCTTCTGGTAGAGTCCGCGTTCGTCCTGCTCGTGCTCGTCGCCACCTTCTTCGACCTGGTCGGCGATATCTTGCGCAATCACATTCGTCTCCCCATCGTCGGCGCTTATCTGGTGAATCTCACGCCCAGCATGATCTACCAGATCGCTCCGCTCGCTGTGCTGATTGCCACGCTTGTCACCTTCGGCGTGCTCAACCGCAACAGCGAGATCATCGCCATGAAGGCCACTGGCATCAGCCTCTACCGGCTCGTAGTTCCCATTACGGCCATTGCGGCCGCGCTTGCCGTGAGCCTGTTTTTCTTCGCGCAGTATTACCTGCCCCAGGCCAACCGAAAACAGGAGGCGCTGCGCGCGACGATCAAGGGCCGTCCGGCACAGACGTTTCTGCAGTCCGAGCGCAAATGGATCTTCGGCCATCCTCATCCCGGCGAGCCGGCCCGCATCTTCTATTACCTCTTCTTCGATCGGGACCGCCAGGAGTTTGCCAATATATCCGTGTTCGAATTCGATCCCCACTCGTTTGAGCTCACGCGCCGCATCTTTGCCGGCCGCGCCACCTGGGATGCCGATGCCGGCACATGGCAGTTCGGCAACGGATGGGTGCGCGACATGCACGGTGCCGACGTAACGGCATATCGCGAGTTCAGGCAGAGCACGTTTCCTGAGATTCACGAGGCCCCGGATTACTTCACCATAGAAGACATTGAAGCCCAGGAGATGAACTTCGGCCAGCTGGACCACTACATTCGCGACCTGAGCCAGAGCGGCTTTGACACCATGCGCCTGCGCGTGGAGCTGTGGCACAAGCTCGCCTATCCGTTGGTTGCCGTCGTCATGGTGATCCTGGCGATTCCGTTTGCCTTGTCCATGGGCCGGCGCGGTTCGCTCACCGGCATTGCGGTCGCCATCGCGGTCGCGCTCGCCTATTTTGTAGTCGACGGCCTCTTTGGCGCGCTTGGCAATGTCAACTACATGCCCGCCGCCGTCGCCGCCTGGTCCTCCGACATTCTGTTTGCCTTGGTGGGCGGATACCTGCTGCTGCGCACCCCCACCTGACGCTGTGCCCACGCCTCCAATAACCACCCGCAAAACCTCGTACAATAGACCTATGCTCGGCGATCTGCGCCCACTCTTCGGGTATATGCGTCGCTACCGGAGTGGGTACATCCGCGGCACGCTGGCCTGCGTCTGCACTAACCTGATCGCGGTCCAGTTTCCCAACGTCCTGGGCCGTGCGGTCGACGCCCTGGGCAAGGATGTGACCCGCGAAAAGATATTCTTCTTCGCGGCGCTGCTCGTCGCCATCTCGCTCGCAAAGGGAATCTTTCTTTACGCGCAGCGCTGGGTTTTGATCGGCATCTCCCGCGACATCGAGTTCGATATCCGCAACGACCTCTTCCGCAAGCTCGAGGCCCAGGACTCCGGCTTCTACCAGCGCTACCGCACCGGCGACATCATGGCGCGCATGACCAACGACCTGAACGCCGTGCGCATGCTGCTGGGGCCGGCACTGATGTACAGCGCCAACACGATCTTTCTCACCGTGTTTGCCCTGGTCTTCATGCTGCGCTACAGCCCGTATCTGACGCTTGTGGCGCTGGCGCCCATGCCGGTGGCCAGCATTCTGGTGCAGTACTTCGGCAGCCGCATTCACACTCGCTTCGAGCGCATCCAGGCCAGCTTCTCTGATATCTCCGCGCAGGCCCAGGAGAACTACTCCGGCGTGCGCCTCATCCGCGCCTTCGCTCGCGAAGAATCCGAGATCGGCCGCTTCGAGCGCCTCAACCGCGAATACATCTCCCGTGCGCTGCGGCTCGTGCAGTTGATGGGCATGCTCTGGCCCACGCTCGAGTTCGTTCTCGGCGTCTCGATGATCATCACGCTGCTGGTCGGTGGCCATCAGGTGCTCACGCACCGCATCACAGTGGGCGACTTTGTCGCATTCAACACGTATATGATCCTGCTCATCTGGCCCATCATCGCAGTGGGCTGGGTCATTAATATCTTCCAGCGCGGAACTGCCTCGGTGAAGCGCATCCAGGAACTGCTCCAGGCCGAGCCCGCCATCGACGACCGCCACTCGGTGGATTTTCCCTTCGGGCAGGATCACGTTCTCAAGGGCGAGATCGAATTCCGCAACCTCAGCTTCAGCTACGGTGGCGCGTCGGTACTCAAAGACATCTCGCTGCGCATTCCTGCCGGTTCCAGTCTCGCCATCGTCGGGCCTACGGGATCGGGAAAAACTACGCTCGTGAATTTGATCGCCCGGCTCTACGAAGCGCCGGAAGGCGCACTCCTGATCGATGGTCTGCCGGTGCGCGAGTACCCGCTGGCCGTTTTGCGCCGCAACATCGGCATGGTGCCGCAGGAAACATTTCTCTTCAGCGAGACCATCCGCGAGAACCTGGCCTTCGGCGCGCCCGGCGCCAGCGCGGAGGAACTGCTCGAAGCCGCCGAAGCGGCGCATATCCGCCAGGAGTTCGAGGAGTTTGCGCAGGGCTTCGAGACCATGGTGGGCGAGCGCGGCATGACGCTCTCAGGCGGCCAGAAGCAGCGTGCGGCCATCGCCCGCGCCCTGGTGCGGCGGCCGGCCATCCTCATTCTCGATGACGCACTGGCCAGCGTGGATACTTACACCGAAGAGCGCATTCTCGGCGGTCTGCGCGCATATACGGCGACGACAACGACGATCCTGATTTCGCATCGCGTCTCAACCGTGCGCGACGCCGACCAGATCGCGGTGCTCGACCACGGCAGAATCGTGGAAGTCGGTCGGCACGATGAGCTGCTGGCCCGCGATGGTTACTACGCCAGCCTCTATCACAAGCAGCAGCTCGAAGAAGAGCTCACCGTAGCAGGCTGAGCCGTTTCATGCGGTCCAGCTCGTGGAGCCTCGCTCATCCTCGGCGATGCTGAACGTGCCCTGTCCTCGAAACTCGATCACCCGCGCAGACTCCGGATTGGCGTCACGGTCCTTTGCGACTTCGCGCCAGGCGTCGCGGACAGTCCTGACACACTCAATCGCGTGCTCGAATCTCGCCCTCGATGCTGACTGCGAAGCCTGCAGAATCTGCGCAAAGATTGACGCATAAAACTCGCTCAGCGCCTCCGCCGGGCGTCCGCCGACGTCCATGCGCAGCCGCGCCTGCAGGTGAAGGATGATGTCGAGCGCGCGCTTCACCGCGGCTCTGCGCCCCTCCGTATCGCCTTGCTCCACAGCCGCAATCGCTCCACGAAGAAAGCGGATAATCCCGTCGTAAAGCGCCACGACGAGCTCAACCGCCGAAGCGCCCTCCAACACATGTGCCTGATACGTTGCCAATCCTCAGCCTCTCATCCCTGATTCTGGTTATAGCCAGTGATCGCCGAATACAGCTCGTTTACGCCCTGCAGTTGCGAAGGCAATGCTTGTATGATCTCGTTGGCTTGCGTCAGTTCCGTCGTCAGGCGCGCCTGTTCGGCAGAAATCACGCCGTCTTCTTTTGTGATCTGCGCATTCAAATTGCTTTCCGTCGTTGCGTTGGCGTGCGCTGCCAGCGAGAGAATTCCAGTCGAAGAGCTCGATCCGGCGTTGTTCAGCATCGTGGCAAAGTTTTGCCCCCAGCTGTCGGCGTTCTGAAAGAAGCCAACCACGCTGCCATAGTCGGAGTTCAGCAATGAATCGAGCGAGGTCGCGTCAAAGGTCAGCGATCCATCGTTATTGACGCTGATGCCCAGGCTCGTCAGGCTATTGATGCTCGACGAAGGGTTGTAGTTGAGCGCCGCGCTCGTGGTCGCCGTCGTGTCGTAGAGATTGGAGGCGACCGTAATCTGGCCAGCGGTACCGTTGGCTGCGGAGGTAAGCGTCACAGCGGTTCCGTTGCTGTTCAGCGCCGCCGTCACTCCGAGATTCGCCGCATTGATCGCGTCCGCCAAGCCGGAGAGTGTGTTGTTCGAGGGGTCCAGCGTGATGGTCTGCGCAAGGCCGCTGCCGACCTGAAGTGTTACCGATCCACTCAGCGTGTCGGATGAACTCGCGACTGCGCCCAGCGTGCCCGTATCGGCGCTCGTGCTCGTGAATCCGGAGTCGGTGTAGGTTAGCGCAGTGGGTGTGGCAGCAGTCAGCGCGGAGTCTACCGTCAACGCGCCGTTGGCGCCTGCCGTCTGCGAAGTGAGCGTGAGCGTGGACTGGCCGTTGCTGGTCGCGACGCCGGCCGTCACTCCAAGCCCCGCCGCGTTGATTGCCGAAACCAGGTCCGCAAGCGTGTTGCCGCCGCTTCCTGTATAGATCGTGTCGGGAGCAGGCACAGCCGGCGCCGCGCCGATCAGGATCTGCTCCGTGGTTCCGCTGCCCACCTGGATCGACAGCGAGCCGCTGAGCGTCGTGCCCGGAACCGCGGAGATCGCATCCACGTAGCCGTTGGGATTCTGGCGGTTCAAGCCGCTCAAAAGCTGCTGCTGGAGCAGCGACAGCGTGGGCGAACCGAAGAGCGGCTCGGGCGTGCCAGCGCTCGTGTTGCCCTCCTGCGTATTCAGGGCGCTGATCAGCGCGTTGTAGTCCTTGACGAACTGACTGAACGTATTTTCGACGTCGGTGTTGTCATTGCCGATGACCACCTGCACCGGAGCCGCAGACGAAGAGAGCAATTGGAATGTAACACCCGGAATCAGATTGGAGATCGTGTTGGACGCGCTGGTGAGATTCACGCCGTCGACATTCAGACTGGCGTTCGATCCCGTGACCGCGGTGTTGTAGTTCAACGCGGTTACTGTGTCGCTGACGTTCGAGTTCACTGTCAGCGTGCCGGCAGCTCCGGCGGTCTGCGAGGTGAGCGCCAGGCTCGAGGTTCCGTCGCTGTTGGTGACGATCGAGGCAGTCACGCCGATGCCCGCCGTCCCGTTGATGGCATTCACGAGTCCGGTGAGCGTTGCGTCCGATTGCGGAACGGTTACAGTCTGTGCCGCGCCGTTGCCCACCTGAATCGATATCGAGCCGGAAAGCGCATCGCTGAGACTGGACACCGCTGCGAGCGTGCCATTGGAGACTGTTGTACTGCCGCCGGCAACGCCCGTGTAGGCAAGATTGCTTGCGGTTGCCGCGACAATGGAGTTGCTGCTGACCTGAATTGCTCCGCCCGCGCCCGACGTGTTCGACACAATCGACAGCCGTGATCCGGAGGCGTCCGTCAGCACGCTCGCCGTCACGCCCACGCCGGAGGCGTTGATTGCGGACGCCAGTCCCGCCAGGGTGTTATCCGTGGAGTTGAGCGTGATGGTCTGCGCGCGGCCGCTGCCCACTTGCAGCGTAATGGAACCGGAGAGCTTCGTCGTGGCGCTTGCAACCTCGGCCAGGTAGCCGCTCGAGGTCTGCGCCAGGCTGTTCACCACAATCGTATGTGTGCCTGCGCTGGCCGAAGAAGACGCGGCCGTCAGTTGCAGCACGTTGGTATTGGAGCTCGAACCGGTCTTCTGCGCTAGAATTCCCTGAAAATCCGTGAGCTGGCTCACATCCGTTGCGAGACTGGAAAACAGCGTGCCCAGGTTTGAGATCGCTGTGTCCTGGCTTTCGAGAGCCGTCAACTGATTTTTCCAGGGCGTCTCGATGTTCTGGAGGTTGGAGACGATCTGCGAGACCGTTGAGCTCACATCGAATCCCGCGCCGCTCGTCGGCGATCCAAAACTCAGACCGACTGTGCCCATCGCACCCTCCGTCAAGACTCAAGCAGCCGGCTGTCCAAGTGGATTTGGGCCGGATTGGAAAAAACAAATACTGAACTGCGCGTAAGGGCGCCCTGGTTGCGGCGCCCTTCGCGGCCATCGATCGGCAGGCGGCGAGGTTTCGCCGCCGGTTCATTGTGCTTACTGCAGCAGCTTTACGACTTCCTGCTGCATGCTGTTCGCCTGGGCTAGCGCCGCAATACCGGTCTGGCTCAGAATTTCGAACTTCGACATATTCGAGGTAGCCGAGGCATAGTCCGTCGCCTGCACCGCGTTCTGCGCAGACTGCACGTTCTCTTCCTGGGTGGCCAGAACCTGGCTGACGGAGTTCAGCGTGTTGATCTGCGCTCCGATGTAGCCATCCTGCGCCGCCACGTCGGCGATGGCCTGGTTCAGCACGTTCAGCGCGGACTGCGCGCTGCCTGCGCTCGTCAGGTTGTAGGTGCTCAGGTTGGCGCCGGCGCTGTCGGTGTACGAGATGGTGGCAATGCCGCCGCTGTTGTCGGCCTGCAGGCTTCCGTGTGCCGTCGCGCTGACTGAGGTGTCATAACCGCCGGTGGTGATGGCGATCTTCTGCGCGCCGCTGGTGCTGGCCGCCGTCGTGTTCACGTTGCCGGAGATCATGATACCGGTGTCGGTGCTGGTATCGGTGGTGTCGCCCGCCTGCGCCGCGGTCGTGAATGTGGCTGTAATGCCGCGCCCGGAGGCATTGATGGCGTTGACCAGTCCGCCCACTGTGGTGGCGGCAGTGGTGACTACCGTGCCCTGCGAGCCGTCCGGGTTGTCATAGGTGATGGTCAGCGTGGTAGATGCAAGAGTATCGGTCGACTGCGCATTGCCTGTGCTGGCGGTGCCGTTCGAGAGATCGAGGAACACGTTCTTGCCGCCGTTGTAGGTCATGGTGCCCGCGGTGTCGCCCACATTGGTGGAGGAGAGGTTGGAGATACTCAGGCTGTCGATCGAAGCGCCCGTGGCCGACGAGTCACCGGCGTAGATGCCAACGGCCGCGTGGCCGAAGACCTGGTTCTGGTTGTAAGTTGTCGTCGATCCGATATTGTTGATTTCGGAAAGAATCGACTGATACTCCTGGTTCGCCGCGGACTGCTGCGAGCTGTTGAGGGTGCCGTTCGAGACCTCGGTAGCCAGAGTCACAGCACGGTTGAGCAGGTTCGTCACTTGCGAAAGAGCGCCGTCGGCCACTTGCAGCAGGCCGACGCCCTCGGTGGCGTTGGTTGCAGACTGCGTCAGCGCCTGCTGATTGGCTTGCAGGCCGTTGACCAGCGAAAGGCCGGCCGCGTCGTCCGCGCCGGAGTTGATCTTCGAACCCGAAGACAGTTGCTGCAGCGTCTTCTCAAGGCTGACGTTCGTATTGTTTAGGTTATTCTCCGCGTAAACGGCAGAGAGATTATTTAAGACACCCAGGGACATGGGTATTCTCCTTTTTCTATCGATGCGTCGATTTGCGGTCCTGCAAGCATATGCGCTTCCTGTTGTTTACCTGTGCTGCTGACGGCTTGCAGGTCCGCCGCATCTGGCCCCTTCTTCGGCGAGGGGTTAAGCGGCTTTAAGATCGTGCCCGAACTGTCCTGTCTCGGACACTGCGTCGTTACCTTCGATTTGTGACTCTTTATTGCCGCGCGTCGATATGCAGTGAAGGGAGTTTCTCCGCAATGATTGAATTAACGCGCCTCAATGGCAAACCGATGGTGCTGAACAGCGATCTGATCAAGACCGCCGAGGCCTCGCCTGACACCATGCTGACTTTGATCAACGGGGAAAAGCTGATTGTGCGCGAGGGCCTCGAGGAGATCGTCGAGCGCGTGCTCGCTTACCGTGCGCGGTTGCTCGCCGCAGTAACGCGGCGTCTGCCCGATGCGAGCGATGCACAGCGCGTGGTGGGATTTTCCAGCCTCGATCTTGCTGGCCAGCGCAGCCCTGCGCAGGAGCGGAATTCCCGGAGTAGCTAGGAACCGGCATCGACAGATCTTCACGCACGCGGGCATCAGAGCGCCGGGAGTATTGCATGGACAAGGGGAGCATCGGCGGAGTCTTTCTGGCCATAGCTGGAATCCTCGCTGGTCTGCTGATGGAAGGTGGCAATCTTGGCCAGATTCTGCAGCCCACTGCGGCTCTCATTGTCTTTGGCGGCACGCTGGGCGCGGTCTTTCTCCAGTTTCCCCTGCCTACAGTTCTCGCCGCCTTTCGCAGCCTCATTCACATCTTCGCGGCGCCCCGCCGGCATGACAGCGAGTTGATCGGCCTGCTGGTCGAGTTCGCGAACAAGGCCCGCCGCCAGGGCGTGGTCTCGCTGGATGATGATCTCGAGAAAATCCAGGACCCCTTTCTCAAGCAAACCCTCACCCTCGCCGTGGACGGCACCGAACCGACCGAGCTGCGCAATATCATGCGCGTCAGCCTTGACTCGATCACCGAAGACGAGGAGCGCCTGCCGGCAGTCTTTGAATCAGCCGGAGGCTTTTCACCGACCATCGGCATTCTGGGCGCCGTGCTCGGCCTCATCCAGGTGATGCAGCATCTCGATAACATCCAGGAGGTGGGCCGGGGCATCGCCGTAGCTTTCGTGGCCACCATCTACGGCGTTGGCATCGCAAATCTCTTCTTTCTGCCCTTCGCCGGCAAGATGCGCCTGCGCATCCGCGATGGCCATCGCCGCCGCGAGATGCTGCTCGAAGGCGTGATCTCGATCCTGGAAGGCATCAATCCCCGCATGCTTGAGATCAAGCTCATGGGTTTCCTCGATGAGTCCGATCGCGACAAGAAAGAGCAGGCCGCATGAGCCGGCGCGCCTCTAAATCGCATGTCAGCCATGAACGCTGGCTGGTCTCCTACGCGGACTTCATCACCCTCATGTTCGCCTTCTTCGTGGTGCTCTACTCCTCAGCCACCGCCAACCAGAAGAAGCAGGCGCAGATGGCGAGTTCCATCAACGAGGCCTTTCACGCGCTCGGCATCTTTCCCGGATCCGCGCGCAAGCCCGCGCTGGCGAATGGACCCTCCGGAACCGACAAGCCTGTGATGCCCATGAATATCGTCATGGGAGAAGATGTGCTCGCGCCGGCGCCGGTCCGTGAAGACCTCAATCGCATCCGGCGCGAACTCACGCAGACACTCTCCAATGAGGTTGCGGGTCACACCGTTTCGATCGAGATGGGCCGCGACGGCCTGGTCATCAGTCTGCGGGAAGCCGGCTTTTTCGCCTCCGGCTCCGCCGCGCCGAAGCCGCAGACACTGCCCATCCTGCGCCAGATCGCCGCGTCCCTGGCAAACACGTCCTATGATGTGCGCATTGAGGGCCACACCGACAACGTGCCCATTCATACCGGCGAATTCGCTTCCAACTGGGAGCTCTCGACCGCCCGCGCTACAAGCATCGCGCGCGTGTTCCTCGATCAGCGCCTGATTCCCCCCGATCGCCTCTCCACCGCGGGCTATGCGGAGTTTCATCCCGTGGCGAGCAACGACACTCCGGAAGGCCGCGCCAAGAATCGCCGCGTCGATCTCGTTGTCCTGCCGCGTAGCAGGATCAACTTTGCCGCGCGAGATCAAGCATCCGGCACATGGCGCAAGATCACAGATGAGCCGTGAGCAAGTGGGCAACCTGCTAACCCGCTAACTTGCCAACTCGCTAACCCGCTGACTCGCGTCTCTATTCCACGCCCAACACCTTCACAATCACCCGTTTCCGCCGCTGTCCATCGAACTCGGCATAGAACACCCGCTGCCATGTTCCCAGGTCGAGCTTGCCATTCGTCACCGGCAGGGTAGTCTCGTGATGGAGAAGCAGCGCCTTCAGATGCGCATCCGCGTTGTCTTCGCCGGTCTGGTGGTGCTTGTAGTTGGGCCGCGCCGGCGCCAGTTCCTCCAGCCATTTACCGATGTCCTCAATCAACCCGCTCTCCAGATCATTCACGTAGATGGCGGCCGTAATGTGCATCGGCGAAACAAAGCACAGGCCGTCGTTCACGCCGCTGCGCTTCACGATCTGTTCCACCTGATCGGTGATGTGCACCATCTCGCGGCGGTTCCGGGTTTCGAAGACCAGGTACTCGGTGTGGCTCTTCATTCCAAATCTCCTCAACGCTTATCCTAAAGACAGCCGTGACCGTTTCCAAAAAGCTCACATCCGAGCAACGCCTCCGCCGCATGCACGATCAGCTCGCCGCGGCCTACGGCGAGCAGTACTGGTGGCCCGCAAAGACTTCCTTCGAAGTGATTCTCGGCGCCTATCTCACGCAGAACACGGCATGGAAGGCGGTGGAGCGGTCGCTGGCCAATCTGCGCGCCGCAGGAGCGCTTTCCTTGGAGGGATTGCGCGGTCTCACGCTCGAAGAACTGCAGCAGCACATCCGTCCTTCCGGCTTTTTCACGCGCAAGGCGCCCGCGCTGAAAGCTTTCGTCGCCATGGTAGATGCAGAGTTCGGCGGTTCGCTCGATGCGCTTGCCGCTGCGCCGACCTACACACTGCGCAAGCGTCTTTTAGCTCTTCCCGGTGTAGGCCCCGAAACCGCGGACGCCATTCTGCTCTACGCCCTGGGCCATCCGGTGCCGGTTGCGGACGAGTATCTGCGGCGAATCGCCGAACGCCACCAGCTCGTTGCACCTACAAAGGGCCGCATCGGCTATGAAACACTCACCGACCTCACACGGCGCGCCTTCGCCGCCGATCCTGCGCCTCACCACGCCCAGCTCTTCAATGAGTTTCACGCGCTCACCGTTGCGGTGGGCAAGGCGCACTGCTCGCGCTCGCCGCGCTGTGAAGGTTGCCCGCTTGCCGCGGATCTGCGTCGCATGCGCAATGGGCGATGACTTCGGATACCGCTACCGCGATCTCGGCACAGCCAACCCCGGCAGCGTAAGCTGGAAACATCATGAATCCAACCCCGCCACAGCCGCAAGTGAACCTTACCCAGACCTCCGACTATCGCGAAAGCTACGCCAACAGCGTGCAGGTGCGCGTAAGCGTCTGGGATTTCCAGCTCGTTTTCGGCCTTGCCTCGAGCGACAGCCCGGAGCAGGTGACCATCCGCAATCATCAGGCCATCTTTCTTAGTCCTCAGCAGGCCAAAGCGCTGTGGAACGTGCTGGGCCAAAACATCGCACAATACGAGCAGGCCTTTGGCACTCTGAATCTCGAGCCGCAAAGCCAGGGCTTTCCACGCGGGCCGGTGAATTAAGCTGCGGTTGTCTTCCTGTGCCCCGATCCGCGGAGAACTGCCTTGCGTCTGAAGAGAATCCTCAACCCCTGGCCTGATGCGCCGCTGCCGCTGTGGATGATCTTCCCGGTAATCTTCGCGGCGCTCTATGCCAGCCACTTCACGCTGCTGCGCGTGCCCTATTACTGGGACGAGGCGGGATATTACATTCCCGCCGCGTGGGACTTCTTCCGTACCGGCTCTCTGATCCCCATCACGACGCTGACCAATGCGCATCCGCCGCTGCCCAGCATCTATCTGGCGCTCTGGTGGAAGCTCTCCGGCTTCGATCCTGAAGTCACTCGCGAGGCGGTGCTGATCGTATCCGCCTTCGGGCTGCTCGCCGTCTGGCGGCTCGCGATACGCCTGGTCGGAGTGGTGTCGGTAGCCTTCTGGACCACGGTGCTGACCGGCATCTATCCCATCTGGTTTGCTCAGAGTTCGCTCGCGCACGCGGACATCTTCGCCGCCGCCTGTTCTCTGTGGGGCCTTGTCTACACGTTGCCGTCGCGCGGCCGTAACAGCATAGCCGCAGCGGTCTGGTTTTCGGCTGCGGCTCTCTGCAAAGAGACCTCCATCGCCATCCCGCTCACGCTTGCAGCCATTGATCTGGCAGAAAGCTTTCGGCAGCCCCGTGTTGCGCGCACTCGGCTATGGCGAGACGCCCTGTGGCCTTGCGTCTGTGTTCTGCCACTGGCCGCCTGGTACGCCTACCACTACGCCAAAACCGGCTTCCTCTTCGGCAATCCTCAATTCCTGCGTTACAACGCGGAGTCGACGCTCTCGCCGCTCCGCTTCCTGGCCGCCTTCGGTCATCGCGTTCTGCATCTCACAGCACACATGAACTTGTTTGTGCCGGTCTTCATCGCGCTCGCCGCGCTGGTGCTCACCCCGCGTCCTGACGCGGAAGGGCACAACCGGCAAACCATCCCTGCGCCCGCCCTGCGCCGCATTCTTCTTCTCCTGCTGGCCGAGGCGCTGCTGTTCAGTCTTCTCGGCGGCGCGCTGCTCACGCGCTATCTGCTGCCCATCTACCCGCTGGTCCTGCTGCTCGCCGTTTCGGCCCTCTATCGGCGCGTTCCCTACTGGCACGCAGCGGCGCTGCTCTCGGCGGGAGCCTTCGTGGCTGCACTCTTCATCAACCCGCCCTATGGCTTCGCGCCGGAAGACAACCTCGCCTATGCACACGTAGTCCGGTTGCAGCTTGCCGGCATTGAGCAACTCGAACACCGCTACCCCGGCGCCGCCGTGCTTACGGCGTGGCCCATGACCGACGAGCTGACCCGCCCCGAGCTCGGTTATGTGAAGGAGCCCTGGGAGGTGTGCCCGATCGACGACTTCTCGGCCGCCCAGATCGAGAGCGCCGCGCAGGAGCCGGAGAAGTACTCCGTCGCCCTAGTCTTTTCCACCAAGTACGACCCTCGGTCGCCGCTGTTCACACTGGGCGCGCGAAGCCGTGCTCTGGATGAGCGCTACTTTGGCCTCCATCATGACCTGCCGCCGGAGACGATCGCCTTCCAACTCGGCGGGACCCTGGTCTGGAAGAGCCAGGACCAGGGCATGTGGATCGCCCTGATCCGCTTCAACCGGCAGGTCGAAGCGCGCGTAGATCGCGGCAGCCAGGTGACACCTGGCTGGTCCACAGTGATTTTGGGTGGAACGCCCAAAGTCTATCTATCCTCTGAAGTTCTTTCGCAAAAACTCAAAAATGAGATGCCCGATCATCGCAGAACTCATTCCAATCATGAGATTCGTTCCGGTAAAGATGTCATGCAGCGCGAACGCAAGTGTCTTTCCCTGGCCGGCCGCGCGGTTGAACTCGCCCATCAGCAGGTTTGAGTAGAAGAGAAAGATGATGAAGCCGATCTCGACCAGGGCTCGCCAGATCGGGGTAAGTCTTCGCCGGGGTGCCATAGGCCGATCATAGTGACGTAAGCGCGGCGCGCCAACAGGATTCGACAGCTGCACGTCGTGGCAAAGCCTATAATCTCCCTGTCGTGCGTACTTCTTATCGAATTCTCGTGCTGGGGGCGCGCCGGTCGACTGTCTGTGCCGGTCTTGCGCTAATTTCCTCTCTGTTTTCTGCGGTTTGGCTCTCGGCTCAGTCGCCTGCGGAAGCCGCGGGTGTGGCCGCCGATCGCGGCCGCATCCTGCTCGTGCTCCCCTTCGATAACCGCACCGGGCAGCCCAGCCTGGAGTGGATCCGCGAAGCCGCGTCCAATCTGCTCACCAGCCGGTTTGCCTCGGCCGGTTTCGCGCCCATGACGCGCGCCGATCGCATGTACGCCCTCGACCATCTCGGTCTGCCGCAGGGCTTTCAGCCGTCGCGCGCCAGTTCGCTCAAACTCGCGCAGACCCTCGATGCCGATTCCATCGTTGTCGGCAGCTACACAACCGAAGGAACCCAGATTGTAGCCGAAGCCCAGCTTGTGGATGTCCCTCACCTTCGCATGACCCCGTCCGTGACCGCCCGCGGTGAGATGAAAGACATGATCGCCGTCTTCGACTCGCTGGCGTGGAAACTGACCCGGGAGCTCGACCCCTCCCTGAATGTGGGAGAGGAAACCTTCATTGCCGCCGGCGCGGGCCTGCGCCTCGACGCGTACGAGCAATACATTCGCGGCATTACCGAGCCCGACCAGGCCGAGCGGCAGCGCCATCTCGAACAGGCCGTCAAGCTCAGTCCCGGATTCAGTCCCGCATGGATGGCGCTGGGCCGGGAAGACTACCAGAGCCAGCAGTACGAGCAGGCCGTCCAGGCCTTCGGCAAGGTTGACCGCAACGGCCCCGATGCGCTGGAAGCGGGCTTCTATCGTGGCCTGTCGCTGCTCATCTCCGGCGATTACACCCAGGCGGCACAGGCCTTCGCCGACATAGCCCGCGTTCTTCCGCTCGCCGAAGTCGTCAACAACGAAGGCGTGGCCGTGAGCCGCCAGGGGCACGACGGCACCGCGCTCTTTGTGCAGGCAGCCTCTGTCGATCCCAACGGCGCCGACTATCACTTCAACCTCGCTGTCAGCCTCAAGCGGCATGGCAAGACCACCGCCGCCCTCAATGAGCTGGCGCAGTGCCTCAAGCTGCGCCCGGCGGACACCGAGGCCCAGTCGCTGGCAGCAGCCTGGAAGACGCCTGGGTCGGCGCAGACGGTAGCGGGAGCCGATCCGCCTGCCTCGATCGACCCGCTCGAGCGCATTGTCCGCACCTTTGACGCCTCCGCCTTCCGGCAGGCCGCGGCGATGCTCGACCAGATGGATGCGACGCGCATGGCTGCGCTCTCGCCGCGCGACCGCGCGCTGAAGCTCTCCGCCCAGGCCAAGGGATTCTTCGATCGCGGGCTGCTGCTCGAAGCCGAACGGCTCTATCAGTCGGCCGTTTCCGCCGATCCGCAGGGAGCGGAGGGTCACCTCGGGCTCGCTGAAATCCGCGAGCGCACGGGCGATAGCGCCGGCGCCCGCCAGGAAGCCCACAAGGCGCTGGAACTGTCGCCGTCCGCCGATGCGTATCTTGTGCTGGCGCGGCTCGATCTGGGAGACAATCATCTCACCGAGGCAAAGAGCGAAGCAGGCGAAGCGCTCAGGCTCGATGCTTCCAATCCGGCGGCGCAGGAGCTGCTGCGGCAGATTCTGGCCCGCTCCGGCCAAAGTCAATAGGGCCCAGCCGGAGGTCCTGAAGGGGTAAGCCATGCTTCAGTTCGCTCGCTGGTCAAAGCTCCAGGGTGTTTCGTCAGGTTTTGCCGCGGGAGTACTGGCAGTTGCCGCGGCCTGCGCTCCAGCCGCCGCCGCGCCAACGCCGCCGACCCAACCTCTCGCCCAACCATTAGTCGACAAATTCGTCCTCGATGACACCATCCAGCCGGTGACCGCCGATGAATTGAGCCGCGCAATCGCCCGCGCCGGCAGCGACGGCGCCCAGGCGTTGCTCATCGAGATGGATACCCCCGGCGGACTCGTGGACTCGATGCGCGCCATGGCAGGGGCGATTCTCAGCTCGCATGTGCCGGTCATTGTCTATGTGGAGCCATCCGGCGCGCGCGCCGGATCGGCCGGCTTTTTCCTCCTCGAAGCTGCGGATATAGCCGCCATGGCTCCCGGCACCGAGGCCGGCGCCGCCCACGTGGTCTTCGCGATGGGCAAGCCCGACGACACCGAGATGCAGAAGGTGGAAAACGACGCGGAGGCCTTTTTGCGCTCTTACGTGACGCGGCGCAACCGCAACGCGGAAGCGGCCACGGCAGCCGTGCAGTCGTCGCATTCCTATACCGCAGAGGAAGCGCTGAATCAGCACCTGATCGACGTTGTCGCCAATAGCGAAACGGAACTCTTCACCACCCTTAATGGACGCGAGATCACGCGCTTCGACGGCGCAAAGCAGACCCTCCACCTGGCCGGAGCCCGCGTCGAGGAGATCCGCCCCACGCTCCGCGATGGGCTGCTGGGCTGGCTCGTCAACCCGAACATCGCCCTGCTCTTTCTGGTCGGCGGCGCACTGTTGATCTATCTCGAATTCAACACGCCCGGCACCATCGTTCCCGGCGCGCTCGGCACGCTGATGGTTCTTCTCGCCATCTTCGCGCTGAACCTGCTGCCCATCCGGTATACCGCGGTGCTGCTGCTGGTGGCGGCCATGGTTTTGCTGATCTTGGAGGCCAAATTCGGCGGCCACGGCGCGCTGGCCATCGCCGGCATCGTCTGCCTGACTTTTGGAACCCTCACCCTGGTCGCAGCGCCGATTCCGCAGCTTGCCGTCAGCCCGCTGGTGGCCATCGCCATCTCCGCGGCCTTTGGGGCGATCACTGTCTTTCTCGTACGCCTCGCGGTGCGTGCCCGCAGGCGCAAAGCGCGCATCGGTGCGGACGCGATGGTGGGCGCCCGCGCCACCGCGATGGAGCCGCTTGCGCCCGAGGGACACGTTCTGGTGGAGGGCGAGATCTGGCGCGCCCTCGCCAGCCAACCCCTCCCGGCCGGTGCGGAGCTGCTGGTTACCGGCCACGATCAGATGCTTCTTCGCGTTGAGCCGGTCGCGATTGCCGTCCGAAACACCGAAGCTCATGCCAATTGACGGAGTACAATCCCTGCTGAGGTAAGTTCATGTCAGACTCCACGTTACCGATTCTGATCTTTGTTGCCATCGTCGTTCTCTACCTCCTGAACTCGATCAAAATCCTGCGGGAGTACGAGCGGGCCGTGATCTTCCGTCTTGGCCGCGCACTCCCAGCTCCCAAAGGCCCCGGCATCATTCTCGTTTTCCGGCCCTTCGACCAGATGATCCGCCTCTCTCTGCGCCAGGAAGTGCTGGAGGTGCCGCCGCAGGATGTGATCACCCGCGACAACGTCACCATCAAGGTGAACGCCGTAGTGACGCTCTATGTGGTCAATCCCAACGACGCCGCCATTAGAGTGGCAAATTACGTCTACCAGACCTCGCAGTTTGCCCAGACCACCCTGCGCTCCGTGCTGGGCGAGGTTGAGCTCGACGACGTGCTTAGCCATCGCGACAAACTGAATTTGCGCATCCAAAGCATTATTGACCAGCGTACGGAGCCGTTCGGGGTGAAAGTCGTGTCGGTGGAAGTGAAACAGGTTGACCTGCCGGAGCAGATGCTGCGCGCGATGGCCAAACAGGCAGAAGCCGAGCGCGAAAAGCGCTCCAAGATCATTCACGCCGAAGGCGAGTATAACGCGGCGCAAAAACTTGTGGACGCCGCCGCGCTGATGGCGACGCAGCCTATGACTCTGCAACTGCGCTATCTGCAGACCCTTTCCGACATCGGCGTGGAAAAGAATACGACCATCGTTTTCCCGCTGCCGATTGAGATGATGACGCTGCTGAACAAATTAGCCGGTGATTCCAAGACGGTTGCCGGCAAGCCGTAAGCGGGTATTGCCCGGGAATAGGTGACAAATGCTTCGTGCGCCGGTCGAAACGGTGATGGTTGCCGGAACTTGGAACATCGAGGAGATTGCATGAGAGGGGTCTTCGACGATCGGGAAGAGCCGCCGTTGCAGGTCCGGCGCGACACGGAGCTCACACTTGGCTCAGGCATGCTGTTAGCGCTTGGACTCGCCCTGGTGGTGATCTGCGGACTGTGCTTCAGCCTGGGTTACATGGTGGGCCATCGCGGCGGCTCCGCGCCTGCTGAAGCGCCGTCGCAATCGGCCGCGGGCTCCCAACTCGCAGCCAGCGCGATTGCCAAACCCTCAGCTACCCTGCAAACCACGCAGGCTCCTTCGGCTTCGCCCGCCGACGCTACCCAGAATCCCACCGATGGGACGGCTGCTGCGCCCGGCGCCGCTGCACCTGGTGCTGCGCCGGTTCTGTCCGGCGCCGCGCCGAACCAGCCGCAGATTCGCCCTGCGCTCACTCCGGCAGTCGAATCGAATCCGTCCGCGCAACCGGTAGCAGCGACGGCAAGCACTGTGCGTCCTGCCTTTGCGCCCGCAGCCGAATCCGTGACGGCCCCAGCTGCTTCGCTGATGGTCCAGATCGCTGCCGTCTCCAACGCAGAAGATGCCCAGGTGCTCACCAACGCGCTGCGCAAGCGCGGTTACGCCGTCATCGCCCGCCGCGAGCCGGCGGACAATCTGATCCATGTCCGCATTGGCCCCTTCGCGACGCCAGCTGAAGCCAATAGCTGGAAGATGAAGCTGCTGAACGACGGCTACAACGCAATTGTCCAGCAGTAGCGTGATGAGGCTTGCTCATCTATCCGAGGATCAAGGTGATTGAAGCGCGAAGTGCGCTTTGATCGCGAGCGGTGAGTGACCCGAGTTGCCTTACGATCAAACTCCGTTCGACGGTAGCAACGATAGGTTTGATTGCCGATGGCTTCAGTAGATTCGCCGACTGCCAATCGTCGATCCAAACCTCTCCGAGACTTTGGCTCGCCCGGAGCTGGCTCGTGATCGCCATGATAATGACGTCAGGCTTTGCCGTGTTGTAGGCCTGGCTGCTCACCACCACCGCGGCCCGTTGCTTAGTTGCCGTCTGGTTAGTAAAAGGGGAATGCGACGAGCACCACGTTCCCGAATTCATATGGCATCGTAGGCGTCGTCTTCCGGGTTATTCCAGATGGCCTCGAATGCTGGTGCGTTCGTCGTGGTAGCAACACGGGTCAGGGCGCGGTCTTGGCCTCGCACGTGCAGAAACTCGACGAAGTCTTCAACCTCGGCGATTTGCTCTGCGCTCAGCATTTCCAGTTTTTCTGCGAGACTGCTGGCGGCGCGATGCATGGCGAGACCTCGATCACTATTCTACGCTGGTTGTTACAACGGTGAAAACTATCTCCCCGTGCCTGCATGCTGGGTGATTGCGATCTGTTGCCTCAATCCATTCGCATCCACTCCGGCAACCCCGACGCAATCGCGGCCCGCACCGCATCCAGCAACTCCTCGCGGGTTGCGTAGTCATTCGGGCAGAGGGGCGCATGAAACACGATGTGCGCCGTTCCCGGCCGGATCTTCACGCTCCCCTTGGCCATCATGCCTTCGGTGCCGAAGATCGACACTGGAACGCACGGCGCTCCAGTCTCCTTCGCCAGATAAAACGGCCCTTTCTTGAACGGCAGCAGCCGTCCGTCGCGCGATCGCGTACCTTCGACGAAGGTGGTGATGTGCAGCCCCTTCTCCAGCACCTTGCGCGCGATGGCAATGCTTTCCTGCGCGCTTTCCACGCGGCCGTCGCGGTCTACCGGAACAAACTCACCCAGCTTAAACCCGTAGCCGAGCACCGGAATCTTCATCAGCGAGCGCTTCAAAAAAGCCGAGGTCCGTCCGGGAATCAGGGGAAGCAGCGCCGGCGGATCAAGATTCGACACATGATTCGCCATGAAGATGCATGCGGTGTGAGCCGGTACGCGTTCGAGACCATCGACCACCACGCGAATGCCGATCAGCTTATAGCCGATCCGCATAATCGTTGTCGCTGACTTATAGAGCGGCGTAGCATTCCCGGTGATCACGGCCCAGGGAATAAACAACAGCGCAGAGGGAATACCGAGTATCAGAATCGTGGCGAGCAGTACGAGTGAGGCAATCATGCGTGCGTTGAGCAGCCCGGGTCGGCCTGGGTCAATCAGCCGAGGGGGAAGCGCTCCCTGAGACGCGCAGGCAGTTTCTCATAAATGCCGTCGAACCCGCCATTGGAAAGAATCGCGACCACATCGCCCTGCGCGACTTGCGGCACGATGCCGTTCACGATGGCGTCCGCGTCGGGCAGAAGCTCCGCCTCTGTTCCCTCCGTTTGCAATGTGCGAACCACATCTTCCGGATGCAGCCGCTCGGTGTCGGGAATTCGCTGCTGCTGATAAACGCCGGCGAGCACGACTCGATCCGCGAGCCGCAGGCTCTCCACAAGATCGGCCTCCAGCACCTTGCGCCGCAGCGTGTTCGAGCGCGGCTCCAGCACTGCCCACAGCCGCGACTGCGGGTACACCGAGCGCAAAGCGCGCAGCGTCTCCCGAATCGCCGTAGGATGATGCGCAAAATCGTCGATCACCGTCACGCCGCCAATCTCCGCGCGCACCTCGAGCCGCCGTTTCACACTCTTGAAGCTCGCCAGTGCTTCGCGAATCGAATCCTTCTCCACGCCCTGACCCGCGGCCAGCGCCGCCGCGCCCGTTGCGTTCAGCGCATTGTGCTCGCCGGCAAGGCTCATCTCCAGCTCCGACCACAGCACGCCTTCGCGCCAAACCTCCCATTTTGTCAATCCTGCTTCATGCCGCAGATTCTTGACCCGCCAGTCGGCGTTCTCTGAGAATCCATAACGCTCAACCCGGCACAGAGCACGCACCACGCATTCCGTCACATTGGCGCTGCCGTCGTAAGCCACGATCAGGCCGCGCCGCGGAACAAGATTCACCAGCCGCTTGAAGGCGGTCTTCACGGCCTCGAGATCTGCATAGATATCCGCGTGATCGAACTCAACATGTGTCAGAATCAGCGCATCGGGAAAGTAATGCAGAAACTTCGGGCCCTTGTCGAAGAACGCCGTGTCGTACTCGTCGCCCTCCAGGATGAAGGTGCGCGCAGGCCGCAGCTGAAAGCTCGATCCGAAGTTCTCGGCCACGCCGCCGATAAGAAATGAGGGTTCGCGCTCCGGCGCTTTGGCTGAAGCGGTCTGGTAGATCCAGGCCAGCATGCTGGTCGTGGTCGTCTTGCCATGCGTTCCCGCCACCACCAGCGACTCGCGGCCCTTCAAAAACTCGTCGTGCAGCAGCGCCGCCATGGACGCGAACGGAATCCGTTCATCCAGAATGCGCTCCACCTCGGGATTGCCGCGCGAAAGCGCATTGCCGATGACCACCAGGTCCGGCACGGGATCCAGATTTGCCGCCGCGTATGGCTCCATCACGGGAATCCCGAGCGAGCGCAGCAGGTCGCTCATGGGCGGATAGGCCGCTTTATCCGAGCCGGTAATCCTGTGTCCCTGCAGCTGCAGCAATCCCGCGAGCGAGGCCATCGCTGTTCCGCAGATCCCGCTGAGATGAATGTGTCTGGATGGATTACTCATGCCGCGCTCGCCGGTTCCATTAGTTCAAGCCGTGTTGCTTCGCCAACCGTCAACTTCGCCTCCACGCCAAACCGAAGCGTCACATTCTGGCGCGAAACATGACCGCTGCGCAGGCCAATCGCAATCGGCCCCTTGAATCCGTCCAGCGCATTCAGGATCGCCTGCTCCAGCAAATCCGGCGAAGCGCCCTGCGAGGCGCAATCGAGCATCTCGCCGAACACGATGCCGCGCACACCCTGCAGCTTGAACGCACTGCGCAACTGCCACAGCATCCGGTCGATCTGGTAAGGCTTGGTGCCAACATCTTCAAGAAAGAGCAATTTGCCTTCTGTCTGCGGTTCCCACGGAGTGCCCAGCAGCGACACCAGAATGCTGAGGCACCCGCCATACAGGATGCCCTGCGCGCTACCGGGTTGCAGCGCACGCATGCCCTCATCTGCGCCCACCGAGTAGCGCTCACCGCGCAGCGCTGCTTCAAAGCTTTTGCGATGCACGCCATCCTCAAGAGGGAAATCAGCCGCAAGCATCGGCCCATGGAAGGCGACGAGCCCGGCTTCATCCAGCAACCGCAGTTGCGTGCCGGTGAGATCGCTGTAAGCGAAAAACGGTTTGGGATGGCGCGCGATTCTGGACACATCCAGATCGTCCAGAAGGTAATTCGATCCGTAGCCGCCGCGCAGGCACATCACGGCTTTCGTGCTTTTGTCCTCGAACGCTGCGTACAGATCGGCCAGCCGCTGCTCTGGTGTTCCGGCAAAGTAGAGCGGTCCACGCCGCAGTGTATGGGCGCCGAGATGTGTCTCGAAACCCAGCGCGTGCAGAGCCGCAATTCCTCGTTCTACGCGATCCGGCTGCGCGGAACTTGCAGCTGCGATCACGCTGATGGCCGCCCCATCCGCTACTGGCTCCAGCTTGATCGTCACCACGCTTCTCCGCGCGCGATCAAAGCCGCCGGACCGGTGAGTTCCAACTCGGTCCCTGGTCCGGCCCACGCAACGGTCTGCGGTCCGCCGGGAGCCACCACCGTCAGCGGCGAAACACATCGGTGCAGCGCCAGCGCAGCCGTCGCTGAAGCCGAGCTGCCCGTTCCCGACGAGGTCGTCGGGCCCACCCCGCGTTCAAAGATGCGGATTTCGATCTCGCGTTCACTGACGACGCGCACAAACTCCACGTTTGTGTGTCCCGGAAAATCTCTGTGGACGCAAATCTCCGGGCCGATCGCGGTCCAGTGTTTACCGCCTACCGTAAAGGCTGAATCATCGACAATCACCACAAAGTGCGGATTGCCCGTCGAAACCTCAATGCCCACCACGTCGGAGCCGTCCGCGAGCCGCAGCGTATGCGGCGTGAAAGTGGGAACGCCCATGCCTGTTGTCACGTCTACCGTGAACTCAGCCTCGGCACGGACGCGATTCACGCGGCACACGCGCACGCCGGCGTCGGTCGCAATCTGCAGCTCGTCGCCGGCTTGGCAGCCCAGCGCCTCAGCCATCCATGCCGCCACACAGCGTGTGCCATTGCCGCTGATTGCCGCGATCGATCCGTCGGCGTTGTGCAGCCGGATCCGGCCCGCCGTCGGGCCCGTCCAGGCAAAAAACTCGATACCGTCTGCGCCGATGCCGGTATTGCGTGCGCACAGGCGCCGCGTAAGGCTGGCCCAATCCATGGCTGCCGCCGACTCTTCTGGGACGATCAGGAAATCGTTGCCGCAGGCATGTGCTTTTGTAAATGAGATCAATCTTCCTCCGGATCGCGGAATGTCAGCAGCGCATCGATGGCCGGCTCGGCCAGCAGCTTGGTGCGCAGGCGCTCATGTTGCTTCTTCGTTGCTGTTACCGGAAAGCTGACGCGTTGCAACGGGCCAATCGTGTCGTGCTCCACTGACGTCAGCCGTTCTCTAGCCGTGTCCATCGCATCCAGAATAGAGGTCAGCATGGCGGTTTCATCTCGGCCCCGCGCTTCGTACACCAGCGGATAAATCTTCAGGTTGGCGCGCCGTTCCAGAAAGCCCACCAGTTCCAGCGAGACAATCACGATCAGCGCCGCTACGATCGCGGCTCCATACAAACCCGCGCCGCAGGCCATGCCGATCGATGCAACGGCAAAGATGCTCGCCGCGCTGGTCATTCCGCTGATGCGGCTGCGGTTGTGCAGAATCAGTCCCGCGCCGAGAAAACCGATGCCCTGCACAATGTTCGAAGCTACACGCCCTTTGTCGGGATTCGTGTCGCCGGCCAGAACTGCCGAGAGCAGCGTGAAGAAGGCGCAGCCCATACAGATGAGCAGGTTGGTGCGCACGCCCGCAGCTTTGCGGTTCAACTCGCGCTCCAGGCCGACGGTCCCGCCCAGCACGCAAGCCACGAGCAGGCGCCCGATCGCGTGATTCACCACGATCATCTGCTCGAGCTGATCGAAGTGAAACGGTTGTGCGGCCTGTGCCAGGGCTGAAGTCATCTTCTTTCCTTGCCCGATGCTATCACCGCCCGCAGCGGCTTGTTGAGGCTAAGGGCGGTCACTTCGCGCTCCAGGTATCGGAGACATAAATCGTGCCTGCGGGTTCTCCCTTTGCCGTATAGCGGCCCACCTCCGTGAGTCCAACCGGGTGGGCTTTCACCGCGTCATCGATCGGGTCGCCATCGAACGCCACCACAAGGGCCGCATGAGCAGCTGGTGCGGCCAAAGCGCTGCGATAGATGTACTGGTCGCTCTCATTGATCGTCTGCCGCAGCGGGATTCCCGTCAGCGCCACGAGCTCCGGATACACCGAAGTATTCATCAGCACCGCGCCGCCGGGCCGTTCCGCCACCAGCTTCCGCAGCACCGGCGGAATATTCTCATCAAACGGTTGCCGCGCGGCGATATTCTTTGTGCCCTCTACGTACACCAGCGGTCTCTCGCGAACCAGTTCCCACGCATTCAGCGCCACAAGAGCCGCAATGCCGGCAACTCCAAACTTCACCCACTGCGGCTTGAACTCCCGCACTGCGCCAATCGCAAACTGCGTCACGAAGGCCAAACCGAGCGCCAGGGCCGGCAACAGTTCCAGCCCATAGCGGGTGTTGTACCAGGAGTGCGGCCACCATGGCGGGATGAAAATCGGCACTGAACCGTAGGCCACCGAGTACGCGTAAAAAGGGACGGGCACCCACAGAAGCAGCGCCCACGTAAAGCCGCGTCGCCGCAGGCCGATCCATGCACCCACCGTGCCCAATGCGCCGAGCGCCAGCATTCGATTGCCCCACGACGCGGCAATTGCATCCAGCTCCGACAACTTCAAAAAGAATTTCAACGCAATCCACGGATTGTGCCAGCCGGGATGAAGCGGACCGGAACCGTGGCTTGCCGTGCGCAGCTCGATGGCTTTGGCCGAGTACGGCCCGCGCGCGAATTCCAGCCAGTCGCCAAACGAAGTGGCGTTGTAATAGAACCAGCCCGCCGGAGCCGCCGCCAACACGACGCTGCAGATCCAGAAGCTGCGCGAGGCCAGCCTTCCATGCCGCAGCAGCGTGATGCCCATCGAGCTCCAGGCAATGAACGCGATCACCCATCCGTCATAGCGCGTATAAACGGCTGCCACCAGCGCGGCGGCGATGCAGCCCTGCAGTCGGCCCGCGCGTCGCAAATCGCTCTCGATGCTGGCGCGCCACTCCACCAGCCACGCCACGGTCCAGATCATCTCGCACAGGAACAGCGGCTCGGTCATGGCCGTGGTCTGCAGATAGAGAAGATTCGGATTCAGCGCAAAGAAGGTCAGCGCCAGCGCCGATGCGGCCGGCGCGAGCCACTGCCGCAGCAGCCGGTACATGCCCATGCACGCAGCCAGCCAGGCCAGCGCCGACGGGATGGTGCCGGCAAGGCCGTTCGCCCACCACGCGTACACCTGCACAAAGGGCAGCATCAGCAGGTGTGGCAGCGGCAGCCACACAGACCCGAGCTCTGCGAGGGAGTGAAAGCGGCAGTCCACAAACCGCCGCGCAATGTGTAGATGCGCGATGGCGTCGCCGTAGATCAGCAGCGCATGATGCCGCCAGCTCCAGGCGATGGCCGCAAGAGACGCAGCC
Organism: Occallatibacter sp.; assembly: GCA_035508375.1. Classification (GTDB taxonomy): domain Bacteria; phylum Acidobacteriota; class Terriglobia; order Terriglobales; family Acidobacteriaceae; genus Telmatobacter. The sequence continues at coordinate 94,710 of DATJNF010000013.1, read as the reverse complement.
GTGCAGCAGGCGAGGACGATCGCATACTCGATGCGTGCCGAGACTCCAGCGAATGTTTCCTGCGCGGGGCCTCGTGAACGCATCGGGCTCTCAGTCAAGGTGCGTCAGCTCACGGAACAGATGGAAGCGCTCGTCGATCTCCCCGCGCGAGAGTTGCTGCAGGCGCTCCGTGCCGAAACGCTCGCACGCAAACGAGCCCATTGTGCTGCCATAAAACATTGCGCGCCGGAACGCGCCCGGAGTCAGCTCCTTCTGCGATGCCAGATAGCCGAAGAAGCCGCCGGCAAAGCTGTCGCCCGCACCAGTCGGATCCACGACTTCCTCGAGAGGCAGAGCCGGCGCGCGAAAGGTGCGTCCCGCAGTTCCTCCCTTTGGGCCCGCAGCATGAAACAGCGTGGCTCCGTACTCACCATGCTTCACCACCAGGAAACGCGGCCCCAGCGCCATCACGGCGCGGGCAGCCTGCACCAGGTTGTTGTTGCCGGCCAGCATGCGGGCCTCGGTGTCGTTGATCAGCAGGACGTCGAGGCCCTTCAGCACTTCGGTCAGCGCCGCGCGATGGTCCTTGATCCAGTAATTCATCGTGTCGCCGGCGACGAGCTTTACATCCGGCATCTGTTCACGCACCCGCCGCTGCAGCACCGGATCAATGTTGGCCAGAAACAGGAACTCCGAATCGCGATAGGCATCGGGTATCTGCGGATTGAACGCGGCAAAGACATTCAACTCGGTATTGTGGGTCTTGGCCTCATTCAGATTTTCCAGATACGAGCCTTCCCAGAAAAAACTCTTGCCCGCGGTGTGCTCGATGCCCTTGGTGTCGATGCCGCGCGCACGAAACACAGCCTCCTGCTCCGGCCCAAAATCCTCGCCCACCACGGCGATCACGCGCACATCGCAAAAGAAGCTCGCAGACAGGGAAAAATAAGTCGCTGCGCCACCCAGGCAGCGCTCCCGCCGTCCTGCGGGCGTCTCGATCGTATCGTAGGCGACGCTGCCCACTACTGTAATTGCCACGGAATGTCCTCTCTTCTCTCGATTTTGCCGCTCAGTAGCCGATCGATGAACGCGCGAATTCTTACCAGCCCAGATACTTCCCAAACAGCAGCTTCAACCGTTCCTTTGCCGCGGCCGGAATCGCATCGGGCTGCGTCAGCACGGCGTATTTCGCCGCTGAGGCGCAGGCGCAGGTCCGTTCGCGCGGCATCGCCGCCACCGCCGCCTTCACCACCTTGCAGGCGTTCTCTGCGTTCTGATGCAGAACTGCCACAATCTGTTCGACCGTGACCGCGTCATGCCCTTCGCGCCAGCAGTCGTAGTCGGTTACCATGGCCACGGTTGCGTAGCACATCTCCGCTTCGCGCGCCAGCTTGGCCTCCTGCAGATTCGTCATGCCGATCACATCGGCGCCCCAACTCCGGTACAGATTGGATTCCGCCTTGGTGGAAAACTGCGGTCCTTCCATGCAGACATAGGTGCCGCCCAGCTTGCCCGTGACGCCCGCCGCCGCGCATGCGTCGGCTGCAGCTTTCGCTACGGTCGCGCAGACAGGATCGCCAAAAGCCACGTGCCCCACAATGCCTTCGCCAAAAAATGTGGAGACGCGATGAAAGGTGCGATCAATGAACTGGTCGGGAATCACGAAATCCGTGGGCTTGTGCTCTTCCTTGAGCGAGCCCACCGCCGAAACCGAGACGATCCGCTCCACGCCCAGCTTCTTGAAGGCGTAGATATTGGCGCGAAAGTTCAGCTCCGAAGGCAGAATGCGGTGCCCGCGTCCATGCCGCGCGAGGAACGCCACTTTGCGCCCTTCCAGTTCGCCAAGCACAAACGCGTCGGAAGGCTCGCCGAAGGGCGTCTCCACACGCTCTTCGTGGACATTCGTAAAACCGGGCATCGCATACAGCCCGCTGCCCCCGATGATGCCAATCTCTGCCTGCACCAAACATGACCTCTTTCGCTGAAAGTCTGCTCGCGTCTTCACGCAACTTCCGCTGCTTCACCGCTGATTGATCAGCCGGATCGTCTCCAGAAACACATCCCCATCGATCGTCAGGCTGTGAGCGCTGATCTTGTCCATCGTATCCTGCGCTGTGTGGTGATAGCTGTTGTTCGGCCCGTAGTCCAGGTCGATGATGTCGATCGAAGGAATGCCCCGCTGCACGAATGGCAGATGGTCATCTTCTACCGCCATCTCTTTCTGAAAGAAGTACCGCTCATAGCCGAACTTCTTCGCCGCTTGGCTGACCAGCGCCACCAGCCACGCCGTCGAATTTGTCTCCCGCTGAATGTCGAGATCCTTGTCGCCGATCATGTCGGCCAGCAGGAATGCCTTGATGTGTCCAAGCGTTCCATCGCGTCCCCACTTGGCGGCAAGATGCCGGCTGCCGTAGGTCGAGTCCGTATCGGACCAGCTCTGGATCGCCTCTTCCCCATCGAAGAAAACCAGCCACACGGAGTAGCCGTCCAGCTTTTTCCCGTGCGCCGTCTGCTCGTGCAGCCGGTCGCCGATCGCCATCAGCAGCCCGGTCGTCGAAGCTCCGTCATTCGCGCCGACAAAATTGATGTTGCGCAGCGGATAGTTAGTCTCATAGTGCGTTCCCAGCACGATCACGCCCGGCTTCGATCCCGGAAAACGCACGATGAAGTTACGCAGCGGCACGGGGCCGATCGGCGTATCCGCCGTGAAGGTATCCTCTTCCACCTGGTCCTGCTGGCTCTGAAAGTGGTGCCGCAGGAACTCCTCAGCCTTCACGTGCCCGGGGCCCGTGGGCCAGCGCGGCCCGATAGCCGCAAACTCGCGCGCATATTCATAGGCCTTGGCTCCGTCAAAAGCCCGCCCTGAGCCTGCCGAAGGGTGCTGCGCCTGCGCAGCAAGCGGAGTGAGCAGGATCACTGCCGCGGCGAGTCTCTTAGCAAGGGAGGGAAGCATCATGATTCAGCCTCTTTGGCCTTCTTTCGCGAAGGATGCACCCACCACGCCACGCCAATCCCGACCATATAGAGCGACAGCATTGGAATGGCGTAGATGCACATCGTCCACGGATCGGGGCTTGGGCAAATGAACGCAGCGACAAGGAAGACAGCCAGAATCGCGTAGCGAATGTTCTTCCATAGAAACTTCGGACTCACAATCCCGAACATGGCCAGGAAGAAGATCAGGATCGGCATTTCAAAGCTGATGCCCAGCCCGAGAATTACCGAGAGAAAGAAACCTGTGTACTCCTCGATGGTCACAATCGGGTTGAACTTGTTGCCAAATCCCAGGATCAGAATCTTCAGCGCGCCGGGCAGCACAAAGAAATATCCAAAGCTCGCACCGGCCAAGAACAGGCTGATCGTGGCCGCCATGAACGGAACCACAAAGCGCCGTTCCTTCTGATAGAGACCCGGCGCGATGAACAGCCACACCTGGTAGAGGATGAACGGCGACGCCAGAATCGCTCCGCCGATCAGCGCGACCTGCAGGTACAGGTTCAGCGGATCCATTGGATGCGTGTAATTCAGCTTGATGCCCAGTTTGTCGAGCGGCTGTTGTACGAAGCCGTAGAGACGCTCGTGAAAGATGTAGGCCACCACAAAGCCCACGGCCAGATATGCCGCCGAGTGGATGATGCGCTTGCGCAGCTCCTCCAGGTGCTCCATCAGGCTCATGCCTGGAAGCTCTGCGCGCTCGCTCACTGCTTTTCGCGCCTTATCGATTGCGTCCCCGGGATCAACCATTCTGGGCTGCTTGCTCGGTCACCGCGCGGGGCTCTTCCGTTGCGGCTTCACTTTCTTTGGGAGTCGTACCAGGAGCTGTCGCCTCAACCTCAATCTTCTGAGCCGCCACGCTGCCCGGCCGGGAGGTTGCCACCGTCTCGCCCGTGGAGGGAGGCTGGATGCGCGGCTGGCTCTGCTCTTCCGGAGTCTCCTGCCCGGCAAAGTCGCCATGGGTGCTCTCGCGGGGCAGGGATGGTTCGGCCACAGACTGCTCACTGCTGGTCGAGGGAACTTGCGTGGAAGCGCTTTCCTGTGGGGCAGCCTGCGCTGGCGGATTGAGAGCCAAAGCTCGCTGCCGCTCCGCCTCTTCCCGCTTGCGCCGGTCGGCCTCTTCTGAGGCGCGCAGCTCTTCTTCCATCTGGAACTTGAAATCGTTCGAAGCCTTGCGGAACTCGTACATCAGCTTGCCGATCTGGCGCCCGATCTGCGGCAGCCGCCGCGGGCCAAACACCACCAGCGCCAACACCATCAGAATCAGCGAGTCGGCCATGCCCAGATTGGCTGCTTGAATTGGCGGCGGAGTTCCCATGAAGGATCATGATACCTGCCCGCGCGCATGCTCACAAAGCGCGCTCGCCCACCGTGTGTCAGCCGCAAAGACGAGCCGGAATTCACCAGCTGTACCCGCCGGAACGCGGCGGCCATTCCCCGAGAAGCTGCCGCAGCAAAACAATGCGCCCGAAGTGGTATGCATTGTGCGCTGCCAGATTTTCGAGCTGCTCCCTTACCGTCATCACGCGCACCGGCTGACCCGGACGCGAAGGGCAACGAATCGGCTGATCGAGACGCGCCGGGTCCCGGGCCGCGGCGCCCGCCTGTGCATTGCCCGCGAAGAAGCGTGCGCAGAGTTGCTCCCAGTATTCGCGCTCCGCATCCAGAACGGTCGGAAATCCGTCTCTGGGGCTGGGCGGGAAAGGCGTCTCGACGCCGCTGACCCAGTCCAGCGAGATCTGCTGCCAGAATGTAATGTGCCAAAGCTCCTCGTAAATGGAGTGAGGCGCGCCCGCAGGCAGGCGGTGTACCAGATCGTCAGACAGGCCTTCCAGGATCCGGAACGGCGCGGCAGCCGCCCCATCTCCGGTCAGAACCTCTTCCAATTCAGTCATTTTCAGCCCATTGCGGTCCATCTATTGACCTCGCCTTCCTGCAGAAATTATCACGCCGCGCCGTCCTCGTTGGCGAGGGTCGCCTGTTACGGTTTGCGTTACACTGGAAGTGGTGGCTCGGTCGGGCCCGGCGGATTCCTGAGAGCTTCTTTTAGGAATCCAGAGGCTTCTGGCCGCATCCATTTTGTGAACGGGCTGCAACAACCCCGTGGATGGGGTTCTCCCGAAGGGGTTCGGGCGAGTAGCGCATCCACTGCAGCTTGCATTGCTTTCAACATCCCCGTCCGAATAGGACTGAAGGCGGATTCAGGTGACTCTTATCTTTGATGAATTGACGGCGGCCCCGTCTGCGGTGGCCGAAGATGTTTGCAGCCTCGATCATTACCTGGCCATCCCCGATCACTCCATGGACCAACGCATAGCGCAGGCCCGGGCCGCGCTGGGTTCCACCACGATCCTACTGGGCCATCACTACCAGCGCGATGAGGTGATCCGCTTCGCGGACTTCACCGGCGACAGCTACAAGCTCTCCAAGGCCGCCGCTGAAACCGACGCTAAGTACATCATCTTCTGCGGCGTGCATTTCATGGCGGAGAGCGCCGACGTCCTCGGCCGCACCGGCCAGCAGGTGATCCTGCCCGATTTGAATGCAGGCTGTTCCATGGCCGATATGGCGGAAATCTCGCAGGTCGAGGCCTGCTGGGACACGCTGGAGCGCCTTCACCTGGCCCACGAGACCATCCCTCTCACCTACATGAACTCCACCGCCGCCATCAAGGCCTTCTGCGGAGAGCATGGCGGGCTGGTCTGCACCTCTTCGAACGCGCGGGCAGCCTTTGACTGGGCCTTCGAACGCGGCAAGCGCATCCTGTTTCTCCCCGATCAGCATCTGGGCCGCAATACCGGCTACGCGATGCAAATCCCGCTGGATGAAATGGTGGTGTGGGACCCCTGGGCCATCCAGGGCGGCCAGACGAAAGATCGGATGGCGCAAAGCCGGGTTCTGCTCTGGAAGGGGCACTGCGCCGTGCACCAGCGCTTCCTGCCGAACCATGTCGACCAGGTGCGCGCCAAGTATCCCGGCATCCAGGTGATCGTGCATCCCGAGTGCCGGTTTGAAGTTTGCCAGAAGGCGGACGCGCTCGGTTCGACCGAGCGCCTCATCGCGCTGGTCGAGCAGGCGCCCGAGGGCAGCACCTTTGCCATCGGCACGGAGATTCACCTCGTCAACCGGCTCGCCCGCCAGTTCGCGCCCAAAGGGAAGAAAATCATTACCTTGGACGACACCGGCTGCCTGTGCACTACCATGTACCGCATCAGCCCGCAGCATCTCGCCTGGGCTCTTGAAAATCTGGTGGAAGGCCGCGTGGTGAACCGCATCCAGGTGCGTCCCAGCGTCAAGCGCTGGGCAAAAGTGGCTCTCGACAGGATGCTGGAGATATAAGGGGGACGTCTGCGGCTCGGCGAGGTGTACCCGCCGAAGAAAGGTCTCAAAGAACTGGAAGGGAATTGATATGCCTATTCTGCCCAGGATGTTGCCTGGGGCAAATCCCTCGAATGGTTGCAGCGAATTGCACACTTGTGTGATTGCCTGGGGAAATCACCGGGGTATGGTACCTTATAGGCTGTTCCCAGATGAAAACGTTCACTCTCGACGAAGCTCAGTCGCTCCTTCCCGTTGTTGAATCTCTGCTGAAACGTGCCATAGATGGAAAGCGTTCTGCCGAAGAGGCGGAATCCGATCTTTCCGCGCTGGCGCAGCGAATCTATCTTTCTGGCGGAATGCGGGTTAATGCCGGCAGCGTGGCGCTGCGGCGCAGCGAGATGGAAAACCACCTCAAGCGTGTGAAAGAGAGCATCGCCGAGATCGACGCCATCGGCGTCCAGGTGAAGGACCTTGATTCGGGACTCCTCGATTTTCCCTGCCGCCTCGAGGATGAGGTGGTGCTGCTGTGCTGGCGCATGGGCGAGCCCACTATCGACCACTGGCACACCCTCGAAGCAGGCTTCCAGGGCCGCCAACCCGTGGACGAGCGTTTTCGCCGGCGTTCCAACTCCAACGGCCGCCCGAATTAATTCCAGACGCCACCCATCTGGTGGAATGCAACTCCCCGCTTCCGCCGTCTCTCAAGCCGTCGTTCGAGTTCCAAATAGAATCCGCGTTTTGGGCGCGGCGGGCCGCAGGCCAGCTCAAGCCCGTCCTTCCGTACGGTTCAGCGTCGAAGCATCGCCTTCCGCGGAATACCATCGCAGCTCTGCAATCACGAGCGTTGGCCGGCGTGTGCGCGTCTAATCCGGCAGTAGCAATTCCTTCTAAGCTGAGTCCCTCGTGGACGATGCGTGTAAGAATTTGAGCAGTCTTCCCGTTGGTGTGATATGTGTCCCGAGCACAGCCACTGGAAACTGCTGTGGCCCCGGAACGGCGATTGCCGAGGAGTGACGATGAGGATCCGCACGTGCGCACGGCTGTTGGTTGCAGTAATCCCCTTCATGGCCGGATGCGGCAGTTTCTGGCAGGCTCCCGGCAGTGGATCCGGTTCAGGCACCACGAGTACGACCCTGTCCAGCGGCTTCTTCTACGTTCTGAATCAGGAGACCGCCCAGATCGTTGCGTACAACATCAATACCGGCAAACTGAATCAGATTGCTGCCTACACTCTGGCCGCCGCGCCTACCGCGATCGCGATCGCTCCCGGAGGCAACTTTCTGTATGTGAGCACCGTGGCCGGTATCTTCCTTTACGACATCGGAACCAACGGAGCGCTCACCATCGGCAACAACGGCGGAGTCGTTTCCTCCGATCCTGCCGCCTCCATTCAGGTGGATCACACCGGGACTTGGCTGATAGACGCGGTGCAGGGCACCAGCGGCTTCCAATTGGACGCGACCCCCATCACCGCTTCCGGAACGTTTACCGGTGGCACGGTGGATACGGCGCAATACGGCCTGAGCAACGCGAACATCCATCAGATTGTCCTCTCCGGCGATAACCTTCATATCTTTGTCGCGGCGGGCACGGCCGGTGCCGTGCTGGTTTCCTTTACGGCAGGCAATGGGAATCCGCTTGCGACCACCGGCACCGTCATTTCTCCGGTCACGGCAGGTGGCGCCGCGCTCTCTGTGGCAGTCGATCCTTCGACAACTCCGCGGGTCTTTTACGTCGGAGAGACACTGGCATCCGGCGGAACAACAGGCGGATTGCGGGTCTTTAACTACAGCTCGATCGGTGGCACGCTGACCCAGGCATCCGGCTCTCCGATTGCCAGCGGCGGACTTGCGCCGAATGCCATTCTGCCCACGGCGAACGGCGATTACGTCTATGTGGCCAATGGCCAGGGTTCCACCGCGGCCGGCAACGTCACAGGATTCTCGATCACCGCCAGCAACGGCGCCTACACCGTCGCAACCGGCAGCACCGTTTCGGCTGGAGTTCAGCCCTTCAGCCTGGCCGAAGACAGCGACTCGAACTTCGTACTCACGACTTCAGAAGGCGGCGGCTACGACCTCGAAGCGTACATCTTCGATGCCACCACCGCCGGCAAACTGGATCTGGCGATCAAGTCCACTACGGGCACCGATCCGACAGAAGCCATCGCCGTCGGCGCGGTGCCGTAATACGGCCGACAGTGGCAGCTGTCAGTTCCGGACTGTGAGCTGTCCGCCGTAAGGTGCTATCCTCGAAGAGAACAACCCTGGCTGTGCCCAAGTTTCCTCCAATCTTTTCTGCTTTACCTCTCGCACGCCCCCGATTCCGTCTTTCATCGGCCTGCCACGTGTTGTGTCTGCTCCTGCTCGTGGCAGGGTGCAGCAAGTTCCACCAGCAGCCGGTGGACATGGTCTATGTCTCCGCGCGTCAGATGTATCTCCACGACCGCGTGGCCGCGGTCTCCAATCGCGTGGCAGAGGTAGTGAACGGCGAATCGCTGCAGGTCCTCGAACACGGCCGACGCTTCCTGAAAGTCAAGACCGCGAAAAACGAGATCGGCTGGATTGAAGAGCACGCCGTGATCGACGCGAAGATCTACGACTCCTTCGTGCAGCTCGCGCAGCAGCACAAAGAAGATCCTGTAACCGCCGCCGCCACGCTCCGCGACGATCTCTACATGCACGTCGCTCCAGGCCGCGAGACCGAGCATTTTTATCTGATTCCAGGCAATGCCAAAGTGCAGCTGCTCGCGCGAGCTTCCGTGCCAAAGAGCACCACGCCGAGTCCCGCGCCGCTTGCGCACCTCGCAGCGCCTAAATCCTCCGACGCAAGTAAAGGCGCCGAGCCTGCGCCGCCACCCCCTCCCGTGCTGGAAGACTGGTGGCTCGCCCGCGACAGCCAGGGCCACACCGGCTGGCTGCTCGGCAGCCGGTTGGACGTCGATGTTCCCGACCAGATTGCCCAGTACGGCGAAGGGCAGCGCTTTGTCGGCGCCTGGCTGTTGACCAAGGTGAACGATCCGGAGGCCAACACGCCAGATCACGAAGTTCCCGAGTATCTCACCGTCCTCGCCCCGCCGAAATCGGGCCTGCCTTTCGACTTCGATCAGATCCGGGTCTTTACCTGGAGCAGGAATCACCACCGCTATGAAACAGCCTTCCGGCTGCATCCGATCGAAGGCTATCTTCCCGTGCGTGTCTACACCGACAACACTCCCAAGAGCGGCCCCGTTCCCGCGTTCAGCTTTGAGCTGGCGAGCGGCGAGAATGTTTCCACCGATCCGGCCACAGGCGTTACCAGGCCCGCATCCCCGCGCACCATCCGCTACGAGATGATCGAGACGCAGGTAAAGCGCGTAGGCCCCGATCTCGCGCCGATTCAGCTCACGCGCTCGCTCGAAAAAGAAGCCGGCGCCAAGGCGGAAAAGAAAAAGCACAGATAGTGCGAATCTCGGCTTAAGTAAACACCAACAGAGCAGTCGCTTCCTGACGAAGCCCTTGGCAATTGCTGTTTACCGTAATCGGCCGCGGGTTGAGCGGTGGTGGTGCGCCGATTCGTCTGGACGCCACCGAAGCGCGCCCGTTCAACCTGACCTTTGTCGCCGTGGCTCGGAATATGCTGAATGTCGTGAATCTCGCGCCGCCCAATGGTGTGATGACCTCACCGCTTTTCAATAAAACGCAGTCGCTCGCCGGCAACCAGTTCCACGCCTACACCCGGAAATCGCGCCATCATCTTTCAGACCACGTTCTCCTTCTGAAACGCCCGTCGACGCTGGAGACGCATGCAGAGTGAATAGTGTACTCTGGAGGGCGAATCAGAAAGCGTTTACCTGAGGTGCACTCTCCATGACCATCGTTGCCGGCGTTGACTTCGGCACGTTGAGCGTTCGCGTCACGCTGGTTGACAGCGCAAAGGGGCCGATCGGCACAGCCTCTGCGCCGTATGCTCTGCACCGCCGCCGCGAAGACCCGAACTACGCCACGCAATCACACGCCGACCAGATGTCCGCGCTGGCTGCGGCAACGCGTGAAGCTTTGAAAAATACCGGCGTCTCCGGCGATGCGGTGGCCGCGATCGCGCTCGACACCACCGGCTCCAGCGTGATTCCCGTGGGCGAAGGACTTGAGCCCCTCGATGAGTACTATCTCTGGTGCGATCATCGCGCCTTTGCCGAAGCTGCGGAGATCACGCGCAAGGCGCATGAGCTGGGCTTTGAAGGCATCGAGTGGTGCGGCGGCGTCTACTCGCACGAGTGGGGCTTTGCCAAGCTGCTGCACTGGCTGCGTCATAATCCGGAGAAGCGCGCTCGCTTTGTCACCGCCTTCGAGCATTGCGACATGGTCGCCGCCACGCTGAGCGGCATCACGAATGTCGCCGATGTGAAGCGCAGCATATGCGCCATGGGCCACAAGTGGATGTGGAATCCGAAGTGGGGTGGTCTGCCGCCGGAGGAGTTTCTCGTTGCCGTCGACCCGGTATTCGCCGGCGTCCGCGCGAAGATGGGCGGCCAATATATGACCAGCGACCACATCGCCGGACATCTCTCGCCCAAATGGGCCGAGGCTCTCGGCCTGCATGCGGGCATCCCCATTCCGGTCGGAGCCTTCGACGCGCATTGGGACGCGATCGGTTCGCACATTCGCGAAGGCGATGCGGTAAATGTCGTAGGAACGTCGACCTGCATCATCGCCATGGCCCGCGAGGCCGAACTCGTGCCGGGCGTGTGCGGCGTGGTCCCGGGCAGTGTGCATCCGGGCTACACCGGCATCGAGGCCGGACTTTCCGCGACCGGCGATATCTTCGACGCGATTGCGCAGCGCGCCAACACCACCGTCGCAGCGCTTTCTGAGGGTCTCGATGCCTACAAAGCGGGCCAGACCGGTCTGCTGCGCCTGAGCTGGGATAACGGCGACCGCACCGTGCTCGTGAACCCCGAACTGGGCGGCGTTACGCTGGGATGGAACCTGATCCACACCGCGCAGGATGAGCTGTTTGCCGCAATAGAAGGTACCGCGTTTCACACCCGCATCATTCTGGAGCGCATGGCGGAACACGGCGTGCGCATCGACCGCGTGATCAATGCCGGCGGCATCCCGCAAAAAAGCGAAGTGCTGAATCAGGTCTACGCCAACGTGCTCAACAAGCCGGTCCTCGTGCCCGCGGGCATTCCCACCAGCCTGGGCTCAGGAATCTTCGCGCTGCTTGCAGCCGGTGCGTACAAGACCATCGAAGAGGCGCAGTCCGCCGTATGCCTGCCTCTGCGGACCGTCGAGCCCGAGGCCAAATCCGCCGCAGTGTACGAGCGCCTCTATCCGCATTATCGCGATGTGTATTTCGCCTTAGGCACGCAGGATGCGGCGCCGGTTGCTCTGGGCCGTGTACTGCCCGAGCTAAGAAAAATTGCGGCAGAGGCACGGAAGGCAAGCTAGCAAGGAAGAGCACATTCAAGAACTGTGATTGGGACTATAATGCAGCGTTGCCCTGGAGAAAGCGATGAAAGTCCCGGGAACTGCATCCATCCTTGTTGCGATTTTTTGCCTTTCCACTCCCATGCTGACTGACCTTGCGCGTACAGCAGCAGCGCAGCAACCTGCCTCGGGTGGCTTAAACGGAACGTGGATCAACGTCGATCCGCACACGCGCGGCCTGGTGCGAGTCGTGATCAACGGGAACAGGATCCATCCCTACGGAGCCTGCCATCCTGATCCGTGCGATTGGGGCGTCCTGAAAGCGAAGAGCTTCAGCGGAAGCGTTGATACCTCCAGTCTCACTGCCTTGGAAGCGAAGCAGACAACCAGCTTCAGCCGCGTCAACCTGACACTCTCGCTTGAGCCCGATGGAAAACTGCGTGTGGAAGCATTCACGCATTTCACCGACAATAGCGGCCGCGCCGATTATCACTCCGAGAATTTCTTCATTCGCGGCCGAGCGCCCTATCAGCGCTGACTCGTCGACGCGCTCCCATTCCGGATTCCACGCTCATTGCTGCTGTTGCATCTGCTGCAGGTCCAGGAAGGGTGCGGCCGGCGCGGGCGCCTGCTGCGCGCGCTCGACCAGCACGCTCCAGTCTTCCGGAATGGGCAGCTTGCGGTCGAGTGCGGGCGCCTGGTCGCCGGCCTCCACTTTCACCGCGACATAAAGCTCGCTGTCGGTCTGTCCGCGAAAGACGCCATGGGTCGGCGGAACATCCGCGTAGTCGCGGCCCACTGCGGTGCGAATGTGCCGGTTGTGCGCCACGAGGTTATTCGTAGGATCGAAGCCCACCCAACCCAGGTGAGGCAACAGCGCCTCAGTCCAGGCATGGGTTGCGTCCGGAGTAGAACGGTCATGGTCTTCGCGGCCGCGATAGAGATACCCTGAAACATAACGCGCAGGAATGCGCACATGCCGCAGCAACGCGATCATGGCGTGCGCAAAATCCTGGCACACGCCTTTGCCGTTGAGAATGGCTTCATCCACGGGCGAGTCGACGCGCGTCGATCGGGGCACATATTCGAAGTAATCGTAGAGCCGCTGATTCAGCTCTTGCACCAGCATCAACGGATCGTCGCGCCGCGTGACCTCCATCTGCGCAGCCAGTCGCTGGACCGCTGGCGTTTCCACGGCGTACGTGCTGGGCAGAAGCATCTCCCAATAATCACCGCTGGCGATCAGATCGTCGAGGGCCGCCCACGCATCCGGCGAGAGGAATCGGGGCACATCCGGTGAGGGCTGCTGCTCAACCACCGACTCGGCCACAATTACCAGCTGATTGTGCTCACCGGGAATATTGAAGTGATGCACATTGTTGCCCAGGTGGTCGCGATAGGTGAAGACGCGGCAGCGCGGGCTGACCGAAAGCGAGAAAGTGAGGCAGTGCTGGCTCGAATCGGAACGCGGGTGCATCCGCGTCTCCATGATGCTCTCGCTGATGGGGCGCGAGTAGCGGAAGCGTGTGAGGTGCCGAATGGAAAAAAAGTTCATGCTCGCTCCCGTTCGCGTTAGACCGCCAGCGCCGATTGAATAGAGTAGTGGACGTAGTAGCGGTACATCAGTTCGTGAATCCGCAGGCACTGCTCGCGAATGGTGTGAAGAAACGCAGCCGGATCACCGCTCAAGATCTCGCCGACAGTAGTAAAGCCGAGCATTGCGTGCAGGCGGCCGATGCCGGCCGTGAGCTCGTCCGGCGCGCGCCGGCTGCCCGAGCGCTGAATCGATTCGATGGCCATGCGGATGCAGTCCACGCAATAGCGAAGCGCATGAGGGAAGTCGCGATTCAGCATGAGGAACTCGACGATGCGATCGGATGTAACATCCGCCGTGTACACCTGGCAGTAAGCCTCGAACGCCGTGCAACAGCGCAGCAGGCCAACCAGCTCGAGATACTGGTAGCCGGTGTGTTCGCGCTCCTGCGTCTGAAAAAGCTCCGGCTGGTACACCTCGAGCAGCGTGGCGGTAGCGTAGGCGCGCTCCAGGTATCGGCCAAGACGAATGAAGTGCCAGCCCTGCCCATGAATCATGGTGGACGCACCCACACCCTGAAAGAGATGGATCCCATCCATCACAGAGGCCAGCAGGTCGCTGATGCTGGAGCTGAACTGAGCCTGCGCATGTGGCGAGTGCATCTGGTGAAACAACCGGTTGAGGCGCTGCCACTGTTCGGTTGAGATTTCTTCGCGCACCTGCCGTGCGTTTTCGCGCGCCGCATTCACGCAAAACGTAATCGAGGCAGGATGCAGATTGTCGAAGACAAGCTTGCGGGCCGTCGATTCAAGATCGCCTGTCCACTCCATGCCTCCGGGACGTCCGAGCGAGGCAACCATGCGCCGCCAGCGCGTCTCCTCGTTGGCGCCCCCCGGATCGAGCATCAGGCTCATCGTCACATCGAGTTGGCGCGCGGTATTCTCCGCCCGCTCGAGATAGCGGCTCATCCAGTAGAGGCTGTCGGCGACGCGCGAAAGCATCGTTGTACCCTCCCGAAATCGGTGACCGGTGACTGCTATTCCAGAACCCATGTATCCTTGCTGCCGCCGCCCTGCGAGGAATTGACCACCAGCGATCCGCGTTCGAGCGCAACGCGGGTCAGGCCTCCGGGCACAATGTTGACCTTGTCGCCGAAGAGAATGTAGGGCCGCAGGTCCACGTGCCGCGGCTCGAGCCGGTCGCCGATCAGGCACGGCGCGCGCGAAAAATCGAGCGTAGGCTGCGCGATGTAATTCCGCGGATTCGCCTCGATCTGGCGGGCGAACTCCTCGCGCTGGCGCGCTGTGGATTGCGGTCCGATGAGCATGCCGTAGCCGCCGCTCTCGCCCACCGCCTTCACAACGAGCTTGTCAAGATTTGCCAGCACATGCTGGCGGGCTTTTTCTTCGCTCAGCAGAAATGTCTCAACATTGGGCAGAATTGGATCTTCGCCGAGATAATAGCGAATCATGCGCGGAACGTACGCGTAGACTGCCTTGTCATCGGCCAGCCCTGTTCCGAAGGCGTTAGAGACGGTCACGTTTCCGGCGCGATAGGCATTGAACAGCCCCGCACAGCCAAGCGCCGAATCCGGCCGGAAGATCAGCGGATCGCTGAAGTCGTCGTCTACCCGCCGATAGATCACGTCCACGCGTTTCAGCCCATCGGTGGTGCGCATGTAAACGATGTTGTCGTGCGTCACCAGGTCGCGTCCTTCAACAAGATCGATGCCCATCTGGCGGGCGAGATACGTGTGCTCAAAGTAAGCCGAGTTGAACACGCCGGGCGTGAGCAGCACAATGTTCGGCTCGGGCCGGCCTTCTGGCGCGAGCGAGCGCAGCGTGGAGAGCAACAACTGCGGGTAATGCTCGATGGGCTTGACGCCGTAGCTCTGAAAGAGCAGCGGGAAGGTCCGCTTCATCACGCGCCGGTTGGTCAGCATGTAGCTCACGCCGGAAGGCACGCGCAGATTGTCTTCGAGCACCACGAATTCGCCGCTCCTGAGCCGCAGCAGGTCGGTGCCGACCACCGCAATGTACACGTTACGTGGCACCTGTAGGCCGCGCATCTGGCGGCGGTAATGCTTGCAGCTGTAAACAAGCTCGCTTGGCACCACGCGATCGTTCAGAATCTTGCCGTCGGAGTACACGTCGCGCAGGAACAGGTTCAGCGCCGTGATCCGTTGCGTAAGCCCGCGTTCGATGCGATCCCACTCCGTGGCCGTGACCAGGCGCGGCAGCAGATCGTACGGAAAGATGCGCTCCGTGCCCTCATCGCGGCCGTAGACCGTGAACGTGATGCCCTGCGTGAGGAAGGCTAGATCAGCCGACTGCTTGCGTCGCTGCAGTTCGTCTGCGGGTAGGCTGGCGAGCATCTCCGCCAGCGCACGATAGTGTGCGCGGAGATTCCCGTTCCCCTCGCGCATCTCATCGAATGCATGATCGAGCGGATAATCGCCGAACAGCGTTTCCAGTTCCAAGGGAGGTCCGGCGCTCATCAGGTTTCTCTCACACAGGATTCAGGATCGGCGAAGAAACGGCGATTTTCGGAGGAGGGAGCGGCACGCATTCGGCTCCGGCCGAGTTTCGAGCAAGCTTCGCCTGTGGCCTGTTCTCTCGTTTCTAGCACGCGCCGCATAAAGGACCCATCAGGAATCCGAAGATGCCTCGGAGTTCCCGGCGGAGTGCGCTACTCTTGTTGTTCGAGGAGCTTCCCGATGATGCAATTCCGGCGGGCGCCATCCGCCGCGCTCTGTTTGCTTGCCTTGTCGGTGCCCGTTGCGTCTGTCGTGGCGCAGAAGGCGCCCATTCAAATTACGGCCGATCTTACCGACGCGCCGCGCAAGCTGTATCACGCTGAGATAGATTTGCCGGTGACCGCTGGACCGTTGACGCTCACCACCCCCAAGTGGATTCCCGGCAACCATCGGCCAACTGGCCCCGTGGATCAGATCACGGGCGTGGTCTTTACGGTCAACGGCAAGGCTCTTCCCTGGCGCCGCGACGATGTCGATCTTTACGAGTTCCACGTGGACGTGCCGCCGGGTATCACCACGCTGCACGCACACTTGGACTGCATCGTCCTGCAGCGGGTCACGCAGAAGTTGGCGGTGCTCGAGTGGGAAAAGCTTCTTTTGTATCCCGCGAATACGCCGGGCAATGAAATCCCCATCCAGCCGTCGCTGAAGGTTCCTGCCGGCTGGGGCATCGGCACGGCGCTCACGCCCGTCAGCTCTGGGTCGTATCCGGTTCCCGCCTCCGGTGCGGTGACGCAATTTGCCGCCACGACTGTGGAGCAGCTTGAGGATTCGCCCGCCATCACCGGCGAATACTTCCACGAGTTTCCGCTTGCGCCGTCCATCAAGCCGAAGCATTTCATCGACGTGGTCTCGGATTTCCCCGAGGACTCAAACCTGCGTCCCGCCGTGCTGGCGCAGCTCAACAATCTGGTCCGCGAGACGGATGCTCTCTACGCATCACATCACTACCACGTCTATCACTTTCTCCTCACGTTGTCTGACGTGGCCGGCAGCGAAGGACTCGAGCACGGCCAGTCTTCCGACAACGGCGTTGGCGAAAAAGGATACGCCGATGACGCACACGAGCTGGTCGAGGCTGATCTTTTCCCGCACGAGTTTACCCATTCGTGGAACGGCAAATACCGCCGCCCCGCCGGGCTTTATCAGCCTGATTTCGCCACCGCGCAGCAAGGCGCTCTGCTGTGGGTGTACGAGGGCATGACGCAGTATCTTGGCAACCTGCTGGCGGCCCGAGCCGGCTTTGAAACACAGGCGGAATACCGTGACAAGCTCGCGCTCAGCGCGGCGCTGCTCGACAACAAGCCGGGCCGCGAGTGGCGCTCGACGGAAGACACAGCCGTCGCCGCCAGCATTCTGCGCGGAAGCAGTCCCGCGTGGTCGAACTGGAAGCGCGGCCAGGACTACTACCAGGAAGGCGAACTGCTGTGGCTCGATGCGGACACGCTGATCCGCAAGATGACAGCAAATAAGAAATCGCTGGCTGACTTCGAAAAGATCTTTCTAGCCAAGGGCGGCAATACCGGCCCTCTCATCGTCCCCTACACATTCGATGAACTGGTGGCAGACCTGAACGCCGTAGTTCCTTACGATTGGGCCACATTCCTGCACGACCGCGTGGATAGGATCAACCCGCGCGCCGATCTGGCCGGCATCGAGCAAGGCGGATACAACCTCATTTACCAGGACAAGCCCACCGCCACGATGCGCACTCTGTCCAGAGTTGGCACGGTACGCGGGCCGTCATGGGACTTCTGGTTCTCGATCGGGCTGCGCGTCGCAAACGACGGAGGCATTGCCGACGTGCGCTGGAATGGCCCTGCCGACAAGGCGCAGCTCGCGCCGGGAGAAAAGATCATTGCTGTCGAAGGCCGCATCTTCTCGCCGGAGGTATTGCATCAAGCAATTCAATCGGCCAAGAGAGCGACCGACCCAATTCATTTGATTGTGCAGGCCGATTCCTTTGTCTCCATGCCGGCAATCGAGTATCACGATGGCGAGCGGTATCCCGCGCTGCAACGCGTCGAGGGTGTGCCCGATTATCTCGATGACATTACCACCCCGCTCACCACGCCGGAAAAGGCGCCCGCAGAACCGAAGAGCGAGGAACGGGCAAGCGGCTCTTAGGAGCCGGACCAATAACAGCAACGTGCTCCGTGCGTTACTCTGTCTATTTAGGAGACCTCTACCCGGATGATCCGATTGCCGCGCATGCTTTTCTCCATTGTCACCGTACTGGCCCTCTCCTCCGCGGCACAAGCGCAGCAATCCGCGGCAGACACGTCTCAGGAGAACTACATCCGCGCGCACTATACAAAATACGAGCTCCGCATCCCCATGCGCGATGGCGTGCGGCTCTTCACGGCAGTCTATGTTCCCAAGCCGTCGGCCTTCCCTGACGATCCCGGTCCCTATCCTTTCCTGATGGATCGCACACCCTATAGCGTGGCGCCGTACGGCGAGGACCGCTACCCCGCGCATCTGGGCCCGTCCGAAGAGTTCGAAAAAGCGGGTTACATCTTCGTGTATCAGGATGTGCGCGGGCGCTGGATGAGCGAGGGCGACTTCGTTGAGATGCGGCCCCACATCGACGTGAAGAAGAGTCCCAAAGATGTGGACGACTCATCGGATACCTACGACACCATCGACTATCTGCTGAAGCACGTGGCCAATAATAACGGCAAGGTCGGCATCTGGGGCATTTCGTATCCGGGGTTTTACACTTCGGCGTCCATCATTGACTCGCACCCGGCACTTGTAGCCGCCAGCCCGCAGGCGCCCATGACAGATCTCTTTCGAGGCGATGATTCATATCATGGCGGAGCCTTCATGCTTTCGGCGAACTTCGGCTTCTACGCTCCGTTTTTTTATCCGCAGAAGAATCCCGAATCCTCTGAACCACACGTAGCATTCCAGTTCGGCACGCCGGACAGCTACGAGTTCTATCTCAAGGCCGGCAATATCGCGAATCTGGAAACCAACTATCTGAAAGGCGCCAATCCGCTCTTCGACGATCAGTTCAAGCACGACACCTACGACGCGTACTGGCAATCGCGTGATCTCTCGCGCCACATGAAGAACGTGAAATGCGCGGTGCTGGTCGTAGGCGGATGGTTCGACGCCGAAGATCTTGAAGGTCCGTACCGCACCTTCTATGCGATCAACAAATCGAATCCAGACACTCCTTCCACTCTCGTCGAGGGGCCATGGGTGCATGGCGGTTGGGCCCGCAGCGACGGCAGCCATCTGGGCGATGTGCAGTTCGACGCCAAGACTGCGGACTACTTCCGCTCGCAGATTCAATTTCCCTTTTTTGAGCATTACCTGAAGGGCAAGGGGGAATCTCTGCCCAAAGCAATCGTCTTTGAGACGGGAAGCGACCTATGGCGCAGATTTGACGCGTGGCCGCCGAAAGCTGCGACGCCGAAGACGCTCTACTTCCATGCCGATGGCAAGCTCAGCTTTGATCCGCCCACGGAGGCGAAGAGCGAAGATGAGTATCTGAGCGATCCCAATCATCCAGTGCCGTTCGTGGGCTACACCACTGACACTGTGCCGCAACGCTACATGGTCGATGACCAGCGGTTCGCCAGCTATCGGCCCGACGTCGTCACCTACGAGACCGATCCGCTGACTGAAGACGTCACCATAGCCAGTCCGATTTCGCCGCATCTGAAAGTAGCCAGCTCCGGCACTGATTCTGACTTCGACGTGAAGTTGATCGACGTGTATCCCGACGATCTTCCGGATCCGCAGAGTGCAGGAGAAGCCGGGAAGCGCATCCTGGACGCGCCACCATTGCACATGGGCGGTTATCAGCAGTTGCTGCGTGGCGAGCCATTCCGCGCCAAGTTCCGCAATAGCCTCGAGAAGCCTGAGCCGCTCGTGCCCGGCAAAGAGACCGACATCAACTTCACGATGCCGGATCTCTATCACACATTCCGCCGGGGCCATCGCATCATGGTGCAGGTGCAGAGCTCATGGTTTCCGCTGACCGATCGCAATCCGCAGACCTTCACTGATATTCCTTATGCCGGGCCCGAGGAATTTCAGAAGGCGACCGAGCAGATCTTTCACCAGCAAAATGCCGCCAGCGGCGTAGAGGTGCTCGTCATGCCCCAGTCACAAAGCGCCGAGAACTAGAGCGCCGCCGCCGCCACACCGGCGGTGATTGCCACAGAGCCGGCAAGCTGTCCCGCCGAAAGCAGGTTTCTCCAGATCAGCGAGCCGCCGATGATCTTCTGCGGTACCACGATCACGTCGCCCGGATTGAGCACAGTCGAGAGAACGTCCCCCTCGAACCATCCGCCTGAGTGACGGCCGACAATAGAGCCGTTTGCGCGAATGATAAAGATCTCTTTCCGGTTCGCCGTCGAATTGGTCCCTCCGGCGCGGTTCAGATACCACCCTGCATTTTTTCCCGGTGTAAACGTGAGTGCCGTCGCGTTGTAAACCTGCCCGGTGACAAGCACAAATCCAGGCCGCTTCGGAATGGTGAGCACGTCCCCTTGGCGTAGCTCGATATCGGCAGATGTGTTCGCCCAGCTGTCGATGTCCGGGGTTATGTGAATCACCATGCGTCCTGTTGGTGGGTGGTTCTTCAAGTCGGAGATCACCTGGGCCTGCTGCACGTTGATGAGCTGCAAAGCGGCGGCCCCGTTAGCCCCTGCAAGACTCGGCGAGAGCCTCGCGGCGGCGGAGTTGGTCTCGATCTGGCGAATCAGCTCGTCGCGGCTCTTTTCCTCCAGTTCGCGAACCTGCATTCGCACCAGCACCGCACCCATCGGATAAGCCGTAGGCAGCAAGCCTCCCGCTCGGCGAAGAACTGAGCTAAGCCGTTCGCCATCTTGAAAGCCGTAACTGCCGGGGTAGCGAACCTCGCCGCGAACCGTCACCGACTCGCCGATATTCTCCCAGTTCGTAATCTGGTGAACGGACAGAATGTCGCCCGGCTTCAGCGGAACATCGGCGCGCGGATCGGTTCCCGCAACAGCAGCGCCTATTTGCAGGGTCGTGAGCTGCTCAACGATCTGATGCCCGTTTGCTGCGTCGTAGCTGGTAAGATCGGCGCTTTCCAGCAAGGCGTCGCGCTTGAAGCCGCCCGCCATGCGCACCAACTGTGCTGCGGTCATGCCTTTTGACATGGGATATTTCCCGGGGCGCAGCACTTCCCCGCGGACCGTCACCGTGGGAGCATCCACCTGGTACCGGCCGAAGACTCGAATGGTGTCGAAGGGCTGCAGCCCGAAGTTCTGGTTGCCGATCAGCACCTCGGGTACATCGAAGTTGATCGTCTCCGCGTGCAAATCCGGAGGAACGAGGTGGACAATCTCTCCGCGCGCAGCCGGTTCCGGCAGCATGTCCTGATAGCTGTGCAGCACATCGCTCAGGTGCATCCCATCGCTGTAAGGCAAACGCCCAGGGCGCACGACGTGGCCCGTGAGATACACCACCCGCTGGCTGTACGGCAAGATCGGATCGACATAGATTCGATCGCCATCACGCACATGGAACTGCGTAAGAGCATCCTGATCAGCGTGCGCATTCGGGGCGCCGTTGCCAGGCAGAGTGACGGTCTCACGCTGGTGATTCTCGCCAATACGCTCGATGCGAATATGGCTGATGGAAGCCGACGCAGTGAATCCGCCTGCCTCTTCAACAACCTCGGCGAGCGTTGCCTTGTCGTTCGCCAACTCGTAAATGGCCGGCCGTTTGATGGCGCCTAGAATGGCAACCTGTTCACCGGCGGGAGGCACAAGCAGCGTATCCCCGCTCTCGAAGGTAACGCTCTTCGCCCGAACACCGTGCAGCAAAAAGTCATAGAGGTCGACCTTCTCCACAACCTCTGTACCCCGATAATGAAGCAGCACGCGCAAGGAACCGGCTGCCGTCGGCCCGCCTGCGGCATATAAAGCGCTCACCGGGGTTGCCAGTGAGCTCACGTCGTAGCCGCCCGGCCGCTGCACATCGCCCACAATGTACACGCGCACCGACCGCAGATTGGAGACGCTCACGGCGACCTCTGCATTCCGGTATTCCTGCTTGAGCGCACTCTCAATCACGTCCTGCGCTTTCGCCAGCGAGAGTCCCGCAACCTCGATGGAGCCCGCTTCCGGCAGAAAGATCCGCCCATCACGGCTCACTGTCCGCGTGATGCTTTGCGTGACGCCGCCCCAGAGATTGATTTGCAGCGTGTCGCCAGGCCCGACGACGTAGTCCGGTCCCAGAGCCACATCGAGCGGAGCATTGCGCGCCGAGACTCCGCTTCCTGCACTTCGATTGAGAAAGACATCGGAGCCGAAGCGGCGCAGTGGTTCCGCATCATTTGGAATTTGCGTGTAGAGGTCGCGCATCGATTGCAGCTCATAGGGAGCCGGCAGACGCGTGACTTTGGGCGCATCGGTCGATGTATTCACCCGTTCCCGCCTGCGCGGCGTTTCCGTACTGCTCGCCCCGTTGCTCTCGGAACGTGCTGTCGGGCTTCCAGTGGTCGACGGCTCGCCTTCCGTACTCTGCGAGGTCGGCTCACCTGTGAGCACTTCGGCAGCGGACTCATTCTGTGCCGCCCCCGGGGCGGACGCTCCAGCCTCCGGAGCGGCAGACACAGAACTGAGCGTGTCGCCTTCCGTAACGCTGGCGCCGAACGATTGTAGATCTTCATCCGAGATGTATCCCCGCGTGCGTAAAACGGAGGTGATGCTTGCGCGCAGGCTCGTGTTGGTCGTGATCTGGTTGTAGAGCATCTGGTCTGAAATGTTGTTCGGATCGATCTGCATGCCCTGTTGCTGCATGCGGTCTGCCAGCTGCGACTTCAATTCGTCCGTGAGATCCGGATTCTGCTGCAGCAGGCTGATGATCTGGTCTGCAGAAAGCGATGGCGGCGTCAGGCTCACAGAGTTCACCGAAGCGCCGAGCGTCCCTTGCCCAAGCCGGCTGTCCTCAAGCGTCGCCGGTGAGGCGTCGTTCCCGGTGTCTGACGAAGACTGTGCCGTGCTTCTCGTCGAGTCAGAAGAAGTCAGCCACTGCGCAGCCGCGCTTGCTCCAGAGAAATGTGTAAGAAGCAACATCCAGAACAAGGCATGAAGGCTCCGCGAGGCCGGCACGAGACAGGCCGATGCCGATCGCGCCTTCGTAGAACAACCGGGGACAGTGGGTCGAGGTAGTCGCATCGTCAGCTCGTCTTTGACCCTAAAAGAGCAGCAATGGGCCCGGTGTCATGCCTCGGTCAGAGAAATGTCATTCCTTTGTAGCTCGCTTTGGCTTCTGCCGTTTCAGAGAGTGCAAGGTTGCAAATCTGGACATCGCCGTGACAATGTTTCCGAGACGGCGACAATTCGATGACCTCCTCATGACAACTGTGCCGGGCCAGCCCCTTACCCTTGGGCACGTGGCCAGCAGCATCTCACCGGTCGGAGTCCTAATGGCGGCAAGTGATGTTCTTCCTTCTCTCGACGAGTCTTCGTCGCCTCATCCTGGCGGGTCAGAAGAGTTGGCCAAACCGCGCAGGCCGCAGGAAGCACTTCTATGCGATATGAGACTGCCGCTCCGCCGCATCTTCTATCCGCTCGGCTTCGCCGTCGAAGTCCTCACGAACGACGCATCCGTTCTGGAAGCGGCCGAAGAAAGTTTCGCGCACCAGAGTCATTGCCGCGGAGAGACTGCGTTGCAGATCCGCATTGGTATAAGTGGGAGCGAAAATCATGCCTGCCCTCCCGAACCCACCCGGCGGGAATACAACCATCTCTACTCGCTGGTGGCAGATCCGGAGACTCAGGCAATACTCGATCTGAAGACCCTTGCGAATTTCACATGGCTCACGCAGTCCGCGCTCCAAAGCAGGCTCTACTTTCGTTACAACTTTCTTGAGAAAGTCGTATATCTGCTGCTCGGCGCGTCGGTCGTTACAGACTTGCATGCCGCCTGCGTCGGCAGGAACGGCAAAGGCATCCTGCTTTGCGGGGATTCAGGAGCTGGCAAGTCTACGCTTGCCTATGCGTGCGCCCGCGCCGGATGGACCTACACCTCTGACGACACCTGCTATCTGATCAATGATTCGCCCATCCCGCGGGTGATTGGGCATTCGCATCGCGCGCGCTTTCGTCCCGCGGCGAGAGTTCTCTTTCCCGAGCTGCGCGAGCGCGCGTTGACTCCCCGCATGGAAGGCAAGCCTTCGATCGAAGTTCCCATCGCCGATCTTCCTGTCGCAAGCACTGCTCCCGAAGCGGCTGTCGATTTCATCGTCTACCTGCGCCGGAGACCTTCTGCACAGGAAACCCTGACCGCCCTGCCACGTGGAACGGGAACCGAGCGCTTGCGGAGTGAACTCTTCTCCGCCGGAGAGATTCGCGCCAGGCACGAACAAGTGCTGGCTGTTCTCTTCGATGTGCCAACCTACGAGTTGGAATACTGCGATCTCGATCAAGGCATCCATGCGCTGGAAGGCTTGATTCGAGCCGTGTGAAGCTGCAGGGTGATTTTTCGTTGCGTCACTATTCTAGGCCGGCGCCAGTTCGATATGAGCGCGATTGTCGAACTGAGCCTCATATCGCGCCAGCGCTCCTTCGATCACATCGGCGGCACGCGCCGGACCGTTAATGGATCGAAGTTGACTCTGGATTGCGACAGCCGCTTCTCGATAGCCGGTATCACTCAGAGTCTTCGTTATCGCGGCACGTATCCGCGTGGAACTAAGCCGCATGATCGGAAGCGCCTCAGCAACTTTCAATCGCGCCAGGCGCAACGCAACTGCCGGCTGATCGAAGGCCATCGGAATGGCGATCATCGGTTTTCCCTCGAGCAGAGCTTCAAGCGTTGTGTTGCATCCGCAATGCGTGATCACAAGAGATGCCAGCTTCAAAATCTCCAGTTGCGGGGCGAACTTTACGACTACCGGATTTCCAGGAAGGTCCGGGAGCAACTCGGGCGCAAGACGGTTCCCAAGGGAGATCACCAATTGCACGTCCAGACCGTCGCAGGCCTCCGCAATCATGCGGAAGACGCGGTGTTGCATGTTCCGCGTCGTGCCGAGCGAAGCATAAACAATCGGCCGGCCATCCAGACGTTCCCACGGAAAATCTACGGCGGGCCTTGCCGTCATTTCGATGAATGGACCGGCATAATGGAAGTTCGCTGGAACTTCCTTGCGCGGCAAATCGAGGCACTGGGGCATCTGCGTGATCTGCGCTAGCGCAGGGAATGCCTTCGCCATCTCGCGAATAGGTCCTAAGCCTCGCCGCCGCCGGCATGCGTCAAGCGCCTGGCGGATTGGACCGTGCATCCGCAGCGCGGAAACCTCCAGCAGCCTGCTTTGAACCAGCGAGAACCACGACGCTGAATGCTTATATCCCGAATACCAGGGGAAAGCCTTCCAGCTGAAGTTGTGAGGGATAGAGGTCGAAATCAGGAAGTAGGGAAGACGCAAAAGCTCGGCAAGCGTTGGGCCCGCGAGTGCAATCTCGTCGACGATCAGTGCATCGACGCCTGTTTGCATCAGGACCGAGGGCATCTGCTCGAGATATCCCTCCACATCATGCGTGATGCGTCGAAGATTGAAACGAAGAGTCGAAATCGCGGATAAGAGACCAGGATCGTTCTCCACGCGCTTCTTTTCTCGATCCGAGAATGTGTTGATCTCAATCGGACAGAAGTTGAGCCCGGCATCGCGCACTCGTTGAGCTATCTTTGGCTTTTCGAAAAACGTTAGCCTGTGCCCACGATTCTTCAGTTCCCGAGAAAGCGAAATCAGCGGATTCACATGTCCCGTTCCCGTAATCGACAGGACGCCGAAATGCCACTTGCCTGTCTCAGAGGGCATATTCCCTCTCCACCGCTTCAGGGGCCTGAATCCTCTTCGATCCCAGGCGCAGGGCGTCTTCTGCGAAGACCTGTGTTGTTGCCAGCAGCAACTTCTTGACAGGAGCACGAAGCCACCGAACGGCTCCATCGACCGCCAGCGGTTCAAGCCCCTGCGTGATTTCCGGCGGCAATCTTTTGAGAACAGTTGCCGAAGCCAATTGCACGCGGCCCTGGATCATGACGAGCTCGATCTCGCTCGCCGAAAGCGTAGCGAGACTCTCCGCGGGGCTCCGGCCGGTATCGCGCATAGCGATGAGGTCCGCGCTCCCCGATTCCGCGATAAAACCCTCTGCGTCCTGCAAGCGGAGAATCGCGGCGGGAGCGGCCGTCACCATCCGATACGCAGTCTGCGGCGCGATTCCGCAGAAACGCAGCGCGAACCGGATCTCGTCCAGCAGATCGCCCTCGGCAGTCAACGGAGAGTCGCTTCCCAAGGTCAGGTTCTCGATCGGGTCGAACAGAGAAACGTCAGGAACAGCATCGAATAGAAAATGATTAGAAGACGGACAAACGATGAGCGAGCTTCCACGTTCTCGCATCAGCGCAACGCCGTTGCGATCGAGGGCGAGCCCATGTACGAGGATGGTGTCGTTGTCCAGCAGCCCCAGCCGATCGAGTCCTGCAAGTTCTTCGCGCGCCAGTTCGTCCACGCCTTCACACGCGTGCACAATAAAGGGAGATCCCGCTGGAGTCCTTGCACGCGCCGCGCGCAGATCACCGCCAAGCGCAAGCGAGTGTCCCCAGCCACATTTGTGCACAACGCGAATCGGAAATTCCTGGCTTTGCAATTCCGGCCACAGCGGATTGTGATGTGCTACTGTCGTCACGCCGCAAAGAAGATTCCGAATGCCGCCCCACCAAAGCCGCACGGACTTCGGAATGGAGTGAAGCTTGGCGATCACATCCGCAAATTTTCGGTGAATGTCCTCTCCCCATTCGACGTAATTGCGGTAAGGCGGATCTCCCAGCCGCGGATAGAGCGAGAATTCCAGATGGTCATGCGCATTGATGAGCCCAGGCATCACGAAAAAGCCAGATAGATCGATCTCGGTTTTGCCTGGGACGGTATGTTGCACAGAGGATGAACTCAGAACGATGCGCGTAATGCGCCCGCCGTCGATGCAGATAGAAGCATATGGGCTCGTCTGCGATCCGATCGCGCAGCGCGCACCCCGAAGCACAGTTGACTCCTTCCGCTTGCCGGCACGTCCGTTCTCGTCGTTCATGCAGAGACCTTCCGCGCCGCGAAGATGCGGAATCGTGAAGGCTCGCGTCTGCTGCGCAGTCTGGCCACGATGGGCCGCATGGCCCACTTCCAGCCGTAGTGCGGCGAGTGAATCGTCCACCGGATCGACAGCCGTTCTTCCAGCAGGCGCAGCCGTTCATCGGTCAGGTATTCTATGCTCCGGATCGAATCAGACGCAGTTCCATAGCGCCGGAGAAAGGTTGCCCTCCGTTCGGAAACCATCTCCAACCCACTGCTCTCACTCGAATACCATGGCGTGTCACAAATGATCGCCATGCCGTCTTTCCTTACGCAGCGCAGTGCTTCCCGCAACGCAGCCTCGTAATCATCGGCATAGTGGAACGACGCGTTGAAGACAGCGGCATCGAACTGGTCATCTTGAAACGGCAGCCGCGCGAGCTCCGCCTGAAAGCGTGGAAACATTCGGGGAAGATGGTTTCTATATCGCTCCCCGGCCCCGAGCCCATCGCGCTGGTTGGTAAGAAGGTCCACAGCGACGGGGCTGCAACCTGCCTGCGCAAGACGAAAACTCATCCAGCAATTCCCAGCACCCAGATCCAGTACCCGCTGACGGCTGTGCTGTGGCTTTAGTCGCAGCACATTCTTCACCAGAGAGTCGAAGCTGCGCGCTCGAATCTGCCACTGAGCGCTGTTTCTTCCGGAAGCATCTCGATAGGGAAGGCCTAGATAAAATGCATCGTTCTCGCTGCCACGCCCCTCCGCCGCTCGAATGCGCTCGTAGTCTTCCACAAAACGCGCATAGTGCTCCGATCTCTCCGGAGGGAGTGCATGAACGACTCCACCGATCACATGCAACTGCATGGCACATTGCAGGCACGTGAATTCGGAAAGATCGCTCCGGCACCGCGGGCACTGCAGACGAATGTCGAACGCGGTTCCCTCGAATACAGCCTCATGGATGGTGGCAGCCCGTATCATCGCTCTCCGCCGCATCTCTCCGCATTCAGTTTCCTCCCGCAGGGATCAATTGCTCGATAGGAATAAATGCGGAAGATGCAAAGGCGGCCAGTCTTTCCGCTGGCGCGAAAGCCTCTGCGTCGCGGCTCGACGGTTCCATTTCAACCACGGTTCTCCACAGCGCGCCCACCCGCTTCTCGGCTTCCAGGCCCTTGTGTGAGGTGCGCCACGAATCGACCTCCGCATGCAGAGCATCGCGCACCGCCCGGTAGAAGTCGGTCTTATATGCGGCTTTGAACATAATACAAAGATCGTCGCTGTCGACCCAGTTGCGTTTCTCGCCGAGCTCTCTCCGTACGCGGTCGTAAAACACAGTGCCCGGCAGCGGATACGAAAAAGAGATACCGATGTCGTCCGGCCGGGTCATGCGAACGAATGCGATCGTCTCCTGCAACTCCGTCCATGTCTCTCCGGGATAGCCGAGTTGCAGAAAATAACATGCGCGAATTCCGGCCTTCTTCAGCCGGCGTCGCGCCGCCACCACCGAATCAAGCGCGAGACCTTTGTCCATCGCATCCAGCACGCTCTGCGATCCGGACTCCACGCCCATCCACACCTCAGCACATCCGGCGCCCTTGAGATGTCGAACTGTGTCTTCCGTCATGAGATTGGCGCGAGACTGTATCTTGAAGGGAATCGCCGCGTCCCGCTTGACCACTTCCAGCGCGAACTCCTGCATCCAGTGCTGACTCAACGCAAACACGTCGTCGCCGAACCAGATATGCTGCACGCCGTGCTGGGTCTTCAGCAGCCGCATCTCCTCCGCGACAGCTGCCGCCGGCCGCAGATGAAACAGATTGCCGGAGATTGGCTTCGCGCACCAGTTACAGTGGTACGGGCACCCGCGGCTAGACACCATATTCGCCGAGAAGAAACCGTGAGCCTTAGTCCAGGCACTACGGTATGGCTCCCAATCAATCAAATCGCGGGCGGGCAACGGGAGTTCCGCCCACGAAGGGTTCTTCGCAAGCCGCTGTGCGCTTTGGACAACATGCCCGTGCTCGTCGAGCCGCACCAATCCGTCGATCATGCCCAGTGTGTCTTCGCGCACAATCGAACCGCACAATTGCACCAGAGCTACTTCCGCTTCCCCGCACAGCACATAATCGAATCCGTTCTGCAAAAACAAAAGCGGATGATCGGTTGAATCGGAACCATGTGCAATGGTCACCGCCCCGATGGCTTTCGCCGCCTCTGCAATTTCCCAGGCAACCGCCCGCATGCGCGTGAGACACATCTTGGAAAGAAAATTGAAATCATCTTCATACACAACCACGATCTTCGGCCGATGCTCCGTCAGCATCGCGCGAAGTCTCCCCGAAGGCTCCTCGAGCATGGGATCGAACGCCATCACGGAAAGGCCATTCTGCCGCAGGGCCGTTGCCGCGTAGAGAGTGCCGAGTGGCATGTAGGGCTGCATCTTCCGCAACTGCTTGGGATCGTAAGCAACGTGATAAGAATGCGTCACCAGGACATCTGCCACCGCTCACCTCATATCTTTATCGCCGGCGGAATCAACACTCGACTGTGTTGTCTTGTGCCGGCAGTCATCATGCGCCGGCAACCGTGCTCAACGGATTCCAGCCTAGTCCGGCCCTCGGTGACGGTTGTCGCCGAATTGTCAACTCAATGTCATCCCTTGGTAGAGCTGAGGTCGCGATGACGGCACGAACCGCGGAGCCTTGCATCGATCGAAGCTCTGCGATAAACAATGGCATCCGGTTGCGCATTGAGTGAAGCCGAAGCCGCTCCGGACTCGAATCCGTAGAGATGGCCAAGCTTTTCTCTCTTCGTAGCAAGATAGTGAGCAGAGTGCGGATTACAGGGAACATCTGCACTGAGGCGTTCGGCAATATCGATCCCAACGGACCGCACAGCCTGGAGTTTCTCAGGATTGTTCGTCATCAATCGTACGGATCGAATCCCAAGGAATCGCAGTACCTCCACGGCAAGCGTGTAATCGCGCAAATCGACCGGATGCCCCAACTGCAAATTCGCTTCAATCGTGTCCAGTCCCTGATCCTGAAGCGCATAAGCACGCAGCTTCTCTTTTAAGCCGATGCCCCGGCCCTCCTGATGCTCGTAAAGCAGAATGCCGCTGCCCTCGTTTGCGATTCTGTTCAGCGCCAGGTGAAGCTGATCATGGCAATCGCATCGCAGCGAATGAAACACATCTCCCGTCATGCATTGAGAGTGAATTCGAACCAGAGGAGGTGCCTTGTGGACGTCGCCCAGCATAAGGGCCAGCGCAGTTTCTGGGGCCGCCCCGTCGGTTCTTGGATTGGCGGGAGCCGCTTCAAAGGCCAGCAAGCGGAAGTGGGCCCACCTTGTCGGAAAACTTACGCTGGTGATTTGCTTGAGCGTTGTCAACGGGAAACAGATCCTTTCACAGCCGTGC
Organism: Occallatibacter sp.; assembly: GCA_035508375.1. Taxonomy (GTDB): domain Bacteria; phylum Acidobacteriota; class Terriglobia; order Terriglobales; family Acidobacteriaceae; genus Telmatobacter. The sequence continues at coordinate 64,458 of DATJNF010000013.1, read as the reverse complement.
AGAATGTAGGGGCCGGACGTATTGCAGCGTATCGCTCCGTGCTTGTCGGCATGTCATCAGAATGTCTCGATATCGTCACAAGAAAATAGAAGAGGACTTTGGCCAAACGCACGCTGAATCACCGTGGATTCGAGCGGCACGGCCGGAAATCGAATATCAGCATGACGACACAGAAATCAGCCTTCGTCCGTCCGCCGGAACTGGTAAAGAACGTGATCGCCGAATAGCGCGAAGGGGCGAGAAGCGATGCTGTCAACCCGTTCCATCGCTTCCAGCAGACGCGGATGGCGGGATATCCATGGTTCCGCGGCGCTGGGAGGCACAGCCACGCCGATGCCCAGGCGCCGTTCCAACGTGAACCATGGAGTGAAGGCGCGCTGCAATGCAGAGCGGCGGTGATACACAATGGGAAAATCATGCTTGGCAAGACGGGCCGTTGCCTGGCCGCGCAGAAAGCGGCGCAGCGCCTGATGCGGGCGCCCGCGCAGCAGTTCCGTTGCCATCTCTCCGGGACAGAGCGTTCCGAAGACAACCAGCATTGCACAGGCGCCGGGCTTGATGAGACGGGCAAGTCCCCGCGCCACAGGCCTGAGATCGACTACGCAATTCAGTGGAGCGAAATTCGAGAAGACCCCGTCAAATAATGCCCCACCTGCGGCAAGATAGTTTGCCGCGAATGCCTCCAACTCTTCACATGCCACAATTTGCGCGAGCCCTCCGAGAGGAGCAAGTTTGGCGCGCGCCAACGACACCATGGCCGGCGAAGGGTCCGTCAGCAACAAGTCGAACCCGCGCTCGGCGAGAAATGTCGCATCTTCCCCTGTGCCTCCACCTATCTCCAGAATGCGGCCGCGCGAAGGAAATGTCTGAAGCAATGCTGTTCGCACGGCCCGCCGTTGCGCTGCCACGCTGCGCCAGGCGCCAAAGCGCGAATCAAAAGCCAGCGCGACTGCGTCGAAGGCCCGCGCAGCTGGAGCCAATGTCGATATCATCGTGCGATCCGGTTAAGTTGCTTTTGCCAGCGGTGCGATTGCCAGATGTAGCGAACGCCTTCTACAAAGTGAAAGCGAAGCCGCGAGAACACAAAGTGCAGCTGCACCAAATGCCGGCGGACGCGTAGGAAAGGACGCTCGTCTCGCGCGGCGCGCGTTACCGGAGGGGGCAGGCGCGCTGGCAGCAGCGACTCTCGCACGGAGCGTTTTGTCGCAACGCCTGATGCCTGCAGTTCTCTCTGCAGCAGAAGGTAGAACTTGCTGCCGGGAAAACTTCCCAGTACGGCGCGGCGGCCATACATTGTGATCCAAAGCCGCGCGGTATCCGGCAGGCTCTGCACGGTCCACTCCGTAAGCTCCGCGGGAGCGAATTCTCCCATGACATGTGTGAGCAGCAGGATCACCACGCCGAGACCCAGGCGAGCCCGTGGGCTGTCGTAGGCCACAGCCCGCAGCTCGCTCCAGAAGTTCACATCGTTATAGCGAGCGAGAACATGCCGCCGAAACTCCAGTAGGTGAGCCACACGGAAAAACTCGCCGCATACGTGCTTATAGACGTGAAGTCCCTGCCCCAGGAACAAATCAACCGGCGAAAGAACAGGCATGCTGATGCCGGCTAGCTCGCGCCACTCAATCCGCTCCAAAAGTGGCTGCGCCGCGTTCGCCGATTCGAGATGAAGCTCAACCGCCCGTGATGGCGTGTCCTTGTAGAGATTCTTCAGCGGAATCCACGGTTCCGCATTCAGCTTGAACTCCCAGCTTCTGCCGCTTACCGCGTACAGGCGGTAGCCCCGTCGTTCCAGGATTTCTCGCGCCGCCGGCGCACTGGCTTCCGCCACCAGGAAGTCGAGATCGAACTGCGACCGCAACACCGGGTTGGGCACCGAAGCTGGCCAGTAGGACAGGCCTTTCAGATTCGCATAAGAAAGAGTGGCCGCCTGAAATCCCGCTTGAATTGCGGTTGATTCAGCAATCATGCTCTCTGTGCGACGAGTGTTATCGAACAAATTCTGCTGCAGGCGTTCGAATACAGTCCGAGGCAGCCAATCGGTGATGCGCAATGAGACGATCCGATCGAGAAAGTACAGCGCCAGGCCGCTGATATCCAACCAGCGCAGCAAGCGGTTCCACTCTCTTTGTGATAAATCCAGCAGCAGTGAGCATTGATTTGGCAGAGGATCGAGAAACGTGAAGAGTGCAGCCTCCCGAATGCCTTCGTCGTCACGTCGCTTTCCTGAGATCCTGCCCGAGGTCAACGCATCCTGCGAGCCGGACCTCTGTGCGTCTGGTTCCGCGTGCGCAGAACGCCGATCTGTTAGGGTGCGTGTCGCTGCCCGCGGCGAAAGCGATCTGGGTGTAGCGGTCGGCAATTCGATATCACCTCGTTGCGCACGTTGAAGCTTGCGCGTGGCAAAGCAACCTCAATCCAGCCTCTTAGAACTTGGCAGCAGGGGTGTCAGGCCGAAGTAAGGCGATTGTCACTTCTTTGTCGTGGCTGAAGGATGTTGGCGCTTGGCGGGCGATTCACCCCTTCTCCGGGCCCTGTCGAATGCGGCCACGCTGAACGCAATCCAAATGACAATCGAATGACAAAGACGAGACGGGACCAAGACACGATACCCCGCGTGAATCGCTATCGTGACAAACGTGCAGGATCACAGCATCGAACGCGAGACTTCCAGATGGCCGGTCGATGCGCACGATCATTCCGCCGCCGGAGAGGTCGATGAGCAATCGAAATCCGCTCTGGAATGCTGCGATTCTGCGAGAGGAGTGCGAATGAAGCCGTTTTACGAATTCCGAGCAGGTGAAGTTACACCGCCTTCTCTACGGGGCGAGATCGACGCAAAGGGCTATGCGCTCATTCGGGGCCTGCTGCCTCAAGATAATCTCCAACATCTGCTCGGCGACGTCGCGGCGATACTCTCAGATGCGGGGTGGCTTCTGCCTGGTCATAACCCCCTCGAACGCGTTGCGAATATCCATGCTGCATGTGGCGATCCTGATCCAGCTTTCAAGCGCACCTATCAGGAGGTCTTCAACCTCGAAGCGTTCCACGCTCTGCCGCATCATCCTGCCCTGCAGAACATCATGAAGATGCTTGTGGGCGACCGAGTGCTGATTCACCCAAAGCCGATTGGCCGGCTGATTTTTCCTCAGTGCGAGCGCCTCACCGTGCATGCGCATCAGGATTATCGATTCATGGGTGGCGACCCGGAGTGTTTCACCGTATGGATTCCACTTCATGACTGTCCGGTCGATGTAGGGCCGCTTCGGATTGTCGAGGGCTCGCATCGCCTGGGTTATCAGCGGCACGAGGACGAAAATCTGCATGTGCCGGAAATTCCGATCCAAGCAATCGCCGACGATGATTGGGTTGGTGGGCAAATCAATGCAGGCGATGTGCTCATCTTCCACAGCCTCACAGTGCACGCGGCGTCGCCGAATGTGTCGAAGCAGCTCCGCATCTCGCTCGACTGCCGATTTCAGGATTATCGAAGGGCGCTGAACCCGGCGAACCTCGCCTTTGCAGGGGACTCCGGAAAATCGTGGGAGAAGACCTACGCCGCATGGCGCTCGGATGAGCTGAAATATTACTGGAAGAAATTGCCGCTTGAATTTCAACCTTCCAGAGCGGAACTCGAAGCTCTGGCGATGAGCGCCGAGTCCTCCTCGGTACGGGCACGGTACGCAAGAATCCTGACTCAACTCTAGCGCTACGCAGGCACCACGCTTTCCCGACTCACAACATGTGAGCGGGAAAGGTCCGCTCGATTCGAAAGAACATGTGAAACCTTCGAGGCGCGCTGCACCTACAGCAGAATCGACGCGCCGCACGCAGGCACCAAATCGTCTACTTCCGCTGCGTCATGCCGTTCCGGAGAATGGAACGTGTACATGCTGTTCGCCGTCAAGGGCGTGTGCTCAACAATCTCGATGCCGTATCCTTCGAGCCCGGCAATCGGCCTCGGGTGATTGGTCAGAAGCCGGATGCGGCGTAAGTTCAAGTCAAGCAGGATCTGCGCTCCGATTCCCACATTCCGCTGGATGCGGCGCGCGCGCTCCAACGGGTCCAGGCTCTGCCCTTCCTGGTGGAATTCGAGCGTCTCGGCGCCTGTGTTCCGTTTTACTGTGAAGCCGAGCGAGTTCTGGTGCAGGTAGATCACGGCTCCAAGATCCTCATCGGCAATGCGCCGCATCGCAGCGCACAGCGTCGCCGCGCACTCACACGATGAAGCGTGGAAGACATCTCCCGCCAGGCAATGGCTGTGCATCCGCACCAGCGCGGGACGGCGCGACCGGCTAACATCCCCCCGCACAAGCGCCACATGCGAATCGTTGTCCAGATGCGAACCGTAAGCGATCAGGTTGAACTTCCCAAGCGCCGTTTGCAGCACAGCGCTGCCTTTTCTCTGCACGCAGCGTTCGCGGGTCATGCGATAGCGAATCAGCTCCGCCACGGTGATCATTTTCAAGTCGTGCTCTTTGCAGAAGTCAATCAGATCCGGAACGCGCGCCATAGCGCCGTCGTCCTTCATGATTTCGCAGATCACCCCGGCCGGTGTAAGGCCGGCCAGGCGCGCCAGATCTACAGAGGCTTCTGTCTGGCCTGCCCGCACCAGCACGCCGCCATCTCTTGCGCGCAGAGGAAAGATGTGTCCGGGACGTCCGAGATCCGACGGATGTGTCGCAGGATCAATGGCGCACCGGATCGTCTCCGCGCGGTCATACGCCGAGATACCGGTCGTCACGCCGCGGCCCAACGCATCGATGGACTCAGTGAAAGCCGTGCCAAAGCGAGCCGTGTTCTGTGCGCTCATCTCTTTCAGACCAAGATGATCGAGGCGATCACCTGTCATGGCGAGGCAGATCAATCCGCGCCCGTACCTGGCCATGAAATTCACCGCCTCGGGAGTGATCTTGTCTGCCGCCATGGTCAGGTCACCTTCGTTCTCGCGATCTTCATCATCGACCACGACAACCATTCGTCCGGCGCGAATCTCCTCAATGGCAGTCTGGATATCAGCAAAGGGTGAATTCAAGCTCATGGAGTGGCCTCACATCCTGTTAGGGAAAATTTCACCGCGGTGCATCGCCACACGGATAATCGCACTTTAGCTCGCGGCATCCCAAGACTTGTCAGCGCGCCGTCATCCGATTGTCAGCAACTCAAGAGAGCACGCCGCCCGAAATGCCCGCACGCCGTCAATGACAATTCCCTTACATTGCGGCGACGCACCGCTGACAACTCGCCCTAACTCCGCAATTAACGTTGTAGCGTGACCAGCCAAGGCTCCAGGCGCGTAACTGGCGGTGTGTGAGTGGACAATCGTGCCCGAGTCGGCGGAAAGCTTCGCACAGCGATCGGACTTCTGCGTCCACGGCAGCGGATCGCTTTCGTCTGGTTGACGGCGGCCAGAATCACAGTCGGCCTCTTCGACCTTTCTGTCGCCGTCGCGATGTATCTGCTGTTCCTGCTCCTGCAGGGCCGCACACCGGCGCACGCGCCCGCGTGGCTTCCCCGGAGCCCCTTGTCGGTGGCCGTGCTCGCCGCCATTCTGGTTGCGTTGCGCGCGTTCACAGATTTGTATTCAGCGCGAACCGTCTTCCGCGAGGTACAGAATCTTCACAAGGAACTCCTTCTCCGACTGATACAGGGTTACAGTCAGATCGAGTGGCTCCGGTTCGTCAGGAGCAACCGTAGCGAGCTCTCAGGGCACGCCATTCACACTACCCGAGAAGCCGCTGACTTTTACCATCGCTGCATCGAGATGACAGCGGACGTCGTCATCGTGGCGATCATGGTTGCCGCGCTCGTCGCGCAGAGCCCCATCGCAGCCTGTGGATTCGGTTGCGCACTCGCTGCATTCTATGGCGCGCATCGAGCTCTGATCTGCACAAAGCTGCAGCAGGCCGCGTCGAATCGCGAGCAGTCTCTGCGCGTGCTGCATCGCGATCTCGCCGATATGCTTTCCTCCGGAAAAGAGATCCGCACCTACGGCAACCATGCCTTTTTTTACAACCGCATCGGCCGCCAGGCCGAACGCTTTGCTGCAAGCAATCTGCGCGCTGTTTTTCTTCCGCAGATAGCACGCATCGCAGCGGATCAAGGCGCAGTGCTGCTCTTTCTGGCCATCATCGTCGCCGTACAACTGCGCCAGGGAGACGCGCGCCAGGTTCTTTCCTTGCTGGCCTTCTATTTTGTGCTCTCGCGGCGCCTGCTTCCTCTCTTCAGTCAGATTTCTTTTATTGCCGGGCAGATGGAGAGCTCCTATGAAAATGTAAGGATCGTTGCCTCTGAGCTGGAGGAATGCCGCGCGTGGCGCGCCATCCCGCTCCCCGCGCCAATTCCGCCGCCTGGTATTGCGATGCAACTCGAAAGCGTAAGCTTTTCCTTTGATCGTAGTGCGCAGCTCCTTAGCAATGTCAGCCTGCTTCTCCGCCGTGGCGAATCAGCAGTGCTCTATGGTCCCTCAGGAGCGGGCAAAAGCTCGTTGCTGAATGTCATTGCCGGAATCGTGCTTCCCGATAGCGGCGTTGTACGAGTCGATCGGACCAGGCTCGCCTATGTGCCGCAAGAGATTCCGCTCCTTGACGACACGATACGCAATAATCTGCTCTTCGGCTTGGCAGATGCGAGCCATGAAGATCTGAAGAAGGCCCTCGCGCTTGCAAAGCTCGATGCGTTTATCGCCGCGCAATCCGAAGGTCTGGAGACGCGCGTGGGCGACAACGGAGCGCTTTTCTCCGGAGGGCAAAGGCAGAGGCTCGGGCTGGCGCGTGCTATCTTGCGCGGAGGCGAGCTGCTCATTTTAGACGAGGCCACTTCGGCCCTCGATGCAGAGAATGAACAGCAGATTCTTGAAAATCTGAGCGGTTCGGGGCGAACGGTGCTTCTGGTCACGCATCGCCTGCACGCGCACCAGTTTGCCCACCGCATCTTTCATCTCGAGGATGGCTGCCTGATCGAAGAGTCGATATCGTCTCGCACAGAACAGCCTGCGGAAGACATTCATCTCTCCGTTTAGAGAGGTGTCCCGCAGGCGCATGACAGGGTAAGTCGAAGGGTGGAGCGGACGATTGCGCGAGTATGGGACCCAACAACAAGATGGGTCCCAGGCGGTTGGCGAGTTGATGAACGGTTCTAAGAGGTTTCAAGTTGCTCTATCCCGAAGCGACTGCGGCAAAGTGGCATTCTTCTCAGGAAGAATGCCACCCTCCGCATATCCAGCAAGAGCACGTAAGCTGCGGAACCGCTCTATTGCGCTCCACCCTTCCAGGTAGGAAAGAGGAACCGATAGACAATGCCGGTCTCCCAGATGTTGACATTACCCGAGGAGGAGAACTGCCGCGAGTAGCTGGTCAGGATTCTCGTGTTATGCGGCAGGTTATAGTCGAGTGCGAAATCGGCGCGCTGCGTATTCACAAGAGGCAGCCCGTCGCTGACCACCGTGTCTCTGCGAAACGACTGCTGAATGCGAAAGACCGGCTCAAACCGCCCGATCCAGCTGTCCAGTCCGCCAAATGCCTGCGTGCGATAGTCTGCTTCGATCCAGTAGCCCTGCGCATGATGACCGCGCGCATACTCTGAGCGCAGGCGGAACGCGGTGTCCTTCGGTTCCCACCAGACGTGCGCACCATAAAAGTTCTCGCGCGTATTCTGCAGCAGGCGATCGTACGACAAGCCGACCTCGAGCCGGCTCTCGGGCAGGTAGAGACTCACTCGCCCGCCTGAAGAGCGCTTGGAGTTGAACTGCTTGTTTCCGCTGCGCGCGGAAAACCAGCCGTTGTAGCTGATCGAATATTTGCTCGTGGAAACCGCCGATCCGCTCAGCATGCCGCCCACGCCTGAGCCGGAAGACATCGTGCCGAGGCTCGAGACGAGCGGCGCATCTTGAAAGTTGCCAATCCAGATCGGCGACAGGCGGTCATTGTAGGTGTTGAACGGAAGCAGGAAGTCTCCGGCCACAACGGTGAGATGGGGCGTAGCAACATAGTCTCCCTGCAGGTAGATGAAGCTCGCGACGTGAGAGTGGCTATAGCCGTTGCCGTCGGGTGAGAAATCTTCGAGCAGGATGCCTCGCGACTCCACCAGCAGGCGATTCGTAATCGGCGCGGCGATCAGCGGCTCGATATGCGGCTGATAGCTTGTGTTGCCGCCATTCGTGCCGGTAAAGAAACCAACACCGCCGGAGAGCAACGGTATTTGCTCCCCTCTTTCCTGCCCTCTGCAGACAGCGGCGGAAACAAGAACGATGACCATCGTAAGCCAGGCCACGCGACACGGAGAGAAGCACAATCTCAGACGTTGCATAGCAGTCACGATAGCGACACGCCATCTTCGATGTGTCTCCCGATCGTCTGCTCATTGTCAATTGATTGTCACATTCCGGCCGCGTAGAGCTAAGTCTCCGGCATCCTTCAGGTTCCGGCCCGCAACTCGAGTGCCATGCCTCCAACACATGTCACGCAGTTGTCCAAAGCTCAGTGACCCCTTATTTGCCGATCACCGCGATGTCGCAAGACACGATAGCAACTATGCGGATGCGGTTGCATTGAACAGTGGGCTTCACATCGCGAATGAGTTTGCGTTACAGCCGCATTATCGCGAAAACTCCGCAACAGGGGTTCGCTCGCGACGTATTCAGTTGGGCCGCCACAAGCGGAACGCGCCGCCTCTGCCGGCAAGGATGGAATCTCACCGAAAATGCGGTAAGCTTATAAACAAGAGACGTTTTCCCTCCCGCGGAGGGATGGGTGAGCGGTTGATACCGGCGGTCTTGAAAACCGTTGTGCCTGAAAGGGTACCGGGGGTTCGAATCCCTCTCCCTCCGCCATTTCACTCCGCTCGCAGCGCCTCCACCGCGTTCACCCGCGCCGCGCGCGCCGCGGGAACCGCAGACGCAATCAGCGCCGCGGCCAGAATCACAAGCGCCGATGCGCCCAGCGCCAGCGCTCCCGGCTGATCAATGGCTGTAATGTAGCTTGCAGCCAGGCGAGTCAGCGCAATCCCCAGGACCACACCCGAAGCGACTCCGATCCCCGCCATTACCAGCCCTTCCAGCAGCACATCCGAAAGAATCTTCGTCGGCTGCGCGCCGAGCGCGAGACGGATGCCGAACTCGCGCGTCCGTCCGCTCACGGAAAAGGCCAGCACACCGGCCACGCCGACGATCGAGATGAGCAGCGCCACCGCCGCGAATCCGCCGAAGACAATTGCATTCAGCCGGTCCGGAGTGAGCACCTCGGCGCGCACATCGCCCAGGGTCGCCGCCCTCTCCACCGGTTGATCAGCCGACATCTTGTGGATCAACGTCGTAACGGCCGGCACCAGCGCGTAGGGATCCTGATGCGCCCGCACAAAAAGTCTTCCCGCCACCCACTCCTGATCGACCGGCTGATAGATCGTCATCGCTGGCTGAGGAATAATGTTCTCGTCATCGAAGTCGGGCACCACGGCCACGATGCGCCGTGGCTCGGGGCTGATGCCGATGAATTTGATGACCCCGTCGGTCCACCACATCGTGCGATTCACCGCATCCTGTCCAGGGAAGAGCTCGTTCGCCAGGCTCTGGCTGATGATCACGACGCGCTCATGGCCGTCGCGGTCGCCGCCGTTAAAGTCGCGGCCTTCAAGAATCGGCACGCCCATGGTGGCAAAAAATCCCGGCGAAATCGCGCGGAACTCCGCCCGAAATTCGTCTTTGCCGTCCCCGTGCCGGTGGGCTCCCTCCGCAGCGAATTGAAAGCTGATGTTCGCACTCTGGTCGCCTCGCCACGGCACGTTGAATCCCTCGGACACGTGCTCCACGCCAGGCAGCGTGCTTACACGCTCCATCACCTCGCGATAGAATTCGCTCACCTGCGCCTCCGTCTTGCCGTAATTCATCACCGGCAGATTCACGGCCAGCACATTGGCGGAGTCATACGGCGGCCGTGTCTGCTCCAGCAGGTAGAGCGTCTTCATCAGCACACAGGCGCCGGTCAGCAAAAGAAACGATGCAGCAATCTGCGTGATGGCAAAGATGCGCAGATTGCGGTTGCTCGAGCCCGTAACGCGCGCGCCGCGCCCCGGCAGGCTCGTCGTCGGTGCATCAGGCGAAGGCAGCCGCGGAATATACGCAAGAAAAAACGCGGCAATCAGCGCCAGCGCGGCGCCAAACCACAGCAGGCTCGCGTCGAGCCTGAGATCGGCCGCGCGCACTGAGAAGCGCTGCGCGTAGTGCCCCAGCACCTTCACCATCGGAACCGCCAGCAGCACTGCGGCAACCGTCCCGCTGCCGCAGAGCACAAGGCTCTCCGCCAGCAGGCTGCGGCGCAGCACCGCCGGGCTGGCTCCCAGCGCCGCGCGGATGGCCAACTCCGGCTCGCGTCGCACCGTACGCGCAAGCACCAGGTTCGCCACGTTCGAGCTCGCAATCACGAACAGCAATCCCGACGCAGCGAACAGCACCCATAAAACTGTATTCGCGCGTGAATTAATCTGATCGTGCATGCGCGTCACGCTCACCGTATAGTGATCCTCTGGTTTGTAAACCTCGGGATACGCATGCGTCATCGCGGAGTAGACCGTGTTCAGCTCGGCGCGTGCCTGTTCGAGCGTCGCTCCCGGAGCCAGCCGTCCAAACACCTCTGTCATGCGGTGCTCGCGTCCCTGCACCATGGTGGCCGAAAGATGATGCGGGCTGGTCACCACGTTGGCGATAATCTCCGTCGCAACAGGGTAGGGAACCGACGGCTCCAGCACGCCCACAACCCTTGCCGTACGCGTGCCGCTGTAGCTCTCGAGCCGCACCACCTTCCCCAGCACGCCGGGATCGGAATGCAGCGAGTCGCGCCAGAACTTATAGGTCAGAACAATGGCGCCCGCGGCGTTCGGCCCATCGTCGGACGGCGTCAGCAGCCGGCCCAGCACTGGACTCAGCCCCATCACTTCGAAATAGTTCCCATCCACCACGCCGGCCGGTATCTCGCGCGGCGTACCGAGGCCGACAACCGTAAAGTCGATCTCAGAAAACGTGCCGAGCTCATTGATCTTCGTAAGCCGCCCGCCAATGTCGTGAATCTCAGGCACCGAGAAGGCCGCGTTGGCGATCCCAATGCCCGGCGCGCTTTGCCGCAGGTACAGCAGCTGGCTCTCATCGCGATTAGCCAGCGGCCGCAGCAGCACTGTGCGCACAACACTGAAGATGGCGGCGTTGGCGCCGATTCCCAGCGCTAGTGTGAGCGCAATCGTGATCCAAAGAGCCGGAACGTGCGCCAGCGAGCGCACGGCAATCTTCAAGTCGCGGAAAAAGGACATCGATGAGACCTCCGGACGGGGAATCGAGCGGGAACCTAACTTACGCGAAATCGAGAGCAGACTTGACGAATACGTTGATATCAACTAATCTCAACCCGTGTCAAGCCCCAATGTGCTTCCGTACGCCACGACGCTGCTTGTACGGGACCATTGCCTCTGCCTTCATGTGCAGCGCGCCGCCCGCGCCCTTGCCCGCCGGTTCGACGAGGCCTTTCGCCCGCTGCACCTCACAAACGGGCAGTTCTCGCTGCTCATGTCCTTGAACCGGCCCGAGCCGCCCTCCATGGCGCCTGTTGCAAACCTGCTGGCCATGGACCGCACCACGCTCACCGCGGCCCTCAAGCCGCTCGAGCGCCGCGGCCTCGTTCGCGTTCAGAAAGATCAAAATGATCGCCGTAACCGCACTCTGGTTCTCACCGCCAAGGGCAAAGAGCTGCTCGCCCGCGCCATGCCCATCTGGCAGAGTACCCACGATGAAATGGAGCGCCGGCTCTCCGGCATAAAGCTCGACGAACTGCGAGCCGGCCTCATGGCGCTGTCCTAGGCGGTAGTCCATCGGTCACAGCAGACGCGCTTTCGCGGCCTCTTGAAGACGCCTGCGTCCAGCAAGACGCGCCAGGTTCGTAATGAGGGATTCCGGCGGCGGCAGAAGCTAATTCGTCTCATCCGGCAATCCCGCAAGCCGCCTCCGCGCGATACTCTAGGACCAAGATTGCGGCCACAGGGGCGGCGCTCGGAATATCGTCTTGCTGTCGGATCGCTCTATCTAACGACTGGGAGAACTCGATGAAATACCTAGCGATCGCGGGGCTGTTCCTGGCCATGGTTTCGAGCGGTGCATCGGCTCAGGTCAACGCAGGCGAGCAGCCATCTGATCCCAATCTGCCCTTCACCGTCACCCAGGTTGCAACCTTCAGTCTGCCCTGGAGGATCGCTTTCCTACCCGACGGACGGATGCTCGTCACCGAGAAGGTCGGTGGTCTGTGGCTGGTCACGCAGCAGGGAGAGAAGACACAAGTCGCGAACATTCCGGCCGTTCTCTGGAAGGGGCAGGGCGGCATGCTGGGCGTCTATCTCTCGCCGCACTACGCCAAAGACCACTTTGTTTATCTCACGTATTCCGAACCGGGCGACGACGGTTCGAGCCTCGCGCTCGCGCGGGCCCAGTTGAAGATCGGCAAAGACGCGGCCAGTCTCGAAGGACTCCGGGTCATTTGGCGCGATGGCGAAAGGGGCAAGGGCGGACAATTCGGCGCAGCGGTCGCCTTCTCGCCGGATGGCAAGTATCTCTTCCTCAGCTCCGGCGACAGGCAGCGAATGACGCCGGCTCAGGATCCCAACCAGCCGCTCGGCAAGATTCTCCGCCTGACCCTCGATGGCAAGCCGGCTCCCGGCAATCCCATGGCCGGCAAGACCGGCGCGTCCACCGTCCCGGTCATCGATCCCCCTTCGGACACGGAAGCCGCAAAGACAGCTCCCGTCGTCAGGACGTACACATTTCCCGGCCCCAACCTCACGCCTTCTGAGACATGGGCGAGCGGCTTCCGCACCCCCTATGGCCTGGCCTTTGCGCCCGATGGACGGCTGTGGGAGGTCGAACATGGTCCCCGCGGCGGCGATGAACTGAATCTGATCGAGCCCGGCAAGAACTACGGCTGGCCGCTGGTTTCTTACGGACACAACTACAACGGTGTTCCCATCCCCAGTCCCGATACGCGTCCCGACCTGGCCAAACCCGTCATCTACTGGGTGCCCGTCATCGCACCGGGCAATCTGATGTTCTACAAAGGCGCGATGTTCCCGCAGTGGAACGGGTCGGGTTTTGTCAGCGGCCTGGCAACAAAGGCGCTCGTCCGCATCACCTTCGACGGCAACGGAGGAGCACAGGCGGTCGATCGTTGGGACATGGGTCATAGAGTCCGCGACATTGAGGTCGCACCTGATGGAGCGTTGTGGATGGTCGAGGACGCAAATCCGGGTGGTCTCTTCCGCTTGACGCCTGTGGGTATGGCTGTTTCAGCTCCGGCGGCACAAGCGGCAGCGTCCGCCTCGGCCCCGAGCGGTTCCGCTTCGCAGAATGTCTCGAGCACCGACCACGCGAAGAGCATCATTGCGAGCAACAACTGTCTCACATGCCATCGCATCGGGCAGGAAGGCGGTGACATCGGCCCATCCTTGAATGGAGTCGGAACCCGTCGCACCGAGGACCAGATACGAGCGACGATTGTCCATCCCCCCGCAAAGACCGGCGCCGGCACTCCCAACCCGATGCCGTCCTACGAAAAGACAATCTCGGGTGAAGACCTGCAAACCCTGGTGCACTACCTCAGCACACTCCCCGCTTTGCCCTGAGAACCTTCAAACGAATCTCCGGGGACCTCGCGACCGGCCCTCGGAGATTTACCCTCCCACCGGCGATTCCGACCACGATAAACAGAGCAATGCCGTTCCGCCCCGCAGCGCCCAATTCACTAAAACTGAGCAGAGCACTTTCACCCCGAAGGGGCCGATGGACAATAGCCCAGGGTGGACGCTTCGTTCGCCCTGGCGAACGAACGGGAACTCTTGGGAAACGTGCCAGGTTGATCTGCAGCCCCGTAGAGGCGGCGCTGCGCTCAGCCCCTTACACCTTCGGCTCAGGCCGGTTCCACCTCTGACGCGAGCGGATCCGAATTGCGGCGGCGCAGCGTGTTCCACAAGATGCCTGCGGCGAGGTAGAGGAGAAACAGGTAGGGGAGCCAGTTCTTTGGATAATCGGGCACGGGATAGACCGTGCCTTCCAGAACAATCGCCATCGCCAGCACACAGGCAATCGACAATAGCGCGATCGGCATAGTGAGCTTGCGTTCACGGCGCAGGTGGATGGGCAACGCGATTGCAACGAGGGCATATACGGTGATGAAGCCGTAAGTAGCCAGCGATCCCATCCAGTCATAGATCGTCTCGCCGCTGACATGCGCGATGACCAGTCCCAGAGCAAGCAGCCCGGTCACGAGCGAGGAGACGATCACCGCAATGTGCGGCGTGCAATTGCGGTCATGCGTGCGCGCCATCGATCGGTGAGCCAGTCCGTTCACAGCCATCAGCAGCAGCACGCGAGCCGCGGCCGTAATGCAGGCCAGCGTGCATGCGAACATGCTCACCATGGCGCCGACATCGATCAGCGGGCCAAGCCGCGGAACTCCTGCGCCGGTGGCCAGCACGCCCAGCGGAGAAGCGCACTGGTCGAGCGTGCCGGCCGAGGCAGGGAAGCCGAGGACCTCCGTGTACGAAGCCGTAATGAAGAAAAGCCCGGAGAGCAACGCGCTGAGCACCACCGCGCGGGGAATCACATGGAGCGGATTGCGCGCCTCTTCGCCGAGTGTTGTGGCGCTTTCAAATCCGACAAAGCTGAACATCGCCAGTACCATGCCGAGACGCACACCCTTGAAGTGAACGCCGCGCAGCGTGAACTGTGCCGGATCGATATGCAGTCCGTGCCGCCACAGGACAAGCGCAAAGACAGCGCTGATGATGAGCACCGAGCCCAGCTCGATCCACACCATGAGCCGCGCAGACACCTTCACGTCGCGATAAGCCACCCACGCCGAGATCCCCGTCGCAAAGAAAATCAGGACCGATCCCGGCAGTTGGAATCGAAAGAACTCGCCGAGCACCACGTTGGCGTAGTGCACGAAGCCGCCTATCACCGAAGCGCCGGTTCCGATGTAGGCGATGAGCAGCGCCCAGGCGGCAACGCTGCCGGCAGCCGGCGGCAAAGACTGCGTAGCATATACATAGAGCGAACCGGGCGAAGCGGACTCCTGCGCAAAGCGGCCGACGCACAGCGCCATGAGCAGCGTGAAACCCATCGCCAGCAGATAGGCGATCCACGTGCCGTTGCCCGCCGAGGCAAACACCAGCGGCACCGTCATCGCTGGCGAGCAGGTAGGGCCCATCGTCGAAATGGACTGCGCAAGAGTCTCCATCGGGCCCAGCACATGGCGCTCGAGTCCGTACGCCGGCTCGGCTACAGATGCGGGTTCGCCCTTGTCGCGGCGATGAGCCAAGATCGCAGTCCTTTCCCAAAAGCGGTTGTATTCGATGGTCGCGGGGTTGCTGCGCGTCCGCGGATCCGGCGGAGTATGAATCTTGGTATATCACGTCGGAGCAAGACGATCATCTGCAGGATGGTAAGCTGCGAAAAAGAAAGAGGAGCAGGTATGGACGATCAGGCAATGCTTGCTGTTGCCCTCGAAGAGGCGCGCAAGGGCTATGAAGAAGGCGGCGTGCCGGTAGGCGGCGCCATCTTTCACCTCGACGGTACGCTACTGGGCAAAGGCCACAATCGGCTCGTGCAGCAGGGCAACTGCTCGCTGCATGGAGAAACCGATGCCTTCCGCGCCGCAGGGCGAAGGCCTCACTGGCACGACACCGTGCTCGTAACGACGCTGGCGCCATGCTGGTATTGTTCCGGACTGATCTCGCAATTCCGGTTTGCCAAAGTCATTGTGGGCGACAGCGTGAACGCGCAAGGCGGCATGGAGTGGCTGAAGCAGCAGGGCATCCAGATCGTCGACCTTGCGTCGCCGGAGTGCATTGAGCTGATCGGCCGCTTCCAGCGCGAGCGGCCCGACCTTTGGAAAGAGTGCATCGGCGAAGCCTAGAAACGATCCACCTATCCGTCGCGCTGTCATCCTGACGAGCGGAGCGAGGAAGGATCCGCGGTTGCTTTAAAGGGTAACTCCCGAGTCGCCGACAAGACGGCCGCAACCCAGCCAATGAGAGCAGATCGTTCGGTCTGTCGTAATTTTTCCTCAATCTTCATCGATCTTCGGGACTATTTGGCTCGTGCCGCAACGAGGGCGCGCATCTCCCTACCAAGCCTGCTCCGATTGATCGCAAGCTGGATGAGCAAGTTGATGATGTTGCCGGTGAACCAGTAAAGCGAGAGTCCCGAAGCGTATCGCCAAAGGGAAAACCCCATGATCGCGGGTATCAATATGGCGAACAGCCATCGCTGCGATGGATTCATCGCTGGCATCGGCGTAACGCATTGCGTCAGAACCATGCTACCGATAATAAGAAAAGGCAGAATGTGTAGCGGGTCCGGCGAAGAGAGGTCTCTAAGCCAAAGCCAGTGCGCCTGATGTAGCTCAGCCGCATTTCGTAGGACGCTCATGTACGCGAATAGCAGAGGCATTTGCAGGATCGAGGGGAGGCAGCCGCCAAACATATTCGCCCCCTCAGCCCTGTAGAGATCCATCATTTCTGCGTTCATTTCCGCCCGCTTGGGATCATTCATTTTCAAATGTGCGTAGCGTTGCTTGAGAGTATCAACCTTGGGTTGAACGCGGATCATCTTCAGAGAGGATTGCATCGACATGAGCCGCGGCCAGACGAGCGACAGATTGAAGATCACCGTGAGAATGACGATGGACCAACCCCAGTTGCCAATCCAATGATTGTGAAGAAAGCGCAGTGCCAAGTAGAGCGGCTCCGCTATGAATGTAAGCCACCCAAATTTGCCGCGGGTTGTGATGCTCTGATTACCAACCGTCTGGAAAGGCGCTTGTGCTGTTACCGCTTGAACTGCTTGCGGCTGTAATTGATTGGCGGGGATCGGTGCGTGAGATTTGGCCTGCCAGGCATATTGGAGGTCGAAGACGAGGGTAAAAACCAGGACAAGGGCCAACAGATAGCGAACGGCGTTGGTACCGCTTGGATTTCGAGACTCAAAATCTGGATTATGGATTTCGGGCAAGGGACACCTTTTCCTTCCGGGTCGACCCGGTGAATGTGGGACAGAAATACATGCATTGCCGCCAAATGGCAGCCACGCACTTCTAAGCCATCGGAATCAGGAAAAGAGTGGAGGAGGACGCTGGAAAGAAGGAGCTAGACTTCGCCAAGGCAGTACTGCGAACGCGGATGTGCGAACCCTGCGATCTCTTCGGTCGCAGTTCGGAGGAACCCAGGGCAACGGAAGGGCTTTGGCGCAAGCCACTATGACTCGGTAGACTGCTGGCGAGCGAGCGACCACAAACATAAGCAGAAACGCCAGCAGGAGGAATGAGAGCATCCCGCTCATTCCTGCGATGAAAAGCGATTGACAGTACGGAAGGCACAATACAAACAAGCAGAGCAATTGCTCCGCGGCTTCATGCCTGTAGCCCTGAGGCTTGGTCATGCGCCTTTCCATGCTCGCCATTGTACAGCCAAATCAATCTATTGCTTCGGTCAAATCCTTTCAGTCGCAACCAATCGCCAGCCCTCTGGTCCCTAAATGATGTAGGTTTCGGGCCAGTAACCCCCGGATGCGAAAGTATGAGCTTCTCACGGTCGTAAGGCGGAGCACAAGATTAGCGCAAAAACCTTGATCGCCTCTTGGAATGACCTGATTCCTCGAGAATTCCTCGCAGGCAGTTTTGTCAGGGCACGACTCGCCCCAAAGAGCGC
Organism: Occallatibacter sp.; assembly: GCA_035508375.1. Classification (GTDB taxonomy): domain Bacteria; phylum Acidobacteriota; class Terriglobia; order Terriglobales; family Acidobacteriaceae; genus Telmatobacter. The sequence continues at coordinate 46,725 of DATJNF010000013.1, read as the reverse complement.
CAAAAAATTCTGGCCGAACTGTCGATTCAGCCAAGGCTCATCCGTCATGGGAGTGAGGCGGTTCAACGCCTACAATCCAGGACGGAGGAAGAATATGCAATATTTGCTGACACTTTACATGGACGAGTCGGGCTGGGCAAAGATGACGCCCGAGCAGCAACAGCAGGGCGTCGCGGCCTACATGGCCTATACCGAAGCGCTGAAGTCCGCCGGTGTCTGGGTGGGCTCCAACCGGCTGCGCCCCTCGGGTACCGCAACCACGCTGCGCACCTCCAACGGCAAGACACAAGTTCTCGATGGGCCGTTTGTCGAGTCCAAGGAGCAGCTGGCCGGATACTACCTGATCGATGTGCCCGATCTTGACGCGGCGATGCTCTGGGCGGGCCGGTGCCCGGCTGTGCAGCATGGCACCGTGGAAGTGCGGGCGATCTGGGTGCAATAAGCAGCGACCGGGCCGGCATATCTCACTGCCGGCCCGCAGCACCATAATGGAGCCTCAGCAATGAGCAAGGAGCAGGCGCACGAGCAGGCCCGTGCTGTTGCCGAAACGGTCGCCCGCAACAGCCGCGGCAAGTTGCTCGCGTTTCTCGCGGCGCGCACAGGCGATCTGGCCGCCGCCGAAGATGCGCTGTCGGAAGCCTTCGCTTCTGCGCTCTCGGTCTGGCCGGAAACGGGCTGTCCCGCGAATCCTGAGGCATGGCTGCTCACCGCGGCCCGGCGCAAAAGTATCGATCAGATTCGCCGAACTCACGAAACGGCGAGCAGCGACGAGTTGGAGGAAATGGCCGTCAGCTTGACAGACACTCCTGCGCACGATCTTCCCGACCGTCGCCTCGCTCTGCTCTTCGCCTGCACGCATCCGGCGATCGATCCCGCAGTTCGCGCGCCGCTCATGCTTCAGGTCGTGCTCGGGCTCGATGCTGCGCAGATCGCCTCGGCCTTTCTCGTCTCGCCCGCAGCCATGGCGCAGCGGCTGGTGCGCGCCAAGGCAAAAATCCGCGATGCGGGCATTCCGTTCCGTATTCCCGAACGGCAGGAACTGCCGGAGCGCGTGCAGGGCGTGCTGGACTCCATTTACGCCTGCTTCTCAGAAGGCTGGACCGATCCTGCCGGAACAGACAGCACCCGGCGTGAACTGGCCGGTGAAGCGATCTTTCTGGGCAGGCTGCTGTTCGATCTTCTTCCAGATGAGCCTGAAGCCGGCGGCCTCCTGGCGCTGATGCTGTACACCGAGGCGCGCCGGCCTGCGCGCCGCACCGCCAGCGGAGCATTCATCCCCCTCGCGCAGCAGGACAAGGCTCTCTGGGACCAGCGAATGATCCAGGAAGCCGAGGCTGCACTGCATCGAGCGAGCGCGGCGGGACAGATCGGCCGCTACCAGCTCGAAGCGGCAATCCAATCGGCTCACGTCGAAGGCGCGCAAACGGGAGCCCCGCCCTGGAGCGCGATCGTCAGTTTGTATGACGCACTGGTGCAGCTGACCGGCTCGCCCGTTGCGTCCGTCAATCGCGCCCTCGCCCTTGCCGAAGTCGAGGGACCCGCTAACGGATTGGCTGCTTTAAACGAAGTGAGCTCCGACCGGAGGCTCGACGAATATCAGCCCTATTGGGCGGCTCGCGCCAATCTGCTGGCGCGAACCGGTTCGTATGAGCAAGCGCGGCACGCCTATCAGCTCGCGATCGGCCTGGAACGCGATCCGGCCATTCGCGAATATCTCAATCAGTGCTGCGAAGGCCTTCCCCGCTGAATGGCTCCATCTCACCTCTGGAGACCTGCCTTGCATCCGTCAGCCGACGGCCGCGCCTCATTGCGCTTCCAGCCAGTGAAATAATGCATAACATCAGTTCGATCGACCCGCGTAAAGGGCTCATAGAGTGTCCGCCATTCACCAGGAAAGAGCACGGAATTCATTATGGGCGATCGCGCCTGCATTCCTGCTGCTGCACGGGATTGTCGCCACATGCCTCCCGGAATGGCTGGACCCGCTTTCGACATTCTGCATCGTCCTGGCCGAGTGGGGCGCGATAGTCGTCTGCATTCGTGTAACGCGCCGAACCGACGGCCCGGTGCGAATCCTCTGGCTGCTCCTCGTCTGTGCGATCCTTTTCCATTCCATCGCCATGAGCCTCGACGTCGTCACCGAGATGACGGGCACTCTCACACTCAACTATGTGCCCCGGCTCCAGATCTTCTTTTCGATGCTCTATGGCGTTCCCTTGCTGGTCGCCGTATCCATGCAGAGCGACCGCCGCATTCTGGTCATCACGCGGGTCATTCACACCGTCTTATCCATCGCCGTCGGAGCGGTCCTCTATCTGCTCATCTTCTCTCTCCTGACGGTGCGCGGCAGCACCAATCCTGCCGACGCCATCCTGATCGCGCGCCTGTTTGATGGAATCGACGTCTTCCTCGCGCTCGCCGCAACCGTACGATGGTTAGGCGCCCATCAGTTGAAAGAGCGCGGATTTTTCCAAATTCTCTCCATTTTTCTCTGGCTCAATGCCCTGCTGCCTGCGGTCCACAACCGCATCCTGATCCGTCACGATTACATCTGGCTCGATCTGTTCATCTCCGCGCCGTACGTCGTGCTTGCGGTGCTGGTTCTTACCGCAAGGCGTCGCCCCGCTGAGCCGCCCTCGCCCGTACTCGTTCGCGCGGTCCAAAGTGGAAGTCCCATCTTTCTCGCCGCAGCGCTGGTGTGCGTGGGACTCATCGCGGCTCGTTCCCATTTCTATATCGGCCTGGCTGCGGCACTCACTGCGATCATGGGCTACGGCACTCTGAATATCTTCGTCCACAGCCGGGGCCTTGAAACCGAAGAGTCCCTCCTGGCCTCGAAAAAGGCTCTCGAGCAATTGGTCGAGGTGGATGCTCTCACGAGGATTGCGAACCGCCGCGCCTTCGACCGCATGCTGGATCGTGAGTTTGCCGCCGTCCGGCGTACGAAGCTGCCGATGTCTCTTCTCATGATCGACGTGGACCATTTCAAGCAGCTGAATGATGCAATGGGGCACCTGGCGGGAGATGACTACCTGGTTCGTATCGCCGCCGCTCTGCAGTTGGCGCTGCCGCGGGCGACAGATTTTGTTGCCCGCTATGGTGGCGAAGAATTTACAGCGATTCTTCCCGCGACCGACAGCGCTGGGGCCGGCAGGATTGCAGAAAGGGTTCGCCAAAGCATCGTCAACCTCGGCCTTCACCATCCCACTGCCGCGTTGGGGATCGTAACCGTCAGCGTAGGCTTCTCCACCTTCGATGGTTCCACTGCGCATCTGCCGGTGGCTCTCACGCAGACCGCCGATCGCGCGCTCTACAAGGCAAAATGCACCGGCCGCAATCGCTCTGTCTTCCTTGCAATGGAGGATGCGGGCGACTGAGCTTCCCGAAGCGGCGGCGAAAGTGGGTGCGTCCGCCTCGGCTCTACAGCTTGCTGAAAAAAGTATTTCGGGAGAAGTTTTCTAACCGGGCGCGAGTTTTACTCGTGCCAAAACTTGCCATATTTTCAACGCGCGGCTTTCGCCGCGGCGAAAATCCTGCACAGCTTCTTCCAGTGAATGGGACGCTCTTCGCAAGCTGGTTAGCCCTGGGCGTTATAGTGGGGCATCGGTAGAGAAAGGGAAATGATGAACGCAACGCGCCCGCGCTGTTCGTGGTCACTGAGCGATCCGTTGCTTCGCGATTACCATGACTCGGAGTGGGGCGTTCCCATCTGCGACAGCAATTCGCTCTGGGAACTGCTGATGCTCGAGGGCTTCCAGGCCGGCCTGGCCTGGATCGTCGTGTTGCGCAAACGAGAAGCGCTCCGTGCCGCATTCTGCCAGTTCGATCCCGCAAAGATCGCCCGCTTCGGCGAGACCGATATCGCCCGCCTGCTCGAAAATCCGGGAATCATCCGCTCCCGTGCCAAAATCGAAGCCGTCATCGGCGGAGCCCGCATTTATCTCGCGATGCAGCGCGAGGGGATGGATTTTGCCAGCTGGGTCTGGGAGATGGCCGGCGGCAAGCCGATTCAAAACACCGGCCCCGTGCCGGTCACGTCCCCCCTTGCCGAGAACATCTCCAAAGAGCTCAAGCGCCGCGGCTTCAAGTTCGTCGGCCCCGTGATCGTCTATTCCTGGATGCAGGCTGCTGGAATTGTGAATGACCATGCGCCGGATTGTTTCCGGCGCGCCTTCTGTGCCCGGACAAAACTGGCGGGAGTTCGCGCGACAAGACCGCCGCGCGCCTCCGGTTCCGCTTCGGACAGCTCCAGCGATTGACCATTCCAGGCAAGTCACTGCCGTTTGCCTCTGGTTTGAGCGTGCGCGTCATCGTGCGCTCGCCTGTCCTGCCTGTGTAACCGCCGTAGACCTCGTATGTATCCCTCCATATCCTCAAGATAAGTAAAGCGTTGCAGTGGGACGCATGAGCGGCCGCCGGATCATGTAACAGGCAGCAAACAAGTTTGTCGCCTGTTACTGCTTGCCATCTGCGAGCGATCAGGAATAGGGTTCCCGCCGTGATCAACCAGCCGGCTTTGATGGTCTTGTGCACCTCGGTATTGGACCGGCGAATCCGCGCACCACAGTCAGCTTGAGAACAATTGGGGGAGAACATCGAATGAGGCTTTATGGCTTGGCCCTGAGTTTCGTGTTGCTTTCGGGGGTTGTCGCGGCTCAGACACCCACCTGCGGCCGTCAGGCTTACAAACCTGTCAATGGTCTGACCGCTGAACAGTCAGGAGATTCCGTTACGCTCACCTGGGCGGGCGAGTCCAACCAGGAACTGCGCGCCCGCTTCGCCATCCGCGACAATCAGCCGCAGGTGGTGGAACTGGCCGCACGCAATGCCGGCGGCGAATGGGTTGTCCTTGGCAAGGACCTCAGCCCGGAGTTCCAGGTGACCACCGGCAAAAGAAGGCTTTCGGCCACCCAGCAGAACTTCATGAAGAGGCTGGGCATCGATTCACCGGACGAGGAAGAGAAGCGCAAGTGGAACACCTTCTGGGATGCGCCGCTGGTGGTGCCCGGTCATCGCGACTCGACCAGCCTTCCCCGCAATCCCGATGAGATCCGCCACGGCAAGTCCAGCTTCAATTCCAATGCGTGCAGCCTGGCGACCGACGGCAATCAACTCAGCGTAACCTTCAACGGCCTCACGCTGGGCCTCTTTGCCGGAGACCTTCGGTTCACCGTATATAAAGGCGCCAACCTGTTGCGCCAGGAAGCGATCGCCAAAACCGAGGAGCCGTCCGTCGCCTTCATCTACAAGGCCGGGCTCAACGGCTTCCACATCGGCGACAACACCAAGCTGGTATGGCGCGATACCGCCCGCGCCTGGCAGGAGTACGCCTTTGGCGGCGCGCCGAACCAGGACAACGTAAACCTCCGCGCCCGCAACCGCCTGGAGATCCTCGACTCCGGCCAGGGCTCGCTCGCCATTTTCCCTCCCCCACATAAGTTCTTCTTCGCCCGCGAAAACGAGATCAATCTCGGTTACGTCTACTACCGCAAAGACAACGACAGCTCCTTCGCTCTCGGCGTCATGCAGCCCGACCGTGGCGAAGGCTACGTGCCCTGGGGCGTGACCGATCAGGAGTGGGAGCGCCGCACCGGCACCTCGCACGAGCAGTGGGAGAACTTCGCCCTCTACAACGCGCCTCCAGGCACCGAGCAGCACATGGCGGTCTACTACTACCTCAGCCCGAAGAGCGATCACGCCACGCAGGAGGCTGTGCTGGCCTACACGCACAACGACGTCTTCAAACCGCTGCCCGGCTACAAAGTGATGACCGGCCACTTCCACCTCGACCTGAACGAGCAGCTTCGCGACCGCGGGACGGAAGACTACATGATCAGCTCGATTCCCGTCTTCCGCGGCTTGGGCATCAACATTCTGTATCTGGGCGATTTTCATGACGACTCCGACCCGCGCGATCCCGGCCCCAAGCGGTTCATGGAAGAGAAGGTCTACTTCGAGGGATCGGCCAAGTTTTCTGACAAGGACTTCCTCGTAATTCCCGCCGAAGAACCGAACGCCTACCTCGGCGGCCACTGGTATCTCATGACGCCGAAGCCGGTCTACTTCTCGCATGCCGAGCCCCGCCCAGCCGGCCAGCCATTCGAAGAAGAAGATCCCAAGTACGGCCATGTCTATCACCTCGGCTCCTCAGAAGACGTGCTCAAGATGGTGAACCAGGAGCACGGCATCATGTGGACCGCCCACCCTCGCACCAAGAGTTCGGAAGGCTATCCGGAGGCTTACAAAGACAAGGACTTCTTCCAGAGCGACCGGTTCATCGGCGCATCGTGGGAATCCTTGCCGGTTGATCTCTCGGAAAAGGAGCTCTGCCAGGTGCGCTGCTTCGGCACCGGCGACGATATGAGCAACTGGGCTCCGAAGCCGAAGTACCTCATCGCCGAGGGTGACACGTACACCAAGTGGCCGAGCGACGAAACCTATCCGCAGCTCACCGTCAACTACATCAAGCTTGATCGTGTTCCTCTCTACAACGAAAGCTGGTCTCCCATCGTGGAAGGCATCCGCTCCGGCAACTTCTTCGGCACCACCGGCGAAGTCCTCTTCCATAAATGGGGTGTCGAAGGCTCCGGTGCGCACTCGGTCTATACCGCCAGCATCGAATACACCTTCCCGCTTGAGTTTGCCGAGCTGGTCTGGAGCGATGGCTCTCACGTCGAACGCAAAACCATCAACCTGACCGACACGATTCCCTTCGGCACGAAGGAGTTCAAGATCCCCTTCGATGCAACCGGCAAGAAGTGGGTCCGCTTCTCCGTATGGGATTCCGCGGGTGACGGTGCATACGTGCAGCCGATCGCTCTCAACCAGTAGCGCAATAACCGTTGAAGCGGCATACAGGCCGGAATGCCGCTTCACCCCTTTCCTGAATGCGGTGCCAGCCCCGGAATTGCAGTGGCGCAGAACTTAAAAATGTGGAGGCGTAAGATGAAAAGACCGAATCGAAGCATCTGGGCATGGCTGACCTTGGCCGCCGTTGCGCTCGTGCTCGCTCCGTTCGTCAAAGCTCAGGTGCAAGGGCAGAGCGCCGGCATCGTGGGTATTGTGACCGACACGAATGGAAACGTGGTGGCCAACGCGAGGATTACTGTCACCAGCCCCGCGTTGCAGGTCCCACAGCTGGTCACCACCTCAGACGATCAGGGCAACTACAAATTCGTCGATCTTCCCGCTCCCGGCGTCTATCACATTCAGTTTGAAGCCAAAGGATTCCAGACGCTCGTCCGCACCGGCATCAATATGGGTGTCGGATTCACGGCAAAGATCGACGCGCCTCTCGCTGTCGGCTCCGTCACGCAAGTAGTCGAAGTCCAGGCCTCGGGCCCGGTGGTCGATACCGTGTCGACGGCGGGATCAGCCACCCTGCAGCAAGTCGAAATTCAGGACACGCCGAAGGGCCTGGGCATGGAGGAGTTGCTTCCCCTTGCCGCCGGCGTAAGCCTGCAAGGTGCGCCCGATGTAGGCGACAGCAATCTTGCCAATCGCCTTCCTGTAGTCACGTATGGCGTCGTGATGACACCCTATCTGTTGGTCGAAGGCATCAACACCAATACCGCGAAAGACTCTGACTCCTCGGTTTATCTCGATTCCATGGCCATGGCCGAGGTCGAGTTCAAGACCAGCGGTAACAATGCGGACGTTCCTTTCCCGGGCGTCGAGCAGATTGCCGTCATGAAGACCGGAGGCAACACCTTTCATGGCGATGCCCAGGGCGACTATGAGAATCCCGACTTTCAGGGCAATAACATCACACCGGCTCTCGCAGCACCGCCCAACAACCTGAAGTTCGGCAATCCAATAGAAGGAACCGGATACTACGACTACGCAGCCGACATCGGCGGCCGCATCATCAAAGACAAGCTGTGGTTCTACGGCGGCTACAGCAAGCAATCCACCAATCAGGGTTCGCCGAGCTTTGTCGGCGCGCCCAACGCTCCGCTGCCATCCACCATCGGCGGCAGTACCTGCTGGCTCGCCTCCGTCTGTAGTGGCACCAAGTCGGCCAGCATCACGACTTCGCTTACTGAGTACAACTACAAAGTCTCCTATCAGGTGAAGCCAAGTACCAAGCTTCTCTTTTCTGAGCTGCACGGGAACAAATTTCTGGAAGCCAACAGCGCTTCGCCGCTCGTTCCTCTTCCCGCTTCCCAGTACGAAATCCAGCCTGGACCCACCTGGCATGCAGAGGTCCAAAGCGTCATCGGCACAAAGTTCCTGATTGACGGCTTGTTCGGCTATGGCGGGTATCACGTGAATTACACCTCCATGCCGGCCAGCGAAATCGGTCAATTCGGCTTTACCAAAGGCAGCGACTTTGCCGGTTCCCCCAGTCAGGAAGAGTTGAGCAACAAGTCCTACACCGGCCCTTATCCGGAGGCGCAGAACAAGCCGCAAAACCGCTATGAGATGAAGATCGCGGCAAGTTATAACCCGTCCACGCATTTCCTCGGAGGTACACATCAGCTTACGGGTGGCACGGTCGAGGACTGGGAAGCTGCCGGCACAGCCGTTCTCAAAGATAAGCCCAGCGGCGACTACCTGCTGCAATTTCAGAACAGCGCGCCCAATCGGATCGTGATCTACAACTACCCGTTCCCCTCTTCGATCAACAACGTCTACAGCCAGGCGGGTTATGGAACCGACACCTGGTCGCTGCATCGCGTTGTCGTCAACGTGGGCGTACGCTTCGACCGCTTCAACGCGTTTTATCCCACGCAGACCAAGCCCGCCGGCCAGTTTGCTGCATTGTTCCCCGCGCAGACCTTCCCCAGCAAGCAGATCGTCACCTGGACCGATGTCGTGCCGCGTGCAGGCGCAGCCTGGGATGTGCGCGGAAATGGCAAGACCGTGATCAAGGGTTCGTTCGGCATCTTCGGCGACACCATGGGAGACACCTTCGCCGCCACCTTCAACCCCAATGCGCAGCAGTCCCTCACCTACTCATGGACCGGCCTCAACAACTGCCAGGCTGTTGCTGCCCTTGCCCCTGTCGCGGTGAATTGCGACGTCACGCCGGCGTTCCTCGCCACGCTCCCCAACCTGAAGCCCATCACAGCCACCGGCGGCGCGAGCCAGGTACTGAATCCCAATCTCAAGCAGGACCGCACGCACGAATACACGGTCAAGTTCGAACATCAGCTCGTGCCGAACGTCGCCGTCAGCGGCGGCTACGTGCGCCACTCGCTCTTCAATATGTATGACAGCGCCACCAACGCCGGTCCTCAAAACCCGACGGCAACCTACGTCAACAACGGCGTCGACGTGGGGCACACCTTCAACATTCCGGTAACTTTCACCGATACCTTCAATGGTCAGAGCACGCCCGTCATCGTCTATACCTATGCGGCGGGTTCCGGAACCATCGCCAACGAGGTAGTCAACAATCCTTCCTCGCGTCCCGATGTCTACAACAGTTTTGAAGCGGCGATCACCAAGCGCTACTCAAAACGCTGGGACGGCTTCGGCTCGTTCTGGATGACGAAGAACCATCGCTGGTTGCAGGGAACGGAAGGCATCGTCGGCAGTCCCAACGACAATGCATTCCCAATCGATAACACGTGGAACTGGGAGCTTCGCGGCGATGGCGTCTACCATTTCCCGAAAGGATTTCAGGTCTCCTCGATGTATCGCGCGCAGTCGGGAACGCCGGGCCAGCGCGTCTCGGTGTTTAACAGCTCCGCATTAGCGCAGGGTGCTACCACCATCCGCATGGGCGCATTCGGCCAGTACCGCGGCCCCATCATCAGCGTATGGAACGCGCGCGTCGCGAAGGTGTTCTCCCTCGAGCGCTTCCATCTCGAAACCAACTTCCAGGTCTACAACCTTCTCAACAACAGCGCTGCCGTAAAGACCAACTATCAAACCGGCGCCAGCACCTTCGGTGTGGTCAGCACGATTCTCTCACCCCGCGTGGCAAGAATCGGCGCACTGCTGACGTTTTAACTGTAGCTCCCCCAGAGCCCCTGATCTGCTGCCCCAGCGACCACACATCGTCGCTGGGGCTTTTCATTTACAGCGGTTTCACAGTTGCCATACCCCGACGCCATTTCTGCAGAGTGGCATTTTCCCCAAGAAAATGCCACCTTCCGCGGCTCCAACTAGGGCACATAAACTGTGGAATCGCTCTAGCTGGCCGTCTTTTCAGGCTGAATCTTCGGCCTTTGCGGAACCTGAGCCTGCAGCTCTTCCATCCGGCCCCACAGCTTCTTCTGCACTTCCGCGCATTCAGGTTTCCCGTAGAGATTGTTCACTTCTCCCGGGTCCGCCGCCAGGTCATACATCTCGAACTCCTGCGGCTCCATCACGTAATGGATCAGCTTGTACTTTTCTGTGCGGATGCCGCGATGTGGACGCACACCCTCCGGGTTGGGCCACTCGAAATACTCGTAGTACCACTCGGTGCGGAAGGCCGGATCGGCCGCCTGCGCCAGCGGCAGCATGCTCTTGCCTTCCATGTGCTTCGGAACCGGCAAGCCCGCCAGCTCGAGCAGCGTAGGCGCTACATCGAGATCGAGAACCTGCTCCTCGCGCACCGTTCCCGCGGGAATCCGTTTCGGGTAGCGGATCATCATCGGCACGCGGATCGACGGCTCATGCATGAGCCGCTTGTCGAACAACCGCCATTCACCCAGGAAAAATCCGTGATCGGAGCTGTGCAGAATCGCCGTGTCGTCGAGGATGTTTTTCTCCTCGAGATACTTGAAGACTTTGCCGATGTTGTCATCCACCGCGACCAGGCCGGCATAGTAGTCCTTCGCCATGCCTTCGAGCGATCCTGCTGCCTCATGCGAGGGAGTTGTGCCGATCTTGTTCTTCGCAGCCACAAAGCACTTCGGCTTTCCGGGATAGCCTTTAAGGTCGTCATCGAAGGTGGCCGGTTTGGGAATTGTCGTACCGCGATAGAGATCGAAGTGGCGCCGCGCGCGGAAGAACGGCTCATGCGGTGCCACGAACCACACCAGCAGGCAGAACGGCTTGTCGCTCTCTCGCGTGCGCAGCCAGTCGATCGCGCGGTCCGTTGAAAGATCGTCAGGATAGACGCTTTCATATTGCCGTTCCGGACCTACTTTGCCGTTCCGTCCTTCCTTGAAGAACGGATTGGCATAGTTGTTGCCGGGACTGTTGTGGCCGAAATAGTAATCCCAGTTCCGCTCTTCCACGCCGTTATGCGAATGCACCTTGCCCACAATCGCAATCTCGTAGCCCGCCTCGCGCAGCAGATCGGTAAACAGGGGAATATCGGCCGGCAGCGGCAGATTGAGATGCTCATTCGACAGCGCGCCTGTCGACCGGGAGTAGAGTCCCGTGAGCAGCGTCGCGCGTGCCGGTGCGCACAGCGCGTTGGTGCAGAACGCATTCCGGAATGAGATCCCTTCGCGGCCGATGCGATCGTGATTCGGCGTCTGCACAATCGGGTTCCCGGCGCTCGATAGCGCGTCGAACCGCTGCCCTTCGCCGAGAAAGAACACCAGGTTCGGCCGTTTCGTTGCACTCTGCGCGGACGCAAATGAAGCGCCGGCTGAGCTCGCGAGCAGGGAACCGGCGACCGCCATCGATCCCTGCAGGAATTCGCGCCGGGTCGTCTCCCTGATCGCCTCGTCGGCGGATGCTACGGCATTTGGCTTTTTCTCATGCGGCATGATGCAATCTCCCGTGATTCTGTGAATCGCCGCGGCTGTGTGCGTTCGAGCAGGTTGCATCTCAGGCGCGAAAGGTCAATCATAATCGCAGCCGGGCGATAATAAGAAGGAATGAAGCCGTTGCCACCGCAACCCGAGACCGGGCCGACTCAGGAAGCCGCAACTCCAGCACCAGTAAAAGCTTGTTGCACGCCAACCGCCGGCCGCGCCCCGCAGTCAACCTGCTGTGGCACCCCGGTTGCCGATGCAAATGGCATTGAACCATCCAGAAATGTGGCCCCGATAGCGGACGCCAAACGCCCCATGGTCTCCTTGCCCGGCGGCGCCTTTCTCATGGGGACCGACTACCCGGGCGGATTTCCCGCCGATGGAGAAGGCCCCGTCCGTCCCGTGATCCTTTCGCCCTTTGCCATCGATGTCTTTCCCGTCACGAATGAGGACTTCGCCGCTTTCGTGGACGCCACGGGCTATCGCACCGAGGCGGAGAAATTCGGCTGGTCCTTCGTCTTCTGGGCGCACATTCCGCAAAAGCGCTTCCGCCAGCTCGTGGAAGACACCGTGGCCGACGCGCCGTGGTGGTGCAAAGTGCCCGGCGCCTGCTGGAACCATCCCGAGGGACCCGGTTCCGATGTCCAGGCTCGCCAGACCCACCCCGTCGTGCACGTCTCGTGGAACGACGCCGCCAGCTATGCGCAATGGGCGGGCAAGAGCCTGCCGACCGAGGCGCAATGGGAGTACGCGGCACGCGGCGGCCTCGAGCAAAAGCTCTATCCGTGGGGTGATGAGTTGACGCCCGACGGCAAGCACCTCTGCAACATCTGGCAAGGCCGTTTCCCCACGCGCGATACCGGAGAAGACGGCTACACCGGCCCCTGCCCGGTCGACGCTTTCCCTCCCAACGGCTATGGACTCTACTCCGTCACCGGAAACGTATGGGAGTGGTGTGCCGACTGGTTCCATACCAAATTCAGCGCAGCGCCGGCGGCGCACGACCCCACCGGTCCCGCCACCGGCAAAGGCAAAGTGATGAAGGGTGGCTCGTTTCTCTGCCACGCCTCCTATTGCAACCGCTACCGCGCCGGCGCGCGAACGCAGAACACCCCCGACAGCTCCACGGCCAACATCGGATTCCGCTGCGTAAAGCCGCTGGCCTGAGTTCTTTCGCACTCCAGACTCAAGCGAGCCGCCCTTCGCGATTCCAGATGCCGCTACTTCTGCATTGCCTTGCGCAGCCGCTCTTCCGCCTCCACGCTCCAATACCCGCAGTCGAGTTCGAGAAACACCGAAGTATAGGGAAGCGTCAGAGTTGTCTTAATGATCAGGACATTGAAGACCTTCGCGCATTCGTCCAGCTTGGCAATAATCTGCTCGTGCGGCAGTCTCCGGGTATCGGCGCCCTTGAGCAAAACTCCAAGCTCCCGGCGATAGGCTCCCACCCCGGGCGCATCGTTCTCATCCAGAAACTCCAGCTCCTGGTCTATATAGATGTTGGCGCGAACATGCGTGCAGGCGGCAATGCGTTCCAGCACACTCGCCACGGTGCGTAGCTGGTCCGCGCCCGCGACGATGGTTTCGATCCCGGGACTGGATTGCGCCGGGTACGCCGCATCGGCCACGACGATCCAGTTGCGATGGCCGAAGAGCGGCAGCCTCCGCTGTAACTCCAGTTCCCACGCTGGCGCGTTCCGTGCCTGGCCGGCTCCCTCGATCCCAGCTTTCTCGATTTTCGTTGGCAAGGCCATCTTCCTACTCCTCTTGAAGGCCGATTGCGGTTCTTCCGTTCATTCCAGCTCCAGTTCTATCAGAGACGCCCCATCGCCGTGTCCTCCTCCCGGTTGGTTTTCCTATTGGAGAACGGAGAAGACCGTTCGTCGAGCGCATCGATCGGCGCTCCGGCTACCCGCCTACATGGCCGCCGCGCTTCATTGCACGTCTTGGCCGCATGGGTTCACATTCGCCATTGTATCGAGCTAAATGATTTGCTTTGTTCTATGTAACAGTGTGGAACATGTGTGTTACCTGTTACTGCTTGACCTTGCTGTTCGCCTGTACCCAAGATTGTCGCTATTGTGCGCGGCTCCCGGGAAGATCCCGGGCACAGAGCAATCCGCTAGTCAGCTTCCAGGACTGGGAAGAAAAGCAGCTCAGCCGAATCGGCAGCGGACGCTTTGAGGTGTGCGTAGGTCCCGCGCGTTGAGTCAACCGAATCCGCCGTGAGGAACGGTGGCCGAGCACGATATCCGAAGGCCCATCGTCATCTCAGCCGCCGGACCTTCGAGGAGGCATTCCCACAGGATGCGTTTATTGGATCGCCGAGGATTTCTTCGCCTGTCTTCCGCCTGTGCGGCTCTCCTGAGCAGGCCAGCGCTCGCGCAGGCCGCCAAAACTCCGCCCCGCCCTGCAGACCGCTCCGCAACCCGGAACCGCAAGAATGTGGTCGCCATTCAGGTGAAGCCGTTTGCCTGGAAGGACGAAGGCATCGACCGCCTGCTCGACAACATCCAGAACAAGGGTGCCGTGAACACGGTCTGGGCCTACACCTACGACTACTCCGAAGAACACATGACCAGGGACGGAGCAATTCCCCTGCCCGACCATGGAGTTCCCGGCGGCCCCGGCTTCGTCGGCGGTGCCTTCTACGACTACGACCCGAAATACTTCCGCGACACCATTCTCAAGGACTTCCGCTCTCCGGACTACGGCACGTTTAACGTGATTGCCGAGGTTGCGCCCAAGGTCAAGGCCCGCGGCATGGACTTCTTCGCCTGGGACTACAACAACGCCTTCCCTATCATGATGCGCAGCATTCCCAACTTCACGGAGGTTGCGGAGATCGACATCTACGGCCGCCGGACCACCAGCCCCTGCTTCAATCATCCCGACTACCGCGCTCACCTCACCGGCAAGGTAGAGAGCGTGCTCGCCGGGTACGCGAGCCAGGTCGACGGATTCACCTGGGGCTGCGAACGCATGGGGCCGCTCGGAAACCTCGTCGGCGGCGGTTGGGCCACACGCGGCCTCTCCTGCTTCTGCCGGTTCTGCCAGGCGAAGGGGCGAGAGCGGGGAATCTCAGCCGAGCGGGCCAGGACCGGCTACCAGAGACTCGACCAGCTGTTCAGCGCGGCCCAGAGCCGGCCGGCCGACGGCTACTTCGTCACCTTCTGGCGGCTGCTGCTCGAGTATCCCGAGATTCTCGCCTGGGAGGCGCTCTGGACCGACAGCTACCACGAGGTCCGCGCCGAACTCTACGGCACCGGAAAAGCCCTCGCGCCCGAAAAGCCCTTCGGCTTTCACATCATGCAGAACATGACCTTCAGCCCGTTCTATCGGGCGGAAGAAGACTACGCCAAAACCAAGGACTACTCCGACTTCCTGAAGCTTGCCACGTACAACAACGCGGCAGGCCCGCGCCTGGCGACCTATCTCGACCGCCTCAGCGAGACCATCTTCCGTGACGCAAGCCCGCAGGATTTTCTGCCGTTTTTCTACGACGTCATGGGCTATCACGAAGCTCCCTACGACCAGCTTCACATCACCGGACTCTCCGCGGACTATCTCGCGCACGAGACGAGGCGAGCCATCGAGGGAGTCAAAGGCTCCGATGTGCAGATCTATCCGGGAATCGATATCGATGTTCCCACCAAGCTGACCGACAAGCGTACCAAGCCAGAGGATGTCCGGCGCTCTGTGCGCGCTGCCTTCGAGGCAGGCGCCAATGGAGTGGTCCTTTCGCGCGAATACACCGAAATGTGGTTGGCCAATCTCTCCGCGGCCGGCGATGAGCTGCGGGCAACATTCTTCAAACAGGGCCCGGGCAGTCCATCAGCCAACTAGGCTCCAACTGAACTTCAAGGAGGCGACGATGCTTGCGCGCAAGCTGACAACATGGATCATAACGGCGGGCCTGGTGCTCTTCCTGCATGCTCTCGCATTCGGGCAGGCAGTGAACAACGGTCAGATTCACGGCGTGGTGCAGGACCCTTCGGGCGCAGTCGTGCCTGGAGCGCAGATCCAGGCCACCAGCGTCAGTACCGGTACAGTGCGGTCAACGGTATCGGGCGCAGACGGGAGCTTCGTGATTCCCGATCTGCAGGTAGGACAGTATTCGCTCGAAGTCACGGCCGCAGGATTCAGTAAATACAAGCAAACCGGCATCGTCCTCCAGGTCGGCCAGAACGTCCAGGTCAACATCGGACTCAAGGTGGGCAGCGCGAGCCAGGAGGTGCAGGTCTCCGCGGACGCCGCGATGGTCGAGACGCAGGATACCTCGATCTCCGAAGTAATGGACCAGCAGCGCATCGTCGACCTCCCGCTGAACGGCCGCCAGGCGACAGATCTGATCCTGCTCTCCGGCGGCGCCGCCATGCCGCCGAATGCAGCCAGCCGCGTGGTGACGACGCACGATTACGTGAACTCGGTCGGCGTCTCCGTCTCCGGCGGACAGATCAACGGCAACAATTATCTCCTCGACGGCGGCGACAACAACGACTCGCACTCCAACATCAACATGCCGTTTCCATTCCCCGACGCGCTGCAGGAGTACAGCGTGCAGACCAACGGCATCTCCGCTCGCTACGGCCTGCATCCCGGCTCGGTGATCAACGTCGTCACCAAGCAGGGCGGAAGCAGCTATCATGGCGACCTCTTCGAGTTCGTCCGCACGCCCTCGCTGAATGCGCAGAACCGTTTCAGCACCGCCAGCAGCCACGATGCATTGCACCGCAACCAATTCGGCGGAACCATCGGCGGCCCGATCATCCGGAACAAGCTCTTCGGCTTCGGCGGTTACCAGGGAACCATCATCCACAATGTATCGGGCAGCAACGTGGTTAACGTGGCAACGCAGGCTATGCTCAACGGCAACTGGACCGCCTGCTCCGGCAAGACGCTGGTCCTCAATCCGAACACCTATGTTGCGCCGGCCCTGGCTTACATGAAGCTGATTCCGGTGTCCACCGATCCCTGCGGCAAGTTGACCTTCCCCGCGTCGAACCCCAGCAACGAGTACCAGGACGTAGGCCGTTTCGATTGGGTCCGTACGCCGAAGAACACCATCTATGGCCGCTACTTCATCCTCGATTACTCGAATCCAGCGGTGTACACCAGCAACCTGCTCACCCTCACGCGCCCAAGCCTTCTCGACCGGTCGCAGTCTCTCACGGTGGGAAACCAGATGTCCCTCAGCAGCACGGTGATCAACGCGATGCACTTCACGTATTCACGCCTGGCGATTCACCGCTCTGACCCGTCCAGCATGCCGAGTCCGAAGAGCGTGGGCATCAATATATATGACGGCTCGCCCAACTTCAGTTACATCCAGCTGTCGAATTACTTCACCATCGGCGGCGGATCGAATGCTCCCGCAAAGTTTGTCCGCAACCAATATCAATGGGCCGACGACACCGATTGGATTCGCAGCAAGCAGCACTTCAGCTTCGGCGCCGAAGGCATCGTCGGCCAGATGTATCAGAACAACATCTACGACGCGAACGGATTCTTCAACTTCAACGGGCAGGGAACCGGCGACGCGCTCGGAGACTTTCTCACCGGCAACGTATTTCAGTTCACTGACACGGGCCAGCAGGTCAGCAACTCCTACGGCAAATATCTGGCCGCCTACTTCGAGGATGACGTGCAGCTGACCAAAAAGCTGAACGTCCACGCCGGCGTGCGCTGGGAGCCGTCGCTGCCCGAGACGCAGCAGTACAACGAAGGTGATCATATTGACTTCGGAGCCTTCGCTGCGGGCACTCGGTCGACGGTCTTCACCAATGCGCCTCCGGGAGTCTTCTTCTACGGCGACAAGGGCATTCCCAAAGCCTACGCAAACGGCAGTTATGATGACTTTGCGCCGCGCATAGGCTTCGCGTGGGATCCCACGGGACGCGGTATGATGAGCATTCGCAGCTCCTACGGCATCTTCTTCGACCAGCCCGAGACCTTTACCGACTCCGCATTCAGTCTCGCTCCGCCATGGGCCAACGGTCTCACGCTCACAACTCCTGCGGGCGGATTGGCCAATCCTTACCAGGGCGTCGCGGGCGGCAACCCCTTCCCCAATCCCTTCCCGCCCAAGTCCAACGCCGGCTTCAATCAGAACGGCACCTATGTCAACCTGCCCCTCGGGCTTCACCATCCTTATATGCAGCAGTATGACCTGAGCCTGGAACGCCAGTTCGGCAACGACTGGTCGGTGACCATCAGCTACGTGGGCAATAAGGCGACGCATCTCCGCTCCGGTTATGAAGAGAACGCACCGCAGTATGCGGCTGGAGCCACGACAAAGAACGAGACGCAGCGCCGCATCCTGTACGAGACGAATCCCGCCAACGGCATCTACTACTCGACCATCACCATGATGAATGACGGCGTGAACACCAACTACAACGCCTTGCAGGCATCCGCCCGGCACCGCCTTAGCCACGGCTACACGCTGCTCTTCAACTACACCTACTCGCACTGCCTGCAAGACACAGAGACGATCGGCAACAAGCTGCAGGGCAATACGCAAACCAATCCCAACAACATGCGCTTCGACTACGGCCCCTGCGACTTCGACCTGCGCCAGAACACGAATGTCTCGTTCGTCTACCAGGGCTACAAATTCGCCAACCCCACAATGAATCTGATTGCCGGAGGATGGTCGCCCTCCTTCCTCGTCTCGTATAACAATGGCTATCCGTTCAGCCCGCTCACCGGTACTGACGCATCGTTAACCGGCATCGGGCTCGATCGTCCCAATGCGGTCGCCGGTGTGAGTCCGTATCTCAAGGGTTCGGCAACATCGAAAGGCATTCCTTGGCTCAATTCCAAGGCGTTCGTTTCCAATGGTCCCGGCACCTTTGGAACGACTGGCATGAACTCGCTGCTCGGCCCCCATTACATCGACTCCGACGTGAGCATCCGTAAGCTGTTCCGGACATTTCACGAGCAAAACCTGGAATTGCGCTGGGAGTTCTTCAACATCTTCAACCATCCGAACCTGAGCACTCCCGTCAACTCCTTCACCAATTCATCTTTCGGATACGTCCAGGCGGCAAATCCGCCACGTATTATGCAGATTGCGGGTAAGTACACGTTCTAATTGCTGGTAAAACAAGACGGTCGTGTGCGGTGCGGCTCTTCGGAATCCGAAGAGCCGTGCCCATTCAACTTCTCGCGAACAGTAAGGATAGGTAATGAACTTTGAAATATCGCGCCGCCGTTTTGTAGAGTTGTTGACCGCCCTTTCTGCCGTCGGAGGGCTGCGCGTTCGGGCCCAGTCAAAAGCACCTCGTCCCGCGCCTCCCGGCGACAGAACCATCAATCGTAAAAATGTCGTTGCGACCCAGGTGAAAGCCTATGCCTGGCAGGATGAAGGCATCGATAAGCTCCTCGACAACCTGCAGGAAAAGGGCAACATCAACACCGTCTTCGCCTTCACCTTCCTCTCGGAGCCAACCGATGCCAGCGGAAAAATCCCGCTGCCCGACCACGGGACGTATTCCAAGGCCGATCCGGAGATAGGCGGCGCCTTCTACGACTACGACCTGAAATACTTCGCCGGCACGCCGCTCAAAGAATTCCACGCCAAAAGCAAATTCAACGTGATTAGTGAAGTCGCGCCGAAGATGAAAGCCCGCGGCATGGACTTCTTCGCCTGGGACTACAACAACACCAACGCCAACATGATGCGGCTGATCCCGGGCTTCACCGAAGTCGCCGAGATCGACGTCTACGGAAGACGCACGGACAGCGCCTGCTGGAACCACCCCGATTATCGCGCGCAGTTGACCGGCAGAATCGAGTCGTATCTTTCGCAGTATCCCGACGAGGTTGCCGGCATCATCTGGGGCTGTGAGCGCATGGGCCCGCTCGACAACATGATCGGCGGCGGCTGGGCCACCACAGGCATCTCCTGCTTTTGCCCCTATTGCTGTGCCAAAGCCCGCGATCGCGGCATATCGGTGGAGCGCGCCAAAGCCGGCTTCATCCAGCTGGACAAGTTGTTTCAGGCAGCGCACGCCTCGCAACGCCCGGCGGACGGCTATTTCGTCACATTCTGGAGAATCCTGCTCGAATATCCCGAGGTTCTCGCCTGGCACACTCTCTGGAACGACAGCTACCACGAGATCCGCTCACAGCTCTACGGCACGGCGAAGGCAATCGCGCCGCAAAAGCCCTTCGGCTTCCACATGGTGCAGAACATCACCTTCAGCCCGTTCTATAGTGCGGTGGATGACTACGCGAAGATCCGGCATTACACTGACTTCGTCAAAATCGCTACCTACAACACCGCCGGCGGCGGGCGCATGGCAAGCTTCATCAATCGCCTGTGCTCCACCATCTTCGCCGACGCAACGCCCCAGGATCTGACGCCGTTCTACTACAAGATCATGAACTACGACGAGAAGCCGTACGACGAACTTGGCCCAAGCGGCCTCTCCCCCGACTACATCGCGCGCGAAACGAAGCGCGCCATCGCCGACACCGGGCATTCCATCCAGATCTATCCCAGCGTAGATATCAACGTGCCGATCCAGCCCGGATGGAAGCAGACGACACCCGACGGCGTGAAGGCCGAAGTGCGCGCGTCATTCGAGGCGGGAGCTGACGGGATAGTGCTTTCGCGAGAATACACCGAGATGTGGCTGGCCAACCTCGCAGCCGCAGGCGATGCAACGCGCGCGATCTTCGCGAAAGCATGATGGCTTGTCTGGAGTAATGCATGAAAAGACGTGATTTTGGGAAAGCGCTCTTAGGAGCCGCGGCGGGCACGGCTCTGCAGGCGTCTTCTTCTTCCGGGCAGGCCGCTGCGCAGCCCTCATCGGCTCGCCCGCACAGGAAGAATACAAAGATGCACGTGAGCGCCGACTATCACGTCATCGAAGGGAAAGACTTCTTCTCGAAAGAAAACATCGACTACAACCTGCGCTGCGGCATCACGCACATCAATCCCGATCCCGTAATGGTGAGCGCCGGAAGCGGCCCGCCGCGCTCTGCGCCCAAAGGCTGGGGCGATTTCATCGCGCCCGAAGGACCGCAGGGCGGAGCCTTCGATCTGGACGCGCTGAAGAAAATGCGCGACCTGTGCGACTCGATGGGCATGACGATTGAAGGCTTCCGCATGGACTCCGGCTATATCGTCATGAAGCCCGGCCCGGAGCGCGACCGCAAGCTCGATCAGGTCTGCGAGAACATCCGCATAGCGCGCGCGGTGGGCGTCGGGCTAATCAGCCAGCATTGGACCGCGATCCCTATCCGCCGCAACGGAACCGAGCCTGGCCGCGGCGATTCGGTCTATCCAACCTTCAAACTCGAAACCAACTGGAAAGATTTACCCACGACGCCCTACGGCAAGGTAAGTTATGACGAGTATTGGGAGCGGATCGAAACATTCCTCCATCGCGTGATCCCGGTCTGCAAAGAGTACGACGTGAACATGGCGAATCACCCTTACGATCCCCCTGGCCTGCCGTGGGGATATGAAGGCGTCGATAACTTCGACGCACCCTCGATCTTCGACGCGTACAAACGCTACGCGATGATTGTGGACGATCCCCACAATGGATTCCAGATGGATGTCGGCGTGCTCGCCGAAGGCTCAACGGATGCAAACCGGCAGATTCCGCCCCTCGTCCAGTGGCTCGCCGACCGCGGCCGCATCCATCAGATTCACATGCGCGCAATTCACGGCGGCCTGAATAACTTCGCCGAGGTCTATCCCGATGAGGGAGTGCTCGACTTTTTTCCCATCATCCGCATTCTCCGCGACTCAGGATTCTCCGGTGGCATCCTGCCCGATCACGTGCCGGCGAGCGAAGGCGATCCGGGCAAGCTGCAGGGCTACGCCTTCGCCTATGGCTACCTGAAAGGTTTGATCAACGCAGCGAACTCTGAAGTTGCGTAGATAACACCGCAATTAGCTCCGCGGCTGCGCGAAGACCTCGCGTAGCGTCTCGCCGGCAGCCGAAAGGTTGGCCAGCCACATCTCTTCGTAGCGCGTGGCGAGCACCACGCCGTTTGCTCCGGCGCCGAATGCTGCTCGAATTGCCTGGCGCACATCATCCGGCTTCGTGCGATGGTCCGTCAGTTTCGTTGGAATATCGATATCGATGCTGGGATAGATTTTGATCTTCCCCTCGACACCCTCCAGGGCTCGCTTCGTTTCCCGCGCAACGTAGCTGGCCGTCAGCCCGGCAAGATGCAGCTGAGAGTAAGATGCCTCGCCTTCGTCATTCATCATCTTGTAGTAAAGGGGAAGAAAGTCTTCCTGCGTCGCATCGTGGAAGACGGTCGCGCTCAGCCGGTCGAGGAAGCTCGCCATGCGTGGTCCGCCCGCGTTGTTATACGTCGCCAGCTTCAAAAAATCGGCATAGTGCCGCGTCTCGGCGTAGTCTTCTTCGGCACGGTAAAACGGACTGAACGTCATGTTCTGCTGAATGTGGAATCCGAATGGTTTCTCCGGCGCAAGCGCCTTTCCGGTGCCATACAGCTCTGACCTCACCTCGTGATAACTGTCGGTCCACAGCTTTTCCCAGCTCAGAATCTCCGGATACTCGAGCAGCAATCGCCAGAAGCTGACGAAATAGCCATCATTCGGCCGCTCGTCACGCCCGGCGGCATTGAATAACTCGTCCAGCTTGCGATATCCAATCGTGGCCCGTTCCACTGAGATGTCGCGATCGCGAGCCTTCATCTGGCAAAATTCGCAAAAGCAGCAGATGCCCTTCGTCGTCCAGCCGCCGCCGATCATATTGTTGATCGGCCCCATGCGCTCGCAGCCCCACGTCACGCCGTCCACCTCACTTGCGTAGCCGCTCAGCACGCTCTCGATCTTGCCGGTGAGAAAAGCTCGGTAATCAGGATGGTTGAAGCACGGGCTCGTGGTCCGCCGCCCGTACACATCGATCTCCGCCACATCGGAAATCCCGGGAATACTGCGCGCCATGATGGGATCGGCGTTGTTGTAGTCCCAGGCGAAGAACTCCATTCCGCGCGCGTGCGCCTTCGGAGCCACTTCCTCGATCACGTTGAATTTGCCGTAATCCCGCGACCGAAATTCCTTGAGAAACGTCGCCTGAAAGTACTTGGGATCGTAGTCGTAAAAGGCCCCGCCCACCAGCGGCCCGCCTTCTACGCCATGATCCGGCAGCGGCACCGCGCCCTTCTTCGACAGGCGCGACTCTTCGTAATCGAACGTGTAGGCAAAGATGGTGTTAACGTCGCCCTTCTGCTGCAGATTATCCAGAACCTGGTCGACGCCCTCATCCACCCAGCTGAACGGCTTCACCTGCAGGGCAACGAAATTCTCGCGATGCTTCACTGGCCCACGGGCTGCGGCAGGCGATGGCGCTGCCTTCGATTGCGGATATGCATCGCGCGCCAAAAATCCAGTGGCCGCGGAACAGAGTTGCAGGAACGACCGGCGGTTCAAGCTGGGGCGCATAGTGCAGCCTTTTTATCGTGGAGTAATGCTAGAACGCGACTCTATGCTTTTCCCTGACCGATTGACAAGCAGAAACAGGTTGCAAACTTGTTTGCTGCTTGTTACATCCCCTTTTTACCGCCGCATTCCTTGACCGTAGTAAGTTGGGAGTATAGAAAGGCAGGGAAGCGCCTTTATATTCCGGCAACTCGCGCAGCAGTGGCCGCACATCTTGCCCTGTCTGCATGCCCGTGTACCGCACTGTGAATCCCAACTGAGGTCCTTTTATGATTTCCGTCTTGAATCGAAGAGCATTCATCCGCCTTTGCTCCGCATGCGCCGCATTCCTGGCGCAAACCGCTCACGGACAAAATAAGCCGGCTCCCTCCGGAAACCGGAGCGGCGTGAAAAATCGCAAAAACTACGTCGGCATTCAGGTGCGGGGATTCGCGTGGGTCGACGAGGGCGTCGACCAGGTACTGGATAATCTGCAGAAGAAGGGTGATGTGAACACCGTCTGGGCGTACACGTTCTCCTATGGCGAGACACGCCTCAGAAAGGACGGCCCCATCCCGCTGCCCGATCACGGCAAGCCCGGGGATACGATCGCCGGCGGCGCCTTCTACGACTACGATCCGAAATATTTCCAGAACACAATCCTCAAAGACTTCCGCTGTTCCACCTACGGCAAATTCAATGTGATCGAAGAAGTGGCGCCGAAGGCGCACGCGCGCGGCATGGACTTCTTCGCCTGGGACCTGAACAATCCGGGAGTCGGGCTGAACGTCACGATTCCGAACTACGCCGAAGTCGCGGAGATCGATGTATACGGACGGCGCACGACCCGGCCCTGCTTCAACCATCCCGATTACCGCGCCTTCCTCACCGGCAAGATCGAGAGCCTGCTGAGCCAGTATCCCAGTGAAGTCGATGGCATCGCCTGGGGCTCGGAGCGCATGGGGCCATTCGAAAACCTGATCGAACGGTCGGTGCCGGCGACCTGCTTCTGCCAGTTCTGCCAGGCGAAGGCGCGCGAACGCGGCATCTCCGTGCCGCGCGCGCAGTCCGGCTACCGCGAACTCGAACGGCTCTTCCAGGCGGCCGCGCAGCAGCAGCGGCCGGCCGACGGATACTTCGTTTCCTTCTGGAGAGTCCTTCTCCAATATCCCGAGATACTCAGTTGGGAAACTCTATGGACCGATAGTTATCAGGGAATCGAAGCGGAGTTATACGGAACGGCGAAGGCGATCGCTCCGCAGAAACCGTTCGGCTTCCACATTATGGAGAGCATGACCTTCAGCCCCTTTTACAAAGCGGAAGAAAACTACGTGAAACGCAGAAATTTCGCAGACTTTCTGAAGCCGGCCACTTACAACAATGCCGGCGGTCCGCGCATGGCCGCTTATCTTAACCGGCTAAGCCGGACGGTCTTCGCCGACGCAAAACCCGATGATTTTCTCGACTTTTACTACAAGATCATGAACTACCAGGAAGCGCCTTACGATAAGTTAGCCACCACGGGCCTCTCGGCCGATTATGTCGCGCGCGAAACAAAACGCGCCGTCGAAGAGGTCGCCGGCGATGTGATGATTTACCCCGGCATTGACATCGATGTACCCACGCTCACGACCGCAAAAACCCAGGAAAAACGCACGTCGCCCGACGATGTGCGCGCTGCCCTCCGTGCCGCATTCGGCGCGGGCGCCAATGGCGTCGTGCTCTCGCGCGAGTATGCGGAGATGTGGCTGGCCAATCTCAGCGCTGCGGGAGATACTCTTCGCGAGATCTTCGCGCAATCGGCAAGTTAGCCGCGGCGGCTTACTCGTATAACTCCGGAGTTACATCAAGGAACCAGGCAGGGAGACCAATCATGAGGCTTATAAGAAACAGCGCAATCCTTCTGACGATCTGTTTGGCTGCAGTCCTTACCTGTTCCGCGCAGCAGAACCCTCTCGCCGGCGTGATCGATATTCACGTCCACTCGGCCCCCGATAGTGTTCCGCGCTCCATTGATGCGATCGATCTTGCAAGAATGGCCAAGGACCGCGGCATGCGCGCCCTGGTGCTGAAGAACCACTACGAGCCCACGGCGTCATTGGCTTATGTCGTACGCAAGGTGGTACCCGGTATCGAAGTCTTCGGTGGCATCGACCTCAATCTCACCGTCGGCGGCATGAATCCTTCCGCGGTCGAGCACATGGCGGCCATCACCGGCGGATACGGCCGGTTTGTCTGGATGTCCACCTACGATTCCGAAGCGCAGGTGCGCTACTCGAAAGAAAACCGTCCCTTTGTGCATGTCGCGCAGGACGGCCAGTTATTGCCCGAGACCAGGGCCGTGATTGCAACCATCGCCAAACACAATCTCGTAATGGCAACCGGCCATAACAGCCCCGAGGTAGATCTGCTTCTGATCCGCGAGTCGCGCGCGCAGGGCGTCAAGCACATGGTGGTCACGCACCCCATGGTCGCGCCGATCCACATGTCTCTCGACCAGATGCGCCAAGCCGCGCAGATGGGCGCCTACATCGAGCTCACCTACAACGGGCTGATCGGCAAGAGCAAGGAATTTGATTTCGCTGATTACGCCAAGGCCATCCGCTACGTGGGCATCGACCACTGCATTCTATCCAGCGACATGGGCCAGCCCGGCAATCCACTGCACCCTGACGGTCTCGTGGCGTTTTTCAAAGGGATGCGCGCGCAGGGATTCACCCAGGACGAGATCGACCAGATGTCGAAACGCAATCCCGCGCGCCTGCTCGGACTCGAATAGAGAACTCTCCAGCAGGAACAGAAACCGCCTCATCGATTGTAAAAATCAGGAACGATGATCCTCTGCCCATCGGGCGGAACATACTTTGCATATTCGGCTCCGAGCCGGTTCTGGTACTTTCCCGCGGGGTCTTGCGCCCACGCATTGGAAAGCGTCACCTTGATGCCTTCCTTGTCGCAGAAGCTGATAAAGACTTTGAAGTCGAAGATGCTCTCGATGCCTACGTAGTTCCCTTTGGGCGTGACCGCCAGCACCGGCAGATCCACATCGTCAAGGAATGGCCGAGCTGCCTCGTCGCTGTGCCAAAGCACGTGCCTTCCCACGATCGAATTGATCAGCTGGCACACCATATAGATACGCGGCGTGATGTTGCCGAGCTTCGTGCCCTGGCCGCTCTTGGTGAAATTGCGTTCGAGTCTGTCCACATTCGCTCGTTCCGCCGCGCCCACCGAGCCTTTCACGGTCCCCAGCGGACGATGATCGAGCCCATAAGGATTGGGATCGTAGGAGCCGGTAAACGGCCACACCGCAAACAGGTCGTAATCGCCCGTAATCGCCTTGAAGCGTTCTTCCTTGGTAATGATGCCGTGCTCCGGTGGATTGGTCATCGCCAGCATCTGCTCATAACCCGCCCCCCATTTGGCGTGGTACTTTACGTTATCTCCGCCTCGTTCCTGTGCCCATTTCACCGTCTTGGTGTTATCGAAGTACACTCCGTAGGTGCCATTAGGCAACTTGATCAGGCTGTAATGGAACCGGATTCCCGTGGGATGCGCAGCAAAGCCGTCCAGCCGGTCAGAGCCCACCGGCTTTGCATCGATCAGCTTGCGCGCCTTCAGCCAGTCCACACGCTTCTGCGAGATAATCAGCGGCGTCGTTCCCGCCTTCCATCCCTGGCCTTCGTGGTCCAGGTAGAGCGCTTCGCGGTGCTTGTCCCGGTTGAAACACTCTTTCGCCGTGCCGTACTTGTTCAGGCGCGGATCGCGCACAACAAATCCCGCCATCGGTCCCCAGTCGCACGACTTGCCATGGATGCGATAGCCCTTCGTGTCGTACCCCTCTTCAAGCAGCCCGTGGCAGGTGGGGCCCGTTGCGCGGACCATGATCACCACCTGTTCCGTCCGGGCGACCTGCAGAAAAGCGCGCAGGTGCGATTGAGGCATACCGATCGTGTTCTCAAGAAATGCGGCATCGTTGTAACGCATGGGTTGCCTTTCCGGTCGCCGCGAAAGCGCGCTCGTCACGGCGCCGCCGGCACTGGGGAAATGAGTTTTGCTTGCGTTTCGGCTTCGGGCAAGTATAACGCCGGCTGCCTGCTCCACTCACCCAATTCCGCATCCTAATGAATCGTTGGTCACATTGTTGGACAAGCTCTGACTGACCCCCAGCCCAATGTGGCAACCTAGAGTTTGGAGGAATTCGCGATCATGTCTGTTGAGACCCCTTCGGCCACCGAGAACAAAAACATCCACGCATGGGACGACGGTGGCGCCGCCTCAGCGGAAGCGCTCGCCGCCTGGGTTGGCGCCCGGCTCGCGGCGCACCAGGCAGCGCTGGCCCGCCTGCTCGCCGTCAAAGGCCCGCGCACGCCGGAAAATTCGCTGAGCCTGTACGATGCGGCCATCGAGCAGCTCAGCCTTGCCGGAGCGCAAGCTGGCGTATTGAACTCCGTTGCGGCCGACAAGGCTGTACGTGACCAGGCCCAGGTGGAAGCGCAGCGCGTAGCCGTTGCCGGCAGTGCCCTAAGCCTCAACCGCGAAGTCTACGATGCACTCGTCGCAATCGATCTCAAAGATGCAAGTCCGGCCACAAAGCACTATGTCGAGCGCACGCTGCTGAGTTATCGGCTCGCCGGCGTAGACAAGGACCAGGCCACACGCGACCGCCTGCAGGGGCTGCATGAGAAAGCCACGAAGCTCTCGCTGGAATTCAGCCGCAACATCCAGGAGGGTGGCAAAACCATCGAGGCAACCGCCGATGAGTTGGAGGGACTCCCCGCCGACTATCTCGCGCGCCATCCTTTCGACGCGAACGGCAACGTGATCATCTCCACCGATCCTCCCGATATGCAGCCGGTGATGACCTTTGCCTCAAACTCCGCGCTCCGCGAGCGGATGTTCCTGGCCTACAACACGCGCGCGTATCCGGTGAACCGGCAGGTGCTCCTCGATCTCCTCGCCACGCGGCAGGAGATGGCGAGCATTCTCGGGTTTCGCAGCTGGGCTGATCTGGCCACGGCCGACCAGATGATGGAGTCGGCGGCAAACGTGCGCACATTTCTCAAGAAGCTGGACGACGCCAGCCGCGACGGAGCGCGGCACGAGCACAAGCAGGTGCTGGACTTTGCCCGCGAGCGCCGTCCGGGCCTTGAGGCCATCGACATCACCAGCCGCGGCTACTGGTACGAGCAGTTCCGCCGTACGGCCTTCGATTTCGACTCGCAGTCGGTACGTCCCTACTTTCCCTATGCGCAGGTCGAGGCTGGCGTGCTGCAGACTGCAGCGCGGCTCTTCAAGGTTGAGTTCCGCCGTTCCCAGGCGACGGCCTGGCATAAGTCCGTCTCTGTCTTCGATGTCTTCGACGGCGGCGTCCACGTGGGCCGTTTCTACCTCGACATGCATCCGCGCGAGGGGAAAGACAAGTGGTTCTCCGCGGCGCCCGTCGTCACCGGAGTGCGCGGCCGCACCATGCCGGAAGCAGCTCTGATCTGCAACTTCCCCGGCGGGGATGAAGGCCCCGAGTTCCTCACGCCGCAGCAACTGGAAACCCTCTCCGGAGAGCCCGAGCACATTCCGCAGCAACAGCACGAGCTGGAAGCCAGGGCGAAGGAGGCGGAACGCCGCGATGCGCAGCAATCCGTGAATCGCGATCCGGGACTGCTGCAGTATTCCGACGTCGTCACATTTTTCCATGAATTCGGCCACCTGATGCACGCCATTCTCGGCGGCCACACCGAGTGGGCCGGCCTTTCCGGGTTCGCCACCGAAGGCGACTTTATCGAAGTGCCGTCGCAGATGCTGGAAGAGTTCTTCCGCGACGAAAAGCTGCTGCAGGCCTTCGCAAAGCATTACGAGACGGGCGAAGTGCTGCCCTCCGAAACCATCAAAAAGATGAAGCGCGCAGGCTCGTTCGGTCGCGCCGACTGGGTCCGCTCGCAGCTCTACTACACCACGCTCTCGCTCGACCTGCACGACCAGGACCCGGCCGGAATCGACCTCGACGAGATCACCAGGCGGCTCTACCAATCCCTGCAGCCGTGGACCTGGGTCGAAGGTAATCGCATGTACGCAAGCTTTGGCCATCTCACCGGCTACTCCTCGAACTACTACACCTACGCGTTCGACAAGGTCATCGCGCTCGATTTCTTCGGCCAGTTTGATCCCAAGGATCTGCTCGGCTGCGAAGCCGGCGTACGCTACCGCAAGGCCGTGCTCGAGCAGGGCGGCTCCAAGCCGGCACGCGAAATGGTCCGTGACTTTCTTGGCCGCGACGAAGAGTTCTCGGCCTTCTCCAGGTGGCTGAACGAGGAGTTTGAAGAGCAGGTCCTCGCCGGCGCGCGCTAGAACTGGTTGCGTAAACGGTTTTTGCGAAAGGGCACGACTTCACAGCTTGCTGAAAATGCATTTCGGGAGAAGTCTTGTAACAGTGCACGGCTTCACAGCTTACTGAATGCGCATTTCTGGAGAAGTTTTGTGACAGGGAACCACTTCACAGCTTGCTGAAAAGTGCATCTCGGGGAGAAGTTTTGTAACCGGGCACGACTTCAGTCGTGCCGCAAACCCGCATAAAACCGGAGGGCTTTATGCCCCTGAGGCAGATCTTTGTCGGCTTAGCCCATTTGTGCAACCAGTTTCAGTGTGCCGTACCCGTCTCGCGTGCCGGTCTCGCGGGCCGGTATTGACCCGCGGACTGCACGCAAAGCCGGGGAGAAGATCGCATGAACGCATCGGATTTTCGCCGCATCGCCTTGAGCCTCGAAGGCGCTGAAGAAGGTTCGCACATGGGCGCCGCAGATTTTCGTGTCGGCGGCCGCATCTTTGCCACGCTCGCATCGGTCAAGGAGGGCTACGGCAATCTCATGGTCACGCCGGAGCTGCAAGCCGCCTTCCTCGCCGACCGTCCCGATTTGTTTTTGCCTGTTCACGGTGGCTGGGGCCGCATGGGCGCAACTCATATCCGCCTCGCTGTGGCCGACGAAGACTCGCTCCGTGGCGCACTGCACACGGCCTGGAAACTCCGCGTCGAAAATAATCGCAAGCCGGCGAAGAAGAGAACCAGCCCGGCTCAATCCGGCGTGACACCGCGAGCACAGAAGAGGAAGAATATTCACTGAGCTTTGTTCGCGGAGCGGTAAGCTCGTTCCAGCCAGGAGGGCTGTTATGAAAATTGGAGTGCTCGGATCAGGAATCGTCGCGCAAACGCTGGCCGCGGGCGCGGTCAAGCACGGACATCAGGCAAAGATCGGCAGCCGGTCGCCGGAGAAGCTCGCCGAGTGGGCCGCGCAGAATCCCGGCGTGGCCACCGGCACATTTGCCGACGCAGCCAGCTTTGGCGAATTGCTGATCCTCGCCGTGAAGGGCAATGCCGCCGCGGAGGCGCTTCGCCTCGCCGGCGCGGAAAACCTGAAAGGCAAGCCGGTCGCCGATGCATGCAACCCAATCGCCGATGCGCCGCCCGTCAAAGGCGTGCTGCCGTTCTTCACCGGCCCCAATGAATCCCTGATGGAGCAGCTGCAGCTTGAGTTTCCGGATGCCCATCTTGTGAAGGCCTTCAACTCCGTCGGCGCTCCCCGCATGGTCGATCCCAAATTCGCAGGCGGAAAGCCCACCATGTTTATCTGCGGGAACAGCGACGCCGCAAAGAAAGCTGTCGGCGGTCTGATCGAGGAGTTCGGCTGGGAGCTTGCCGACATGGGCGGCGTCGAGGCGGCGCGCGCCATTGAACCGCTCTGCATGTTGTGGTGCATTCCTGGCTTTCTGCACAACCAGTGGATGCACGCCTTCAAACTTCTTCAACAGTAATTCGTGATCTCTGTGCGCATTCACTCCGGGACGATCTGTGGCAGATAAAAAAGACTTTCACGGCAGATGGGCGCTGGTGACGGGCGCAAGCGCCGGCATCGGCGCAGCCTTTGCGCGCGAGCTTGCCGCGCGCGGCGCCAAACTTATCCTCACCGCCCGCCGCCGCGACCGGCTCGAATTGCTCGCGGCCGAACTCACGGATAAGGGCACCGAGGCGCGCATCCTTGTTGCTGACCTGAACGACCCCACAGCTCCTCAGCTAATCTTCGACGCCACTGAAGGCGCAGGCCTCGTCGTAGACATCCTCATCAACAACGCCGGCCTGGGCCAATACGGCGCATTCGCCTCGAGCGCGATGGCGCAGGAACTCAGTCAGGTACGCGTCAACTGCGAAGCGGTGGTGCATCTCTCGCGCCTCTTCGTCCCGCGCATGGTCGAGCGCCGCCGTGGTTGGGTGCTGGTTGTCGCTTCGACCGCGAGCTTTCAGCCCATCCCCTACATCACAACCTATGCGGCCACAAAGGTCTTCGACCGTTTCTTCGCGTTGGGTCTCGCCGCGGAGGTAGCCCAGTACGGCGTCAAGGTCACGGCCCTGTGCCCAGGTCCGACAGAGAGCGAATTCTTCGATGTGGCCGGCGCGGGTGTCTTCAGGGAGCGCGGCGTGCAGCCGACAGAGGACGTGGCACGACTCGGCATCGTCGCCCTGGCGCGCGGCCAACGCACCATCATCCCCAACCTCCGGGGCAGGTTCACCGCCTCCCTCGTGCGCTTCCTCCCTGTCACCCTGATTACCCGCGCGATTGAAAAAGCAGCCCGGCCAAAATCCAGCCCGGCTGCAAAATAATTCAGCCCGGCCTTGCCCACCCGCACCCGCCGTGATGTACAAATGACGCGGAAAGGAATCTATCCTTATGAAGTTGGGCTCTCTTCGACTATCGCAGTTCTTTGCGCCGGCATTCGCGCTTGTGTTCGCCGGCTCGCTTTTCTCTCAACAACAGGCGCAACCTAAACCAGAGGACACCGAAATCTGGCAGCCCGTGCCGCCCGTCGTAACTCCGGGCGCGACAGATGCCCAGCCTCCCTCCGATGCAATCGTTCTCTTCGACGGCAAGAATCTCGACGAGTGGGTTTCGGCCCAGGATCACACGCCCGCCCGATGGAGCGTGCACGACGGCATTCTCACCGTGGTCAAGGCGCCCGGCGTGGGCAACATCGAGACCAAGCGGAAGTTCAAAAACTACCAGCTGCACATCGAGTGGAGAATTCCTGAAAACGTAACCGGCAGCAGCCAGGCTCGCGGCAACAGCGGCGTTTTTCTCGCCTCTACCGGCCCGGGCGACGCCGGCTACGAGCTGCAGGTTCTCGACTCCTACAACAATCCCACCTACGTCAACGGCCAGGCCGGTAGCATTTACAAGCAGAGCCCTCCGCTGGTGAATCCGAACCGCAAGCCGGGCGAGTGGCAAACCTACGATGTGGTCTGGACCGCGCCGACCTTCAACGACGACGGTTCGCTCAAGACTCCCGCATACGTCACCGTCTTCTTCAACGGAGTTCTTGTCCAGAATCACTTTGAGCTGAAGGGGCAGACCCTCTACATCGGCAAGCCGTTCTATAAACAGTACGATTCGGCGCCCATCAAGCTGCAGGCGCACGGCGACAAGAGCGAGCCCATCAGCTTCAGAAACATCTGGGTGCGCGAGCTCAAGTAGCACAGTTTCCCTGGATGGGCCTCAGCGTCTCCGAGCCGCGAGGGTTGCCTGCAGGCGACCCCTCGCCCGGGCCGGGCATCTGATCTGGAAGAGTAAGGACGCGTCGGCGTTGTCTGTAGCGGCGTACCATATTCCGATTCGGTGGAAAAAAGGCTTTTGCCTCAAAGACTGTGCATGTGTGACGGCAGAACGCGTGAAATGTGCAACATAGATCATTCAGTTGGCAACAGGGAGCGAAGAGTAATAGCAATGGTTACGATGGTGATGAAAACCATTTTCTTCTCATCGCTGACAGCGCCCATGCAACCTTTCCTTCCGAAAAGCATCTGAGTAAGTAACTAGCAGAGGCTTCCCCAAAAATGTCCCACCGAAGAAAGGTTTCTATTCCCTTTTGAGGGTCCTCACGGACCTCTTCCCAAACACCCCCCTGGATTCCCTCCCTTAATTGCCTCTCGACAGGGCCTACCGGAAGGTAGGCCCAGATGTTTTAGGCCTCCCAATTTTTCCCCTCATCCCAACCAATCTACCCTCGCGCTTCTACGCTCATTCCGCCATCCCGTGAATCGCCACCGCCCGTACAATCAATGCAGCTATGCCCCTCGCGCGCGGTTCAAACTCTGTCTTTCAGACCCAAAACGATGATTTGCAGGGAGTCGACGCTCTCTTCGCCGTTGGGGGCTTGGTCCGCAGCCGGCGCGGAAATTCTGCGGCTCGTCCCCGCGCCCCGCAGTTGGATCGTGCTCAGCCTGAAGAGCTTGTTCACTTCTCCTCTGTGCCGGTCGTTGCCGCCAATGGCGTGCGCTGGCTGCCTGTTCCATCGTGGCAGAAGCTTCCGTGGCTCTGGGGCGGATTCAGCACCCGGCTCGGCGGCCTGAGCCATGCGTATTGTTCCGAGGATGCTTCGGGAGAACTGAACCTCGGTTTTACGGCCGAAGACAGCAGGGAAGCGGTCGA
The DNA here is from genome assembly GCA_035508375.1 of Occallatibacter sp. Classification (GTDB taxonomy): domain Bacteria; phylum Acidobacteriota; class Terriglobia; order Terriglobales; family Acidobacteriaceae; genus Telmatobacter. Next base: position 13,198 of record DATJNF010000013.1, on the reverse strand, counting down.
GGCGAATCGCCGCCTGCTGGTTGAGGCAGTCACCGGCGATGTCTCCGCCGCGCTCGTTGCGCTGCGCCAATTCCACTCGAATCTGGTGGTTCGAGCCTCCGCGGCAGACGCCGCCCCCGAACGCCCGCGCAAGGCCGACGGCCTCATCACGGACGAGGCCGGCCTGCTGCTGGCCGTACAAACGGCCGATTGCATCCCGGTGCTGGTAGCAGACCGCAAACGGCGCGTCGTTGGCGCGTTCCACGCCGGCTGGCGAGGAACGGTGAAGAGGATTGTCGAGACCGGCGTGGGCCGCATGCGGGTTGCATTCGGCTCCCGCCCGGAAGATCTCGTCGCGGCAATCGGACCCGGCATTGGCCAGTGCTGCTATGCCGTGGGCGAAGAGGTGCTTTCTGAGTTCGAGTCGCAGTTTACCTACGGGCGCGAATTATTCCGCGAAGTCTACGATTCAGACCCGGTCCGGATGAAGTACCCAATGCTCTTCCTCACCCAGCGCGCACCCGGCCACTCGCCCATTGGCCCCAGCCTGCACGTAGATCTCATCGAAGCCAATCGGCGCCAGTTGCTGGCCTGCGGCGTTTCGGCAAAAGCAATTCAGGTGGTTGGAGGCTGCACGCGATGCCAGCCTGACCTGTTTTTCTCCTACCGCGGCTCGCGCGGCCGCACCGGCCGGCTGATGGCAGTGATCGGCGTGCGCGCACGAGGGAGAATCGCGCGTACATCTGAAGCGATGTGAGCTCTCAATAAATTTTTCCGATTGTGTAGCTTAGATCAGGAGACCTTGGCCGCCTCGCCCGGATTTACCAGGTCGCGCAGCTCCTTCGACGGTTTGAAATAGGGGACCTTTTTGGCAGGAACCTCCACCCGGTCACCGGTCTTCGGATTGCGCCCGATACGGGGGTTGCGTTGGCGAATGCGAAACGAGCCAAATCCGCGAATCTCGATCTTGTCGCCGCTCTGCAAAGCTCCAATGACGGCGCCGAAGATGGTTTCAACGATCACTTCGCCGTCGCGGCGGGTCAGGTCGCCCAAGCCGGTCACCTTCTCCACCAGGTCTGCCTTTGTCATGATCGAAAGACCTCCGCTCTCAGCATAAGGGATTCTGCCCATGAATCAGGGAAAAATGCAAGTCCCTCCGTACAATTTAGCCTTTGCGGATCAGCGATTTGCCCGACGGTTACCCGCTTAGCCAATACTCCCGCAACCTGGCGGCAGCTGCGGTATCATATCTCAGGACCGCCTCCCGAAACTGTCAGCCACGGAAGTGCTATAGCGAAAGCTCCAGGGGGTGCGAGATTCTGGTGCCAAATGCCCTATCCGCGTTACAGCATCGTCATTCCCGCCTATAACGAGAGCAAGCGGATTCCCGCAACGCTCCAGGCTGTGGCTGAATGCGTCCGCACCTGCGGATGGTCGGCGGAGATCATCGTGGTTGACGATGGTTCCCGCGACTCAACGGCAGACGTGGTCCGCGCCTTTGCAGCCCAGCATCCCGAGGTCCGTCTCGTTCAGAACCCCGGCAATCGCGGCAAAGGCTACTCCGTTCGCAATGGCCTGCTGCGCGCTTTGGGTGAGATTGTCATGTTCACCGATGCAGACCTTTCGGCTCCGATTGAGGAGGCTGAAGGTCTTTTTGCTGCGATCAACGCCGGTGCCGACATTGCAATCGGATCCCGCTGGCTTGAGCGCGCTCGCCAAACCATCCGCCAGCCGTTGTATCGCCAGTTCTTCGGCCGCTGTTTCAACGGCGTTACCCGCCTCGTGATGGGCCTGCCCTTTGCCGACACCCAGTGCGGCTTCAAGGCCTTCACGCGCGCTGCGGCGCAGACTGTCTTCCAGCTCCAGACCATCGACCGCTGGGGCTTCGACCCGGAGATTCTGTTCATCGCCCTCAAGCGAGGCTTCCGCATCGATGAGGTGCCCGTAAGCTGGGCGCATGATGAGCGTACCCGCATCAGCTATCTCAAAGACGGCATGCGCATGCTGCAGGATATCGCCATCGTGCGCTGGAATGCGCTGCTGGGCCGCTACGGACGCGAGATTGAGCACATTCACCGCCCCAGCCTGGTGAAATAATGCGCGGGGCGAAATTTAGCCTTCCTCTCTTTGAAAGCTAAACTTAAAAGCATCTTTCCCCGTCCCTCTTCACAGATTCCAGGTTTCTTGTGCACGGAATCACTCTGCAGGAGGGACTTTCGCATGATGCGCAAACTGGGGCTTGCAGTTTTGTTGTTCGCGCTCACTTCGGTCGCCGCGCTGGCGGCCGATTTCAACGGCAAATGGAACGCTGAGGTCCAGGGACGAATGGGCACACAAACTCTCACCTTCGACTTCCATGTCGATGGCTCAACACTCACCGGCAAGATCTCGACGCCTCGCGGCGATACCGACATTACCGATGGCAAGGTGGATGGAGACAACATCTCGTTTACCCAGAAGCTCAGCTTCAACGGCAACGACGTCACCATCAACTACGCCGGTAAAGCGGACGGCGACACCATCAAGTTCACCCGCACCGTGGGCGATCGCCCTCCAACCGACTTCGTTGCCAAGCGCGGCGAAGCCCCCGCGGCGCCCCGGCCGCAATAAACTTTCCCTTATCTCGCAGCACGGACATCGCGGCGAACCGGATCGTCGAAGATCTGGTTCGCCCTTGCTGCTCCTGCGCCTGAACCGGCCGCATTAGGCAAATCCGGCCGGCTTTTGATAAACTTAAAGTTCTGAGTTCAACGCAGGAAGCCACAATGTCCATTCATCCCGTTATGCAGCGCTTGGCTGAGAAGCTCAAGCGCACCGATTTGCCGGCATTTGTCCCCGGCGACCAGATTCGCGTCCAGGTGAAGATCAAGGAAGGCGATAAGGAACGTCTGCAGGCCTTTGAGGGTCTCGTGATCGCCATCAACAACGGCCCGCAGGGCACCTTCACTGTACGCAAGATGAGCTTCGGCCAGGGCGTCGAGCGCATCTTCCCCTTCAACTCCAAGGTCATCGACAAGATCGAGAAGGTCCGCAGCTACAAGGTGCGCCGCTCGAAGCTGTTCTATATCCGCGGACTCCGCGGCAAGGCAGCCCGCTTGAAAGAGATCGACCGCGAAACCGGCAAGGTTCGCGTGTAGCTTCACAGGTTTTCCTCCTGTTTTCAACAGAACCCTCAGCTCCCACAGCTGAGGGTTTTTTGCGATCTTTTTATACTGGACACATGGTCCGATCTGCGGCAGCCGAACCAGTGTGCGGATGGAAGCTGGAGCGCGCGGCGCGCCGCCGCGGCGCCCTGCTCGTCGCCGGATTGGACGAGGTCGGCCGCGGGCCCATGTTCGGCCCCGTCGTTGCGGCAGCCGTGATCTTTCCCAAAGGTTGTAATCTGCCCGGTCTTACGGACTCCAAGAAGCTCACGGAAAAAGCCCGCAACGAGTTCGATCGCGAAATTCGCTCCAGCGCCGTGGCTTGGGCCATCGCCGCCGTCGATGTGGAGACCATCGACCGCATCAATATTCGTAATGCCTCGCTGCTGGCCATGCGCCTGGCGGTCGAGCAGCTCGCGCTCACGCCCGACTACCTGCTGATCGACGGCGTCGACACCATCGACTGGCCTTGCCGGCAACAGGCCGTCGTGCAGGGCGATTCCATCAGCCTCTCCATTGCCGCGGCCAGCGTGCTGGCGAAGGTTCACCGCGACCGCCTGCTCATCGAGCTCGACAGCCAATATCCCGGCTATGGCCTCGCGCGCCACAAAGGCTACTGCTCCGCCGAGCACCTCAAAGCCCTGGCCCTGCTCGGACCGACCCCTTTGCACCGGAAAAGTTTTTCTCCCGTAGCGCAGACCGTGCTGCAGTTCGACGATGAAGCGGCCTTGGAAGCTGCCGTGGAAACCCTGGCCATCGAGACGGTCGAAATCGAAGGACCGGAGTCCGTTCACCTGACAGAAGTCGCTCCGAGCGAACCGCGCTTCGCCTGCCCCTGCTGCGGTTACCTCACGCTGCTGCAGCAGCCGCCCGGAACCTTCGCGCATTGCGAAGTCTGCTGGTGGGAAGATGATCCCGCTCAGTTCGCCGATCCTGATTACGAAGGCTGCGCCAACGCACCCAGCCTCAACCAGGCGCGCGCATACTTCCGCGAAATCGGCGTGAGTGATCCCAACCTGAAAGGCCACGAACGCGCCCCGCGACGCGAAGAGATGCCTCTAGAAAAAGTCTAATCTCGCCAGGAACCAGGTGCCCCATTCTTGGCGCGTTCTTGTTTTTGCGCCTAAGGTGGGAAAGCACAATCCATAACCAGCCATTCTCAGCCCCAATTCGAAAAGGGCGGGATAGCAGATCACACCGTGACAGCGCGCGCCTTCCGCCTCTTACTCCACGCCATCACCGGCCGCACCAGCAGCAGCAGCCCCAGCACCACAGTAAACGGCGCAGGAGAAAGCACACCCGTCTTCACCTTCCACCAGTAGTGAATCGTCGCGCAGATCGCGGCGAGATAAATCAGGCTGTGCAGCCGGTTCCAGTTCTTGCCGCCAAGTTTCCGAATCGCCCAGTTGGTGGACGTCAGCGCGAGCGGCAGCAGCAGCAGCCACGTCGCGACACCCATCGTGATGAAGCGGCGCTTGGTCACGTCGTCCAGCATCGCGTGCACATTGAAGTTGTTGTACAGCGCAATCCACGTGAGCAGATGCAGCGTTCCATAAAAGAATACGAACAGTCCCATCAGCCGGCGAAACTTGATGAGCCACGCAAGCTGCGGCGAGAGCTTCCGCACCGGCGAAATCGCCAGCGTGATCGCCAGCATCCACAGCGTGGTCAGCCCGGTCACACTGGCGATCTCCGCGGTCGGATCCGGCCCCAGATTATTGTTCACCGCACCCCACAGCAGATCGGCAAGCGGACAAAGGCACGCAATCCAGGCAACTGCTTTAACAATGATGAGAGTCGAGCGTTTCATAGTGGCAAGTTAGCGAGTTGGCAGTTGGCAGGTCAGCGGCGGGTCTACTCAATTGCGTGAAGAACCCTGACAAACGATTCCCTGATCCCTCATCCCTATTCCCTGTCTCAGTAATACTTCTTCAAATTCATCCCCGTATAGAGCGACGCCACCTGGTCCGCGTAGCCGTTGAACATCAGCGTCGTGCGCCGCTGCTCGTAAAACGGCAATCCGATGCGCCGCTCCGTCTTCTGGCTCCAGCGCGGATGGTCCACATTCGGATTCACGTTCGAATAAAAGCCGTACTCATTCGAAGCCATGTCGTTCCACGTAGTGCGCGGCATCTTTTCGACGAACCGCACCGTTACGATCGACTTGGCGGACTTGAATCCGTACTTCCACGGGATAATCACCCGCACCGGCGCGCCATCCTGGTTGGGCAGCACCTCGCCATACAGCCCGAAGGTGAGCAGCGTAAGCGGGTTCATCGCCTCATCCATCCGCAGCCCTTCCGAGTACGGCCAGTAGATCGTCGATTCGCCCGCCCACTTCTCCACCTTATGGTCGTAGTAAGAAAGAAACTGCACGAACTTCGCAGTCGACAACGGATTGCACTGCTTGATGAACTCCGACAGCGAATAGCCGACCCACGGGATGACCATGCTCCACGCTTCCACGCAGCGGAAGCGATAGACGCGGTCTTCGAGCGGCCTGAGTTTCAGCAGGTCGTCGATATCAAATGTCAGCGGCTTCGCGACCTGGCCCTCCACCTTGATCGTCCATGGCCGTGTCGGCAATCCGCCGGCATTCTTCGCCGGATCACCCTTGTCCACGCCGAACTCGTAAAAGTTGTTGTAGTGCGTGATGTCCGCAAAGCTCGTCAGCTGCTCGCCTGTCGTCGTCAGAGGGCTGGGCACCGTCTGCAGCTTGGTATCGGCATGCGCCGTCGCCTGCGGATCGAAGATCTCCGCAATCCGGTCGGCTCCCAGCACCGCCGCGCCCGCAGCCGCGGCCCCACGCAAAAAACGCCGGCGATCGAGATAAAACCGGTAAGCGTCGCGAGACGTAATCTCTGAAGATGGAATGTCAGAAGCTTTGCCGATAAGCATGAGCAGACCCCCCGGGGACGAACGGACCGTTGCACTTATTAGACACCCGCCGAGGCGCCGAAGTTACAGCGCGATTGTCATTGGTTTGTATCTGCTCAACTTAGCCGCGCGCTGCGCATCTCAGCCAGCCTGCCCGGCAGTGGTAACCCAGTAGCGCCGTTCAATGCGATCTTCCAGCAAGGCGTCTTCGACGCGAACGCCTCCGCATTTTTCGATCACCCGCGCCGAAGCAGCATTCGTGGTGTTGCAGGTGACCAGTGCGCGCTCCACGCCCAGATCACCCAGCTGCGTCAACCCGAGCCGCAACGCCGCAGTGGCCACGCCGCGGTTGCGGCAAGATGGCCGCACCTTGTACCCAATATGGCCGCCTATTTTCTCAAGCCGCGGCGACAGCCTGTGACGGATGTAGAGCTCGCCCAGTATATTCCCATCCGCTTCGATAAAGTACGCATCCATAGGCACAATCTCGGGAGTGGGGAATCCGCCTTGTTTCATCTCCGACAGCAGTGCATAGAATTTCGCGTAACCGTCCCACGCTATCGCGAAGTTACCCGCGTACACATGCAGTTCCCCAGCCGCCCTGAACTCATCGAGCATCGCGGCGAACTCCTCATCGCGCCCTTCGGTCATCGGCACCAGACGAACGCGTGAAGCCAGGTCGTCAACCGTCATCTCGCATCTTGCTCCGTGGCTGCGCTCGCCCTCATAAACGGCCACTGGCGCAGCCGCCGCGCGCGGATGAGATACAGCACCGTGCCGGAGACAGCAATCGCCGCGGCGACCGCCAGCCCGGCCAGCGCTTGCACGCGGTTCACCAGGATAAAGAGAAATCCGGCAATCGCCACAAGCGGAGGCAGCGGATACAGCGGAATCTTGAAGGGCCGCGCAAGCCCCGGCCTCTTCACGCGCAGCAGCATCACGCCAAATTGCTGCAGCAGAAACTGCAGCAGGATGCGCGTAATCACCAGCAGCGTGATCACCTGCGTGAGCGAGAAGAAGCAGAAACAGCACGCGACCACTCCGAGTGCCACAAGGGACCGGTGCGGTATGCCGTGCTTCGGGTGCAGCGCCGCCAGAAAGCTGAAGTAATTGCCGTCGCGCGCCGCCGCGTAGGGCACGCGCGAGTAGCCAAGCAGCAGCGAAAACACCGAAGCAAACGCAGTCCACACAATCAGAGCTGCGATCACGTAACCGGCCCATTGCCCCCAGGCTGAACGTGCAATGTCGGCCACCAGTTGCACCCGCAGCGCGGCGCTTTCAGCCGCGTGCGTAGCCGCATCATGCAGCGAAGGCAATGCAGCCAGGTTCATCGCGATATAGAACGCAGAGACAAACAGCACCGAGAGCAGAATGGCGCGCGGAATCGTTCGCTCTGGCCGGCGCACCTCCCCGCCCAGGAAACAGATGTTGTAATAACCCCAGTAATCGTAGGTGGTAATCAGCGTGGCCTGCGCCAGACCACTGATCGCAAGCGCCGCAGACAATGCCGGCGCTTTGGGCAGATGCCATCCGCCACTCGCAGCAGCGTGCGCAAAACCAGAAAAGATGACCCCGGTCAGCGCAGCCATCACGCCCGCAAACAGCACCCACGCCAGCCGCGTAATCGACCGCAGATTGCGGTACAGCAGCATGGTCACCAGCGCACAGGCCGCGGCCGCGGCGAAGTTCGCATAGTGCAGCGCGGGCAGAGCCGCAATCGGCGTGCCCTCAAGCCCCGGCCAGAAGACCGCCAGAAATCCAGACAGCCCGATGCACCCCGACGCGATCGAAAGCGGCGCCGTGAAGCCGACCTGCCACACGAACAAAAAGCTCAGCCAGTTGCCCGCGCCCTTCGGCCCGTAGATCTCACGCAGAAAAGCATACGAGCCGCCTGCCAGCGGAAATGCCGCGCCCAGCTCCGCCCACACCAATCCATCGGCGACAGCGATCACCGCGCCCGCCACCCACGCCCATACCGAAAGCCGGTACCCCGCTGCGGCAATCACCAGCGGCAGCGTGATGAACGGCCCCACGCCGATCATCTCCAGCATGTTGAACAGCACCGCCGAGCGCAGCCCGATACGGCGCTCGAGCTTCTGGCTGCTGGTGGATGCGTGTGGAGAAAGAGTCATGCGGCTACGGTGCTCCACGGATTGTACACTGGCCATGACCATGTTCTTTTCCGGGAAGTCCCACTCCTTCACAGTGTGCGCCGCGCTCGCGAGCCTGCTGGCGCTGCCGGCGGTTCCGGTCGCCGCGCAGGCGCCTGCGTCCGCCGCGCCGAGCGAGTTCGTCCTTCCACCTTCAAAGCCCGCGGTGAACGCGCTGCCGTTGCCGGAAGACCGCGGACAGGCCGATCTCGAGCAGACCCTCAAGCGTCTCGGCACCACCGCCAGCGTGCTCTATATCGTGGCGCACCCCGACGATGAGGACGGCTCGCTGCTGACCTATCTCAGCCGCGGCCTGGGCGCGCGCGTCACGCTCTTCACGCTCACCCGCGGCGAAGGCGGGCAGAACGCCATGTCGGCTGAAGAAGACGATGCCCTCGGCCTGATTCGCACCAACGAATTGCTGACTGCCGACGACTACTACGGCGCGAAGCAGCTCTGGGGCACGGAAGCCGACTTCGGCTTTTCCAAGACGCTGCAAGAATCCTTCGCGCGCTGGGGACACGACCGCGTTCTCTATGACGCAGTGATGGCGGTGCGCAAAGTCCGCCCCCAGATCATCGTCGCGACCTTCGTTGGCGCGGTAAGCGACGGCCACGGCCAGCACCAGGTCTCCGGCGAAATCGCGCAGGAGGCCTTCAAAGCCGCTGCCGATCCAAAGGTCTTTCCCGATCAGTTCAGGCTCGGTCTTGCCCCATGGCAGCCGCTGGCTGTTTACTCTCGGGTTCCATTTGCCTCCATCACCAGCAAAGGCATCTTCGACTACGCAACGGGCAAATGGGCGCCACCGAAGTTCCACAACTATGTGACCGGCGAATCAATGGAAGGCCGCCTGTCGGCGGATGTCTCGATTCCCGTCGGCACATGGGACCCCACGCTGGGCCGCACCTATGTGCAGATCGCGAGGGAAGGCTGGGGCATGCAGAAGTCGCAGTACGGCGGCGCGAGTCCCGCGCTGAGCGGTCCGGATAATTCCGAGTACCACCTGTGGGCGGTCGCGCCCGGGGCTGCAACAAACAGCAGCGCTGGCGATGGCAGTCTCTTCCAAAACAGCAAGGTTCACATCGACACCAGCATCGAAGGCCTCGCGCAGCTCGTCAAAGGCTCTCCGCCTGCATGGCTCACCGAAAGCCTGCACCAGATCGAGACTGGCCTGAATGCATTCGCGGGGGATTGCCGCAATGATGCCGGTGCGAGCGCCGCGCACAAGCTGGCGCCGGTCTACCGGCAGACGCTCGAGCTCTACGCGCGCGTGCAGTCGAGCGATCTCGATCCCGAAGCCAAGGCGGGTCTTGAGCTCGAACTCTCCGCAAAGATCGGCGAGTTCCAGAAAGCCTTCCAGGACCTGCTCGGCCTCGACATGATCGCGTTCACCACCCATGCGGGCGGAGGGCAGGGAGGTGGTTCAGCCCGCGGCGGCACCGCCGACGAGACTCCGCGCAGCGTCTCTCCCGGCGAAAATTTTCAGGTGCGCGTCCACACCGCGCAGGCCGATGGAGCGGCGCAGCTCAGCCGCGTCTGGCTCGCAAGCGCCGATGGTCCATCGTGGAAGATCGATTCCACGGACGGCAGCACCGAAGCGCATTCCGCCTCTGCGCCCGTCGCAGACCGCATCTTTCACGTGCAGGTTCCGCAAGACGCCTCACCCACCCGCGCCTTCTTCACGCGCCCCTCCGTCGAGCAGCCGTACTACGACGTTTCCGATCCCAGCTTGCGCATCGACTCCTTCGCTCCATGGCCGCTCTCTGCCTGGGCGGAGTTCACCTTCGACGGCTTGCCCATCCGCCTCGGCAAGGTGGTGCAGACGCTTGAACGCGTCACCGGGCCCGGCGGCATCTATGAGCCCCTCGTCGTCACGCCGGAGATCGGCGTTGAGGTCCAGCCCGAGGCGCGCATTCTTCCTCTCGATGGCAGCTCGCTTCCGGTAAAGGTCACCATCCACGCGCAATCGGCCGCCGGGGGAATGGTCGAGCTGAAGCTGCCGGAGGGATGGCATGCGGAACCCGCGCAGCGGGAGTTCCATCTCAAGGCCGCAGGTGATTCGGAGCCGCTCGATTTCTCCGTCACCGCGCCCAATGTCGGCGCCGGTGCCTACACCATTCAAGCTGTGGCCGAATCAAGCGGCCGGAACTACTCCAGCGGCTGGCAGAGTATTGGCTATCAGGGCCTGCGGCCTTACAACCAGTACAAGCCCGCGACTCTGGAGACCCGCAAGGTGGATGTGCAGCTCGCCCCAGGCCTGCGGGTCGGCTACATCATGGGAACCGGCGACCTGGTCCCGGAGGCGATCCGCGAGTTAGGTGTCGAACCGCACCTTCTTTCCGATTTGGACTTGGCTTCCGCCGATCTGTCGCAGTGGAACGTGCTGGTCATCGGCATTCGCGCCTACTCCACCCGTCCCGCTCTCGCGCTTGCGCAACAGCGGCTGCAGGAATTCGTCGAGCAGGGCGGAACGCTGATCGTGCAATACCAGAGCGCCAACTTCCCGGCCCCCCTCCCGCTCTCGATGAGCCGCGTTCCCGAGCGCGTTGTGGACGAGCGGTCTGCGGTCAAGCTGCTCGATCCTTCGAACCCGCTGCTCTCCTGGCCCAACAAAATTTCCTCGGCGGACTTCGATGGATGGGTAGAAGAGCGCGGCCATTCGTTCCTCGATAGCTGGGATCCCGGCTATACCGCTCTCACCGAGACCGCCGACGCAGGCCAGGACCCCCAGCGTGGCGGATTGCTCGTGACGCATCCCGGCAAGGGAACCTACATCTACGTCGCCTACGCCTTATACCGCCAGTTCCCCGAGCTCGTACCGGGTGCATACCGGTTGATGGCCAACTTTTTGAGCGCAGGAAAACAACCGGCATCGAAGTAAGATTTGTGCGCCGATTTGGATTGCTGGAGCTGCCGGCAGGTTGTCCCTCGCGCTCGCACGTCGAGTGTTACAAAACGATGAATTTATGCACAAATGCTCAGGTTAGCGTCGCATAAGTGCCCTTGTAAAAAATATGTGAATTCGTCAAATATTCATCTGAATCTGCGACGCTTGCATTCGGAAGTGGCTACGTAATCTTTCATCAAGTCAAAGCTCTCCACCGCTTCACGGTTACGCTCTGGTGCGGATGGGAAACCCTGCGCACCTCGATAGTTCCGTATCCCCAGGGTGAGAACGTGCGGTGCCCGTCGGCATTTGTGCTGTAACCAACAACCTGATCCGAGAGGACAAAGAGAGGCTCAATGAAACTCCACGTTAGCATGGCTGCAGTCGCACTAATTGCAGCCGGTGTCGTCGTTCCCCAAGCCTACGCCGGCCAGGACAATCCGCCCGCGAGAAAGCATGTCGTCAGGAAGGCAAAGACACCGCCCCCGCCTTCCGTCGAAGACCAGATCGAAAAGCTGCGCCTGCAGATGCAGACGCAGATCGACACGCTGAAAACCGACCTGGCCGATAAGGATACCCAGCTGAGACAGGCACAGCAGACCGCAGCGGATGCGCAGGCGGCCGCCGCCAAGGCGCAGGCTGCGGTGGACGCGCAGCAGCAGTCCTTCACGGAAAATGCCGCGGCGGTCTCCACCTTGCAGGGAACCGTGACCGACCTGAAGGCCAACCAGACCTCGCTGGCCAATACCATCTCTGACGAAACCGCGAACGTGAAGAAGCTGGTCACCAGCCCCGACGCCCTCTACTACAAGGGCATCACCATTTCGCCCGCGGGCAGCTTCCTGGCGGCGGAAACTGTGTGGCGCCAGGGCGGCACGGGCGGCGGCCTCAACACGCAATTCACCGGTGTCCCGCTTGACCATTCCGAGGCTGCACAGTTGACTGAGTTCCAGGGGTCCGGTCGTCAGTCGCGCGTTGCTATTAAGGCAGTCGGCAAGCTGGCCAACTTCACGATGTCCGGCTACTACGAGGCTGACTGGCTCAGCAGCGGCGTCACCTCCAACAACAACCAGTCGAACAGCTACACCATGCGCCAGCGCCAGCTATGGGCAGACGCCAAGACGGTCAGCGGATGGGACTTCTCAGGCGGCCAGGGCTGGTCGCTCGCCACGGAAACAACACAGGGCCTCACCCGCGGAACGGAGATCCTCCCGGCCTCCATTGATCCCCAGTACATGGCCGGCTTCGTGTGGACTCGCCAGTATAGCTTCCGCGTGTCGAAGGATTTCGGGAAATCAGCCTTCCTCGGCATCTCGGCTGAGAATGCGGAAACGCTCAACCCGGCCGGACAGAACCTGCCGAGCAACCTGCTCCTCACCACGGTCGGCAACACGGGCGGTCTCTACGATAACCAGAGCAATTACTCCTACAACCTGACACCGGATTTCATCGCCAAGCTCGCAGTCGAGCCGGGCTGGGGTCACTGGGAGCTCTTCGGCATCGGCCGTTCCTTCCGCGACCGCATCTATCCCACCGGTGGAACGCCCTACAACAACACAGTCTGGGGCGGCGGCGTCGGCGGCGGTTTCCGCGGACCTCTGGCCAACAAGAAAGTTTCGATCGGCCTGAAGGGTCTGTGGGGCCAGGGCGTCGGCCGCTACGGCTCTTCGACCATTGCTGACGTGACAATTCGCCCCAACGGCACACTGTCTCCGCTGCATGGCTTCTCAGCCATCAGCACGCTTGAGGTCAATCCGACCAATCGCCTCAACCTTTACTTCAACTACGGAGGCGACTACATCGACCGCGATTGGGTCCTGAACAGTGCGGGCAAAGAGGATGGCTACGGTACCTATACCGCTGACATGTCAGGCTGCCGCATCGAGCCTGCGTCCAGCGCGGCCAACGCCAGCGCCAACCCCGGCACTCCCGGCAACTCCACCAATGCTTGCTCGGGCAATAACAAGGACGTGCAGGAGTTCTCGGCGGGCTGGTGGTACAACATCTACGCGGGGCCGAAGGGCCGTCTCCGCCAGGGCTTCCAGTACGCCCTGTTTATCCGCAATCTCTGGTCCGGCAATGGCGGCACGCTGAATCCCGGCGGCAATGCCAGCGGCACCGACAACATGTGGTGGACCTCGTTCCGCTACTACCTGCCGTAA
>DATJNF010000012.1:0-54066 GCA_035508375.1 Occallatibacter sp. | reverse complement strand
GACAGATTCCCCAGTGGCTAGAGCCCGCGATGTTTTGCGACTTCTTCGGCACGACTAAAGTCGTGCGCCCTGTTACAGAGCCTCTTTGACTGAGTTCTTGAGGCAGCTTAGCGGGAACCTTTCGTTCTATTCCCTATTCCCCCTATTCCCAGTTCCCCGCCTCTACGGAATGTTCGCCATCGGCAGTTCCATCACTGGTGTGCGCTGGCCGTTCCTCACGGCGTAAGCCCATAGACCATGAAAATTCGCGCGGAGTCCGGGCTGCGCTTTGAGAAACGCGGTCATCACGCTGGTTGCCTCTGTGCGCAGCGCGGCTGGATCCGTGACGCCGGTGGATTCATAGGCCACGCCGAGATCCGGTTCATGCAGCGAGGTGTCGAGATTGACTCCATCGATCTTCCAGGTACGGTCACCGTCAGGGAGTGAGAGGGGCAAAGCGCTACGCGGCGAAGGCTCAATCTGCGATTGCTCCTGGCGCAACTTTTCGAGATTTGGCGAGGAGAGGAAATCGACCGGAAGCAGCAGGTAAGCCGCTGTGTCATAGCTGTACCAGGCGCTCCAGGGGTCGGCCTTGGCCAGTGAACGGGCCCGCTTCCAGTACCAGTCCCCGTCGTGGCCGTCCAGGGCGCCGGGACGCACCGAAAGCCCGGCCAGCAGCCAGGATGAGGATGGCTTGTCCCAGGCAAGAATAATGCCCAATTGTCCCGCCAGCGGCGCGCTCAGAGCATCGGCCAGCAGGAGAGCGTAGCGGCCCGGCGGCAGGTTGCGCATGGAGATCGTGATGTTCATGGATCCGCTTGCGTTCGTGCAGAAGAATTGCGTGTCGGCTGGTGCCGTCTCGGTGGAGGCATCCAGCAAAAAGGCATCGCGAAATTGCACATGCCCGCCGCTGGTGAGCGGTCCGGCCTGCTCGACGGCGGCTTGAATGCCGTTCCACTCCGAGGCCTCGGAAGGCAGCAGCGCCGCTTTGACGGTGGCTGTATCGCCTTCCACGATGGCCTGCGAGAGCCGCGCGGCGGCAGCCGCCAGCGCGCTCCGGTCCTGCGGCTGCATCTCGTCCTGCATCGTACAGGTGGCGGCAAGCGCCGCACCAGGAATCGACAGCAAAGCCGTGGCGGCTAAGACCTTCCAGCAGAAACGCATCTCGGCAGATATCCTCTCACTGCTTAGACGCTGGTTGTGAGCGTCCAACGGTCATTGCTAGTCTAGTACACTGAGGTCGTCTGAAAGCCGACGGGGAAAGCTGCTTTCGGGCCCGGGGAGCCTACCGCGATGCCAATGCACACCCCAGCACAATCCGGCATTCCGCATTCCTTCGAGTCCTGCCGCGGTGCCTGGTCGCGGCGCAGCGCACTGGCGTCCCTGGCTGCGGCATTCTTGCTTCCTGCAACGGGAATCTGTGGTCCGCAGACCTCGTCCCATGCCCAGACTGCCCCCGTTCCGCTGCACTCGCATCTGCGCTCCAAGGCAAAGCCTGCGCCCGCGATACCTGCTTCGCAGGCAATGGCCGCAACGTCCGCGCCCCAAGTGCCTCCGCCGCCCGATTGGCCTGTGAACGATAAGCCACTACCGGCCACGGTCGTGTGGGATAGCCATGGCCTTCGCATCGACGCCACCAACTCGAGCCTGGAGCAGATCCTCCACGATGTCTCTACGGACACGGGCGCCAAGGTGGAGGGCATGCGCTCTGACGAGCGCGTCTTCGGCACCTACGGTCCGGGGCCGGCCAACGAGGTGCTCTCGCAGCTCCTGAACGGCTCCGGCTATAACGTGCTCATGATCGGCGATCAAGGCGAAGGGACGCCACGCCAGATTATGCTGAGCGCCCGCCCCACGGGCGCGGCTCCGGCAGCACACAATAACGGCCGTGAATCAGGCGGCGAGGAAGACCTGGAAGCCGAGCAGGAGATCCGCGAGCAGGAAATGCAGCAACAGCAACTTCTGCAGCAGGAGCAACTGCAGCGGCAGCAACAGCTGCAGATGCAACAGCAGCAACAGCAGCAAAATGAGCCGCCCAATGTCCGCAACGGCTTCCAGCCGCCCATGACACCGGGCGTTCCGCCGCGCACACCGCAGCAGATCATCCAGCAGATGCAGGAACAGCAGCAACAACAGCAGCAAAACAATCAGTGATGATGCGGTGGAACGCTACGAGAACAGCTGCGTGAAATACGCGTTCATCAGCCGGTTTTGCGGGTCGAACTGCTGACGCGTCGCCAGAAACTTGGCGATGCGCTCCGGTCCGTAAGCCTTGCGAATAATGGGCGCGGTGAGGTTCGGCGTCTGGTTGAGCAACGGCACGCCATTCCGATCGCTGCACCACTGGTTATAGACGTCGAGGAATGTGTACCAGCCGTCGTTCGCCGTCGAGACGGGATCGATTGTCATTACATTCCCGTCGTAGGAATACGAGAACAGCGACTGCTGGTCTTTGGCGATACGGTATCCCACATAGAGCAGGTTGGTGCGATAGCCGGTCTGCTTGTAGTAGTCCTGTACGAACTTCCAGAACTCACTCAGCGTGTTGGGATACTCCTCTTCAGGAAACGCAAAGAGGGTGAAGGTGTATCGGCTGTCGTCCGAGACCGCCGGGTAGTGAATGGTCTGGTCGCAGGCATGGGTATTGTCGCTGCGGACAACGGTTTCCAGCGTCACGCGCCAGCTGTCGTTGAAGGCGTCGATGATGCCGTAACGCACGTGCGGCTCACCGATCTTCTGCATGATTTCATATCCGAACTTAGGGCCGGATGTGCCCCAGATGTGGTTCCGCAGCTCCCATGCGATGCGGTTGGGATCGCCGGTCGCGCTGGGATTGTAGCGGCGGAACTCGACCGTGATGCGGTCGGAAAACGGGAACATATACAGGAACATCGAGTCGCCGCGGGCCTTGAGCGCCGGCAAGGCGGTGAGAAAGTCGCCCAGGCTGAAAGTCTCATGATGCACGTGCATCGGAATCAGCGGACGGATGCGGAAGGTGACTTCATAAACGATGCCGAAGAGACCATAGCTGGAACGAAGCATCTGCATCAGCTCGGGCTGCGCAGCCTCCGTCACTTCCATCAGTTCGCCGTTAGGCAGCACCATCTTCACGCCGATGATGTACGAGCCCACCTGCCCGTACTCGCCTTGAAACGATGCGTCCTTGGTTCCCGCGATCGAGGCACTCCCCGCTGAGAGGCTACCGATCTCGGTGTTCACGTAGAACTGCAGATTGTGGGCTTCCAGGTACTTGGCCATGTCGAGTTGGATAGCGTCAGCCTGTACGGTCAGCGTGGGACCTTCGGCATCCTGGCCAATGCTGAGAATCTGGTTCATCTTCATCCGGATCAGCGTGCCGCCATCCGCTACGCCACACGGCGGGTTGGAGTGGTTCGAACCGATGGCGCGCACCGGTGAGGGATACTTCACCGGATCTTTCATCACGGCAATGATGTCTTCCACATGGTAGGCATCGACGATGACGGCGGGGTGGGAGATGACGTTGCCAAACCAGTTGCTCACGGTGTTCGTGGCCATAGCTGCACCTCTGCTGGGATTTTTCGAGCAGACCTCCGGAATGCAGGCTGATCTCGTGTGCGGAGCCCTTCCTGGATGAAAGGCGCCATTGCGCAGCGGTGTCATCTTGCAGCAACCGGAGAACTGCTACTGGGGCCGGAGAATGGGATGATTTGGTGCAGAACTATAGTGAACGCGCGGGCGTACGCATATCAACAGAAATATTGAAAAGGAATGGAACAAGCTTGGACCTTGATGGGGTCCCGGCGAGCTCTGGTCGGGCTCAGCTACTTTTAGCTGGCGCTGGCGGGCTCGGTCTGCGGCTTGACGGCCACCGGCCGCTGCTGGGGCCGCATCAACGAAAACATCAGGCGGAGGACTGCATACGCTGCCAGAATTCCAAATGCCATTGCGCCCAGGATTGCGCAAATCAACATAGCCAAACTCAACCAATCCGCCATTGCGGTCCGCCTTCATCCGATTGCCTGCCCGAGTTCCGCCGGAGAGGGAGGGATTTTCCGGCAACGGGCAAGAATCGTCCCAATGATTGTCTCAGAAGTGGGCACGCGTTGACCCTACCATCTGTTGGCAAATAGAATACCCCTAAGGTGTTACTGCGCCGTGGAAAGTGAATCCCCCGTCCAGCGCCTGAATCGTTCCCACCGTAACTCGCAACACCATGTCCATTACGCACATCTCGGTGCGCGGGGCGCGCCAGCATAACCTGCGCGACATCAGCGTGCGGATTCCCCGCAATTCCCTGACGGTCGTCACCGGGCTATCCGGCTCCGGCAAGAGTTCGCTCGCCTTCGACACCATCTACGCGGAGGGACAAAGGCGCTACGTAGAGACATTATCGGCGTATGCGCGGCAGTTTTTAGACCAGATCGAGCGGCCCGACGTGGATTCGATCGAGGGGCTCAGTCCGGCGATCTCCATCGAACAGAAGACCACCAGCCGCAGCCCGCGGTCGACCGTCGGCACCATCACCGAGATCTACGACTACCTGCGGCTGCTGTACGCCTCCGTGGGCACACCACACTGTCCCAACTGCGGCCGGCCGATCACACGCCAGACGGCGGAGCAGATCGTGCAGCGCATTCTGGAGCTGGGCACCGGCGAGCGCGTGACTCTGATGGCTCCGGTGGTGCGTGGCCGCAAGGGCGAGTTCAAGGACCTGCTGGATGAGCTGGACCAGCAGGGATTTCGGGCCCGCGTTGACGGCGAGGTGCGGGATCTGTCCGAGCCTCTCCAACTAGACCGGCGCAAGAATCACACTATCGAGGCCGTCATCGACAGGGTATTGCTGAAGCCGGCCGCAACGGACACTCCGGTTACCGGCAAGCCTTCGCTCGAGAAGCGGCTCGAGCAGGCGGTCTCCAAGGCCCTGCAGCTGGCGAAAGGGCTGGTCCTGGTGGTTTCGAACGACGGAAAAGAGCAGCTGTTTTCCTCCTCGATGGCCTGCCCGGACTGCGGGCTCGACGTGCCCAAGCTCGAGCCGCGCAGCTTCTCGTTCAACTCGACCTTCGGCGCCTGCCCGGAGTGCCATGGGCTCGGCTCGCTCTACGATTTTGACCCGGCGAAAGTCATTACCGACTGGTCAAAACCGCTGCTGGACGGTGGGCTGGGACCGGGTTCCGCTTCGCAGTACCTGCTGAAACTCGTCCATCTGGCCGCCGAACGATACAAAATCGATCTGAAGCAGCCCTTCGAAGATCTGCCACCCAAGCAGCAGCACATCCTGGTCTATGGACCGCCCAAGGGTGAAGCGCCGCGTACGGGCTTTCATGGCATACTCGCCTACCTGCGCGATTCGATCGAGGAGGCGCGGAGTGACGGCTATCGCGAGTACATGATGAGCTTCATGTCGGCGACGCCCTGCCCGGTGTGCCGCGGCAAGCGGCTGCGGCCGGAGTCGCTGGCGGTAAAGGTGGGCGGGCTCTCAATCGCCGACTTCACTGCCCTGCCCCTGAACCGCGCGCTCTCGGCGGGGATCAATCTCAAGTTCAGTGAGCGCGAAGCCTTGATTGCCGAACGCATCCGGCGCGAGGTGGTGGAGAGGCTGGAGTTCCTCTGCGCCGTAGGCCTGAACTACCTCTCGCTCGACCGAAATGCGGCAACGCTCTCCGGCGGCGAGGGGCAGCGCATCCGGCTGGCAACGCAGATCGGCTCGCGGCTGCGCGGCGTCCTCTATGTCCTCGATGAGCCGTCCATCGGCCTGCACCAGCGCGACAACATGCGGCTGATCGAGGCGCTCGTGAAGCTCCGCGACCTGGGCAACACAGTGCTCGTCGTGGAGCACGATGAAGATACCATCCGCCATGCGGACTACGTGCTCGATCTCGGGCCCGGCGCGGGCCGACTCGGCGGAAACGTCGTGGCCGAAGGCACGCCAGAGCAGATCATGGCCGCGCCGGGATCGCTGACCGGACGCTATCTCTCCGGCGAAGCCACCATGGTGCAGCGCGACAAGCCGCGTCTGCTCACGGGAAAATGGCTCACCATCGCGGGCGCGCGCGAGCATAATCTGCAGGATCTGACCATCCGCATTCCGCTGGGCGTGATGACGGTGGTCACCGGCGTGAGCGGCAGCGGCAAGAGCACGCTGATCAACGACATTCTGTACAAGTCGCTGGCGAAGACCATCTATGGCTCGCGCGAGGAACCGGGAGTGCACGATTCGCTCGAGGGTGTGGAGCAGATCGACAAAGTGGTGCGCATCGATCAGTCGCCCATCGGGCGCACGCCGCGATCGAATCCAGCCACGTATACCGGCGTCTTCTCGCCGATCCGCGACCTGTTTGCCATGCTGCCCGAATCGCGCGAGCGCGGTTACAAGGCGGGCCGGTTCAGCTTCAACGTGATGGGCGGCCGCTGCGAGGCCTGCCAGGGTGATGGGCAACGGCGCATCGAGATGAACTTCATGCCCGATGTGTACGTCCAGTGTGAGGTGTGCAACGGACGGCGTTACAACCAGGAAACGCTGGCGGTAAAGTTTCACGGCCACTCGATCGCGGACATTCTGGACCTGACGATCGAAGACGCGCTGCCGCTGCTCAAGGACGTCCCTCAAGTCCGGCAGAAGCTGCAAACGCTCGTCGATGTGGGACTGGGTTACATCCACCTGGGGCAGAGCGCGACCACGCTCTCCGGCGGCGAGGCGCAGCGGATGAAGCTGGCGCGCGAGTTGTCCAAGCGGCAGACGGGAAAGACGCTGTATCTTCTCGACGAGCCGACCACCGGATTGCACTTCGATGACGTGCGCAAGCTGCTGGAAGTTCTCCACCGGCTCACCGACCTCGGCAACTCCGTAATTATCATCGAGCACAACCTAGATGTGATTCGCAACGCCGACTGGGTGCTGGATCTTGGCCCGGAGGGCGGCGAAGAGGGTGGTCGCGTTGTAGGCGAGGGCCGGCCGGCGAAGATTGCCTTAACCCCGAATTCCTACACTGGATTATTCCTGAAGCGGTACTACACTTCAGAGAGCGGGCGGCTGGCTGAAACCGAGTTCGAGCAGAATCTGAGTAATGGTTCCAGCCCGGCGCACTCCAACGGAAATGGGACGGAAAAAGCCACTCCATCCTCTAACCGCAACGGAAAGGCGAAACGCACCAGCGCAGGGAAAGCAGCTCCCCCAAAGACGAAGAGGGCACAAGCATGAGCGGGATTCCAGAGGATGAGCTGTTCCGCACCACCGAAGGCGAGCCGTTGCGCTCTGAAAACGGCCATTTACCGATACCGGAGGATGCGCGCGAAGCAATGCCCGAGCAGGGCTTGGGCGCAGAGGTCGAGCCGGAAGAATTAGCCCCGCTGGAACCCGTGCAAATTGCGCCGCTTGCTTCCGAGCCGCCCGTTTGGATGACGACCGAACCGGAGACAGAGCGCCCGGTGAGGATTCCTCATCTCGGGCATCTGCTGCTCATGCTGCTTGTTTTGACCGGAGGGTTTGCCGCAGCGATCGTGCTGATCCTCATCGCTCTGCACTTTCACGTCTACGGCATCTCATCGATCGAACAGACGAAATCGGAGATTCATTACCAGCTCGGCAGCGAGGGACTTGGCTATCTGTTCACGCTTCTGGGCTGCGTGATGGTCTTCCCGCTCGTGTGGAACAAGGGATTTTTCGCCGGCGTTCAGTGGAACGTTGGCACTGCGGTGCGGCTGCGATGGTGGCTCGTCGGCGCGGCTTTCATCTGCTTCCTGCTGGCCCTGCTCAACAGCGTGGTGCTGCCCGGCCCCAAGCACACACCCATCGAAGATATCTTTCGCGAGCCGGGAGCGGCGTGGCTGCTCTTCGTATTTGGCGTCACCTTTGCGCCCTTCTTTGAGGAGCTATTCTTTCGAGGATTTCTTCTACCGGCATTCTGCACCGCCTTCGATTGGGTGGCCGCACGGGTCGACAAGCAGCCCCAGGGTGAAACTCGCAGCGATGGACGGCCACGCTGGGCGCGCGGGGCGAGCCTAGTGGCCGCAGCCGCCACGGCCGTCCCGTTTGCAGCGGCATGTACACTCGCATCGAAGCGCTATCTTCTGATCGGTATCCTGCTGTTCTTCGCGTGGTGCTGCACCGCTGCGCTGATCTGGACCATTGGGCGTAGTTCGAAGCCGACGGTGTCTTACACGCTCGTCGACGAGAACGGGCATCCCGTGTGGTCGTTCCCCGCCATGGCTTGCCTCGCGCTGTTCACCAGCGTTCCTTTTGCGCTGATGCATGCGCCGCAGACCGGCTTCTCGGTCGGCCCGTTTCTCCTGCTGGTCGGTGTGAGCGTCGTGCTGTGCTCCGTGCGGCTTTGGACGCGTTCGCTGGCCGCCAGCACGCTGGTGCACGCCTCGTATAACTTCATGCTCTTCGCCATAATGATGGTCGGAACGCAAGGGTTCCGGCACATGGACAAGATGTGAGAAAGGCAGCTTTCAGCCGTCAGCTGTCAGCTTTGACCCGTCAATGTGAATCTAAACGAAACTGGCTTTTGGCTAGGGGGCTGAAGGCCAGGAGCTAGGAGCTGTTCTTGACTTCGACGCACGCGCAACAACTTCTCTCTCTGCTGGCGCGGATCAGTTTCCGCCTGGGTCAGTTCAAGCTTTCGTCGGGCGGCACAAGCGACTACTACATTGATTGCCGCACCACGACGCTGCACGCCGAGGGCGGAAGGCTCACGGGCCACGCCATCCTGGAACTGCTGGAAGCCAAGGGAATTGCGGCTGAGGCAGTAGGCGGCCTTACGATGGGTGCAGACCCGATCGTCTCGAATGTAGCCACGGCAAGCGCATGGCGGGCTATCTCACGCAAAGACGCGCCGCTGCTGCATGGCTTTCTGGTTCGCAAAGCGGAAAAAGCCCACGGCACCGGCCGGCGCATTGAGGGTTTCTGCCGCGAGGGCGCTTGCGTGGTGATTGTCGACGACGTCTGCACAACCGGGGCTTCTACCATCAACGCCATTGAGGCGGCGCGGGAGGCAGGAATGAAAGTCGCGGCTGTCGTGTGCATCGTGGAGCGTGAGGAAGCCAACGGCCGGCCTGCGGTGGAAGCCGCGGCGCAGGGTGCGCCCTTTCTGCGCCTGTTTACAGCAAACGAGGTGCGCGCCGAGCACGTGCTGCAGTTGGAATCGGTTTCCAAATGAAAAAAGGGCAGGCCCCGCTTCGGCGCCTGCCCTCGTACCCTGCTTCAACAACGGAACTCCGCTGTCGTGTGCTACTCCTGCACTGTCGTGGCAACCTGTCCGGCTGGTGCTCCAGCCTGTCCCTTTGAAGCTGACGGCTGACCCTGCGGCTGTGCTTCGGTACCAGTGCTGGTGTTGGAGAGCAGCTGCACCTCGACGCGGCGATTCTTCTTCCGGCCCTCCGCCGTGTTGTTGGGCGCTACTTCATGATCCTTGCCGATGCCGATCAAATAGAACCGGTGCGGCGGGATGTTGTACTTCGTCACCAGGTACTGCACCACGGCGTCGGCGCGGCGGTTGCTCAACTCGTAGTTGTAGTCGGCCGGGCCCGTCGAGTCGGTTCCACCCGTCACTTCCAGGATGTAGCTCTTTGCCGAATTGAGCTGGTTGGCGAAGCCATCCAACTGGCTGCGGTCGTCTGCCGTCAGAACGGCTTTGTCAAATCCGAAGGTGACAGAGACGTCGGCAACCTGCTTGTAGTTGTCGATATTCTTGACCACCGCATCCAGCGAATCGGCGCGCTGCGCTACATCGTTCGCGGCGGTATTGGCGTCGCTTGCGGCCTTGCTGGCGTTGTCTGCGTTCTGATTGGCGGTATCGGCAGAGTTCTGCGCCTGCTTGATGCCGGCCTGTGCCCGTTCATCTACATCGTGAATCTGGCGGTTGTTCTCCGCAGTTTCGTTGTCAAGCTGGCCTGTGTGTTGGATGATCGGCGCGGTCTGAGTTTTCACGTAGTTCTTGGTTGCGCATCCCGTAACGCCTAGCATCGCCAAAGCTGCCGCAGTGATTGCAAGTCCGAAGCGATTGTTTGTCATTGTTTTGTCCTTTCCGCCGTTGGAGTGTTTTACGCACCCCTGGCGGGGATGGATTGCTCCTTCTCAGTCCTAAGATGCAGCACGTCGAAAACCATTTGCACATGCTCACGTAAATCTTTGATTTTGTGAAGATTATGTCTTTTTCCACGATCGAACGCTTCAGCGATGGAGCCTGTAATTTTTACATGCCCGCGTAAGGATTGCCGTATCTTTTTGAGCGCGTGGATGCTAGCGGCCGCGTTTCTCGATCTCTCCGCGGCAACCGCTTTCCCGGTATTCTAGGAACTGGCCTTTTTCGCTGCATCCTCCCCATGGACCTCCACGAGAAAATCCGCGTCCTGCCTACGCAGCCCGGCGTGTATCTCTACAAAAACTCCGATGGCGAGGTGATCTATGTAGGCAAGGCCAAGAACCTGCGCTCGCGCGTTCGGTCGTATCTGCTGGAGGCCTCACAGGCCAACGCGAAGACCGGCTCGCTGATGCGCGAGGCCGTCGACATTGACTACATCCTGGTGGCCAATGAGCATGAGGCGCTGGCGCTCGAAAACAATCTCATCAAGCAGCGCAAGCCGCGGTTCAACATCCTGCTGCGCGACGACAAGACCTATCCGTATGTGAAGCTGACTCTGGCCGACAGGTTTCCGAAAGTATTCGTGACGCGCCGCCTGCGCAAAGATGGTTCGGCATACTACGGGCCCTATTTCCCCGGCAATCTTGCATATCGCGTGGTGGAGCTGATTCACCGCAGCTTTCTGCTGCCGAGTTGCAAGGTCGACCTGTCGCGGTACCATCCGCGCGCCTGCCTGCAGTACTACATCCATCGCTGCCTGGGGCCGTGCGTCGAGGGCCTGGTGACACCGGAAGCCTACAAGCTGGCCGTGCGCGACGCTCAACTCTTTCTCGAAGGCCGTCACGCCGAGTTGGAGAGGACGCTGACCGCACGCATGATGGCCGCAGCCGAGGCGGAACAGTTCGAAGCGGCAGCGCGGCTGCGTGACCAGCTCTCCACCGTGCATCAGCTGCAGGAGAAACAGCGCATCGCCACCGTTGAGCAGGACGACGACGCCGACGTGTTTGGCTACCACTTCGAAGACGGCTGCCTGGCGGTAAATCTCTTTCACATGCGCGGCGGCAAGATCGTGGACCGCCGCGAGTTCTTCTGGGAAGATTTGCAGGAGCTGATGGAGACACCCGAAGATACTGATTCCTCTCCCCGCCCAGATGCGTTCTCGCAGGAGAGCGGCGGAGGTGCTTCTCCCGCATTCGATCCAGGCCGCGTCTTCTCCGCCCTGCTCAAGCAGCTCTACATCGATCAGCACTACGTGCCGCGCACGATTCTCGTGCCTGCGGACTTCGATGACCGGGAAACCCTCGCCGCTCTGCTTACAGAGCGCACCGGGCACAAGGTCGAGCTGGCCGTACCGCAGCGCGGGGAAAAGCGCTCTCTTGTCGATCTGGCAGGACAAAATGCGAAGCAGTCTTACACGCAGCGCTTCCGCGTGCTGGAGCCATCGCGCAAGGCCATCGCGGAGACGCTGGCCGACGCGCTCATGCTGCCGGAGCTTCCCAAACGCATCGAGTGCTTCGACATCTCTCACATTCAAGGCGCGGAGACCGTCGCCTCGATGGTGGTGTGGGAAGACGGCAAGATGAACAAGTCGCAGTACCGCAAGTTCAAGGTCATGACGGTGCTCGGAGTCGACGACTTCGCGTCGATGCGTGAAGTCGTGGAGAGGCGTTATCGGCGGCTGAAGGAAGAAGATAAGCCAATGCCGTCCTTGGTGCTGATCGACGGCGGCCTGGGGCAGCTGCACGCGGCGGCGGAGGCGCTGGAGTCACTGGGATTCACCTCGCAGCCGCTGGCCTCGATCGCCAAGCGCGAAGAGGTGATCTACCTCTACGGCAGCGAAGATGAGCCTGTAGTGCTGGACCGCCGCTCACCGGTGTTGCACCTGGTGCAGATGATTCGCGACGAGAGCCACCGGTTCGCAGTCGGCTATCACCGACAGCGGCGCGCCATGCGCGACCGCAGCTCGGCACTGCTGGAAATTCCCGGCGTAGGCGCACAGACGCGCCAGCGGCTGCTTACGCACTTCGGCAGCCTGCGCGATGTGCAGCAGGCCACGGTGGAATCGCTGGCCGCAGTAGTTTCCCGCAAGACCGCCGAGAAGATCTGGCAACACTTCCATGAAGTGCAGCCCGCCCGTTCCTGAGCCAGGCTACAGCGGCCCCCAATCAGTGCCGTCCGTCACGCCCGCAACAGCTCGCGGTGCTTCACCTGAATCTTCTTCTGGCAGGACCAGCAGACAAAGGTGTCAATGGGGCTTATGCTGCTTACCTTTGCGCCGCACCACGGGCATGTCCCGCGAACCGCGTTCATACCCAACGTGGGGCCAATGAGCGGGGCGAGAATCCCAAGAATGATCAGCGGAACTCCGAGAAAAGCTCCCAGGCCGGTGCAACAAAGCATTCCACCGGAGATCAGCAGGACTGGCGTCAGGATCACGCCGAACAGCAGCCCGCTGAAGGCGCCCTTCACGGGAACGGCTTCGTGTTTCTGCGGCGCTGCGGTTCGCTCGCCTTCGTGAGCTACGACCGATCCGCAATGAGGGCAAAAGCCCCAACCCGCTTCTAGTGGCATTCCGCATTTGGCACACTGCGCATTCATCGGACGACCCCTCCTCGCGATCAAGAGCGGGCGAATCCGGCGCCGGCGGGAATTCCTGACCTCGGCTAGATGAGTGTCACGCTTGCGCGGAAGCCAGGAATCCAGCAATACCGGTCCTCGTTCGTCTACCGGGAGAAGTATGTGCGCTTTGCGTGTCTCGGCCGGTGACTGCCGTCACGTTCGCGATCAGATCGCGGCTGTTCCGAC
Source organism: Occallatibacter sp. (assembly GCA_035508375.1). Classification (GTDB taxonomy): domain Bacteria; phylum Acidobacteriota; class Terriglobia; order Terriglobales; family Acidobacteriaceae; genus Telmatobacter. Next base: position 41,218 of record DATJNF010000012.1, on the reverse strand, counting down.
ATGTGCGCCGCGTTTGAGAGAATCGGAAACGCAGGTCAGCAGATCCTTTGGATGAATCGGCTTGCTCAACAAGGTGAAGTGGTGCCCTTCACGTTTGGCAGAGGCAAGCAGGTCGGCGGTAGAGGCTTGCCCGGAAAACAGCAGGATCTTGCAGTCGGGAAAGATGCGCCGGACGGTAATGGCTAGTTCGATGCCGCTCATGCCGGGCAGAACGACGTCGGTGATGAGCAGTTCGGGAGGAGTCAGCAGCGCGCTCTCCAGCGCATCGTTTCCATCATAGGCAGCCATGGCTGCATAGCCGCTGCGAGAGAGGATCTCGGTGAGGGTGTCAGCGATCGCGGATTCATCATCGACAACAAGCACCACCGGACGATAGGCGCTGGTGTCACGGGGTGGCACCTGACTGAGAGGAACTACAGGGGAAGTACGCTTATCGCTCATATCTAATTTCACCTCTAATGGCACCGTAGCAGGGATTCCGGAGTACGGGTTAAATCTTTGAGTGTACGAGGCTAATCTTTCAAATCTCGCAACTTCTACGCAGCGGAGATATCTTGAAAAATCGAGTTGCAGAATAGCGATTGAATGGTTATAGTTGCGCATTCGCTGCGTTATTTATATGCTTTTACTATACGTTACTTTTATGCAAGGTTAGGGATACGTCAATGGAACCAGGCTACCTATGCGTGAGGAGAAGGGAGGGGAGCTGTGGTTGAGAAAACTGAACCGACCGCGATGAACTTTGCGTCGATTCGGCAAGTTGAAGTCCCTAAGGGCCGAGAAGGAAAGCATAAGAAGATCGTCAGTCAGCTTCTGAGCGACATCGCGCAACTAAAGCCGGAAACCGCCTTGAAGGTTCCGCTTGCGGCGCTTCCTGACTCCAAGGAGAACATCCGATCCGCGTTGAACCGGGCGACTCGGCAGCGTGGCATCGAAGTGGCTACCTCGAGCGACGCCGAATATCTCTATATCTGGACCATCGAACACAAGCCGTAGCCTCGATGCGGCTTCCGAACTACAACCTGCAAGCGGAAGCCGGCTCTCCAGTTTCTTATAATTCTTCAATGACTTCCCCGCCGAATGCCGTGCGCCCCAACTCCGTGCGAATGGACAAGTGGCTCTGGGCAGCGCGTTTCTTCAAGACGAGGGCGTTCGCTTCGCGGGCCTGCGACCTGGGCAGGATTCAGTCCAACGGAGTCAAAGCCAAGCCCGCCCGAGACGTGCATGCGGGCGACCGGCTCCACATTGAGAATGAAGGCGGCATCTTCGAGATCGACGTCCTGGCGGTGAGCGAGGTACGTGGGCCTGCCGCAGTAGCTCAGACCCTCTACCGGGAAACGGAAGCAAGCCAGGAGGCGCGCCTAAGGGCCGCGACCGAGCGCAGAGCACTCCAACAGATGATGCCAGTCCCGGAACGCAGGCCCTCCAAACGCGACCGGAGGCGCATTATTCAGTTCCGCGGACGCGCCTGAACGCATAAGAAAGCCCGGCGCAATGGCCGGGCTCTCCAATTGAAATCCGTGTGCTTTTTAGGCGTTGACGCTGCTGACGGAAAGCATGCGCTGGACTTTCTCCTCGATGACGCTTTGCGGCACGTATCCGACGATCTGGTCGGCTACCTTGCCGCCTTTGAAGAACAAAAGCGCCGGGATGCCGCGAATGCCGTAGCGCGACGGCGTTGCGCCGTTCTGATCCACATTGACCTTGGCGACCTTGATCTTGCCCGCGTAGGTCGTCGCCACGCTGTCAACGATCGGTGCAATTGCCTTACAAGGACCGCACCACACTGCCCAGAAATCCACCATCACAGGCAGTTCGCTGCGCAATACTTCTTCCTCAAAATTCGCGTCGTTAACTTCAAGAACTCCCAGACCAGCCATGTTCCTCCTTGCGGTCCCCCTACTGGTTTCCCAGTGTACAGGAAGCGCGTTGCCAATTGCACTTCCATTGGATGCAAGCCTGTCTGTTAAAGTCGCACTGCGCGCGAGTTCCGGCCCGTAACTCACATTGCTGCAAATAGAAGCGCCCGGATCCTGAGCGGATCACGGGCGCTAGAGCAGCCCTCCCCCAGAACTGCTCACGGATGCGAATGTATGTGTTCCGGGGATGAATAGCAAGTAAACTTCAGTAATCGTATGGTAACCCCTAAATGGTGATTATCCAGAAAGATATTAGCAAGACCAAAGAAAATTACCGACTGATTAACCTGTAAGAAAGGGCATCGGGCGCGGTGCGTTAGAGTTCGTTGGCCCCACCCGGCTGAAAGCGGCAGATTACCAGCTCGGCTTCGTCCGGTCTCCGGAGCGCTCCGCGCACGGCCGTTTCAGCCTGCGGCAGATTGGCTTCGCAGTCCACAATCACCAGAACTGACGGTCCGGCGCCGCTCAGTGCCGCTCCCAGAATGCCCTGCTGACCAACGAGCGGCAGCAGCATCGGCAGGAGCGGGCAGATAGGGGCCCGGTAGGGCTGGTGAATCCGGTCACTCATGGCGGCCGCAAGCAGATCCGCGCGGGCCTGGGCAAAGGCCAGCGTCAGCACCGAAACGGCCTGCAGGTTGGCCACCACATCGGCGAGCGGATAGCTGGCGGGCAGCACCGAACGCGCCTTGCTGGTGGGCAACGGTTCCGCTGGAAGCGCGACAATAGCCCGCCATGCGGCCGGTGGGACGACCCGAGCGACGCGGACCTTGTGGCCTTCGCAGGCGGTTGCGGCGAATCCGCCCAGCCAGCATGCGGCCACGTTATCCGGGTGGCCTTCGAGCAAGTAGGCTTCTTCAAGGATGCGGTCCGTCTCCCAGCGAAGCTGGCCGAAGTGATTGGCCAGAGCGATGGCGGCAAGACGGCCAGCCGCGGAGGAGCCGCAGCCCATACCCAGCGGAATGCCGTTCGCCATCTGTATGGCGAGTGGCACGATGGGCCGACCGTTTTCCGTGAGGAGACGCTTATATGTCTCGAGAATCAGGTTGTTTTCCAGACGCATGCAGCGCGCGGCATCGCGGCCGGTGGCGGCAATGGAGAACTCCTGCGCCGGCGCAGCCTCTATCTCCAGAAAGAAATCGAGGGCTACGGCCACCGAATCAAATCCCGGCCCGAGGTTTGCCGACGTCGCCGGCAGCCGCAGACGAAGAGCGCAAGATTGCGGCTCGCTCATACGCTCATTTCCTTCATGGCAGCCAGAACCGCGGCGGGCGTTGCGTCCACCACGACAGCATTGCGGCGCAGCGCGGCAATCTCCTTCTCGTGGCCGGCGGCTTCTTCCTGGTTCAGGAGCGTTCCGCGATGGAAGTCGATGGTGTAATCGGCGTCTTTCAGAGTGTGGCCGGTCAGAACGAGGACCACGGAGTCGCTAGAGTCGATCAGGCTCTTCGCGCGCAGCTTTTTCAATCCTGCCAGCGTAACGGCGGAGGCAGGCTCGCAGCCAAGTCCCTCGGCGCCCAGTTCGGCCTTTGCGATCGCAATTTCGGCTTCGGTAACATCGATGCACCAGCCATGAGTGTCTTGAATCACGCGCGCGGCCTTGCGCCATGACGCAGGATTGCCGATGCGAATGGCCGTGGCCCGCGTATTCGCTTCGAGCGCCTCGATTGAAGCGCCGTTGCTCGTAGCAAAGCTACGCACCAGCGGATTCGCTCCCGCCGCCTGCACTACAGAGATGCGCGGCATGCGGGCGACCAGGCCAAGCTCGTGCATCTCACGAAAGCCTTTGCCCAGCGCAGAGCTGTTGCCCAGGTTGCCGCCGGGAACGATGATGTGGTCAGGAACATTCCAGTCGAAGGCCTCTGCGATTTCGAAGGCGGGGGTCTTCTGGCCCTCCAGGCGATAGGGATTGACCGAGTTGAGCAGATAAATGGGCGCCGAGCGCACGATCTCGGTAAGCACGGCGAGGCACCCGTCGAAGTCGGTCTTCAGCTGGCAGGTAATTGCTCCGTAGTCCATTGCCTGCGAAAGCTTGCCCCAGGCGATTTTTCCCTCGGGAATCAATACCAGGCTGCGCAGGCCGGCGCGCGCGGCGTAGGCGGCCATTGCGGCGGAAGTGTTGCCCGTAGATGCGCACGCCACCCAGTCGAAGCCGCGTTCGCGCGCCACGCTCAGCGCGGCGGTCATGCCTGTGTCTTTGAAGGAAGCCGTGGGATTCATTCCCTGGTGCTTGGCAAAGATCTGGTCGACACCAAGGGCTTTGGCAGTGCGTGGCAGATGATAGAGGGGGGTGTTGCCTTCGCGCAGCGTCACGGCATTGCCAAAACTGTTCAGGATGGGCAACAGTTCGCGATAACGCCAGACACCGGACTGGTCGAGCGTCTCAGAGGAACAGCGGCGCTCGCGCCAGAGCCATTTGAGCGCTGCGGGATTGGGACGATCGGGGCCGCGGCGCTGGACCCATCCGGGATATTCGACCTCAAAAAGCTCGCCGCAATCGGCACAACGGAAATCGGCCTGGGCTTCGGCGCCTGCGATCCGGCTTCCGCAGCCGAAGCAGCGCAACTGGTGCAAATTGTCATTCATACCTGGTGTTAGCCTAGCAGGTATGTCGAAACCTATGCTGTGGATGAGGCACGGTCTACTTCCATGCTGAAGCGATTCTTCCCTGCCCTGTTCACAGTGCTCCTGTGCGCGCAGGCCGGCGCGCAGATACCGCTGCGCGTAGCCGCGGCCGCTGATCTGGAACCGGTGCTGCCGCCCATTCTGGTGCAATTCGAACGGCAGACTGGGATTCACGCGGAGGCGACCTACCAGGCATCGGCGGTGCTGGCGATGCAGATCGAAAATGGCGCGCCGTTTGACGTATTCCTCTCCGCCGATCTGAGTTTCCCCCAGCGGGTGATCGACGCGGCGGCTGCCGATGCGAGCGAGCGTGCGCCGATTTCCTATGCCCGCGGCACGCTCGTGCTATGGGAGCGCAAAGACTCGAACCTGCCGCCGCCGTCGCTCGCTCTTCTGCGCGACGCGAACCTGAAGCGGCTGGCCATTGCAAATCCGCAGCGCGCGCCGTATGGGCGGGCCGCCGTCTCGGTGCTCGAGCACCTGAATCTGTACGACACGCTCAAGCCGCGGATTGTGACAGCGGAAAACATCGCGCAGACAGCGCAGTTTGTGGACTCCGGCAACGCCGACGCGGGATTGATCTCGCTCACCTCGGCATTGACGCCGAAGCTCTCCGCGAGCGGCCGCTACTTCGTCATCCCGCACGATCTTTACCCGCCGGTCGACCAGGGGATGGTGATTGTGCGCGCTACAAAACAGCCTGCGGCGGCGCATAAGCTGCTCGACTTTCTGCTCTCGACTCCGGTGCAGGCAGAGCTTGCCAAGAGCGGGCTCACGCCGGTGAAGTGAACGAATGGACTGGCAAGCGCTTCTGCTCACCTTGAGATTGGCCTCTGTGACGACGGCGATTCTGCTGGCCGTCGCCGTGCCGCTTGCGGCCTTGCTGGTGCTGGGACGCGGACGCTGGCTTGCCGCCTTGGAAGCACTGGCGACATTGCCTCTGGTTCTGCCGCCCACAGTGCTCGGATTCTTTCTGCTCGTGCTGCTGGGACCGCGCACCGCGGTGGGGCGCGCTGTCGCGTTGCTGTTCGGGCATCCCCTGGCCTTCTCGTTCGAAGGCCTCGTCGTGGGCTCCGTCATCTACAGCCTGCCGTTTGCCGTGCAGCCGCTCGTGGCCGGCTTTGCAGCCGTGCCCACCTCGCTGGTTGACGCAGCGCGACTGCTCGGCGCCGGACCGGTACGCACCGTCACTACGCTGCTGGTTCCGCTGGCGCGGCGATCGCTGATTACAGCAGCCGTGCTTCCCTTTTTGCATACGGTGGGTGAGTTCGGCGTAGTGCTGATGCTGGGCGGAGATATTCCCGGCGCCACGCGCACACTCTCGATTGTGCTCTACAACCAGGTGGAGAACTTCGACTACGGCGCCGCGGAACGGACAGCGGCAATCCTGCTGGGATTAAGCGTGCTGGCTCTTGCCGTGATCTACTCCACAGGCCAGCGACGCGCGACCGCGCGCGGAGGGCACCGTGCTTGAAGTGGAGCTCGATGCACGCCGCGGTGGATTTCATCTGCAGGTGGAGTGCCGCTTTGCGGCCGCTTGGACGGTAATCTTCGGGCACTCGGGCGCGGGCAAGAGCACGCTGCTGCGACTGCTAGCTGGGCTTGACCGGCCGACGCGGGGGCGCGTTGCGCTGGATGGCGCCACATTGACCGATGCGGCACGCAGAATCTGGACACATCCCGGCAGACGGCACAGCGGCTTGGTCGCTCAGCAGCCGGCGCTCTTCCCGCACCTGAACGTAGCAGCGAATGTGGCGTACGGACTTACGCGATGGGATCGCACCAAACGCGCGCAGCGCGTAGACGAGATGCTGGCACTGGTAGGAGCTTCAGAGTTGGCCGGCCGGCGCACTGTGAATCTCTCTGGAGGTCAATCGCAGCGCGTGGCGCTGGCGCGAGCTTTGGCTCCGTCGCCGAAGCTGCTGCTGCTGGACGAGCCGTTCTCCGCGCTCGACGGAGCAGCCAGCGATGCGCTGCTGGAGCGACTGCAGGCCTGGGCACAAGCGAACGCCGTACAGACCGTGCTCGCGACGCACGATGTGAGCGACGCGCTGGCGACCAGCGCGGAGGTGCTGCTGCTTCACGAAGGCCGCCAGGTGGCCCTGGGACCGGCGGCAGAAGTGCTTGCCGGCGAGCGGCAAAGATTGCTCGGGCGATTGCGCGACGAAACACGCTGAACTGCACGCAGTCTATTTGGCGGCAACGACCAGCAGCGTCGCGTCATCCTGAAAATGGGAATCACAAAAAGAAGAGACCCCATCCAGCAGCAGCGAACTCAGCGCCGACGCGGAATCTTTCAAGTGGGCCTGCGCCAGGCTCACGAGATTCTTCTCTCCGAATTCCCATTCGTCGGAACAGGTCGCTTCCGTAATTCCGTCTGTAAAAAACAACACGCGGTCTCCGGACTCGAGCCGAACCGTCGCATTCTCGTAGTGCCATGCCGGGAATACTCCCAGAACAGCACCACCGTGATCGAGGGCACGGTACGTATCGTGCGAAATCAGGATTGGATCGGGATGTCCGGCATTGCAGTAGACCAGCGTGCGCGTCTCGCCATCGAGAATGCCATAGAAGAGCGTCACAAACTTACCGACGGCAACGTTTTCGTGCAGCAGGAGATTGATCTTGCCGCAAAGCTCGGCGGGGCTGGCGGCGCTAGCGGCAAAGGCGCGGACGGCGGCCTGCACATTGGCCATGAGCAACGCGGCGGAAACACCCTTGCCGGCGACATCGGCAATGCAAATGCCGAGCTTGTGATCGTTCAGCCGGACAACGTCAAAATAATCCCCGCTGACGGTAAGTGCCGGCCGCCACGACCCTGCCAGTTCGAATCCAGAAAGCTGCGGGATCTCCTTTGGCAGCAGGGATAGCTGTATCTCGCGTGCACGCTGCAGCTCCTGTTGATGCAGTTCGAGCTCCTTCGCTTCTTGCTTTACCGACCGCTCCAGATCCCGATTGCGGCTCTCAAGCTTATCGCGGCTGATGCTATAGAGGTACGAGAGCACGCTGAAGACCACGGTCACAACGACCGGAAACTTCCAGCCGGTCCACAGCAGGTGCGAGAGCGACTGCGGTGACGGCGGCGCGTACCGCCATACAACCACTGTGGAGATGACATAGACCGGCGGCAGCACGATCGCGAGGGCCAGAAAGAAGAGAAGCCAGTTGTAGGGAAAGCGCCGTTTCCAGTAGAGGAAGCGAAGCCCATCGGTTGCGGGTTTGGTCAGATTTCCGAGTAGTAGCGAATAGAGCAGGACGGTGACGAGGTTGATTGGCTGGCCAACCGCCCAAAAAATTGCCCCGACTATAGCTGCAACTGCAATAAGAACGGCCTGTCTTCGGGCCAGGATGGTAGGAGACGGGAGGAAGGCAGGGCGCATAGTGCCGCCAATCTCAACCTCACCGGGGAACACAGAAATTTTACACCGGAATGAGATCCCCAGGCGGTAAAACGTTCTTATTCGAATCCCACCAGAACCGGCTCCATCTCCAGCCGGATACCGAAGCGGGCTTCTACCGCGTCAGTGATCTGCGCAGCCAGTTCGAGGATCTCCGCCGCAGTTGCACCGCTCCTGTTGATCAGCGCCAAAGTGTGCCGCGAAGAGATTCCGGCCGCACCCAACGAGTAGCCTTTGTAAAAACCGGCTTGTTCGATGAGCCACGCCGCAGGGAGCTTTATCCTGCCTGGGCCCGCAGGAAAATGAACGGCCGAGCCGCCCGCGGCAACTCTTTTGAAATGCGCTTCGGAGATCACCGGGTTCTTGAAGAAGCTACCCGCGCTACGGCAGTCGGAATCGCCGTCAACGAGCAACATCCCCTTGGCCCGACGAATGCGGCGCACCGTGGCGGCTACCTCGGCAAGGCTGGGCTCGCTCTGCAGGAAGGCCTGCTTCAGGTCCTGGTAATGCAGTGCTGGCGCGCCGCCGGGAGTGAGCCGGTAGTCGACGCTGGTGATGAGGAACCGGCCGCGATCGCTCGAGTTGAAGCGGCTGCGGCGATAGGCAAAATCGCACTCGGCGGCGGTGGATTCGGTCCAGGCATGCGCCTGAAGATCGAAGGCGCGGACACGCTCGATGACGGAAGCGACCTCCTGACCGTAGGCGCCCACGTTCTGGACCGGCGTGCCGCCCACCGTGCCAGGAATGCCGGCGAGACACTCGATCCCTGAGCAGTTGTCGTCTACGCTGCGCTGCACGAAATCATCCCACGGTTCACCCGCGGCAACGCGGTATACACGCGCGGCGCCGCCCGTGCCCAGTACAGAGACCCCGCACAGGGTGATGCGGAGAACCAGGCCGTCGAATCCGGCATCTGAGATGAGCAGGTTGCTGCCGCCGCCGAGCACGAAGAGCGGCACGCCCCGCACCCGGGCCCATTCGACGGCTTCGACAATCTCCGGCTCGCTTGCGGCTTCAACAAACCAGCGCGCCGGGCCCCCGATGCCGAACGTCGTGAAAGGTGCAAGTGGCCGATTTTCTTCGATGTGCATTGGTTCAAGGCTATCGCATCTTGTTCCGCAATATGGAGTCCGCGGGAGGATGCCGGTGGGCTGTCAGCTTTTAACGGTAAAATGAGATCAGGCAATCTCCTGCCGGAGGTAAACATGTACCCAGAACTGATGGTGATGCCCATGCGCGAGGAGCTGGCGCGCGCGGGAATCAAGGAAACCCGGACAGCCGAAGAAGTGGACGCAGAGGTTACGCAGCCGGGAACAACGCTCCTGGTAGTGAATTCAATCTGCGGGTGCGCAGCGGGCAAGATGCGGCCGGGCGTGAGGCTGGCGCTGGCGAACTCCGTAAATCAGCCGGACCGCAAGATTACCGTGTTTGCCGGGCAGGATCGCGAGGCGACGGATCGGGCGCGGAGCTACTTTGAGGGCAATCCGCCAAGTTCTCCGGCGATTGCAATTCTCCGCGACGGCAAGCTGGTGTACCTGATGCAGCGCTTCGTCATCGAGCAGGCCACGGCCCAGCAGATCGCCGGCGAGCTGGTGCGTGCCTTCGACGAGTTCTGTGCGAAGACGACTGCGTAACGATCAGACCTTGCGGATGGGCCCGGGATAACGGCAAATCACAGCATCGGCGGTCAGCAAAAGTGATCCCTTCGACGATGGCCTGAGCAATCAGGAGCGGCCGAAGGGATTCTCTTATATAGGCGGAAGAGAGTCCAGAACACACGCGTACCCGCCCTCAGCGAACCGCCCTGTTCCCTTCCCGCGCAGCGGCAAGCTTCTGCACCTTGCTGTGCTTGCGGCTGTAAGTGAAATAGATAACCAGTCCGAAGATCAGCCAACTGCCAAAGCCGATCCAGGCCGGTTGATCGAGCGAAAACATCAGCGCCAGGGACACGATCATGCCGCAGATGGGCACCAGCGGAACCAGCGGCGTCCGGAAGGGCCGATGCAGATCGGGGTGCCTCACGCGCAACACCCAAACGCCCAGGCTGACGATGGTAAATGCCAGCAACGTGCCGAGGCTGACGAGTTCCCCTAGCAGGGTGATGGGAAGCAGCGCCGCGAGGAGCGCAGCAAAGATGCCGACCACAATCGACGTGAGGTAGGGTGTGCAGAACCGTGGATGCAGCCGGCCAACCCACTCCCAAAGCAATCCATCGCGGGACATTGTGTAGAGCACGCGCGATTGCCCCAGCAGCATCACCAGCATCACCGAGGCGAGGCCGGCAATGGCGCCGAGATCGATGAGGATTACGCCCCAGCGGACGCCGATGGCCGCCGCGCCGTCGGCAACCGGAGCCGGAACGTTGAGCGTGGTGTAGGACTTGATGCCGGTGAGCAGACCCGCCACAAAGATGTACAGCGTGGTGCACACGATCAACGAACCCAGAATGCCAAAAGGCATGTCCTTTTGCGGATTGCGCGCCTCCTGGGCGGCGGTGGAAACCGCGTCGAACCCGATGTACGCGAAGAAAACCACGCCTGCGCCGCGCATGATCCCGGACCACCCGAACTCTCCGAAATGACCGGTGTTCTTGGGGATGAAGGGATGCCAGTTGGCGACCATCTGCGACCAGTGGGCGGAAGCGTACACGGTGGCGAGTCCGATGAAGAACAGCACGATCGATACCTTGATCAGGACCGCTGTGCTGGTGAAGTTTGCCGACTCGCGCACGCCCACGACCAGAATGATCGTGATCACGACGATGGCCATCAGCGCGAACAGGTCAACCTGCGCCGCAACAGGATGGCCAAAGAGTACAAACGAGATCTTCGGTGTGGGATTGAAAGGTAGCTGGGCGCCAAAAAATCCCAGCAGGCTGTTGACGAAGCCGCTCCAGCCGACGGCTACTGTAGCGGCTCCAAACGCGTATTCGAGCACGAGCGCCCAGCCGATGATCCACGCGACAAGTTCACCCATGGTCGCATAGCCGTAGGTATAGGCGCTGCCGGCGATGGGAAGCATCGAAGCAAACTCCGCGTAGCACAAGCCCGCGAAGACACAACCGATACCGGCAATGATGTATGAAATCACAATAGCCGGACCGGCGAACTGGGCAGCAGCGGTGCCGGTGAGAACGAAGATACCGGCGCCGATGATCCCTCCAATCCCAATCGTGATCAGGTTGATCGGTCCGAGGGCGCGTTTGAGCGAGTGCTCGGTGGCTTCATTCGCCTCGGCGAGAATCGCGGCGATGGGCTTGGTGGCTAACAGCTTGCCTGGCATCAATTCTCTCCCCGTCTCTGTTGTTGATCCACCGTTCCGCTCAACGGGTCGTGTATCGGTTGTGTGCAACCAAGTTTGACCATGAAATTTGGCACTTCCTCCAGGGATTGAATGGATGCTATACGTCTTGGGCCGGTATTGCGGACGAGCGCGACCAGAAGAGATAAACAGGAATACCGAGCAGAACCAGAGCCAGTCCCGGCCACGTGTACTGAGGCTTGTACCGCAATAATACGATACAGATCCATGCGGCCATGACGATGTAAAGCGCGGGCAACACCGGGTAGCCGAGCGCCTTATAAGGTCGCGGCGCATCAGGCCGTTTAACGCGCAGCACGAAAAGGCCGGCGATGGTGAGGATGTAGAAAACCAGCTCGGCAAAGATGATGTAGTCGAGCAACTGGCTGTAGGAGCCCGATACGCAAAGCAGGATGGTCCATGCGGCCTGGACAAGAAGACCGGCCACGGGCGTCTTATACTGCGCATGCAGTTTGCCGACGGATTTGAAGAAGAGGCCATCGTGGCTCATGGCGTAATAGACGCGCGCACCGGCGAGTGTCATACCGTTGGCGCAGCCGAAGGTGGAAATGAGAATCGCCGCAGCCATGAGTCCCGCGCCAGCCGAGGGAAACACCTGCCCCAGCACCGCTGTGGCGACGCGATCTTCCGCTGCGTACTGAACGCCGCGGGCGAGAGCCGTTGCGCCGTGGGGATCTCCGTGAAGCGGCAGAACCACGATGTATGCCAGCGATACGAGAAAGTAGACGGCAAGCACAAAGCCGGTGCCAAGAATCAGCGAAAGCGGCAGGTTGCGGCGCGGATTCTTCACTTCGCCGGCGGTAAAAGTAATGTTGTTCCAGGCATCGGCAGAGAAGAGCGAGCCCACCTGAACGACCGCCAGAATTACCAGCAGATTCACCCAGGCAATAGGGCCACCGACGCCCACCTGCACCGGATGCAGCGTGCTCCAGCCGGCGTTCTTCCAGAACTGGCTCCAGCCCGCGCCAAAGTTGGCCTTCCACGCCGTTGCATTCACGCCAACGGTGAACGCAATCAGGATGAGCGCGCCAAGCGAAAGCGCCTTCGCGGAGGTAAAGACGTTCTGGATGAGCGCTCCGAGCCGCACCCCGAAGATGTTGGCGATGGCAAGGAAGACAACGACGATGATCCCGGCCAGATTCGCAGTGCTCACGCCGATCTCCATGTTGCCCAGCACCATGGGACCAACGCGCCACGCCGGCACGTGCGCAATGTGCCACAGCCAGTGCGTGGTGGAAACCGCCGGAAAGAAGACGCCGAGGAATTTGCCGAAGGCGACGCAGACGGCGGCGATAGTGCCGGTCTGGATGACGAGGAAAAGCGTCCACCCGAAGAGAAATCCCCACAAGGGGCCGAGCGACTCGCGCAGATACACGTACTGACCGCCAGCGCGGGGCATCATGGCAGCGAGTTCGCCGTAGCTGAGCGCACCGATCAGCGTCATGACGGCGGTCACGATCCAGGCGCCGAGATAGAGCGCCGGCGAGTTGGTGCCGCGGGCGATGTCGGCATCGACGATGTAGATGCCGGAACCGATCATGGAACCAATGACGATTGCTGTAGAACTGAAAAGGCCGAGAGACTGCACCAGCTTTGGCGTTTCGGCCGCTGTGGCAGGGGCGGTGGAGGGATCGTGATTTGAGGTCAACACCTGAAGAGAGTATTACCTGAATTTCGCCGGGATGTCTTCAGCTTTCTTCCGCCCGGTCGGCCATTGGTCTACTTTCGTAAACCGAATGCATCATCCGAGAACTGCCCGCCAGCGGCGAAATTCGGCAGCAGGATTCGGTGTACGGAAGATCGCCGCAGAGACGGCGACCGCCGAAGCTCCGGCGGCAAGAACGGCCGGAGCCGTTTCGAGGGTGATACCTGCAGCCGCAGTGAGAATGCGGTCCGAGCCTGCCAGGTTCCGCATACGGCGAACGCCTTCGACGCCGATCGGCGCCTTGGAGGTCTGCTTAGTCGTGGTGGGAAAGACCGGCCCGACGGCGAGATAGTCCACCGGCGCATCCAGAATCCCCGGGATGAGGCGATCGCTACCACAAAAGGTACCGACAATTCGGTCCGGACCGAGGAGTTGACGTGCATCAGCGGGAGAGATGTCGCCCGTGTCGACATGCACACCATCAAATCCCGCCGGCTCAACCAGATCGGCGCGATCGTCGAGAATTAGCTTGACGGTTGGCGCAGCCATAGCATTTCGCAGGACTGCCGCATCGGCTAGGATCTCGGCGTCCGAGCCGCTCTTGTTGCGGTACTCAAGCAGCGTCACGCCGGCCTCGGCGAGCTCGCTGCCCAGCCGACGAAGAAACTCCTGGCGATCCGCAGCAGGAATAGTTGACGCATCGAGGATGGGATAAATTCGAGGGAACGAAAACACCATACGGTCAGGGTAAATGACAGCGCTGGACCCGCCCTTCCGTGTCGCGCCGGTCGCCCGTCCTTTCGCCGGAAAGAAAGCGAAAGGACGGGGAACCGATCTGTTTTCCTATTCCCTATTCCCTGCTCTCCAATCTCTGCTTTTACATCTCGTCCGCCGAGGGTCCATAGACGCCCGGCAGCTTTGCGCCAAGGAGTCGGATATAGACACCGAGCTGAGCGCGGTGGTGAATCGTGTGGCCGATCACCCAGTTCCGCCAAACCTCGTATTTCGGCTCGTCGATCCACACCTGGTCGCCTATGCCGAACTTCCAGTGGTCGCTCCATTTCGCCGGATCGAAGACAGCCAACGCGGCTTTGGCTGTTCCGGAATCCTTGTCGAAGCGCTCCAGCAGCGCCGCAGTAGATGCCGGGATATACGGCTCGAATTTGTGGTCGGCAGGAAAGATGAGGGCGTCGCTCGTCAGCGCATGGAGAGCCCAGTCGCCGGACGTCTCGCAGATATGCCCGGCGAGACGACCAAGGCTCATCGACTTCGGGTCGGGTTTGTAGCTAAAGTCGGCATCGGCAGGAACGGCGGCCAGGATCTTACGCGTGCGTACCGCTTCGCGGTCATATTCAGCAATGATTTCCTTTTGAAAGTCCATCTTGCATCTCCTCCAGTTGCGAGAGCCAGCATAGCGCATGCACGAGGAGAAGGCGAATGAAAAACGAAAATATTTTGTGAATTCTTCGCTATTGCGGCAACGCAAAAGCGACATACGAGCCGCCGGTCGGGCCTTTAGGGTCGCGGCCGCCGCTGGCGGCGATGACGACGTACTGGCGGCCATCGACCATGTAGGTGGATGGCGTTGCGAGGCCGGCAAAAGGCAGTTCGGTTTCCCAGAGGAGCTTGCCGGTGCTCGAATCGAAGGCACGGAATTTGCGGTCGTAGACCGTTGCGCCGATGAACAGAACACCGCCGGCGGTAACGATCGGTCCACCGTAAAGCTCCGAGCCGGTTTCCTTCATTCCCTGCTTCACCAGCTCCGGATATTCACCGAGCGAAATTTTCCAAAGATACTTACCGGTTTTGAGGTCGATGGCGTTGAGTGTGCCCCATGGCGGCGCGATCGCGGGATAACCGTCGGGATCGAGGAATTTTCGGTAGCCGGTGAAGACGTATTGCGGGGCTTCGGCCGATGGCTGAGCCAGCTCCGGCTCGCCTACGCCGAGGTAGCGCAGAAGCGCGTCGAGTTCAACCCCTTGAATCTGCGGCATGGGCGGCATCGCGTCTTTACCCTCGTGGATGCGCGCGGTGATCTGTTCTTTCGTCAGACGCTTGCCTACACCAGCGAGCATGGGAATGGCAGGAGGGTTCCCCTCCATGTTGGCGCCATGACACGTTGCGCAGTGGTCGCGATAGGCCGTGCCGCCAGCGGAGTTGAAGTAGGGTTGTTCCGACTGCCCCGGCAGCGCCTGTTCATTCTGTCCACCGGCGGCGGCCGGAGTGCGGAGATATTCGAGCAAGGCGGTAAGACTAGAGTCGCCGATATTCGGGAACGAGGGCATGCGGCCTGCGCCGTTGTGGATTGTATGGACGATCACCTCACGGTTCAAACGATCTTCAATCCCAACCAGCGACGGAAACGCGGGCGGCGAGCCGGCTCGATTCAGCCCGTGGCAGACGGCGCATTGCTGGTTGTAAAGTTGCTCGCCTGCGCTTGAAGCATGCGCAACGGGGACGAGACCCCCGAGCCAGGCCATCTCGGTGGATCCGACAAAAAGCGTGTTGGTCGTCGGGTCGAGCGCGGGGCCGCTCCATTCGCCGCCGCCATCAAAGCCGGGAAAGACGACCGTCTGCTTGCCCACGGCCATCGGATAGAACTGACCGCCGCTGCGCAGGGTGCTGAATTCCTTCGCGGCCCACGCATGCGCTTCTGGGGTGCGGTTGGTGAGCATATCGGCAGTGAGCTGCTGACGGGCGAATGGCAAGGGCCAGTCGGGCGCAGGCTGTGTGGGCGAGGTAACCTCGCCTGGGATGGTGCTTGCAGGGTACGGATGCTCGTGAATGGGAAACAACGGCTTGCCTGTAAGCCGATTGAAAAGGTAAATGTAAGACTGCTTGGTCAGCTGCACGAGGGCTTCAATTGTCTGGCCGTTTTCATGGAGCGCATAGAGCACCGGTGGCGTGGGGAAATCGCGATCCCAGATGTCGTGATGCACTCCCTGAAAGTGCCAGAGCAGCTTGCCAGTGGCGGCGTCGAGGGCGAGGATGCAGTTGGCGTAGAGATCATCACCGACGCGGTCGCCCCCGTAGAAGTCCATGACGGCGGAGCCTGTCGGCACGTAGACGATACCGTGCTGCACATCGAGGGACATGCCGGCCCAGTCATTGGCGGCGCCTGCGGTCTTCCAGGCGTCAGGCGGCCAGGTTTCGTAACCGAGCTCGCCCGGGTGCGGAATGGTGTGGAAGCTCCAGCGCAGCGCGCCGGTGTGCACATCGTAGGCGCGAATGTCGCCGGGTGGGGCGGGGTGTGTCTCGGGATTGCGTCCGCCGACGATGATGAGGTTTTTGTAGATAACGCCAGGCGTGGTGAGCGCGACGGACTGCTCTTCATAATCGCCGCGCAGGTCTTTGCGCAGGTCGATGCGACCGTTCTCGCCGAAGCTCACGATGGACTTTCCGGTGTCGGCATCGAGACAGTAGAGAAAGTTCATCACACCGGCGAAGATTCGCCCCTTGCCGCCGTCGGACCAGTAGGTGACGCCACGATTCGGTTGCGTCGCGCGGATGCCGGAATCGAACCTCCACTTAAGCTTGCCGCTTGCCGCGTCCAGAGCGATCACGATCTGCGAGGACGTATAGGCGTAGAGCGTGCGGCCGACGATCACCGGATTGATTTCGAGGTTGCCCTTCTCGCCCGTGTCATAGGTCCAAGCCACCGTGAGATGCTGCACGTTGCTGCGATTGATCTGCGTAAGCGGCGAGTAGTGATCGCTGGCGTAGTCGGCGCCGTAGGCGGGCCAGCTTCCGGTTTGCGCGGGACTCGCCGTGCAGAACAGGCCTGCAAGCATGAATGCGAAGGACACGTGGCGGAGTGTCCGTGTCTGATGAATCTTCGTGGAGGTCGACAAAACTATCCCTCGCCCATGCCGCGTCTACGCCCGTTTGGGAATCGAAGCGATTGTTACACAGCGGCGCGGGGCGGCGAAAGCCGCTTTGTCAGCGGATGGTGGGTCGGCATCTAACGGTGCTCTCCCACCCTTTCGACAGAAAGAAGTCGAAAGGATGGGGCACGGAGATTTCGGGGAGGGACGCTCTGAGACGGAGGAGCTTGTTCAGGCTAATTTCTTCTGGGCTGCGGTGCGGGCGGTGAGGAAACGCTCCATAAAGCCGGTATCGAACTCGCCGGCGCGGAATCCGGCGTCGGCAAAGATCTCCTGATGCAGTGGCACCGACGTATGAATGCCCTGCACGACAAACTGGCTGAGCGCGCGCTCCATGCGGGCAATCGCCTCTTCGCGATCGGCGCCGTGCACGATGAGCTTGGCGATGAGCGAATCGTAATAGGGCGGGATCACGCCTTCGGCATACTGCGCAGTATCCACGCGAACACCGTTGCCTCCGGGGATATTGAATGCGGTGATCTTTCCGGCCGAGGGAGTGAATTTCTGCGGATGTTCGGCGTTGATGCGGCACTCAATCGCATGGCCGCGAATCTCGAGCTTCCGCGGCAGGATTGAGTTCAATTGCTCGCCGGATGCGATGCGCAACTGCGCCTTGACGAGATCGATGCCGGTGATGGCCTCCGTGACCGGGTGCTCCACCTGGATGCGGGTGTTCATCTCGATGAAGTAGAGGCGCTGGTTCGCATCCATCAGAAATTCGATGGTGCCTGCGTTCTGGTAGCCGATATCGGAAAGGCAGCGGCAAAGCGTTTTGCCGATCTCTTCGCGCAGCTTTGGGGAGACCTGCAGCGAGGGCGCTTCTTCGATGAGTTTCTGATGGCGGCGCTGGATGGAGCACTCGCGCTCGAAGAGTGTGGCCACGTGGCCATGCTCGTCGGCGAGCACCTGGAACTCGATATGACGCGGGTTCTCGATGAACTTCTCCATGTAAAGCTCGCCATTGCCGAAGGCGTTGGCGGCTTCGGCGTTAGCGGCATGGAAAAGATTGGGCAGTTCTTCGGCGGAGCGGGCGATGCGCATGCCGCGGCCGCCGCCTCCGGCTTTGGCCTTGAGAATAACGGGATATCCAACCTTCGTGGCCCATGCCTCGGCATCTTCTACGGTGGGAATGATGCCATCGGACCCAGGCAGAATGGGCACGTTGGCTTTTTTCATTGCCTGGCGGGCCTTCTCTTTTTCGCCCATCAGCCGGGTGACCTCGGGCGGCGGGCCGATGAACTTGATGTTCGATGCACGGCAGACCTCGGCGAAGTTGGCATTCTCGCTGAGCAATCCGTAACCGGGGTGAATCGCATCCACATCGGCGATTTCGGCTGCAGAGATGACGGCCGGAACATTCAGATAGCTGTCGGACGGTCGTGGGGGGCCGATACAAATGGCCTCGTCGGCGAAGCGGACGTGGAGCGAGTTACGGTCGGCCTCGCTGTACACCGCGACCGTGCGCACGCCGAGTTCTTTACAAGCGTTGATGACGCGGAGAGCAATTTCGCCGCGATTGGCGATAAGAACTTTACGAAACATGAACGAACCTTTGGAGCGGAGTTAGCGGGGTTAGCGTGGCTGGCGGAGTCAGCACCTTCATTTTCCGTTCTCGAGGCTCCGGCGAAGAGTGGAACTCTGCTGGTATTGCTAACTCCGCGAACGCCGCCAACTGCACTAACTCCGCTTTGCAAATGCCTATGCGGAACGAATGGCGAAGAGCGGCTGCCCGAACTCGATGGGCTGGCCGTTCGTGACGAAGCATTTGACGATTTCACCGGAGGCGTCGGCCTCGATCTCATTCATCAGCTTCATCGCTTCTACGATGCAGACCACCTGGCCCTTTTCGACTCGGTCGCCGGGCGAAACGAAGGATGCAGCGCCCGGTGATGGCGAGGCGTAGAACGTGCCAACGATGGGCGACTTGAGAACGTGCAGACCGTCATCCGGATCGGAAGCAGGCGCGGCAGGAGCGGACGCAGCCGTCGGTGTTGCTGCAACATGGGCCGGCGCTGCGGCCGCGGGAGCGGACTGAAGCAGCCGCGCCAAATCCCCGAGACTCGTTGGTGCGCTTTCCTGCTGATGAAACTTCAGACGGATCTTCAGGTCACCGCGATCCAGATCGAACTCGGCGACCTGATATTGCTTCAGGAATTCAATCAGCTGTTTCAGGTCTTGGATATCCTGTGGTTTCATTCGTTCCTTAACTGGCCCGCGATCGATCGCGCAGGCGGATGCGGAGTTTGATTTCAAAGTTCGATAAGAGCCTTGGGCGAAGGCGTGAGCACTTGGCCTCCGCTGCGATTCACGGCAACCATATCTTCGATGCGAATGCCGAACTCACCGGGCAGATAGATTCCAGGTTCGACAGTGATGACCATGCCGGGCAGCAACCTGGTTGCCTGTCCGGCGCCGACGCGCGGCGGCTCGTGAATCTCCAGGCCGACGCCATGGCCGGTGGAGTGGGAAAATGCCTCCGCCAATCCTTCCCTGCGCAACACGCTGCGGGCTGCTTCATCCACTTCGCCACAGCTCACGCCTGATCTTACCGCAGCGACCGCAGCCTCTTGAGCTTCGAGCACTGTTGCGTACGCATCCCGCTCCTTCGGCTTCGGTTTGCCGAGGAAGACGGTACGCGTCATATCGGAACAATAACCCTTGAGAATAACACCGAAGTCGAGGGTCAGAAAGCCTCGGCGCGGCAGCGCAACCGCCGTGGCGCGGCCATGCGGAAGCGCTGAACGCGCGCCGGAAGCCACGATGGTTTCAAAAGACATTCCTTCAGCGCCCAGCAGCCGCGCCTGGTGCTCGAGCTCTGCAGCAATCTCAATTTCTGAGACGCCCGGCTTGATGTGCGACACGATATGGTCGAAGAGACGGCAGCCGATCAGCGCGGCTTCCTGCATCACTCCAAGCTCGTCTTCGTCCTTGACCTGGCGCAGCGGCTCGACAAAGCCCGCAGGCAATGAGCAGAGAAAGCTGCGGCGCAGCCTGTACGGCAATGCGGCTTTCCAACGGGTGAGATCGGCAACCGTGGTACGCGCTGGATCGAAGCCCGCGAGTTCGACGGCGGGCTGCGCGGCCAGCCACTGCACAGCAGCGACCGCCGGCGGAGTCGACACAATCTGGACGCGGGCGGCTTTCGTCTCCGCAGCTGCTTGCGCCGTGTAGCGGCCATCGGTAAACAGCCGCGCGGCACGGCGCGTCACGGCAAGGGCTGCGCTGGAGCCAGTGAAGCCGCAGAGGTAACGGAGATCAGGTAAGTGCGTGATAAGAAGGCCAGGAAGGCCGGCGCGGGTTAACTTGCGGCGCAGTGCGCCCATGCGGCGGAGATGGTCCACTCGGTCAGTTTTATCACAGGGATCAGCAGACAGTTCTCAGTTCAGAGTTCTCAGTGCACGGTACTGTGAACTGCGAACTGATGGCACCGAACTGCTTTTACATCGCCGACTGCACCGGCTTCTTCTTCTCGGGATCCACTTCTGCTGTCGAGTGCATGTCGGACTGGCGGTCCATCCACTCGTCGAGACGGGAACGTTTAAAGCGCCACCGATTGCCGAGCTTGAAGGCGGGAACGAAGCCCTCGGAAGCATATTTGTACAGCGTGTCAGGCGAGATACCGAGGTAGTCGGAGGCCTGGCGAATGTCCATGACTTCGCGCACTTCAGGGACAAGCAGATTGGAGCGGGCCGCGGCACTGCGCATATTGCCTCCTCTTGTGGACGGAAATACCCCGAGGGCGGGATTCCGGCAAATCTGCCGGTAGCTTTGTATATATCGCGGTTTCGCCTGCGAGTTCAAGGAATTTCCGGAAGTTATAGGAAATTCATGGGTTCTGCTTGATAAATTCACCAGCCGGAGGACCAGAATTTAACCCGGCGTAACCCCTGCCCGTTGGGCCAGGTCGCCGGAGCGGCTACAAGGGGTTGAGCTGTTGCGGCGAATGGTGCAAACCTGAGATAGAGGTCGCAATCCGCGGTCAAACGGCTTGAAACGGCAAAGGCGCGGCAGTGAGCCGCGCCTTTGAGGTTCCCGGCGCACTGGATCAGTTTTGGTCTTCGCGCCGATGAAGCGTCGGCTGATCGGACCCGTTGTTGTCGCCGGTCTGGCTGGCCTGAGTCTGGTTCCCCGAGTTGCCCGAGTCGTCGCCGTTGGTGCTGGCGCGGCGCAGCGAAGGCCGCGTTATGCCCTTAGTGTCGGTCAGGCGGCGCTTGTTCTCGATGCGCGCCAGGCGGGCCTTGACGTCGTCAAACTCCGAGGTGGTGACGGTGTATTCGTCCTTTGCCGGGAGGATGCGCGCAATCTCCTCCTGCGTGTGGAGGATACGATCCGGCGTCTGCGGATGATCCGAGAAGGCCTTGGCGACAAGACCCGGCTTCCGCTTTTCGAGAGCCTGAATTTTCTCGAAGAAGCTGATGAAGGCCTGCGGATCGTAGCCGGCGCGATACATATACTGCACGCCGAGATAGTCGGCCTGGGCCTCAAACTCGCGCGAGAATTCCAGGAAGGTGATCGGAATCGCCAGCTGGGCGGCTTCATAGATTCCATAGCCGGTCCAGGTGTAACCGGTCATCATGATGAGCGGCACCATGCCCAGCTGTGCGTAGTTGGCGCGGGTCATCTCGCGTGCGGCGTGATGAGCGCAGACGTGGGCCGTCTCGTGGGCCATCACGCCAGCCAGTTCCGCCTCTTCGTCCGCCGCCAGAATCAGTCCGGAGTTGACATAGAAGAACCCGCCCGGAAGCGCCATTGCGTTGATCTCGTCCGAGTCGATCACCTTGATAGTGAACGGCACCTTGCAATCGGAATTCTTGACGATGTTCTGGCCGATGCGGTTCACGTACTCGTCGATCACGGGATCGGTGATGAAGCGGGTGCTCTTCTCGATCTCGTCGGCATACTGCTTGCCCATCTTGATTTCGCTATCGGTCGAGTACCAGTTGCCCAGGCCGCGGCCGCCGATATCGCGATTGCCCACCGCGCTGACGTCTTCAATACTGCCGGATTTGACCTTGATCATCTGGCTGCCTGGATCGACGACCTTCTCCGGGTCGACCTTGTCAGCAGAAGGAGCGGGGCTGTCACCGCCGACCGGAGTGGTGCCGGGCGCCGGATCTTTGTCGGAGGGCTTCTTGGACGGAGCGGATGGAGTCTTGTCGCCGGACTGACCCGATCCCGAAGAGGCTGTTCCCGAGGCAGGCTGCTGCGCCGGAGCGGGTATATCGCCGCCTACGGGGGTGGTGCCGGGTGCGGGTTGCGCGGACGGCGTCGACGATGGTGCCGGCGTGGTCGGTTGCGAGGAAGGGGAAGCTGACCCGGCTTGAGCCCAGGCCCCCGTGGCCAGCGCGAGTGTCAGTCCTGCAACGGCGGACACCCCTAGACTGATGCGATGCGCCCTCATGACCTTACCTCCCACCATGCAGCTTACCAGCGCGCCTGCACTGTCGGTTTACTCCTTAGACGCTAGTATCCGCCCGTTTGGTACAGGACGGAAGGGCTAAAAACATTTATTTGACAATTCGGCACTTCCAGAGGATCGACAAAGCCCGTGCAGGCTGCGGTCCGGTGCCTCTCTTCACCGCCTGTGCCGCGCAGGACTTGCTATAAAGTGAAGGACACCGAAGCGGAGGATTCCTTGCGACAGACCATCTTGAAAATGGTTGTCATCGCCCTCTGCGGGGCGGCACAACTGGTTGCACAGCCGAGGCCTTCCCACGCCATTCCGCGAATTGGTCCCGGCAAAGCGCCCCAGCCGGCTACGAAGCAAAGCCTCGCGGCAGTCTTCGACGCGACCAACCTGGGCTCGCCGCTCGCGCTCGACAAGAACTGGCGGGTGGGCATCACGGCCGACCCGGCGGCTGCCTCGCCTGACTTCAATGATTCGGCATGGGCGGTCCGCGGCGCACAATCGGCCATGGAGGAGGTTCCCGACAAGAATCAGGATGCAGATTCGTCGTCGCAGGGGATTCACGTGGAAGTGGGTCCGGGTAACTCCAGGGCTGTAGGGCCAGATCACAGCCTGCGCTACGCCTGGTTTCGCCTTCATATCCAACTTGCGCCGAACCATGGTCCGGTCGCCCTGCTGATCGAGTTGCCAGTTTCGCAATATACGTCTCTGGGAGTGGGTACCGAAGGACCCGGCGCGGACGTGTTCGTGAATGGAAAGCAGGTCCAGCCCGCAGGGCCGCACGGCAGCAATCCACAGCATTATCAGCCGATCTCGCGGCTGTACAACTTGAACGTCCCCGCTTCAGAGACCGCCCTGACGCTGGCGGTGCGCACCATCTACATTCCGTTCGGTCCCGGCTCGTATACCAACTTCTTCGCCACGCGCAGCCTCACGTTGGGCAACCGCTCTGATCTTGAGCGCCAGCTACGGATCTGGGAGGATCGGAGCTACTTCGAAAGATTGCCGCGCCTTGTGTATTCAGCCGTCCTGGTGGTGCTGGCGATGTTTCTGCTGGCGCTGCACTTCTCGCAGAAGGGCCATCCCGAATATCTCTGGCTGGCGCTGCATGAACTGACACAGGCGCCAATCGGCTTCGTGGAACTGGCCGGAAGCACGGCGCGGCTCGACAGCCTGTGGTACGCGGCTCTGATGCTCGAGCTGGTACTGATCTCGGCGTATCTTTTCTTCGAGTTTCTGGTAGCGTTCCTGGCGCTGCCCCGGCGGTGGTACATCCGCTGGCTGCGCTATACGGCGCCCATCCTGGGTTGCGTGGGACCGGCGCTGCTGATGGTGGGTCACATCCAGTTCATTGGCCTCGTCCTAGCCATCGTGATCCTGGCCAGCATGGTCTGGACGGGGGTTTGGGCGATTTTCATGTTCGTCACCCTGATCTCCGCCGCGGTACGGCGCAACTTCGAGGCGGGCCTTCTCCTGATTCCTCTCGTGCTGAGCCTGATCGGAATCCTCGAGCCTGTGGTGACGGCCAGCATGACGGAGTGGACCGGGCAGGAGTACCACTCGCCGCTAACGGCCATGGCTGGTCCGATCCCCATTCACTTTGCCTCGATCGCCGACTTTACCGGGGTTCTGGTGATCATCCTGATCATCTTCTTCCGTTTCCTGCGCGTGCAGCGTGACCAGGAGCGGGTATCGAGCGAACTGGCGGCCGCCCGTAGCGTGCAGGAGTTGTTGATCCCACAGGAGAAGCTCGCCACACCGGGGTTTGAAGTGGACTCGATCTACCACCCGGCGAACGAGGTAGGGGGTGATTTCTTCCATGTCGAGCCGGTGAGCGACGGCGGCATCCTGGTGGTAATCGGCGATGTAGCCGGCAAAGGGCTCAAGGCGGCGATGAACGTCTCGATGCTGATGGGAGCTCTGCGCCGCATGGAGGAGAAGAATCCGGCGAAGATTCTCGAGTCCCTCAATCGTGTCCTGGTGGGAACAGACAGCTTTACCACGTGCCAGGCTGCGTGGTTCGGCGCCGACGGAGAACTTGTAGTAGCCAACGCGGGCCATCTGCCTCCTTACCTCAACAGCCAGGAGGTCGCGCTTGCGGGAGGGCTGCCGCTGGGGGTTCTGCCGGAGGTTAGGTACGAAGAATCGCGGCTTTATCTACACCCTGGCGATCGCGTCCTCCTGCTTTCGGACGGAGTTGTCGAGGCGCGGAAAGCATCTGGCGAGCTATTCGGTTTTGACCGCGTGCACAACCTTAGCAATCAGTCGGCGTTTTATCTGGCAGAAGCGGCAAAGGCCTTCGGCCAGGAAGACGACATCACCGTGTTGACGGTGCGCCGGCTGGCGCAGATGGCTGCCTGATCGAAACAGCACCGCGCCGCTGATTGGCTGCGCAGTGCTGCTTCGAGCACCACCTAGCACTCGGTGAAACAGGTTGAGGTTGTTCGCAACGTCGCGCGGGACAACCTAGGCCGGAACTTCGCCGCAGTCCCACTCGCCGGCTCGCAAAGGGCCTCGCACGACCTGTACTGAGAGAATCTAGTCACATTCCGAGGGCCAGTTGTCACGAAAACGTCGAAAGAATGCAATGACTCCGGGAAGATGGTGGTGCCCTCGCATGCCACCTTTTGGCCGTCGTGGATGTCAAACCTGAAGAAGGAAGGCACGAGGGGTGTTGGACGGGCCAAATTCACTGCGAGGTTTCATGGGAAGTTCCATTCGCTTTTTCTGCCGCCACATGGCAGTTTCTGCTCTGGCGTGCGCGTTTTTGTACTTCGGCGTACGCGCCGCATCCGGACAACGGTTGCCCGACACGGTGATTCCCACGCACTACACGCTGACCCTCACGCCTGACCTGAAGGCTGCTACGTTCTCCGGGGTCGAAAAGATTGATATCAATCTGAAAGAGCCAACGAACTCCATCACGCTGAATGCTGCAGAGATCACGTTTCAATCGGTCGCCATCTTCCCGAATGGACCGGAGCAGACTGGCGTGGTTTCACTGGACCCGCAGAAAGAACAGGCCACCTTTACCTTCCCCAAGACAATTCCCGCGGGCAGCGCGGTGCTTTCGATTCACTACGCGGGCATTCTGAACAACGAGCTGCGCGGTTTCTATCTCTCCAAAACGGCGCGCCGTAATTATGCCGTGACGCAGTTTGAGCCCACGGACGCTCGCCGGGCATTTCCCTGCTTTGACGAGCCGGCCTTCAAGGCGGCATTCGATATCTCTCTTGTCGTCGATCAGAACGATACGGCGATATCCAACGGCGCCATCGTCTCTGACACGCCGGGGCCCGGCGCCGGCAAACATACACTCGAATTCAGCACCACTCCAAAGATGAGCACGTATCTGGTCGCCTTTCTCGTGGGCGACTTTGCGTGCACAGCCGGCCGCCAGGACAACGTAGACATCCGCGTCTGCTCCACTCCGGACAAGGTGGCGCTCACCTCTTACGGACTCGATGTGGCGAAGTTCGCGCTGCACTACTACAACAGCTATTTCGGCATTCGCTATCCGCTCAAAAAACTGGACCTGATTGCGGTGCCCGATTTCGAAGCCGGCGCGATGGAGAACTTCGGCGCTATCACCTTTCGCGAGACCGAGTTGCTGATCGATCCGAAGACTGCCAGCGTTCAATCCAAGATGAATGTAGCCATCGTGGTAACCCATGAGATGGCCCACCAGTGGTTCGGCGACCTGGTGACGATGCAGTGGTGGAATAACATCTGGCTCAACGAAGGCTTCGCCAGTTGGATGGAGAACAAGGCCACCGCAGCCTTCAACAAAGCGTGGAATGTGCCGCTGCTTGTCGCCAGCGAGGAGCAAAGGACGCTCGATATCGATTCCCAGCCAACTACTCGCGCGATTCGCGCCAAAGCCGATACGCCGGACGAAATTAACCAGATGTTCGACGGGATCTCCTACGGTAAGGCAGGTGATGTGCTGCTGATGGTGGAGAATTACCTCGGGGCGAACACCTTCCGCGAGGGCGTTCACGCCTATCTGGCTGCACATCTTTACGGGAATGCGACGGCGGAAGATTTCTGGAACGCGCAAACGGCCGTGAGTCACAAGCCCGTCGATAAGATCATGGACTCGCTCGTAGCGCAGCCGGGAGTACCGCTGCTCACCTTCGGCGAACCCGCGAATGGCCAGGTGAGCGTGCATCAAACGAGATTCTTCCTGGATCCCAAGCAGAAGCCCGATCCGGCGCAGCAATGGACTTTGCCGGTTTGCTTTAAAAGCGCGCCGGGCATCCGGAATTGCGATGTACTCACAACTGCAACTTCGAGCCTGAACGTTCCCGCATCGCCGGTGTTCTTCGCCAATGGGGAGGGTAGG
Organism: Occallatibacter sp.; assembly: GCA_035508375.1. Lineage (GTDB taxonomy): Bacteria > Acidobacteriota > Terriglobia > Terriglobales > Acidobacteriaceae > Telmatobacter. The sequence continues at coordinate 14,677 of DATJNF010000012.1, read as the reverse complement.
GGCTACTATCGCGCCGCCTATGCGCCGGCTGAATACTCGAAGCTCGTGGCGCGGATCGAAACCGACTTGGCTCCCGCGGAACGCATCAGCCTAACAGGCGATGAATGGGCCCAGGTGCGCGCCGACAAGGCCAAGGTGGGCGATTATCTGCAGCTGGTGGCTGCGCTCAAGAATGATGGGAATGCAGAGGTCATTTCCAACGCCCTGGTGAACGTTGCAACCATTTACGAGCGGCTGGCTGCGACCCCGGAGGAACGCGCGCGGCTTTCCGCTTGGATCGACAGCACATTCGCGCCAATACTCGTTAAGCTCGGACCGGCTGCTGCTTCCGACGACGACAATACCCGGTGCCTGCGCGCTCAACTGCTGGCGACGGTGGGGCGGTATGGAAAGTCCCCTGAAGTTCTCAGCATGGCGCGGCAGATTGCGGATCGCTATCTCGCGGACCCGGCCTCCATCGATGCCACAATCGGCCAGGCGGCGCTCTCGGTGACAGCTCGAAACGGCGATGCGGCGTGGTTCGACAAGCTTGAGAGAGCTTACGAGACGTCAGACAATCCCCAGTTCAAGAACAACGCCTTGCGACTTCTAGCCGAATTCCGCTCGCCGCAGCTTGTGAAGCGCGCGCTGGACTATGCCATGTCACCGAAGGTTCGCAACCAGGATGCCTACCTTCAATTCTCGATTCCTCTCGCCGACGAAACGACGCGCGACCAGGCCTGGAACTACATGAAAGCGAACTGGGATAGAGTGCAGGCTCAATTGACGACTTCCACGGGCGGCTATCTTGTCGCCTACACAGGCTACTTCTGTTCGCCCGAGGCTCGTGATGATGTGAAAAGCTTCTTCACATCGCACAGAGTGCCGGCCTCGAACGCCTCGCTGCAGCATGCGATCGAGCACATCAATGGATGCATCGAGTTTCGTTCATTGCAGGAGCACAACCTGAAGAACTGGCTGGATGCGCAACCGAGACTCTAGAACGAGGCAACGTGGAACTCATCTGGATACGCTGCGCATCAGTGCTTGCCGGTGTAATCAACGAATAGCTCGGGGAATTGCTGCTTCAGCGCTTCGATCTTCGGACGATCGCAGACCAGGATGTATGGATTGCCAGGATTATGCAGCGCGTAGTCCTGGTGGTATTCCTCGGCGCGGTAGAAACCCTTGAGCGGCGTCACTTCGGTCACAATCGGTTTGGGAAAGACCTTGTCGCGATCGAGCTGCGCGATATAAGCCTCTGCGATCCGCTTCTGGTCGTCGTTCTCGTAGAAGATCGCGGAGCGATAGGAGGTGCCTACATCCGGACCTTGGCGATTGAGCTGCGTAGGATCGTGCGCTACGGAAAAGAAGATGCGCAGCAGCAGGCCGTAAGTGATCTTCGACGGATCGTAGACCACTTCCACGGATTCTGCATGACCTGTGGTCTCGGTGGTCACCTGATCGTAGGTGGCTGTCGCCGCGGAGCCACCCGCATAGCCGGCGGTGGTATCAACCACGCCCTTGACCCGCTCGAAGACCGACTGTGTTCCCCAGAAACATCCGCCCGCAAAGACTGCCTTCGCCTTGCCCGGCGCATGCGCGAGGGGCAAATCGGTCGCCGCAGGCGGGATGGGCTGCCTGGAGGACGCGTTCCCGCTGCGCGCAAACCACATCACAACCGCTCCAACAACAACTACAAGTGCGAGCCATCTCGCAAGCATTGCCACCCCTCAAAATCCTGCTGTCTATAAGATCGTAGATAGGCTCGTTTAGTTACAGAGCTGACTCACAGGCCGGATACGTAGCTCGCTTCCAGGTACCAGGAGAGCACAAAAAGAACGGAGACGCCGAGAATGGTCCAGAGATACATGCGCACCGGCAGCGTAGTCAGCAGATGCTCGGCCGGCTTGCTGTCCATGCGCCATGGCTGCGCAAACAGCAGGCCGCTCAGGCAACAGACGCATCCCGCGAGGCCGATCTTCGCCAGCGCCAGCACCAGGCGCTCTTCCCACCGGCTGCCCGGCACGAAAAACGCATTCAGCACGACCTGATAGAGGCAGTAAATACTGAGGAAGAAGGAGGATGCCTTGGCGATATCGAGAATCATGACCGGCTCCTTGCCCTCCGGGGCACAACAACATCGCAGAGGCGAGCCCTCTCAGGCGCCCGCCGAAAAATCTTGCAACGGTATTCTAACCCCGTTTCGATTTTGCGTTACTTCAAATCGCGCCAATTGGGGCCGAAGGCAATATCGGCGATCAGCGGCACGTTCAGCTTGACCACACCTTCCATCTCTTCCCGCACCAGCGCGCCCACCTGGGTTGTTTCTTCAAAAGGAACTTCGAAGAGCAGTTCGTCGTGGACCTGAAGCACCATCCGCGTCTTCAGGTTTCGTTCGACGAGTTTGCGGTCGAGCGCGATCATGGCCAGCTTGATCAGATCCGCCGCCGTGCCCTGCAGCGGCGTATTAACCGCCGTCCGCTCAGCAAAACCGCGCTGGTTCGGATTGCGGCTCTCGATGTCCGGAATGGGCCGCAGGCGGCCGAAGAGCGTGCGCACGTACCCGTCTTTGCGGGTTTGCGCGAGCGTCTTTTCGATAAAGGCTTTCACCCCCTCGTACCGCGCGAAATAGCGATCGATGTAGGCCTTGGCTTCAGCCTGCGGAATGCCCAGTTGCGCGGCCAACCCGAACGCCGAAATGCCATAGACGATTCCAAAGTTGACGGCCTTGGCGCGGTCGCGGGTCTGCTTGTCCATCGACTCGATCGGAACTCCAAAGACCTCGCTCGCCGTGAGTGTGTGAATGTCGATCTCTTCTTCGTAGGCGCGCATCAGGAGCGGGTCGCCACTGAAGTGCGCCAGCAGGCGCAGCTCGATCTGCGAATAGTCCGCGGAAAGCAGCTGCGTGCCGGGACGCGCGATGAAGGCGGCGCGAATCTCGCGGCCCAATTCCGTGCGCACCGGGATATTCTGCAGATTCGGATTCACGGACGAGAGCCTTCCCGTGGCCGTGGCCGCTGCCTGGAAGGTTGTGTGCACGCGCGACTCAGAATCGGCAAGCAGCGGGAGCGCGTCGATGTACGTAGACTTGAGCTTCGCCAGCTGCCGGTATTCGAGCACGAGCTTGGGAACGTCGTGGCGCTCGGCGAGCTGTTCCAGCACATCCTGCGCGGTTGAGATGGTCTTGCCTTTGCCACGCACGTTGGGCGGCTGCAGACCCAGGTGCGTAAAGAGCACCACCGCGAGTTGCTTGGGCGAGTTGATATTGAAGCGCTGGCCTGCCAGCTCGAAGATGCGCTCGCCCACGCGCGTCAATTCGCGGCCAAACCTCTCGGAAAGATTGCTGAGCGCCGCTCCATCAATGCAAACGCCGGCCTGCTCCATGCGAAAGAGCACGGGTGCCAGCGGAAGATCAATCTCGCGATAAGCGCGCACGACCTGCGCCTTCTGAACCTCCGAGTGAAGAGCAGGAACGAGCGCCTGGATCGCGGCCGCGCTCGCCGTCGGCGTAGCTGGCGATGACTGATTGTGGCGCGCCGCCACGTCGGCAAGAGTTTGCGTAGTGTGCGTGGGGTTGAGCGCGTAGGAGAGAAGCATTGTGTCTTCCACATCGCCGCGCAGCGTGACGCCTTTGCTGGTGAGCAGGTGTAGAGCGAGCTTCAGATCGTGTGTGCGCTTCGGGATCGCAGGGTCTTCCAGCAGACTCCGCAGCTCCGGACTCAGGGAAAGACGTAGCGCAGTGCCCACTTCGGCGCTCACGCCGAGGCACGAGCCGACCTGCATCTCCGCGGCTTCAGCAACGTCGAGAAGCGACAGATTTGTCGGTGCTTCGGGGTCTTCTTCTTCCGGAGTGACGACTATTGCGGTCGCAGCTTCGAGCGCAAAGGCAAAACCCTCCGCGCGCGCCGCTGCGTAGAATGCGGCGATCTGTTCCTGACTTGGTTCCTCAAGCAGCGTAGCCACAGACGCCGCGGCTGAGGGTGCCAGGTCGCGCAGCATCGAGGTGAACTCGAGCTCTGTAAATAGATCGCGGCAGGCTTCAACATCAGGCAACTGTGTTTCAAGCGCCGTCAGGTCCAGTTCCAGAGGGACGCGGCTGTCAATGGTGACCAACTCTTTCGAGAGCAGGACGGCCTCGCGATTCTGCTCGAGCGACTCGCGGTAGGTTTTGCGCTTCACCTCTGCGGCGCGGTCGAGAACGGCCTCTACGCTGCCGAACTCCACGATCAGATCGACGCTGCCTTTGTCGCCGATGCCCGGTGCTCCGGGAATGTTGTCGACGGTGTCGCCACGCAATGCCATCACGTCCACAACTTTCTCGGGAGGCACACCGAGGGTTTCCTTGACCTTGGCGGGATCGAGAATGAGATTGTCTTTCTGAGGATTCAGGATTCTGACCTGCGGCGTAACCAGTTGCATCATGTCCTTGTCGCCGGAGACGATGAAGACCTCGTGCCCGCGCTCGGCAGCCTCACGTGCCAGAGTGCCGATGACATCGTCGGCCTCAAAACCGACTGCTTCAAGGATGGGAATCCGTAGCGCTTCCAAGGAGCGGCGGATATAAGGAATCTGGCGGCGCAGATCATCCGGCATTGCGGTCCGGTTCGCTTTGTAGCCCTCGTAACTGACGTCTTCAAAGCACTGCGTCTTGCTGTTCCACTTGCGCAGCGTGCCCATGGAGCGCGCACGCTCGTCGCGAAAGACCTCGCCGCTGGGATCGAAGACGGCGGCGAAGTACTTCGGATCGAAGTCCTGCCGCAGCTTTTTGATCATGTTGACGAAGACGTAGGTAGCCGCTGTGGGCAGCCCCGAACGGGTTGACATGGGACGGCTGCGCTGCATCGCGTGATACGCGCGAAAGATGAACGACATGGTATCCAGCAGGAAGACGGGCGGCTTAGCTTGGTCAGGCACGCTACAGAGTTTATCAGCCGCGCGCGCCGGCACTCATCCGATGAACATGCAGTCGCCGTAGCTGAAGAAACGATATCGCGCCTCGACTGCGTGGCGATATGCGACAAGCACATGTTCGCGGCCCGCGAAGGCGCTCACCAGCATCAATAAGCTCGATTGCGGAAGATGAAAGTTGGTAAGCAATCCGCCGACAAGCCGAAATGGAAAACCCGGTGCGATAAAGATCTCGGTCTCGCCGGAATGTGGCTCCAATGCCCTGCCCTGCGCACGAAAAGCGACCGACTCGAGCGTACGCACCGCTGTAGTGCCGACAGCAACAATGCGCCGGCCATCGGCCACGGCACGGTTGATTGCGTCAGCCGTAGAGGCGCTCAGTGTGTAGCGTTCCCGATGCAGATGCACTTCGCGCACACGCTCAACATGGAGCGGAGCGAACGTTCCCAGGCCCACGTGCAACGTGATTTGCGCTACTTCAACTCCCGTTGCGGTAAGCGCTTGCAGCATCTCGTTCGTGAAGTGCAATCCGGCTGTCGGCGCCGCCACAGAGCCACGCTCGTGCGCAAAGACGGTCTGATAGCGCTCGCGGTCAGACGCAACATCGTCGCGACGGATGTAGGGTGGAAGCGGGATATGGCCGATGCGATCGATCGCTGCAAAGAAGTCGTCGACCGGTTCGAACCGCAAGAGCCGCTCGCCGAAGGGGCCGCGTTCCAGAACTTCAGCTTCGAGTGCGATTTCCCCGGTGGGCGCTGGAAAGACAAGCCGCTCGCCGATGGCGACCTTTCTTCCCGGCCGGACGAGCGCGCGCCAGCGATTTCTGCCGGCAGGCTCTGTCAGCATCACTTCAATGCGTCCGGTCGGCCTCTCGCGCTCGCGGACCAGAGTCCGACGAGCGTAGAGACGCGCAGGAATGACGCGGCTGTCATTAAGCACCAGCAGATCGCCCGGCTTGAGCAGCGACGGTAGCGTGGAGAAACTCGAATCCTGAAAGGCACCAGTCGTCCGATTCAGCACCAGCATGCGGCTTTGGCCACGCTCAGCGGGCGGCTGCTGCGCAATGAGCTCCTCGGGGAGATCGAAATCGAAATCGGAAACACGAAGATCTTCGAGATGCTCCGATTTTTTCCTGTGGCCAGTCATACTGCGGCCTTTCCGAAGTGTTGAAGAGCGCGCAGCCGTGCGCGTTCAAGGGCCGCATTCAATTCTTCGCGCTTCGCCTCGAATTTCTCGTCGGCAAGATTGGTCTCCACGTAGGTCCATCGCGCCCAACTGACGGCAATGCGTGTGAATGGCTTCGGCACGAGGAAACGGTCCCAGGAACGCATGGTCCAGGCGCGCTCCGGCTCGAGATGAAATGCTCCGATGCGCGCGCCTGTCATCTCCGCGAGCTTGATGGGACCCATTTTGGTGCGGTAGATCGGGCCGCGCGGACCGTCGGCCGTGAAGATCGCCGGCCGGCCATTCTCGATGACGCGCTTCAGGCCCAACAATCCCTCACGCGCGCTGCGCGAACTCGAGCCTCGCACGGCACGAAATCCAAACAGCGACAGGATGCGCGTGATCAGCTCGCCGTCAAAGCTGCGACTGATGAGGATGGTCGCACCGGTGCGGCGAAAGTAGAGCGCACAGGGCAGCACGCACTGGTGCCAGAAGCAGAAGATCTCGGCGCCGGCGCCTTTGCCGTAAGGCAGCGGCGTTGCGCCTTCTTCAGCTATGGTTTCAAATCTCCAGGTCAGGCCAATGACCTGGAACAGAGCCCACACGATGCGGGGAAGAATAGCGAGCGCAAGGCGCTGCATCCATGTAAACCTTGGGCTCTCTTCTGCGGGCACGGTCTGATTTTAACGGAGTGTGCGCAGTTTTCGCGGTTCAGCCGAATACGCGTCAGCTATAGCGCAGCCAACGCAGCAGCTCGGGCAACGTGGCGCGTTTGCCGTACATGAGAATGCCCACCCGATAGAGACGCGACGAGAACCACAGAGTTGCCCAGATGCTCAGCAGCAGCAGGCCTATCGAAGCGGCAAACTGCCAGACCGGAGGAATCTCCGAAGCCATGCGCAGGAACATCACGATCGGTGCCGTAGGGGGAAAGAGCGATGCGGCCACCGACCAGAACGAATTGGAGTCGTTGATGATGAGAAGGATCAGCGAGAAGCTGAGCCAGGTGGGCGCGGCAGCCAGCGGCATGTACATCTGCAGCTCCTGCTCGGTCTCGCACGTGGAGGCCAGGCCGGCAAACAACGAGCTGTACAGCAGGTACCCGAGAAGAAAGTAAACCGGAAAGAGGATGCCCTCCGTCCACGAGAAGTGAATGGAGAACTGGCCGCTTAGAATCGCCGCAGCAAACGGTGATCCGACAATCACCAGCCCTGCCACGAGCCAGATGGCAATCTGGGTGAGCCCGACGGCGCCTACGCCGATGAGCTTGCCGGCGAGCAGGTCGGCCGGTTTCGCGGTAGCGAGCATCACTTCGAAGATGCGCGAAGTCTTCTCCTGAATGATGGAGCGCGCCACGTTGAGGCCATAGATCATGGTCGTCATCGAAAGCAGGATCGCCATGGCGTAGCCCTTCCAGAAGGAGGCTTGCGCGTTGGTCTTCACCACGGAACCGTCTTTCTTCACCTGGAAGGTTGTAATCGATATGCCTCTGATGACAGCGCTTGATGTTGCCGGGCTCATTCCTGTCATCGCGAGGTGCTCTTTCACCAGGCCCGTGTCGAGTGCATCTTTGAGGCGCGTTCCGGTCATGAAGTCGCCGGCAGCCTGCGACGTGTAAGACGCTCTGGGGACGCCGCCGGTGTTATCGAGCCACAGAAAGCCGTCGATCGTTCCATCCTGGACCTGATGAACAAGTTCCGTGCGAGTTTCCCGTCCGGAAGGGACCAAGAGGTCCACACTGGTCTGCTTGCCCTTGTCTGCGATCAACTGCGAACGCACTGCGCCGGCCAGCGCGGGATCGGCCGATGCGATCACGAGGTGCTTGTGCGCTCCGAGCCCTCGTCCGGAGAAATACGCGACTCCAACGATCAACGCGAAGAGCGCGGGCAGCCCGATGGTTGACACGCGGAAGGCGCGGCCGCGGATCTGCTCCATGTACTCGCGCCGCGCGATCAGCAGCATATTACGCATCGGCCTTGCCTCCCACGGTCTGGATGAAGATCTCTTCGAGCGAAGGCTCGACCAACTCAAAGCGATAGATCGTCGCCATGTTGGCTGCCTGCAGCAACAGCTGCTGTGCGTTGCCGTGTTCCTTCAGGCGAATCTCTGCATGGCCGGAAAAATTCCGCGCCTCAGCAATTTCACTGCTGTTGAGAAACGCAGGATCTCCTTCGAACTCGATGATCACGCGGTTCCGTTCATAGCGGCTTTTGATGTCGCGAACCTTACCGGAGAGCACAGCCTGGCCGCGATTGACGAGGCAGATTGCATCGCATAGCTTTTCCACCTGGTCCATGCGATGCGTCGAGAACAGCACAGCCTTGCCCTTCTCTTTGAGTTCGATCAGCGTTCGCTCAAGTAGCGCCGCGTTCACGGGATCGAGCCCGCTGAACGGCTCATCCATGATGATCAATCCGGGATCGTGCAAAATAGCTCCGATGAACTGGATCTTCTGCTGCATGCCCTTGGAGAGCTCTTCCGTTTTTTTATCGAGTACGTCGGCGATCTCGAGCTTCTGCGCCCACTCGATGGCCCGCTTGCGCGCTTCACCGGCTTCGACTCCATGCAATCGCCCGAAAAAGATGAGCTGCTCCAGGACCTTCATCTTCTTGTAGAGACCGCGCTCCTCAGGCAGATAACCGACACGATCAAGGCTCTTGCGGTCGAAGGGTTTTTCAAAGAGTTGGACGCGGCCGGAGTCGGGTATCGTAATGCCCATCATCATGCGGATCGAGCTGGTTTTGCCGGCCCCGTTCGGTCCCAGCAGACCGAACATCTGCCCTGCTTCAATCGATAGACTGAGATGATCGACGGCGATCTTGTCCTCGTAGGCCTTTGTAACTCCCGCGAGTTCAACTACTGGCATGGATGCTCCCGCCGTGATTGGTACGTCTGGTCCCTGATCGACTGGGAAACTTTCTTGGAGCAGTTTAGCAAAGGAAGGCTGCGATACTCTTCCACCCTCCGCTGGGCGCACCACGCCGCTGTGGCCAGCCACTTCGGCCACACGTTACCTTCGAGCTTACTTCGGTCTTATGTATCGGCAGTTTTTCGCATTTTTTCAGGGAAATTTACAGATTTTACGCGAGAACAGTTACGAAAGCGCTACGCAAAAACCGACCAAAGAGGGAGCGCCTAAAACAATAGAAAAGGTTAGATTGTTGATACATCGAGGAGAGTCAGATGGCCACTCTGCTGTCTATACAAGATTATGACGGTGACTCCTTAGGCGCTTCCGAAAAGAACTTCGGGCCGGCATGCAGGCCGCGCAAGTTAGAAGATCTCGATGTGCGTCAGGCCGTACTCGAAGACTTACTCTTAAAGATTCTATATTTGGCCGGAACGCTCTCGCTTCTTGAGTTGGCAGAGCGCACACGTCTCAGCTACGAAGTGATCGACGAGCTGTTTTGCAAGCTCCGCGCGCAGACCCTGGTTCAAGTGACCGGCATGAGCAGCAACATTCCGCAAATTGCCGTTACAGGCCAGGGCAGAACGCGCGGCGCCGAATTGTTGCAGCAAAGCCAGTATGCGGGCTGCGCTCCGGTCTCGCTGGATAGCTACGTAGAGCAGACGCGGAAACAAAGCGTGCAAAAGGTTGAGGTGCATCCATCAGATGTGCGCCGCGCGTTCAAGCATCTTGTCCTGGATGAAGCAACCCTGGATCAGTTTGGCACTGCGCTGAACTCCGGCAGCTCGGTATTTCTCTACGGGCCCGCTGGAGTTGGAAAGACTACGATTGCCGAGGTTCTCTCGCGTGTACTTGCCGAAGATGAGGTCTGGATTCCACATGCAATTGAAGTGGACGGCCAGATCATCACCGTCTTCGATCCTTCCATTCATGCGGAAGCGCCGGAATCAGCTCCCGAAAGCTATGACACGCGTTGGGTGCTATGCCACCGTCCAGCTGTCATGGTGGGCGGCGAACTCACGGCCGACATGCTGGACATGCAGTTCAATCCCATCTCAAAGTTCTACGTATGCCCTGCGCAAATGAAGGCTAACAACGGCGTCTTCATCGTCGACGATTTCGGACGCCAGCGCATACGTCCCGACGAACTGCTGAATCGCTGGATCGTTCCTCTTGACCGCCGCATCGATTTCCTCACGCTCGTCGGCGGAAGGAAGATCGAGATCCCATTTGAAATGCTGGTAGTTTTCGCGTCGAACACGAATCCCGCAGAGCTGGTTGATCCCGCTTTCCTGCGGCGCATTCAAACCAAAATCAAGATCGGTGCAGTCTCTGACGAGCAATTCTCCGAGATCTTCCGCAGAGTCGCCCAGGACAAACACGTCTCATACGATCCCGAGATCCCGGGCGACCTGATCACGTTCATCCGCAGCTCTCTGCGGCAGGAGCTCCGGTCTTGTTATCCGCGCGACATTGTGAATCAGGTGTGCTGGGCAGCACGCTACGAGGGCAAGAAGCCGTACTTGGATCACTCAGCCCTGCGGCGTGCCATCGAAGCGTACTTCCCCATCAATGCCTGACCTTAGGACCTGATCTCACCCGAGCTTCATCGCTTCGGGATCCCAGTGCACGACGGCGCCGCGCTCCATGCTGAGATTGCTCAGCAGCGCCGCGCCGGCTGCACGGAAGCCGAACACGGCATCTTCCACGACCGGCTGGCGCGAGCGCACGGAAGCAAAAAAGTTCTTGAAGTGGTCATAGCTGTCGCTGTAACCGCTCGGCGCCTGATACTTTTCGTAGCCTGTGCGCGGCTCGCCCTCAGGATGCACGCGCGGATATTTCTTCCGGTACTCTTCGAGAATCTGCTGCTGCATCGCTTCGGTGAACGTGCCGATCGTGTAGCCGGGCTCTTTTTCCCGCGGTACACGCGTCACGCTCACTGAATTCCCGGCGATCTCCAGAGTGCCTTCCGAGCCCGTAAAGACGAGGCCTTCGCTCTCTTCGCCGCCGTCGACAAAGTTCACCCGCAGGCTGAGATTGAAGCCTTCGGGATAGTCGAAGAGGCCAAGCATCACATCTGGCACATTGCGGCCGTCATTCCAGAAGCGCAGGCCGCCGGTAGCCATGCCACGCGTGGGTCCGTGCGAACCAGTGATGAAGTGTGTGCCGCTGAACAGATGGACGAACAGATCGCCGGCCACGCCGCTTCCATAGGCCTTCCATTTGCGCCACTGGAAAAACTGCTCCGCATTGAAGGGGATTTTCGGCGCGGTGCCGAGGAAGCGAGGCCAGTCGCAGGTTTCCGGTGATGCATCGAGCGGAACGGTGTAGTCCCAAGCGCCGATGGCGGAGTTACGGTCCCAGTGTGCGGTCACCATGTTGAGTTTGCCGATGGCCCCAGAGTCGAGCAGCTCTTTGGCCTTTGCGTAGATGATGGAGCTGACGCGCTGGCTACCGACCTGCAGAATGCGGTTCGTTGCCCGCGCGGTCTCGATCATCTCCGTGCCGTCGGCGTAGAGGTGGATCATCGGTTTTTCGCAATAGACGTCCTTGCCGGCCTTCATGGCGTCGACGGAGGCTTGCTTATGCCAGTGATCGGGCGTGCCGATGAGGACGGCATCGATGTCCTTGCGGGCCAGGATCTCGTTGTAGTCGCGAGTGGTGAAGAGATCGTTGCCCCAGACCTCTTTGCAGTGCTCCAGACGGCCGTTGTAGCAGTCGGCCACTGCAACGAGCTTCACACCGGGAACCTGCACGGCAATGCTGGTATCGTATTGGCCCTGGCCGCCTGCGCCAATGAGCGCGAGCTGAATGTGATCGTTGGCGGAGACGGGTGCTACCGGCTCATTCTGGATGGCTTCGAGCGCGTGGACTTTCCCGGCCAGCGCCATGGCGGCCGATGCGGCGCCTGCAGCTTTGAGGAAATTTCTACGATTGTAGGTCAACATTTTCAAAGACAGCTCCCGAGGCAAATTTTCAACGCATATAACCATACACGCAGAGAGGTGAGTGGATGGCTCAATACTCGGGAATCTCGATTTTGTCCACAAGATCGCGCCCGATGGCCACGTCAGTAATCCATGGAATCGCCATCAGGTTGATGACCTGGTTGCGCAGAAACATTGAAAGCTTCGACTTGGGCGCGAAGAATCCGGCGAGACGGCGCGCGGCGTTTTGCTTCTGCAGCACGAATGGGCCGAAAAGGCTCTGGTAGCGTTCGAAGGCCTGCGCGTAATTGCCGCGCGCGCGGTGAAGTTCGCCGGCAAGGATGTACGCCGCGACCATGGCCAGCGCCGAACCCTGGCCGGCCAGCAACGAGACGCACGAAGCGGCATCACCGACCAATGCCACGCGGCCGTTATTCCATGATTCGCCGGCGTGGTTCATCTGAATCTGGCTCACGCGATCAAAGTAGAGATCGCTCGCAGTGGACAGAGCATTCAAGATCTGCGGGTACTCCCATCCGGCTCCGCTGAAGCGAGCGTGCAGCAGGGCTTTTTGCTCCTCTCGGTCCGCAGAAATTTCATATTCCCTATCGCGGAAGGTGAAGAGAAACATGGTGCGATCGCCACGCAGAGTAAAGCGCCCCGTCTGCTGGCCCACTTGCGTATACAGCAGGTAAACCAGTTCGTCGCGCATCGGATATCCTGCGATCTCAAAGGCAACCGCTTTGTATCCCAGGTAACGTTCAAATTGTTTCTCTTCGCCAAAGACGAGCCGGCGAATGCGCGAGTGCAGCCCGTCCCCGCCAATGACCAGGTCGAACTCGCGCGTGCCGCCGCTCTCAAATGTGACTCGGACCGCGTTTTCCGTCTGTACGAGGGAACGGACCGAGTCTCCAAAGAGCGTTTCGACGCGGCCCTCGATCAAGGAGAAGATGGACGCAGCAAGATCGCCACGCGGAATACTCGTAAAGCGTCCCTGAGCCACGCGTGCAACCGCTTCCGTTGAAAATGCGGCGATCCGCTTTCCGGCCGCATTCACCACCCGCACCTCGCGGACCTGGTAGCCTTTGCGCATGATTTCGGGTAGCAACCCCATGCGGTCGGCGATGTCGTAACCGGCGCCCCAGAAGTCGATGACGTAGCCGGCGGTTCGCAGATGCGCGGCCGATTCGACCAGCGTGGGTTGGAAGCCATAGTGTGCGAGCCAATAAGCAAGCGTAGGACCCGCGATGCCAGCGCCTGAAATCAAAACTCGCATCACATCCTTAGATTACGCCGTTCCGCCGCTCGATTGCGGCACATTCAGGTGGGCATATAGCATCCATTCTGTGCCCGGCCTCGAAACACCAGTCATGTATGTGCGCGGCGTAGGTCCGCGCGTGGCGGAGATGCTCGCCGCGAAAGGCATTCAGACGGCCGAGGACCTGCTTTATCACCTGCCCTTTCGCTATGAGGATCGCCAGAATCCGCGCAGCCTCGACGAGCTGAAGGCCGGCGAGGTAGCGAGCGTGATCGCGGAGGTTCGCGGGGCCGCGTTGTTACGCACGCGCAGAGCGCCGCTCTTCGAGGTCACAGTGGGCCAGGGACGGTTCGCGCTCAAGTGCATCTGGTTCAATGCGCCTTACCTGAAGGACAAGTTTCACGCCGGGCAGACGGTCGCGGTCTACGGCAAGGTCGAGCCCTCACGGTCGTCGAACAACCTGAAGATGATCCAGCCGCAGTTTGAGATTCTGCCCGATGCGAGCGACGACGCTGAAACGCGGCTGCTGGAAGTGGGCCGCATCACGCCAGTGTATGAATCGCTCGGCGGGAGCCGTCTCGCTTCGCGCTGGCAGCGCAAAGTCATCTTCCATCTGCTTGAAACGGTTCGCAGCTCGGTGCCGGAATGCCTGCCGCACGCGCTGCTCGAGCGGCTCGACCTGCCCGACAGGGAAACGGCGCTGCGCGAGGTGCATTATCCGCCCGAAGGAACTTCCTTCACGCAGTTGCAGTCGTTTTCCACGCCGGCGCACCGGCGGCTGATCTTCGAGGAGCTGTTTTTTCTTGAACTGGGGCTTGAGCTGAAGCGGCGGCGCATGAAAGAGCGTGCCGGCATCGCCTTCGCTACGACAGACAAAGTGCGCGAGGCCCTGCGCGAGGTGCTTCCCTTCCATCCTACGCCGGCGCAGAAGCGCGCGCTGGGCGAGATCGTTGCCGACATGCGCGCGCCCAGCCCGATGCGCCGTTTGCTGCAGGGCGATGTGGGATCGGGCAAAACGATCGTTGCGCTGCAGGCGATGCTGGTGGCGATGGAAAACGGCTACCAGGCGGCTCTAATGGCGCCGACAGAGATCCTGGCGACGCAGCATTTTCTTGCCGCGCGCAAGCTGCTGGAGCGGTCAAGCCGCAAGCCGCGCATCGTGCTGCTGACCGGTTCGCTCGACGAGGACCGCAAGCGCACCAATCGCGGCCTGATCAACCGCGGCGAGGCGCAACTGGTGATTGGCACCCACGCGCTGATCGAAGAAAAAGTGGAGTTCGACAAGCTGGGGCTGGTTGTCGTGGACGAACAGCATCGCTTCGGTGTGCTGCAGCGGTTCAAGCTGATGAAGAAGCCGGGGCCGGATGGAACAGTGGGGGCAGAGCCGGATGTGCTGGTGATGACGGCCACGCCCATTCCGCGTACGCTGGCGCTTTCGCTCTATGGCGATCTCGACTTGAGCGTGCTGGACGAGCTTCCCCCGGGACGGACACCGATCGTGACACGTCGGGTTCCCGACGAGCGCGCCCC
>DATJNF010000011.1:0-2706 GCA_035508375.1 Occallatibacter sp. | reverse complement strand
TTGAACGGCATCCTGCAATTCGCCATCGCCAATGCAAGCTGGATTGGCCTTGTCCGCATTGTCTCGCTGTTCGGCGCGGCGGCCGTCGCTGGATATACGGTTGCGATCCGCATCGTGATCTTCTTTATCCTGCCGGCGTGGGGACTGAGCAACGCCGCGGCCACGCTGGTGGGGCAGAACCTGGGCGCCAAACAGCCGGAACGCGCGGAGCAGTCGGTGTGGCGCACCGGGCTCTACAACATGATTTTTCTCGGAGCCATTGGCGTGTTCTTTATCGTGTTCGCCACGCCGATGGTGCGGCTGTTTGTGAATGATCCGGCGGTGGTGCCGATTGCCGCAATGGCGCTGCGCACGCTGAGCTGCGGCAACGTGGGCTACGCGTACGCCATGGTGATGCTGCAGGCATTCAACGGCGCCGGCGACACCTGGACGCCGACGGTGGTGAACTTCTTCGGCTTCTGGGTGCTGGAGCTGCCGCTGGCGTGGTGGCTGGCGGTGAAAGGCGGGCTGCGCGCCGAGGGCTCGTTTCTTGCCATCGTGATTGCGGAGTGCGCGATTGCGGCGGCAAGCATGGTGCTGTTCCGGCGCGGGAATTGGAAGAAGCAGAAGATTTGACGTGCGCGGGCTCACCTCGAGGAACCCATCCTTGCGGCAACGCCGGCCGCAAGGATGGGGCACCCAGCTTTCCTGATTGAGAGGGCTCATTCCAGAGACGCTCAGCATTTCAGAATCTCTCCTGTCGCGCTCCTCATCTGAGACAATAATGGCTGTGAGCGGAGCGGGGCGATCCCATTTTTGGACGGCGGTTTTGCCGGCGGTTCTTCTGGGCCTTTGCGGGTCGCGGTTGGCGCTCAACGCGCAGACGGGTAATCCCAGTTCGATTTCGAATCCGTTTTACGGCAGTGTGACGGCGCATCCCGCGACGGACGACGTACTGAAGCTATCGTTGGACGATGCGATTCGGCGCGGGTTCGACACCAACCTTGGATTAAGGGAAGCCGAGAGCCAGGAAAAATACGTTCACGGCGAAAAGCAGGAGGCGCTGCAGGAGTTTCTGCCGACGATTACACTCGAGGGCGACACCGGCGTTTACCAGCACAACCTGGCCGCGCTGGGGTTCAGTTCTAGCGTCATCGGCAAGTTCGCCTCGTTTTTTCCCGGCGGAAAGATTCCACCGGGCCTTTCGACAATTACCAAGGACACGCTTACCGAAGGCCAGCTCCAATATAAGCAGACGCTTTTTTCCGGGCCCGTGATTGCGGGATGGAATGCGGCCCGCGCGACCGAAAAGTCATACCACTTTGCCAAGATGACCGCGCGGGGCGAGGTGGTGCAGCAGGTGGCCACGGCCTATTTGCATGCGATCGCGGCGGGCAGCGAAGTGGACAACGCCCGAGCGCTTTTGAAGTCCGACCAGGTGGCGTTCGACCATGCGCATGAGCAGGTGGAGGCGGGGACCTCAGCCCACCTGGATGAGCTGCGCGCGCAAGTGCAGTTGCAGGCGCAGCAGCAGGCGCTGATTGCGGCGCAGAACAGTCTCGACAAGGATTTGATTTTGTTGAAGCGCGAGATCGGGGTCGACCCTGGACAGAATATTGTGCTCACGGACCCGGCGCCCTATAGCGAACTTGCCGCGCAGACGCCCGACGAGGTGCGCGCGATTGCCTACAAGAATCGGCAGGACTGGCAGAATCTGCAAAACCAGGTAATCGAGCTGAGGGCGCTGCACAACGTTTATCGAAGCCAGCGATGGCCGACGCTGAGCGTGAAGGGCTATTGGGGCGTGACCGAGGTGACTGGGGTCAACGCGCACGATACTTTCTCCGCACAGGGAACGCTCAGCGTACCGCTGTTTCGCGAGGCGCGGCTGCGCGGCGATATCCAGTCGGCGCAGGCGCAGCTCGATGCGGTCAATGAGCAGATCGGGGATCTGCGCGCACGCATCGATCAGCAGGTGCGCTCGGCTCTACTCGACGTGAACGCGAATCAAAGGCTCGTTGATGTGGCGCGATCGAATGTGGAACTGGCCACGCGGGCGGTGAGTGATGAAACCGATCGCGTGAATGCCGGCGTGGACGACAACCTGCCGCTGGTCGCGGCGCAGGCGACGCTGGCCGCGGCGCAGAGCAATCTTGTCGAGAGTCTCTACCAATACAACTTGTCGAAGCTGGCGTTGGCGCGGGCGGCCGGCGTGATTGAGCTCGAGTATCGGGTTTATTTGGGACAATAGCGTCCGCGTGAGAACTCGAGTCGAAGGCACAAAAAGCGATTCCGAGCGGCCTGCGGCTAAAGCCGCCCCAATGTTCTGCGCTGAGTTCAGCAGCCTGAAGGCTGCTGCTCCCTCCGATTCGTGCGCCGAATCATCCCAAAATGAGTCTCTCACGCAGACACGACAGCCGGCACATCTTGGAGGCGCCTACGGTCACTTTCCTTTTGCTGTGAGATAGAGATCGCATGCGAGAATCGAACCTAGCAGCGCGATACCTGCAAACATTTCCAGTACGTGAATTAGCATAGAGTTCATTGGGCGTGCTGGCGACCGATCGATCGCCAGCACGTTAGGTGTGTATCTCCTTTCAGAAGTCGATGCGCAGGGCTGCCTGGCCAGTGCGGTTTCCGGCGTTCTCCGCGGTCTGGGGAGCGCTGAGCACGCCGAAGGTTGCGGTGTTGTCGATCTCGGTGGCCGGCGGAGCGAAGTTGGTGTGG
>DATJNF010000010.1:0-8962 GCA_035508375.1 Occallatibacter sp. | reverse complement strand
GTCGTTTTTGGGGACTCTCAAAGTATCGAGTCCGATCTACTGCGGCAGTAACTCCTCATCGCATTTCGACAATGCGGGGTCTCGGCGCAACGCTCTGCGCTTGATGAGCAGGAAAAACACCGGAACGAGAATCAGGACGTGAATCGTGGACGTGATCATGCCGCCTACGATGGGCGCGGCAATGGGTTTCATCACGTCCGAGCCGATGCCGGTCTCCCACAGGATCGGCGCAAGACTCAGGACGACCGCCGTTACGGTCATCAGCTTGGGCCGCAACCGCTGGACCGCGCCCTCGATGACGGCTTCCACAAGAGCGCCTTCAGTCATCGGCTCGGCCAGGGCAACGCGCCGCTGGTAAGCTTCGTCGAGATAGACCACCATCACCACGCCGGTTTCGACGGCAATGCCGAAGAGCGCGATATAGCCCACCCACACGGCGACACTGAAGTTATAGCCGAGCATCCATTGAAGCAGCAGTCCGCCTGACATGGCGTAGAGCGTGGGAAAGATGAGCACAGCCGCCTCTAGGGCCGACTTGAAGATGAGATAGAGCAGCATGAAGATCACAAAGAAGACAATGGGCAGAATGATCGTAAGGCGGTGCCTGGCGCGCACCTCGAACTCGTATTCTCCGGCCCAGCTCCAGGTGTAGCCCGCCGGTAGTGCGAGCTTCTGTAGCAGGACTTTCTCTGCACGATTCACGAAGCCGCCGTAGTTATTCGTCTTCAAATTGAGATAGACATAGCCGGTGAGCGCGCCGCCTTCGTCGCGGATCATGGCCGGCCCGCGCGAGAAGTAGACGCGTGCCACCTCGCCGACGGGTATCTGTTCGCCAGTTGGCGTTGGAATGAGGGCCTGCGATATCGCCGCCGGATCGTCGCGGTAGCCGCGCTGATAGCGCACCGCAATGGGAAAGCGGTCTCGGCCTTCTACATTCTCGGCAATGTCCGCGCCGCCGATCTCCGAAGTGACAACCCGCTGCACATCGGCCACGGTCAAACCATAGCGCGCGGCTTCGGGGCGGTTCACATCCACATTGAGATAGAAGCCCTGCGAAACGCGCTCTGCATAGACGGAATCGGTCTCCGGCAGGACCGAAAGTATCGTCTGCAATCGCGCTCCGATGTCCTCGATGCGCGCCAGGTCCGGGCCCTGAATCTTGATTCCTACTGGTGTCTTAATGCCGGTCAGTTCCATATCGAGCCGGTTTGCTACAGGCATAGTCCAGGTGTTGGTCAGTCCCGGGAACTGGAGCTTCTCGTCCAACTGCTGGATCAGCTTTTCATATGTCATTCCGGCGCGCCATTGATCGCGCGGCTTCAGCATGATAGTGGTGTCGTACATATCGAGCGGCGCGTTATCCGTGGCTGAATCCGAACGGCCTACCGTGCCAAAGACCGTCGAGACTTCAGGAAAGGAGCGGATGATGCGGTCCTGCTCCTGCATGAGCGAGACCGCCTGCGTGATGGAGATGCCGGGTAGGGCGCTGGGCATGTAAAGCGCAGAACCTTCGTATAACGCGGGCATGAACTGGCTGCCGAGACGAGAGTAGAGCGGCACCGTTGCGGCCAGGAAGATGAGATTGAGGGCGATGACCACCTTCCAGTGTTTGAGGCACCAGCGCAGCACAGGAAGATAGATGGCTTGCGTAATGCGGGCGGCAGGGTTCTTCGCTTCGGGGCGCAGCTTTCCGCGCAGGCAGAACGGCATTAGCGCCGGCACCAGCGTAATCGAGAGCAGCGAAGAGAAGATGAGCGCCAACGTCTTGGTCCAGGCCAGCGGCCGGAACATGCGGCCCTCCTGCGCCTCCAGCAGGAAGACCGGCAGGAACGAGACCACGATGATGATGAGCGAGAAGAAGAGCGCCGGCCCGACCTGCTGCGCGGCGCTAACCAGGATGCGCTTTCGTTTGGTCTCGTCGGGCGGAACAGGACGCTCGGCCAGATGCCTGTATCCGTTTTCGACGATGACAATCGCAGCGTCGATCAACACGCCGATGGCGAGCGCGAGGCCGCCAAGCGACATGATGTTCGAGCTGACGTGCAGAAAATACATCGGGATGAACGCGGCCGTCACCGCGATGGGCACGGTAAGGATGGGCACGAGCGCCGAGCGGAAGTGAAAGAGAAAGACGATACTGACGAAGCTGACAATAATGGCTTCGAGGATGAGGTCGCGCTTCAGCGTGTGGATCGATTCGTCGATGAGCCACGAGCGGTCGTAGCCGGTCACGATTTCCACGCCGGCAGGCAGCGAGGGCGCGATCTCGCGGAACCGCGCCTTTACGGCGTCGATCACGTTGAGCGCGTTCATGCCGTAGCGCATCACCACGATGCCACCCACTGTCTCGCCTTCGCCATCCCAGTCGGCCGCGCCGCGGCGTACATCCGGACCAAACGAAACTGTTCCCAGATCCTTGACCAACACCGGCGTACCATTTTTGGTTGCGACGGGGACATTCTCCAGATCGGAAAGCGTCTTCAGATAGCCAAAGCCGCGCACCATATACTCGGCGCCGCTCATCTCCAACACGTCACCGCCCACTTCGTTGGTGCTCTGCCTTACGCGGTCGATCACGGTCGCGGCCGAAATGCCGTAAGAGAAGAGCTTGTTGGGGTCGAGGTTCACTTGGTACTGGCGCACGAAGCCGCCGATGGTCGCCACCTCCGCTACGCCGCGCACGGTTTCAAGCTGGTAGCGCAGATACCAGTCCTGAAGAGCGCGCAGGTCGGCAAGGGAGTGCGTGTGACTGCGGTCGATGATGGCATACTCGTAGACCCAGCCCGCTCCCGTGGCGTCGGGACCGATGGCCGGATGGACGCCAGCGGGGAGCTTGCCTGCGATCTGCTGCAGGTATTCCGTGACGCGCGACCGCGCCCAGTAAAGGTCCGTGCCATCCTGAAAGACGACGAAGACATAAGAATCGCCGAACATGGTCTGTGCGCGCACGCTCTTTACATCGGGTGCCGAAAGAAACGTGGTCACGATTGGGTAAGTCACCTGGTCTTCGATCACATTGGGCGGCTCGCCCGCCCACGGCGTGTGAATGATCACTTGCATGTCGCTGATGTCGGGTAGAGCGTCGAGTGGGACGCGCTGCATCGACCATATTCCAGCGGCCACCAACAGAATCGCTCCCGTGAACACAAGGAATGGATTGCGCGCGCACCACGCGATAATCTTCGAGATCATCACATGCCTCCCATCGCGTCGAGGCTGAGTTGCTTTGTCGCTACCGTCTGGCCGGCGCGCTGGACGGTCACGGTCACTGACCACGTGCCTCCAGACGGCAGTTGCAGACGACCTTCATAAGCCCCGTTGCCTTCGCCAGTCAGCGTGGCAAGGGCGCGCTGCGCAGCCATGCCCATCGCGGGCATGGCCGGCATAAAGAACGTTACAGTCACCTGCGCTCCCGTCACTGGTTTCCCATCGGCCCCGGTCAGCTTTACATGCACGGTGTTCTCTCCTTTGCGCGGCGAGGAGGGCTGCGTGGTCAAATCGATCTGCATTTGCGCTGGCTGGGCACCGCCGGGGGCCGCGGCCGGTTGCGGCAGTGGCGCGAACTGCCCCATCGCGGTCTGAAGCTGTGCCTCGGAGTCCACTAGAAAATTGGCCGAGCTCACCACCCGCTCTCCGGCTTTCAGCCCGCTCAGAACCACGATCGAATCGTCGATCTGCGGGCCGACTTGGATCGTGCGGGGCTCCAGATTACCCTGCCCATGATCGACAAAAGCGATGGTCTGCTGGCCCGACTGAAGCACGGCGGAAGCCGGGATTACAAGCTGCCGGCCCAACGGCACGTCGATGTTGACGTTCACATACATTCCCGGCTTGAGCGCCACGCCAGGATTTCGGAATACCAGCCGCACGCGCACCGTGCGCGTAGTCGTATCCACCTGAGGAAGAATCTGGTCGATGCGCCCGTAGAAATTCCGTCCCGGATAGGCGTCGACCGTGACCTGCGCGGGGTCGCCTGGCCGCAGCCGGCCCACGTCGTTTTGAAAGACATCGGCGTACACCCAAACGGTGGATAGATCGGCGATGGTGTAGAGCTTCGTCTCCGGCTGCACATACGCATTTGGCAATGCGTTGCGCTCCGTGATGTAGCCCGAGGCCGGCGAGTCGATGACGATATTGCGCTCCACCTTGCCGGATTGCTCCAGGTTTGCGATGGCCTGCTGCGGCACGCCGAATTGCCGCAGCCGCTCTTCCGCTGCTTGAAGCAACCACCCATCTTCCTGCGCGGCCATCCCGTGCATATCCGAGGCAAACGCCTTCTGGTTCTGCCGGGCCAGCAGATACTCCTGCTCGCTGCTTACGAGGTCTGGACTGTAAACAGTGAAAAGCCTCTGCCCCTTGCGCACATACTGATAGATCGCGTTTGCAAACACGTCCTGAATCCAGCCGGGAAAGCGGGTTTGCACGTAGGACAGGTTCTCCTCGTCAATGTCCACGTTGCCGGGAATGTTCAGATCGTCGCTCACTGCCTTGTGCTCCACCACGGCCGTCGTCACGCCGATCTCCTGCAGACGCTGCGGCGAAAGCTGGATCGGCGCCAGCCCGGCTCCGGCTGCAGGTGCAGGCGCCGCGCTCCCCGGCGGCGTGGATGGCGCGCTCACTTCCGGCCCACGCGCCACAACCGGGTCACCTGTGTTGACCACCGCCGGAGCTGGGTGACTGCGGCGCAGCAGCACGTAGGAAAGCGCAGTGGCGAGCAGTAAACATGCAGCGATGGACGCCGCTAGCGCAAGTTGATAAGTACGTGTCTTCACGGTTTCGCCTCCGGCGTTGTCTGTTGTGGATCGAGAGGGGCGCCTGTGGCGAGTTCCAAATCCGCCAGGCGCCGGTCGAAGTCCGCCACGGATTGAACCCACGCCAGGTCTACGTCGATGACCATCATCTGGCTGTCGAGCAGGTCGAGAAAGTCCGTCTTGTCGTTCTCGTAAGCGATGACGCTCAACTCGAGCGTGGCCTCGGCCTGGGGCAAAAGCTGGTCGTGATAGAGCCGTGCGAACTTCTGCGCGGACTGCGCCTCGACCAGCCCCTCCTGAATCTGCCCGAATGCGGAATTGCGCAGCTCGGCCAGTTCCTCATCCTGCTCGGTGGCCCGTGCGGTAGCTTCCGCGATCTCCGCATTGTGCTTGCCATGATTGAGCCAGGGCAGGTTCATCGAACCCTCGACCATGTAGGCATTGCGAAAGTTTTGGCTGGACGGCATGATCATGTACCCACCCGAGACGGTAAAGTCCGGCAGGTAGGCTTTCTTTGCCAGCGCCTGTTCCTTATGGCTTCGCTCCGCAGCCTCGCGCGCGGCGACCAGATCGGGCCGCGACTGGAATGCGATCTCTTCGAGCTTCTGCGCGTCAGGCAGCGCGGTCAGCACGGCGTACTGCCCGTGAATGGCAAGCGGGGCATTCGGATCGCGCCCCAGCAAGATGTTGAGCTGCGCCCGCGCCAGATCGGAGTCACGGTCGAAGCGGATCATGTGTTCTTCGAGCGCCGTCAGCGTCACCTGCGCTTTGAGAATGTCCTGCTGCGACACCTTGCCGACCGCATACTTGATGCGCGCCGCCTCAATGGCCTGGCGGGCAATGCCCACGTGCTGATCGTGAATCCGCAGTTCGTCCTGAGCGAGCAGCAGGTCGTCGAAGGCTTTGCGCACGCGCACCTGGACCTCCAGGCGTACCTCGTCAAGTTGCGCCTTGGCAACGTCCACATCCGACTCTGCCACGCTGGTACGAAGAGCGCGCTTGCCCGCTCCCGGAAACGTCTGGCCGATGCTGAACATGTTTTGCGCGTCGTTGAAGTTCCAAGGCTGGCTGAGCGGCACGCCCCATCCGCGGTACATCACCGTGGGATCGTCGAGCGCGCCGGCAACGGGAACATGCGCCTCGGCAACCACTACCCGCCGGGCCGCAACCGCGATTTCAGGATTCGCTGCCAGTGCGATCCGTTCCGCTTCGTCCAGGGTCAATGCGGGGCCGGAAGGCTCCGGCGACTCGTGTGTTCCAAAATATGCGGCAAATCCCGCCAAGCTGTCGCTGGTGGCCGGCCCCTGCGCACGCGCGACGCAAATGGGCGCAACGAGCCCAAGAACAACAAAGAATGCGTAAAGTAGAAATCTCATCTCTTCCTCCTGCGGGGTACACAGCGTGCGGACCAACCGCGTGTCCGCGCCGCGCCGAAGCGCACGAACACTCACGAAGGCCCAAGTTCAGGCTGAGAAGGAAGGAGTTTTAGATGCGGAGAATAGAGCTTCGGCCGGGTGAGTTATCAGCAGGCGGTGCCTCCAGATAAGACCGGCTCAAGGGGTACACAATAACTGGAGATTCGACGTTGGCCCGATAAGGCGCAAGCGCCGGGTTTTGTCCATGTTCAGGAAAAAACAGAATTTCTGGAACCGCGGCAACATTCTCCCCGTGCATCTGGCAGCACGAGCTGTTCACGTCCATGCCGTGCATCGGGCAGTCCTGCGCCATGCCGCGGCAACACGCGGACATTCCCATTGAGCGTGCTGTAAGCAGACAGGCGGACACCGGCAGCGCGGTCCATAGGACCGCAGCAATCAGCATCAAAAAACCGGCTTTTCTTTTGAAACTCATGATGCCCAGGTTCCCAAAGTCCATTGTAAGCATCCCGCACTGGCTTCCCAAAAGCGGTGATCTGGATCACATCGTCCGGCAACGGTTACGACAAAAAAACAGCCGAGCCCGGAGTGTTTCTCGTTCCGGGCTCAGTGAATTAACCGAACTGGCGAAGGCCGCAAACCTGGTCACTTCTGCTCTGCGTTCTGGGCCATCTGTTCGTGCAGCTGAGCAAGTTCCTGGCTCTTGGCCGCCAGATCCTTGAAAGTCTGAACGAAATACTCGCAATGGCCAATGGTGCTAGCCCGGTGCTTGTCATTGGAAAGGCTCGGATTCGCCTTGTACGCAGCGAGCATCTGCTCGTGTTCCTGAGCTTGGGCCAAATAGTCCTGTGCCTTCGCTTGGAAGTACTGAGCGATGCGCCGGTGCTCCGCCGACGTTTTTGCTGTTGCGATTAAGGTGTTGAGCTGCTGCTTGCTGAGATGTTCTGGTACAAGTTGCTGTGATGGCGCTGCCTGTGCAAAGGCGGCAAAAGTGAGGGCGAATACGAGAGAGAAGATTGCGATCGTGCGCTTCATGGAAGTCTCCTTGTTAATTTCCTGGGTTCGTGGCAATGCGGGCCTCAAGGTCGAACGCGACCATGCGGCTGCTTCAGCTGCGGAAATGCAAGGAGATTTCTAGATTCTGAATTCTTTTAAGAGCAAGTACCTGTCGAGTTTCGGGGGCGACGTCTCGATGGAATTGCGCTGCGCAGCATGGGGAGCGAAGGCCGCCGGCAAAAAGAGACAGTGCTCCGCCAGAACTGATCGCTGCGAATGATCGGAAGAGTAAAAAGGGGCCGGAGAAACAACAGGGATCTGTCCGTCGATATTGCAACATGAGTCATTCGCAGTCATTCCGGCCGCAGGGCACTCTTGAACCATCCTGCTACAGCAAGCGAGTTGGCCCATCGAGCACGGGACGGGCACACATGCGGACGCCGGCATCGCCGTCCAAAGGACGGCGGCAATCAACATCACGAACCCGGCTTTTCTCTTCAAACTCACGATGTAAGGGTCCCAATAGGCTGTTTTAACCATCCGCCAACGTGTTTCCGATTAGCAGTGATCCAGGTCACGTCCGCGAAATCCACAAATCACGAGTCTGAAGTTAGACGGAGATTACGGAATCTCAGAACAAACCCCTGCAATTCGGCCGCAGCCTCCTCAGCCCAGGAAAGCGCATGGGCCGTACCTCGGAAGTTCTCCAAAAGCTCCCTGACTAGCTACATAGCGGATTCCCCTTCCTCTGTGGGAAGGATGCTTCCCCCGTCCCTTGCTGCAACCGCCGATCTTGCCTGGCGTTTTCCGCTTCCCATCCATGCGGGCCTGTGTCCTGCCCGCAACGCCGGCCCCTACGTGCGCACGAGCGCACAGCAATAGGGAAGTGAACCGAATTTCTTTCTTCGTCGAATGCCCCGCTTCAGGCAACGGTCTGGCAGAGACAGGAAGAACCCGTCAAGGGTCTCCGCATTCGCTTCGATGAACGCGCACCGAACCCGCGCCCTTGACCGAACCTTCCCGCCTCCGCCCGTTGCGAAGAGCCATGAAGCGGGGGCACTCAACGAAAAAAATTAGGTTTGAGTGCTCTTGCTTCTGGACGCCAATCGGCCCCACGGGGCTTCGCAGGAGCATCGTCATGGAAGTCAGCAACCACACTACAAGCATCGCAGCCACCGCCGCCAGCAATGGCATTGCCAACAGCCAAACTGCGCCGCACAGGAAAAATGCGGCGCAGCGTAGCCGCAGCGATTCGCCCTATCAGGGGCGGACAGCACAGAAAGACAACCCAACCCAACTCATCATCAAGCAGTCCGTGGATTTCCTCATCCAGCAGGTAGAAGCGGGCAAGAGCGAGACATTGACCGCCTATCTGTCTGCGATGGCGCGGTTCCACAATTACAGCTTTGGCAACATCGTTGCCATTGCGCGGCAGCGGCCCACGGCTACGCGCGTAGCGGGGTTCGGCACATGGAGAGAAATGGGCCGGTTCGTGAAGCGCGGCGAAAAGGGCATTCAGATTCTTGCGCCGATGGTCGGATACCGGCGGAAGAACAACGAAGCTGCACAGAACACCGACGCGGACGGCAGCGTTAAGCCTCAGCCGACGCTTATCGGTTTCCGCGCCGTGTATGTGTTCGACGTGGCGCAGACCGAGGGCGATGACCTGCCGGAGTTCGAGCACGGCATCTCCGGTGGGGTAGGCGACCAACGCGACCGGCTGATTGATTTTCTTGCGCAACAGAACATCGCGCTTGAGTTCAACGAGAGAATCGCCCCGGCGCTGGGCGTGAGCTACGGCGGAAAGATCGCTTTGCTTCCCGGCCAGTCGAAGCCGGA
>DATJNF010000009.1:0-3429 GCA_035508375.1 Occallatibacter sp. | reverse complement strand
CTCGAAAGGCGCTTCGCGGATCTTCTTCGCGTATATCGGATTTGACGCGGTCTCGACCGCTGCCCAGGAGGCGAAGAAACCGCAGCGGGATATGCCCATCGGCATTCTCGGGTCGCTGACCATCTGCACCATTCTGTACATTCTGGTGTCGCTGGTGCTCACCGGCCTGGTCAGTTACACGCGGCTGAATGTTGGCGCTCCCGTGGCGCTCGGCATTGATGCAACGGGCGTCAGCTGGGGCGCGCTGCTGGTAAAGGTTGGCGCGGTGTTCGGACTCGCGACCGTCATGCTGGTCATGCTCCTCGGCCAGACGCGCGTTTTCTACTCCATGTCCAAGGACGGCCTGCTATGGAAATGGGCCTCCGCGGTGCACCCGAAGTTCCGCACGCCCTGGATCACGACCATCGTGTTTGGAGTTTTCGCTGCGGTGTTTCCCGCATTTCTGCCCATCGGCCGGCTCGCCGATCTGGTGAATATCGGCACGCTGCTGGCATTCACCATCGTCTGCGCCGGAGTCTGGGTGCTGCGCGTACGCCATCCCGAGCTCCATCGGCCTTTCAAAGCGCCATTGGTGCCGTTAGTGCCGATTCTGGGAATCGGGTCAGCGATCTTCCTCATGTCGCGGCTGGCGCTCATCACTTGGGAAGTGATGATCGGCTGGCTGATCTTTGGATTGCTGATCTACTTCGGTTACTCCATCAAGCACAGCAAGGTGCAGGCGATGGCCAAGGCGGAAGCAGCCGACTGAAATCAACGATGCGATACAAAAAGCAGCGGCCTCCTATTGTAGGAGGCCGTTTCTGATTGGCGACGACAGACCGGCCGTCTTCGAGAGCTAAGGGTTAATAGCTGAAAGCTGCCTTTACGCCGTCGTCTTCGCGCAAAACTCATCGAAGGCGCGAACCAGCTCAACCGCAATATCCTGCGCCGTCGACTGCTCGATGACGAATCGCTGCATCAGGTAAACCAGCTTTCCGTCGCGCAGAATGGCAACCGCGGGCGAGCTGGGCGGATTGCCCTCAAAGTAGCTGCGAGCGCGCTCGGTAGCCTCACGATCCTGACCGGCAAAAACTGTGATCTTGCGATCGGGCTGGTTAGCCGAGTTGGCGAGCGCCAGGCGCACGCCCGGGCGCATCTTGCCTGCCGCGCAGCCGCAGATGGAGTTGACGACGAGAAGTGTTGTGCCCGGCTCGGCCACTGCCGCGTCGACTTCTTCGGCGGTGCGAGTCTCTTTGATCCCGGCGCGCACCAGTTCTTCGCGCATGGGAATGACCATCAGTTCTGGATACATGTTTGCCTCCGGCAGGAGAAGTTGCCTGTATTCATTCTACCGTTTCCGGCGGCTCTAATGTTTCCCGGGGCGCCAGAGGCCATGTTGTAGCCTTGTACCGATGCAGCTCACAGAAAATCAGCCGCTTGCGCCGTTCACCACGTTGGGAATCGGTGGCCCGGCACGCTGGTTCGCCGAGGCGCGAAGCGAGGACGATGTTGCCGAAGCATGTGAGTGGGCGCGCGGCCGGGACGTTCCCCTGTTTGTGCTCGGCGGCGGCAGCAATGTGCTCATCTCCGATGATGGATTTCCCGGCCTGGTCCTGCATATCGGCTTGATGGGGACATCCTGGGACGGTGACGTTCTTCGCGCGGCCGCCGGCGTCCCTTGGGAGCACTGCGTACAGCAGACCATTGAGCGTAATTGTGCAGGGATGGAATGCCTCGCCGGCATTCCCGGCACCGTTGGCGGCACGCCGGTACAAAATGTCGGCGCCTACGGGCAGGAGGTCTCAAGCGTCATCGAGCGCGTGCGGGTCTTCGACATAGGTACGCAGAAATTCATCGCGTTCTCGGCCGCCGAGTGCGGATTCTCTTACCGGCGCAGCCGCTTCAACACCAGGGATCGTGGCCGCTTCATCGTCACGCGTGTCGACTACCGATTGAGCGTGGACGGAAAACCGACAGTGCGCTACCCAGACCTGGCAAGAGCACTTATGGAAACAGAACAACCCAGCCTCGCCGAGGTGGCTGCGGCTGTGCGCCGGATTCGCCAGAACAAAGGAATGCTGCTCGTGCAGGGCGATCCCAATTGTCGCAGCGCAGGGAGCTTCTTCAAGAATCCCGTTGTTGCAAAGGAGCAGATATCTGCGATTGCAGAAGGAAGCACAGGCCTTAGTTGGACGAAGGACCCGCCCCACTTTCCGGCGGAGCCTGGGATGGTGAAGCTCTCAGCCGCATGGTTGATCGAGGAGGCTGGATTTTATAGGGGCTATCGGTTAGGCAGGGCAGGAATCTCAAGGCGGCACACGTTGGCGTTAGTTAACTATGGAGATGCAGACGAGGGTGGCGCGTCAGCAACCGAAATTCTTTCGCTCGCCCAAAAGATTGCCGATGCGGTAGAGGCAAAGTTCGGAGTGCGCCTTGAGATGGAGCCGGAGAAGATCGGCTTTTAGAGGATTTCTGCATTGCCAGTAGACTTCCGTGCCCCATCCTTTCCGCTTTTCCGGCGGAAAGGGTGGGAGACCGAAAAAGTGCCGGTCCACACTAATTCAAAATGTCTTAGGCCGGACCCAACCGCCCGAGCAATCGATCCCGCTCATCGGCAAGCACTTCCGCCGCCGGCCCTTGCGCGGCCAACCGCCCCTCGCGCAGCAGCAGAACTTCAGCCCCGGTCACCAGCGCGTCGCTCACGTCGTGCGTTGCCAGAACGGCTTGCACGCCCTTCTCTTTCAACCACCCCTTCAGCCGTTCCAACAGCGCATCGCTGGCCACGCCGTCGAGCGCGGAGAACGGCTCGTCGAGCAGCAGCAAGCGCGGATCGGTTGCCAGCGCGCGCGCCAGCGCAATGCGTTGCGCCTGCCCGCCGCTCAGGTCACTCGGGCGGCGCGAGGCAAGATCCGTCGCGTCCACAAGCTTCAGCATCTCGTTTACGCGAGCTGCGCGTTTTGCCGGGTCAAGCGGGCGCAATCCGTAGGCAACGTTTGCCGCGGACGTCAGGTGCGGAAACAACGCAGGCTGCTGCGTAACGAATGCAATCCGGCGCTTTCCCGGCGCGACCCACAATCCGTGAGCCGTGTCCGTGAGCGTTTCGCTGCCCAACTTTACGCATCCTTTGATCTGTTCGCCGGCATGCCACTGTTCGAGCCCGGCCAGCAATCGCAGTAGCGTCGTCTTCCCTGCCCCCGAGGGCCCGAAGACCACAGTCCATTCCGCCGCGAGCCTGCACTCCACCCGGAGGTGAAAACTGCCACGCCGCGCATGAAGAGCGAGTTCAAGCACGGCTTTGTCCTCCGCGGCTTCGCGCAGGGTAGCGGCCCCGAGCGCCGGCATAAATCAGCGCAAGTGTCACGACGCTCATCCCGAGAAGCACTTCTGCCGTGTGACTCGCCGCCACGTAGTCGAAATTCTCCACCTGGTTGTAGAGCACGATCGAAAGCG
>DATJNF010000008.1:0-81813 GCA_035508375.1 Occallatibacter sp. | reverse complement strand
CAGCGCCGATCGGGCTCCCTGAATGGTCCCCCATGCAAGCTTCCGTTCGTTGAGCAGATACAGCAGGAAAGTGCGAACGTGTTCCGGACCCAACTGATCGGGCGACTTGTGAAAGTACCTTGCAAACTCGGCAACGATCTCCGTGTAGCGACGAATGGTGCGTGCGGAAAAGTTGCGCAGCCGGAGATCTTCCTGCATGCGCTGGCGTAGAAGATGTGTCATGGACACCTCCTTGGGTGTCCAAAACTCTATCCAAACGCCACAGAAGCATCCCCTCCCGCGCTAGCGGGTTAGTGCAAATCGCCAACTCGCGTTTCCAGAGACGAGAGTTCTGGAAACGCGAGTTGGCCTGAAGGCGGCAGTTGACGGCCGAACCGGCTGAATCGCTGCACCTTAGCCGACTTCTCGATACAAATCTGGATTTATGAGTGCATTCGGGATTCATTGAGAATCGAGCGGCATCGACCGCAGGAAGATCCAGTCCCTTACAGACTCCTTATTTAAAAATCACGCTGATTTTAGACGGAATTCATGCCTGCCTTAGACGAGCTGGGTTGTGATGGATGCATCGTCACGCCTGCATCTGCAGAGCTTCTCAAGTAGAACTCTCTCACAGTTCTTCTGGTCGACGGCTTGCCTTCCTCGTAACTACATCGACAAATGCGCGGCCACGCCCTCGGCAAATTCTTTGAACGATAAGCTTCAACCAACTCTCAAGGAGGTCTCAACATGCATCAGGCTGATCCGGTCAACCCTATCTGTGCGATCAAATCAGGCACCTGTCGGCGATACATGTTCGCTGGCCGAAGAGCTCTCTGCGCCGCCGCACTGGTAGTCGCCGCACTCTGCGTGGTCTCTGTTCACGGTCAATCGACTTTCGGTTCCATTCTTGGAACTGTGCAGGATGGCAGCGGGTCATTAATTCCCCAAGCCAGCATCACAGCGCATTCGCTCGACGAAAACTCTGACCGGCGAACGACCTCGAATTCCTCGGGCGAGTTCCTGTTTGAGAACCTGAAGGCCGGCCATTACAAACTCACGGTAAGTCACGAAGGGTTTACCGATACCGTCGTGCCATCGCTCGCCCTCGAAGCCCGTCAGGAACTTCGCGTTCCAGTTACGCTCACTGTCGCGGCTACGTCCACGACGGTGGAAGTAAGCGCCGGAGGAGGGCTGATTAATACTGAAAATGCAACGCTTAACGACACGGTTTCGAATGACAGTATCTCGCAACTGCCGATCAACTCCCGGTCCGTGTCGAGCAGTCCTCTGGCGGCACTTGCTGTATCTCCCGAGGTAACCAGGGACGCGCAGGGAAATATTGCGGTCGGTGGCGCGACGTCGTCGCAGACTGGTTTTTCAGTGGACGGGATTTCGACTGCCAACGTGCGTTTCAACGGATCGCTGCAGGATACTTATCCGTCGCTTGAAAGCATTGACGAAATGAAGGTCACTGCCTTCAACAACAATGCGGAGTTTGCTCAGATCGGCGACGTCACATTCGTGACAAAGAGCGGCACCAGTCAATTGCACGGCAGCGCATTTGAGTACTACCAGAACAGCGCTTTCGATGCTACAGTGCTGAATTTCCCTCAAAAAGCTCCTCGCAACTTCAACACCTTCGGCGGCAGTTTGGGAGGCCCCGTAATCCTCCCAAGACTGTACAACGGGCGCGACAAGACGTTCTTCTTCGCCGACTACGAGGGCAATCGCAAGACGCAGTCCAATCCCGAACTGCTCGATGTGCCGACTGCGGCCGACCGGGCCGGCAACCTGAATGACATGGCGCAAAGCCTTGGCCTAGGATCGGTGATGAATCCGTTCACGGGAGCGGCCTTCCCGAACAACACCATCCCATCCGGGACCTGCCCGGCCTGTATCAATCAGGTAGCTCTGAATCTGTTGAACTACTATCCTCTGCCCAACGTCATCGGCCCGAACTATTATCCCGGCGCCGGAGCAGCTGGTCCATCGTATAACTACGAGACCCTCGTGCCTAATCCTTCGAACTCGGACGGATTCGATGTTCGCATCGATCACAATTTCAGCTCGAAGCAGCAAGTCTATGTTCGATTCAGCTTCAAAAACGCGTTCTATAACGAGTTCAACAACGCCGGCAGTGTCACTCCCTCGGGAGTTCTTCTGCCCAACGACCAGGCCCACGACCAAAACCGCAGCTTCGTGGCTTCCTACAACTATTCCATCACTCCCACGCTGGTCAACGAATTCCGCTTCGGGTTCGCCAACTACAACGAGAACGACACTTTCCCGATCGAGGGAGCTACAGCCCTTAGTCAGCTCGGACTGAACTTCAATCATCCGATTGGCATCGCTGCGCATCCCAAGGCCGATGCCTTCCCGACTTTTGCTTTCGGCGACGGTTCGGTAACCAATATCGGTCAGGACCGGGTGGGAACGACAATCTCCGGGAACGTCCAGTTCACCGACAACATCACCAAGATCATCGGCAAACACACGCTGCGATTCGGAATGGATGCGCGCCGAGAGCATTTCAATTCCTTGATGTACTTCCTGCCATCCGATGACTTCGGCAACTTTGGTTTCAGCGGCACCCTTACCAACTACTCCTTTGGCGACTTTCTGCTCGGGTTGCCGACCCCGTCCTACTTTGCCGCAATCGGCCCGCAAATGGATGCGCGCTCAGTCCACTGGGGGGTCTACGGCCAGGACACATGGGAGATGAACCGCCATCTAACGGTCAATTTCGGCTTGCGCTGGGAACTGCTTCCGCCGTTTGTGGAGTCGAACGGCGATATCGCCACTTACCTCATCAAGGGAAGCAACGTGACCGTTGTCGTTCCCGACAAGTTCGCTTCTTTCGTTGCAACCAATCCCCTCTATCAGCAGCTATACACGGGCTTTAAACAGGGGATCAACGCATGTGGGATTGCGAATCAAAGTCAGAATCTTCCGTGTTCGAGTATCGAAACCGCGAGCCAGGCCGGGCTTCCGCAGGGCCTTCGCGATTGGAACTGGCGAGATTTTGATCCCCGCGTGAGCTTCGCCTGGCGTCCATTTAATAACGACAAGACGGTGATTCGCGCCGGTGCTGGCATCTTTACCATGACCACGCTTGGACCTATGTCTTTCAACAGCGGCATCATTGCCCTTTCAGACCTGCTCACCTACAACAATTCCGTCTCGAACGGCGTGGCAGCGTTCCAGTTTCCATACACCTCTCCTCTGAACGCGCAGGTGGCGATCGGCGGCGACGACTTCGAGGAGGCAAACGATCCACACTGGAAAGATCCCTCGTCGGCACAATGGAACCTGACAATCGAGCGCGAGTTGTCATCCAATACCTCGGTCCGGCTTAGCTACACCGGCCAAAGCACCTACCATCTTCCCATCACGGTGGACAACAATCAGATCCCAGCGAGCACCACACCCTATACCGTTCCCAACAACGGATATTCGGTCGTTGATCCTCGCGCGCCCTTCCAGAACTTCCTCCTGCTGATGGAGTCGTTTAGCAACGGCACGCAAAGTTATCAGGCAGGCATCGCCGAGTTCACCCACAAAATGGGACATGGGGCGGCTTTCCAGGCGAACTACACTCTGGCGAAGAATCTGGACGACGCCCAGGGCAACGACGCACCAAGTGCATACGCAAGCGAGGAACCTTATGCCGTAGAGATCGCCAACCGTTTCGACATAAAGTCCGACCGCGGCAATGTAGTCGGCATGCCGCGTCAGCGCTTCATGGTCACAGGCACTTACGACCTGCCGTTCGGACAGGGAAAAATGTTCCCGGGGACGGAACGTTTGAATACAGTGATTGGAGATTGGACCCTGAGCACGGTGACCACACTGCAGACCGGCCAGTGGCTCACGCCAACTATGCCGCCTGCCGACGATCAATCGAACACCGATCTGATCGCTCGAAACACCGGCGGAGCGCTTGCACGCCCGGACTGCGTTGGAAATCCGTCCGCTGGGCGGAGCGGCATTCAGTTCTTCAACATCAACGCTTTCGCTCTGCCGCCGCAGAATGCTGGACGCTTTGGAAACTGTGGTGTCGGTATCCTAGAAGGACCCGGCATGATCGACGTGGACGCCGGGCTGGCCAAACGCTTCAACATTGGCGAGCGCGTCCATGCTCGCTTCGAAGCCACCTTTACTAACATCCCCAACCATACGAACTATGCGCCGCCGGCGTTGAATATCGGCAGCCCCTCTAGCTTTGGACAGTTAAGCTCAGCACTGCCGCAGGGCGAGGGCGGTAACCGAACCGGACAACTGGCGCTACGAATGGATTTCTAGGGGTCAACATTCTCCTGAGACCCAAAGGCGGCCCGCAGCAACCACCTCTCGCGACGGGCCGCCCTTTTTTTGACAACGGTTCCCGCGCCATGAGTGGGATTGAATTCTCAACTGCGAGGCGGCGGTCGTAGCACTCGAGTGGGTGTACAGGTGATCAGGCAATGACAACAAGAGAACGACCTATTACTTGTCGTTTCCTCAATAGCAAACAGGAGAAAAATGAGCAGGGATTCAGGGAACCTTCTCATTGTCGACAACGAGCGTTCCATCAGGATCGCGCTCTGCACGATTCTCACCAGTTTTGGCTTTATGGTGGTTGAAGCTGCGCGCGGGGAAGAGGCCCTCGCGCTAGTGCGCTCTGGCCAGTTCGACGCACTGCTGCTGGACGTCAGTATGCCTGGAATGGACGGCATCGACGTGTGCCGGCTGATTCGCAAATCCTTGCCGCAGCTGCCGATTGTCATGCTTACAGTTGAGGATGGCGAGGACCGAAAAGTGGAAGCGCTGGATGCGGGAGCCGATGATTACGTTACCAAGCCATTTCAATTGCGGGAACTGGCTGCCCGTTTGCGTGCTGCCATGCGCCGGAACGAAGCCGGCAAAGATGGCCGTCGGTCGATCATGATCGGCGATGTCCTCCTCGATCCAGAGCGGCATAGAGGAACACATCCAGTACCTGAGGAGAGCGCTCTCCAAAGTCGGGTTGTCGCAACATGCGCTCTCGACGGTTCGTATCGATTTGAGCGGCAATACCGCGCAGGTGAGAGAGCATTTAAGAGCGGTGGAGGTCAATGTGGAAAGCTACTGAGTTCCAGGTGTCATCCGGTGAAGCTCGCCTGAGGTCTGCTCGTGTTTGGTGAACACCACGTAGATCTTTGTGTCGGCCGGCACAGACCTTTCCACGACCGCCGTGAAGATAAAGAAGAGCACTGCTGCGAGCAATCCTGCACCGGCCGAGAGCCACTTTTGCCTTACTCATTCCTTGCGGGGCTTTGGCGTCGGCTCGTGTCGCGAATTTGATGGCCGTCGCCGTCTCAGGTTCGATTCTCTCGCCAGCCACGTTTGACGTTTGTTCCGACACAGGCGCTTGCGAGACTGCGGATGCCGGGGCGCCCTCTTGAACGACAGACAAATGTCGATTGCCGTTCCTGTTCGGATCAGTAGGACTCATGATAAGGACTTCTCCGCTACTTGATGTCAGCTGCGATCGGTGGCGTGAAAGGAATGCGGATCAGCACAGGCTGATCCACTTGGTCTGCCTGGGCGATCTGCAGAAAGAGTTTTTCTGTCGATTGCTTGAAGTTTGGTCGATCGAATATCACCACTCCATCGGCGCGCTCTCCCGGCTCCAGTCTGGTCGTACTTAACCGGTAATCACGGATCTCGAGTTGATCTGAGATGATGAGCGTCTTGATCTCGGTGTCTCTGAGGCCAGCATTACGCGCGAGCATAAAAGCCATGTAGATGTGCGGACTTCTCGATTTTTCGACTTCGCTGCTGAGTTTGTCCGTCTCGGAACTGTCAAATGCCTTGCCGATTGTCGTCCTCACCTTGAGCTTGAGCTGTTTCTCCTTGCGCAGCTGAGCGCGGACGATCTCACCCGGATCGCCGAGCATCTTCAGCAGAAAGCGAACCTCTTCATTGACGGATTTGGGAGACGCCCCTTCGCGCAGTCGATCTTCCTGGTAGGTGCGGACTGCTGCAGCGTCGGTATCGACAGTGAGCCTGTTTCCGACAATCCGCTTGACGTGCCCAAGTGCGTAGTTCGCAAACCGCGGCGCTCGATTGCGAAGTCGGTATCCGACCAGGTACTCATCGATGATCTCTTTGAGTGGCCGGATGCGCTGCTCTCGGGCGTTTGCTGAGATTGTGAAACCCAGCTTCCAATTCCCGGCGCCGCTGCTTTTCTGCCTCCTTGGCCACGGTCTTGGATTTTGACTTCGAGGACTCGGTGATTTCCCGGCCTGCAAAATAGAACTTGTACCACCAGATTCTTCCTCTCTGAAAAACACTCATCTCTGCTCCTCTCATCGGTGCTTCGGCTCCGGTGCGTGCGACACCGGAGGCGAAATGGACAATGAAGCAGGAGGAAAACTCGCGCAAATTTTGAGGAAAGATTCGTGGCCGCGTGATTTAACAAACTGTGAGAATCGGTGCTAGCGAATGCGAAGCATTTTGAAGTGGGGTAGGTACAAAAATGGGTACAGTCGCCCCTTTTTCGCCGTTTTTGGCTCGCTTCCGATTGCTCTAAGTTGTTGATTTTGCTTGGTGGACGCGGTAGGAATCGAACCTACAACCTGTCGGTTAAGAGCCGAATGCTCTGCCAGTTGAGCTACGCGTCCAAAGGTGGGAAGAAACCGCATGGCGGGAAGCAGATCAAGCGGTTTCCGCGGGAGGAAAATCACACCCGCACCTTTGAAAATATAACATACTCGCGGCGCAGAATCGAATCCTGCGCCGCGGGTTTGCCACTCAGGATGACAGAGCGCTAAGGGGTGAAGATTCAAGGTCGCGCGATTGAGCACGGTGCCGCCGGTTCTTATAGCTCGCCACGACGAACTCGCGGAAGAGCGGGTGCGGCTCGAGAGGCTTCGATTTGAACTCGGGGTGGAACTGGCAGCCGAGAAAGTAGGGATGGCCGGGGATCTCGACGATCTCCACGTAGGTCTGGTCTGGAGTGCTGCCGCTGATGCGCAGGCCGGCGCCGGTGAGCAGGGCCTCGTACTCGCGGTTGAACTCGTAGCGGTGACGGTGGCGCTCGCTGATCTCCGTTGCGCCGTCGTAGGCTTTTGAGGCGAGCGAGTCTTCCTGCAGAATGCAGGTCCATGCGCCGAGCCGCATCGTTCCGCCCATCTCTTCCACGCCGAGCAGTTCGCGTAGCTTGTAGATAACGCGATGCGGCGTGGCGGGATCGAATTCGCTCGAATTGGCGTCCTTCAGGCCGCAGACGTTGCGAGCAAACTCGATGCAGGCAGTCTGCATGCCCAGACAGATGCCGAAATACGGCACCTGCCTTTCGCGCGCGTAACGGATGGCGTTGAGCATGCCCTCGATGCCGCGCTTGCCGAAGCCGCCAGGAACGAGAATGCCATCGAAGCCTTCGAGTTGCGACTCGTAGCTGCGGTCGTCGGGGGTCTTTGATTCGAGACCCTCGGCTTCGATCCAGGTGACCTTCAATTTAAGATTCTGCGAGATCGCGCCGTGCGTCAGCGCTTCTTTGAGTGACTTGTAGCTGTCTTCGTACTCGACGTACTTGCCTACAATCGCGATCGAAACTTCGTCCTTGGGGTGGTAGCAGCGATCGACGAGGTCCTTCCACTTGCTCAGGTCGGCCTCGGGCGCTTCCTTGTGCAGATACTTGAGTATCAGCGCGTCGACGCCCTCCTGCGCGAAGCCAAGCGGGACTTCGTAGATAGAGGGCACATCTTTCGCGGCGACGACCGCACGTTCCTCCACGTTGCAGAAGGCGGCGATCTTTTGCTTCATCTCGCGGCTCAGGTTGCGGTCGGTCCGGCAGAGCAGGACATCGGCCTGGATGCCAATGGAGAGCAGTTCCTTGACCGAGTGCTGCGTGGGCTTGGTCTTCAGCTCCTGGGCGGCGGCGATCCAGGGAATCAGGGTGAGGTGGACGAAGACGGTGTTTTCGCGGCCCAATTCCTGGCGCATCTGGCGGATGGCTTCGAGGAATGGGAGCGACTCGATGTCGCCGACCGTGCCGCCGATCTCGACGATGGTCACGTCTGCTCCGTTCGAAGAAACCTTGCGCATCGCGTTTTTGATCTCATTCGTGACGTGCGGGATGACCTGAACGGTTTTGCCCAGGTAGTCGCCGCGGCGCTCTTTCAGGATGATCTGCTCGTAGATGCGACCGGTGGTAAGGTTGTTGTCGCGCGAGAGCGGGGCGTGGGTGAAGCGCTCATAGTGGCCCAGGTCGAGATCGGTCTCGGCGCCGTCGTCGGTGACGAAGACCTCGCCGTGCTGAAAAGGCGACATGGTCCCCGGGTCGACATTCAGGTAGGGGTCGAACTTCATCATGTTGACCCGCAGGCCCCGGCTCTCGAGCAGGCAGCCGATGGAAGCCGCCGCCAGTCCCTTGCCTAAACTGGACACAACTCCGCCCGTCACAAAGACATACTTTGCCGACATCGATGCAACCTCATTTTTTAAATTGTTGGGTTGGACGTACCTGGTGGGCACAATCAAGTATGACAGAGTTCAGGTTCGGTTGGAAGAGGGTTTGCCGCCCAGCTGAGGATAAGGCGGCGGATACTCGGCGATTAAATGGCATGATTTGAGAGAAATGGACCGGCAGAGGCGAGGTGACTTGCAATGACCGAGAGAATCTCAGTAGTGAAAGCTGATATTACCAAGCTCGAGGTTGACGCAATTGTGAACGCGGCCAATGAGTCGCTGCTGGGAGGCGGAGGGGTCGATGGGGCGATTCATCGCGCCGCCGGGCCGGAGCTGCTGGCCGAGTGCCGCACGCTGGGTGGCTGCCCGACCGGCGCGGCGAAGCTGACCAAAGGCCATCGGCTGCCGGCTCGGTATGTGATCCACACAGTCGGGCCGGTGTGGCACGGCGGCGCTCATCGTGAACCCGAGCTGCTGGCGAGTTGCTACCAGTCCTGCTTCCAGATCGCGCGCGAGAAAGGGCTGAAGACTCTGGCGTTTCCCGCCATCAGCTGCGGAATCTATGGTTATCCCATCGACCTTGCGGTGGAGATTGCCGTGCGAGAGACCCGGGCAGCATTGAGCGCCGATGGTTCGATCGAAAAGGTGATCTTCGCCTGTTTTGGAGAAGACGTCTACGGCGCGTACCTGCGCGCGCTGGAAACTGCCAAGCACTGAATTGCGCCCATTGGCGCGTGACGCAAACAAGACTGGATTCGTCTAAACTTCCAGGCATGCAGAATTTTCTTCCACGGCGGGTTCTGGCGATTTCTCTGGCTGCAGCGGTCTTTGCCGCGGCACCATGGCTGGCGCACGCGCAGAGTGGTCAAAGCGCGCCTGCACAAAGTTCCACGCCTCTCGTGCTCAAGCCTGACCTGCCGGGGATGAGCAAGAACCATCGGTTGATCCTTAAGGACGGCTCCTATCAGGTGGTGCGGCAGTATCAGGTCGTGGGCGACCGGGTCCGTTACCTGTCGCAGGAGCGCGGGGATTGGGAGGAACTACCTGCCAGCCTGGTGGATTGGGATGCAACCCGCAAATGGGAGAGTGAGCACGCGGACCTGACAGGCGAT
Organism: Occallatibacter sp.; assembly: GCA_035508375.1. Taxonomy (GTDB): domain Bacteria; phylum Acidobacteriota; class Terriglobia; order Terriglobales; family Acidobacteriaceae; genus Telmatobacter. Next base: position 72,286 of record DATJNF010000008.1, on the reverse strand, counting down.
GACAGCTCGCCCGCCATGAAGGAAGCGGAGACGATCGACAAAGAAGAAGCCGACGAGCGCAACGATGAAAAGGCGCGCATGCCCGAAGTTGCCAAGGGGCTGGAGCTGCCGGACGAAGAAGGCGTGTTTGTGCTCGATACGTTTCAGGGAACTCCCGAGCTTGTGGAGCTGCCGCAGAAAGATCTCGACATCAACGCCAAGACGCGCCAGGGCCTGGGCGTCCTGAATCCCATGGCTGGCCGCAGGGCCAATATGGAATTACCCGGGGCGCATGCCAAGGTCCATCTCCACGTGAACGACCCGGTCTTCTACATTTCGTTGGGCGTAAGCGCGCAGAACGAGCCTGTCCTTTCGCATGCGATGACCGTGGACACGAGCACCGCGCAGGATGCGAAGACGAGCAAGCACGGCGCACATTCGCCGCAGTCTGGATTTGCAATTGTGCGTCTGGATCAGCGGCAGGCCCTGCGCATCGTCGGAGCCATTCACATTGCGCCCAGTGGCAGTGTCACGCAGGATGAGAACGTGATCCCGGCGACCGTCGAAATGTTGCCCGGCAAGCATTGGCTGCGGCTCGAGACCAAGGAGAAGCTCGTCATCGGGGGCGAGTACGCGCTGGTCGAGATCCTCTCGCCGAGCGACGTCAGCTCGACGGTTTGGGACTTCCGCGTCGATCCGACCGAGGGCGACAATCCCGGCTCGCTTGGGCCGATCCTGAAGCAGGCACGCGAGTAAACGCGCCCGCAACGTCCAACTACCCCGGTGCCGCTACTCCGTAGCGAGCAGCCTTCTTTGCAGCGCCTCGAGCGTCTGCCCCTTGGTCTCAGGGTAGATGAACAGCACCACCAGGAACTGCACGGCCGTCATGATGGCGAAGAAGACGAAGGGGGTTGCCGTGCTCATGTCGTGCACGACCACCGGAAACAGCTGCGCGATGATGGCGTTCATGAACCAGTGGCTGGCGCTGCCCGCACCCTGCCCCTTCGATCGAACCGACGTGGGAAAGACTTCGCCAATATAGACCCAGATGACCGCCCCCTGCGAGACCGAGAAGAACGCAATAAAGGCCACCAGGAACCAGAGCAGTGCGCCGGGGTGCGACTGCGTGGCAAAGAGCCACGCCACACCGCCGAGACAACTAGCACAGCCGGCGGCCCCGATCAGCAGCAGAGTCTTGCGCCCCGCCTTGTCAATGAGGGCCATACCGATAATGGTGAAGAGGAAGTTTGTGGCGCCGATGGCAATGGCTTGCGCGTCGCTCGAAAGCTGGCTGAATCCGGCAGAAGCGAAGATGTCCGGCAGGTAGTAAAGGATGGCGTTGATGCCGGCAAGCTGATTGAATGCGCCGATCGAGATGGCCAGGAAGAGCGGGTAGCGGTACTTCCAGCGAAAGACGGGCTCGTGCGCCGTGGCGTGCTCCTGCGCGAGTGCGGCGCGGATGTCTTCGAGCTCAGCCTTCGGGTCGGGCTCACCCATCAGCTTGAGCACTTCGAGAGCTTCATCAATTCGGTTTCTGGAAGCGGACCAGCGGGGGCTGCGGGGAATGCCAAACAACAGAATCAGAAACACGATCGCGGGAGCCGCGGCCACGCCCACCTGCCAGCGCCATTCGGTTGCGCCCAGGTGCAGTGTGCGGATGAAATAGTTCGACATGTAGGCGACCATGATGCCGAACACCACGTTGAGCTGAAATGCGGCCACCAGGCGGCCGCGCCACTTGGCCGGAGCCAGCTCCGCGATATAGACCGGCCCCAGCACGGACGACGCGCCAATGCCAAGCCCCCCGATAAACCGGAAGACCATGAACGCGTCCCAGTTCCACGCCAGCGCACAGCCGAAAGCGGAGACGATATACAGCACCGCGGTGATGCGGAGCGTCTCGCGGCTGCCGAGTCGCTGACCCACCTGCCCTGCGCCGAGCGCGCCAATCACGGTGCCCACCAGGCCAATGGCCACGGTAAGCCCCTTATTTTGCGGGCTGAGGTTATAGAGCCGCACGAGCGCGTCAATTGCGCCCGAGATCACTACCGTATCGAAGCCAAAGAGCAAACCGCCCAACGCACCAGTCAGGGTCGCTCTCATCAAAGGAAGGTTCGGTCGCATGATCTGCTTTCTCGTGAAGGTCGGTACGCGTCTTCAGAACATTCGCGTTTGAACCGGCGTCCCCCACGGAGCAGCCAACCAGTGGCGATCAGAAGGGGTTAATGAATTCGAAAACGCCGTAGACCATCCTACAGATCAGCCCGGCAACCGGTAAACCGACACGCTTAGTTTGCAACGCTTTCTTTGGCGGGCAACACAGCCAGCACGCGGCAGCGGCGCTTGTCGGCAGCGCTCCATGCCAGGGGCATGTCACTCTCCATGCAGGCGCAATCGCCGGCCTCCAGCACTTCCTGCGTACCGCCCACGTCGAGCCGCAGTTTGCCTTCGAGCACATAGACCAGACCGTTGGTGTCCTGCGTGCCATCCATTGCGATCGACGCACCGCCCGGAGCGAGTTCAATCATCTGGGCGCGCAACTGCACTCCGTTTCCATGATTCAACGGAGTCACCTTAATGGATTCCGGACCGCGAGCGCTGGCCTGCAGATGAGCCTTGCGTGTAATGGAGAGCGTGTGACGCGCCGGCTCCGCAAAGAAGTGGCTCAGTCCCACGCCATACACACGACAGATAGTCGCCAGCGTAGGCAGCGTGGGAATCATCCGGTCTGTCTCCAGTTTGGAAAGCAGTGCCGTAGAAAGACCGGTTTCCGCGGCGAGCCGAGAAAGTGTAAGCCGTTTCCGCGTGCGCAGCGAACGCAGCTTTAATCCTATACAATAAGGCTCCAAAGACCATTGCGCATACGAAACCGCCTTGGGCATCGCAGACTCCCTGAAGTTGTGAATGAATTGCTGAGATCAGTTTAAGACAAGCTTTGGTTTCTGAGGGACGGTCTCCCCGTTCTGCGGGCAAACTTTAGAGAGTAACTGAAGCCTTGGCGCACCAACACTCCCCGGGTCCTGTGCATCGAAGGGTTTAACATCGGCCCTTTCAGAAGACATGGGCACACAAGCTCGCAAAGCCCTGAATGTGCGCCCGCAGGACAAGCGCATTTCCATTTCCATTTCCATTTCCGAAAGATACCGGGAGAAACCTAATCGTCATGACCAGATTCATTCGCGCTCTTATTTCTGTTTCTCGTCCCACCGGCCGCTCCGCGCTGTGGCTCATTTTGTGTGGGAGCGCGCTTTGCGCTGCGCAGTCCAAACCGGCGGCGCCCAGTGCGGCGCCCGATGTTCTTGTGCTCAGCAACGGTGATAAGTTGCACGGCAAATTCGTCAGCGAAGTGGCGGGCAAGGTCACCTTTCATACCGATTCACTCGGCGATGTAGCTCTCACCTGGGACAAGATCAGGGAACTGCATACAGCACAGAAGTTTGCTGTGCTCAATAACACGGTCAAGGTGCATGGCAAAGACGTCGCGAACCAGATTCCAGTCGGCACGGTTGACATGTCCGACCAAGCTATTGCCGTCCATGCAGAAAATGCGGCCCCGGTGGCTCCGATCCCGGTGAAGAACGCGCAATATGTGGTGGATGAGGCCACGCTGAGGAAACAGGCCTTTCATGAGCCCAATTTCTTCACCGGCTGGAATGGTGCGGCGACCGCCGGCGCCACGATCGTGACCGCAACCCAGGATCAGTACACTTTCTCCGGCGGCGTCGGCCTCGTACGCGTAGTGCCCGCGGTGGACTGGCTGGACCGGCGCAATCGCACATCGGCTGATTTCAACGGTTCGTTCGGCAAGATCACCCAGTCGGGAGCGCCCTCTGAGAAGACCGCTATTTTCCACGCCGACGCGGAGCGCGACGAGTATTTTTCCCCCCGCATGTTCGGCCTGGCCCAAACGGCCTTCGACCATAACTTCGGGCAAAGCCTGGCCCTTCAATCTGTCTATGGCGGCGGCATCGGCTGGACGGCGCTCAAAAGCCCGAAGCATGAACTGGACGTGAAGGCCACGATCCAGTACGAGAGCCAGGAATTTCTCACCACACCGGGCTCGCCGACAAGCCCGAATCAGAACCTTATCGGCTCAACCTTCTCGGCGAGCTACGCGGCGCACCTGAAGCTGCTCACCCTCACCCAGAGCCTCGCCTACATCCCCGCATACAACACGCCGCGCGCCTACTCCGCCGATGAAACCGATACACTCACCTTCCCGACCTACAAGAACTTCGGCTTTTCCGTCGGCACTCTGGATAGCTATCTGAACGATCCCCCTTTGACCACGCCACCCACCAAACGAAACTCGTTCCAGTTCACAATGGGACTGACTTACGCGATCAAGTCGAAGTACTAGAGCTGACCGAGCTCCCGACACAGCCCAAAGGTATGGCAGGGTTCGCGGGCCACGTTATCAACCTGGTCCGCGCCTTGCATCCCGTAACCAATCGCAAGATTCTAGCTAACTAACTTACAGGCAATGATATATGCGAAATCAGCCTATTTACCTTCCGGTAATAAAGTAACCTTCTCCGGATTACTTCGCGAGGAAAAATTACAGAGCATGGGGTCTGCGTTTACGTGCTCCATGTGGATAATCAAATCCATATAAAGACACCGAGCTCCACACATTTTTCGCTTAGAGCTTTAGTCGCATCTCAGGTTGTAAACGTCGCTATCCGCGGGCGCGATTGTTGGCATATGACCCGAGAGAGGGGCTAGAGCCCTTTGAAGAATCGTGTAGGAAGCACGGGTTGATACCGGCACTTTCGTTGACTTTCCCCAGATTGGAATGCGCGTCCGCGTTCGTACGCGCCTGAGAAGTTTTGCGTGTAAGCAAGAACGGCTCCGGCGAGTGCAAGCGCAGAACAGCGCAGGAATGCGTTGGTACGGATGGATAGGCACGACCCGGCCCCGGCCGGCCCCTTACAGTCGGGTTATCGCTTCGGCGAGTTCCGCCTGGAACCCGATGGGATGCTCTCGCGCGGTGGCGTGCGAATCCCTTTGTCCGCCAGAGAACTGGCTGCTCTGCGACTATTGCTGGCGCAGCGCGGACAGGTTGTCACGCCAGCCGATTTGAAACAGGCGGTCTGGCCGCGCGAAGACATTCCCCCTGACGCAATCTCGAAGTGCATCGCGTCGCTGCGCAAGCATCTGGAGCCGGATGACTGCATTCAAACCATCCTGAAGCGCGGTTACCGCTTTTCCAAAGAGGCCAGCGCGCTCGGCGCCGAACTGGGTGCGAGGCTTCCGCGGGTTGCCATACTTCCGTTTGCCACTAGTCCGGGCGTGCCGGAGTTTCTAGGGCCGACCATCGCTGAAGGGGCCGCAGACCGGCTAGGTGATTCCGTTTCGATCCTGGCGAAAGACTCCGTATCGGCGCTGGCCCGGCGCGGATTTTCGCCCCAGCAGATCGGCGAAGAGCTTAAGGCCGACTATGTGCTGGCAGGAGAGCTGCGCCGCGTCTCTTCGCGCTACCGACTGCGGGTCCAGATGATCAGCATCGAGGACCACTCTGAGATCTGGGTTGAAGAGCGGCTCGTCGACCACACGCGATGGGCATCGCTCGAAATCGAATTGCCCCAGCTGATTGCGCTCCGCTTGAGCGGCGCGGGACTGTCGATCTTCGCATCCGGCCCGGAAACGCAAGGGCAGGAGTCGCGGCCCGAGCAGGTCGAGGCCTACGAAATTTTTGCGCGGGCCCGCTACGAGTGGCACAGCCTGGAGCGGCACCGCATGCAGGACGCCCTGCAGCAGCTATTGCGTGCAGTCGAACTTGACCCCGGTCTTGAAGCAGCGCGTATCGATCTCGTCTATCTGGCTGTGATGCAGGCGCTGTCCGGGTTCATGCCCCCAGCCGCGGCAGCGGATACTGTGCGCCGGGTGGCCGACGGCGTAACTGCCTCTCGAGTTCGAGAGGCATTGCTGCCGGCGCTTGGCTGGATCAGCTTTCACTTCGACCGCGATCTTCCCGCTGCCTTGCGGTCATTCGCGCGTTCGGCGCATCTGCCCTACGATCCCTGGATCGGTCGGGCACGCACCGGTTTCGCCTTGAGCCGGCAGCAGTTCGGCGAAGCTATCGAGCTGCTGCGGTCGATCATTGCCGTCGATCCCTGGTCGGCGTGGGCGCACGCGCGTCTGGCATGGGCCAATCACCTCTCGGGAGATGCTGCCGCCAGCCTCCCGCTGGCACATGCAGTGCTGGAGCGCTTTCCTGAGCATGAAGGCGCGCAACTCTACGGGGCAATCATTCTCGCGTTCAACGGCGAATCCGCCCGCGCTATCGAGGTGTCGCAGGGATTGGCACAGCGCACGCCTTCCTCCGACTCCGCAGCCGCTGTTCACGCCTACGCGCTCGCCATGGCCGGACGCGCCGAGGAAGCGCATGGGATTCTAGAGCGTCTGCAATGGCTGAGCCGCGAGCGCTACACGATGAATACGTTTGCTCCAGCAGCCTATGTGGCGCTGGGAGAGCTCGATCAGGCGCTCCGGGTGCTGCGCGAATCGGACGAAGTACGCTGTCCGTGGTTCTTCCAGATGCTGGCCGATCCAAGGCTGAAGCCCTTGCGCGAACGGCCGGAGTTTCAATCGATGCTGGGGATTCTGGTTGGCATGGAGGCCGGCGCCCGACAGAACCCCGTCGAAGACTAATTGGAAGCGGCCAAATTCTTAGGGTCCACCGCGATGAATTTCCTCTCTCATCATGCCGCGAATGCCTTCGAGAAGCTTCAGGTCTTCCGCGTTCAGGACGGCATTCGCGAGCAGATCGGGCCGGTTCTGCAGGGTCTTGCGCAGCTGCTGCTCACGGCGCCAGCGTCGGATCTGGAGATGATCGCCATTGAGCAGCGTCTCTGGCACGCGCAGGCCCTGAAACTCCGCGGGCCGCGTGTAATGCGGGTAATCGAGCAGTCCTCCCGCGCCGTGCTGCGAGCGCGGAACGCCATCGACGTCAGTGGTGATCTCCGCGTCGGCGGCGCCAAAACTTTCAAATTCTCCCGAAGCTTCATTGCCCAGCACGCCGGGAACAAGCCGCATGACTGCGTCGACTACGACAGCGGCGGCCAGTTCTCCACCGGAAAGCACGTAGTCGCCGATGGAGAGTTCCATGTCGCAGTAGAGCTCGTTGATGCGCTCGTCGACTCCTTCGTAGCGACCGCAGAGCAGTACCACGCGGTCCAGCAGAACGAGTTCGCGCGCGATGGCCTGCGTAAACGGGCGTCCCTGGGCGGAAAGCAGGATTACGCGCGTTGCAGACGAGACCGCCTCAGTGCGCACCGCTTTCGGTTCGATGCCCAGGGAAGCAAGCGCCTCGGCCAGCGGTTCGGCTTTGAGCACCATCCCCTCGCCGCCGCCGAAAGGCCGGTCATCGACGGTGCGGTGCCGGTCATGCGTGAAAGCGCGCAGATCGTGCGTGTCGATCGTCACCAACTCCGAGGCTCGGGCGCGCCGCACGATGCCGTGCTCGAAGATCCCGCTGAAGAAACCGGGAAAGATGGTGAGGATGTCGAAGCGCATATCAGCGATGATAAGTGTTCGCGCTCAGCTTACTCGCAGTTGAGCCCGGTGCTTCCCGCCGGCGCCAGAAAACCGCCGCCACTGAGCTGGTAGATTGCCGCGTTGTTCGATCCATTAACACCGCCCGAGTAGTAGACGCAATGGCCGCCGCCTTCAATGTTGTTGACTGTGTTGCCGCTCAGGTCGAGGCCGGTCAGTGTGTTGACGTACGAGGCTCCGGTTACCGTCCAGGTGCTGCCTTGATCAAGCGTCACGGTAACCATCTTGCCTAAGTTGCCGGTGTTGATCGCGCCGGTCAACGATGAGCCCGTGCCTGCGTCGTCTTGCAGGAGGGATAGCGTTGCCGTGCTCGTCGCATCGACGATCACGCTGCCGGTGAGAGCTGTGCCTTTGGCGGTAAAGACTACATCGCCGCCGTTCGCGCCCATTGCGCTTGAATCTTCAGCGGTCAGCAGTGTGCCTTCGCCGTTCGTACTGGTAGATGTGTTGTTGGTGACGGTTACGTCGGTCAATGTAATCGACGCCATGGTGTTGGCTACCGAAAAGACCGTGGCCGGGTTGTTCTGACCGCTGGAAGTCGAACCCTCCGCACAAGCCGGCATCGACGCCGCACTGCAGTTGTACGTAATCGATCCGCCGATCATCGTGAAACGGGTTGCGTTTGAGGAAGGATCTGCTGCGGTGCTTTCGAGCAGAACACCACGATCGTCGCCTGCCGAGCCGCTCAGCGTGGTACCGTTCAACGCCACGGAACCGCTGTTTTCTACGACAACTGCCTCGGCATTGTTAGCCGTGTACGTGCCGCCAGTCAGACTGACAGTTCCGGCTGTGCGAATGGCTGCAGCCTGGTAATTGCTTGTCGTGTTGCCACCGTTCGCCGCCGTTCCGCTTGCTGTTGTGGCTGCCGATGCCAACGCCGATTTCTTGGCCGAGGAGGAACTCGCCGCGCTGACGGTGATGGCAACAGCGCTCGAAGTGCTCGAAGCGTAGGTGCTGGATCCACCGTAAGTAGCCGTGACCGACGCCGATCCCGCTGTTGTGAAGGTCGTGGAGAGAGTCGCTGTTCCCGAGGTAAGAGTTCCCGTGCCGATAGAACTCGATCCGTTATAGAAGGTCACCGTTCCTGTGGCTGCCGAAGGCGAAACCGTGGCTGTGAGGGTGACGGCAGAGCCCACGGTGGGTGTAGTGGTGGAGGCGGTCAGCGTCGTCGTCGTGGCGGTAGTCCCGCCGCCGCCCCCGGTTGAGCCCGGAGCCTTCCAGAAATTGCCACAACCCGTCAGCAGCCCAATGCCGGCAAACGCGGCCGACAGGAACACGACTCTCGAAGAGGAAAGGATTTTCATCGCAAATTCTTTTCCTGCGGCCGCTGCCGCCTTGCGGGATGAATGGATGGTGTTGGGACGACTTCGTACGCCGGTTTTCGGAAACGGTATTCCCTAAAACGCTATAGACGCCGAATCTCGCTCCGGCGCTTGTACCGCGATCAGCCTTTCGCACGCGGTACCCGCTTCGCAAAGTCTACCCCATTGCAGGAGAGAGACTTCCTGCCCAAGGCGGTTCTCCACAAGTTGTCGGTGAAAAATGCTTGAGAGGGCGACCAGACAGCCCCTCAGCGCTTGCCGGAGGCATTCAGATCGAGGAGTCCCTCGGGAAGAGCCATTTCCACGCGCCGGGCTTCCAGGTCTATCTTGCGAAGATAGCTTTTCGCAAAGGGAACCAGGATCTCTTCCTGATCGCGGCCCACCACCAGGAGCGCCACTGGACCGGCGGTGCGATCTACGTCTTCGATCGCGCCCACTGGAACGGGTTCGGCCCCGGCAACATCCACAAGCGTGCAACCGATAAGGTCGCCGACATAGGCTTCGTCTTGCCCGAGGGTGGTCCGCTCGGAGCGGGGAATCGCGACACCGAACCCGGTCAGAGTTTCCGCCGCGGAGATGGAATCGACGCCGGCAAAGTGCAGCACGATGCCGCCCTTATGCAGCCAGTGCGCCGTAAGCTCCACCTCGCGCGGCGCAGCAACGGCAGCCAGAGAGTCTGCGGCGATCAGCCAAAGACGTCGGCGCTCAGCAAATTTTTCGGGAAAATCGGTCAGAATGTCGGCGAAGACTTCGCCTTTGCGTCCCTGGGGGCGGCGAATCCGCGCCAGCCATACCCATGCGTCGGAAGGTTCAGCCGCGACCATTGCCCATATAGAGCGCGTCGAAGGCGTAGAGCGCCGTCATGCTACGCGTCGCCTTCTTCGAGGATGTCGAGCGTGTAGCGATGGTGCAGCTTCATGCTGACGGCGCCAAGAATTGTGCGCACGGAGCGCGCTGTGCGTCCCTGCTTGCCAATGACTTTGCCGACGTCCTGCGGAGCAACCCGGAGCTTGAGGACGGTATTATCTTCCCGATCCACAGACTCCACCTCAACCGCTGCCGGCTCATCGACCAGGGCCCGCGCGATTTCGCGGACCAGTTCCTCGACTTGCACCATATCAACCTGGGTCATGTTCGTGCCCCTGACCTGCTGCGTTGCCAAACTGGGAATTGGCTCTGTCCGCGAATAGTATCAGCACTTGTACCTTTCCGCCAGCAATTCTCTGCGTGCCGCCCATAGCGGCACACGCGGAAGGCTAGGACGGTACAAGAACCATCAGGAGCGGGAAATCAGGCTGCGGCGGAGGCGGCAGTCTCACCGGCTGTCGGGGCCGGGGCGGGATGCTTGGCGACCAACTTCTCCACGGTGGGCGTGAACTGGGCTCCCACACTGCGCCAGTAGGCCACGCGCTCATGCTTCAGATCGACAGAGGCGGGGTTGGTGCGGGGATTGTAGGTGCCGACGACCTCAATCGAGCGGCCATTGCGGGCGCGGTCCTTCTCAATGACCACGATACGGTAATACGGCTGTTTGCGGGCGCCAACGCGCGCCAGGCGAATCATAACCACGGGTACAGTTCCTTTCAAAATCCTTCAGATCGGTTGGGGGTCTTTTAGGCCGGCGCGACGGCACTCGGCTCAGCCGGCGAGACAGACGTCCAGCCGCGCAAGACGCAACATCTAAGTATCGCCGAAAGTGGTGTCTTCAGGCAAATTGCCGTCGCATAAAGCCTCGGACCAGATGGCGGTCTCGCCCCAATCCTTCCAGACCTAATGAATCAGCAGCTGGTCGTTGTCGGGAATCGCGACGTTCCCCAGCGCGCTCGCCGGAGCTCCAAAGCCGGTTGGCGAAAGCGGAATCACCACCAACGCCTTATTGGTGGAATCGCCCGCCGCTACGTATTTCCCGTCCAGCGTGATCCCGAGTGTAGTGATGCTTCCCATGGTCACGTTTTGGCCGCCGAGCGAATAGGACGGAGCAAAAACTCCAGTGCCTACCTCAACAAGCTTTCCGGTATCGACTCCGCTATAGAGCAGCAACCCGTCGGAAGTGCCTACCACCGCCAGCTTGCCATCGGGACTGATGCTCACGCCGTAGGCAAACGCTGCGGAAGGCAAAGTGACCGGCGTCCCCGCAACGGGAGTGCCTGGCAGGCCCGTGAGCATTTCTATGCTTGAAGGACCGCCATTGGAGGAAACCACCACGGCGCGGGTCGGATCGGCCAGGCTGGTCGCCATGCCTTCCCGTCCATCCTCTAGTAGGCTGTTCGTCCCCAGGGCGGGAAGATCAATGATCTGCGTATATTTGTTGGAAACCGTTGCGCCGAGCGAGCCGGTGACCGGCGTAATCGGAGTCACGGAGAAGACCGTCAGGCCCGATGGACCGCGCGCCAGCAGCACCGTGCCATCGTACGAAATCACCACTCCGTCGCGGCTGGCCGGAACCGTAATTAAATCTGCGGCGGCGGCTTTACCGGAGAGAATGCCGGAGACGATAAGCAGATTCGAGGGACTGATGGTGTCTTCGGAGACCACCGCTTCATCTCCGTTGGGCAAAATCCCCACCGAATCGCCATCTGAGCCCCAGGCCGAAATATCAAGCACCGTGGACGAGGCCACTGGGGTTCCTGTCTGAACCGCTGACAGGAAGCTCAGGTCGTTGTTTCCATCGACCATAATTCCCTGTGACCCATCCGGGGTCAAGGCGGCGCCGTCGATGTCCGACTCGTTGGGATAGTCAAGATAGGTGATTGTCGGCGTAGAAAGCAGATTTCCGTTGGCATCGTAGAGGTGAATCACCTGGACGCCATTGGAGCCATCGGCCATGGTATAGCCGTCGTCGGCAAGCAGCACCACGCCGAGGTTGGAGACCGTCAGATTGGTTCCGCTGGCCGGCTCATATAAGAGGTAGGTTCCCGGATCGAGCAATCCCGGCAGCGTCAAGGAAGCCAGATTCTCTGTGAAGGCTCCATTGGCGCCCACCACGAAGGTCGCCACGTCAACCCATGCGCCGTTTGTGAAGTAGGCCAGATTCAGCGTGATGCCTTTCGCGAATGCTGTGCCTACGTTGCCGCTCATGGCGATGGGAACATTGAAGGTCGCGATCGAAGGATCGAGCCCGATGCTGAAGGAAGCGAGAAAGGTGCTGGTGGACTTGGTCATGGGCGCGGGCAGGGCGCTCTCGGCGATCGGCAGGACGGTAACAGTCTCGTCCTGGCTGACCGCCGCGGCGGGAAAGTCCCAGGTCAGTTCCGTAGTCGGCGAATATTGCATGCTGATGATTGTGTCCGTGCCCGGCTGCAGTTGCTGCATGACGCCATCTGTCGGGGTGCATGCGACCTGACTGGTCGCCGGCGATTCGCCGCCCGCGTTCTGCGCAGTCACAATGAAGTAATACGGAGTTCCGTTGGCCAGCCCGGTGACTGTGTACGATGCGCCCGCTGGAATGCTCACTTTCGTTCCGTTGGCGGGGGTCACGCCGCTGCTTGTCGAATAGTAGATGTTGTAGGATGTTGCGCCGGGGGCGGGCGCCCATGCCAATCCGACCATGGCATTGCCAGGAGTTGGCGTGAGGCCGCCGGGGGCGGGCGGTGGCGCGACCGGCATGGCCGAAACCTGGCTGGTAGGCGCTGATTCCCCACCCGCGCTCACGGACGTGACGATGTAGTAGTAGGTTGAGCCGTTCGTCAGGCCGGTGTGCAGATACGAGGTTGCAGTGACGCCGCTGATCTTGGTGCCGTTGGATGTGGTCACTCCGCTGGTGTTGGAATAGTAAATGTTGTACGAAGTCGCGCCGAGGGCCGCTGTCCAGGTGAGAGAGACGCGGGCGTTGCCGGGAGCTGCAGCGAGATTCGTGGGCGGCAGCAGTACTGGTGTGGCCGAAGCCTGCGGGGAAGCCGGCGATTCTCCACCTGTGTTGATCGCCGTAACGATGAAATAGTACGTGGTGCCGTTGGTCAGGCCCGTCAGCGTATAGGTCGGCGAGGTAATTCCGCTGATCCGGGTTCCGTTGGCCTTGGTTACTCCGTTGGTCGTTGAATAGTAGACATTGTAGGAATCCGCGCCGGTGGACGGGGACCACGAGAGCATCACCTGCTGATTGGCGGGAGTGGCGACAAGCCCACTAGGAACGCCGGGGGTTTGCGCCACCGGTGTAGCCGAAATCTCTCCAGAGGCAGCCGTTTCACCCCCAGCGGTGACAGCGGTGACGATGAAATAGTATGTGGTGCCGTTGGTGAGCCCCGTCACCTGGTACGAGGGAGTGGCCGCTCCCACCTTTGCGATCTTGGTCCCGTTAGAGGGGGTAACTCCCTTAGTTGTCGAGTAGTAGATGTTGTAGCTCGTAGCTCCCGGATAAGCAGTCCAGAAAAGACTCACTTGTCCGCTGCCCGGCGTGGCGGCAAGGCTTGCCGGTGCCGCAGACTGGCTTGATGAGACAGTGTTAGTTCCATTGCAGCCAACGGCAAAGATCGCCAACGCCAGGCCCAGCACAGAAATCATCCACTTCATGGAAACCTTCCCGATACTCGTTCCATCGCGGGCCAGTAGCGGGAGGGTGGGGACAAGCCGTCCTTATTCTGGCCGTTCTAAAAGGGGCTTCTGAATCGGCGATTGGAAAGCATCATGCCAGCCAATTGCACAATTCAGTCCAAGTTGCTGTAGGCAGAATTTGCTTTTTGCCATATTGTTCGCGCGGAAAGGTAACCGTGGGAATCGCACGAACGTGCTATGCCGGAGGTTCGGCGGCGTTTGCCGCCTATCGCGTGAAAGGGAGGTCGAGCGATTCAGACGGCTGAGAAGGTAGTAGCACCCAATCCAAAGACGACTTAACAGGTCGTCGCTAAGAGCCGAACTGGGAAATTTTCACTGAGTTGATATCGCCGCAAGTGCGTACCTGAGGCGCAACTCCCCCTCGGCGCCTCGGGATGGGTGGTCCGACATCACTCGATGCGCATTCGTCGTAGCTAGAGCCCGTGATTGCTCTCCCTCAGTCTGGACCTTATGGGCGAGGGACCCTCCCTCCAAGTCCTTCTCAGGAAATAGGGAGAGCAATCACAACCAGCAGACCTCTCGAGTCGCTGGCAGTACCTGCAACGGTCAATCACTCATGACCCATGAGACTAGGCGGCTTGAATATTGGTTACGTGAATCGTGTTGCTCGCCACGTCCAAGGTACCAGTGACCGTCACCTGTTTGCCCTCGTAGTTCTTCGCCTGGTCTGCGTTATCGAGAAAGTGTCCTGCTAATTTACCCTCGGGGGTCTGGCCGGTGACCAGAGCGAACTGTCCGCCCTCGAGCTTTAGAACCTTCCCTGTGAACGTCTTGCTCTGCTGTTGAGCCTGTTGCTGGTCTCCCGGCTGGGCGTTTCCGCTACTTTGAGCAGCTAAGCCAGGGGTGAAGGCGCAAAGGGCCGCCGCCAAAACCAGTGCGCCCGCCGCTCTGGGATGATGGATCTTTTTCATTACGTCCTCCTCTAGTTTGATTTATTTGCAACATTGTTAAGGCGAACACCCTCCCCCGCGCGAACATGCTCGATGACGTTTCATCTTCAGAAGCAGAGACCGTGAAGCGGGTTGCCCGCAGCAGTCCGGTGGGGCAGAAGGCGGCCTATTTCTTCTTGATTATCTCGGCGCCACAACTCTTCAACGATGTGCCTTTGACCGTTATGCATGAGTCCTCGGTATCGTCCGACCGGAAGATCGAAGTCATGCGCACCGATAGCGATCCGCGCAACGGCACCAGCGCCGGGGAGCCTTCCAACATCAGCCGTGATAAGCCAGCCGCATCGCTCTTTCAGGCTCCCGCCGGCTACACGGTTCAGGAGCACACTCCGGGCGGGCATCGCGGCTTCAGAGCCGCTCCGTAGGGCTATTCCGCGCAGCCTTCGCCGCGAGCAGGATAAAGAAACCGCAGCATTGGCCGCACACGCGCGGCCCAGCTTTCTTCGTCGTGCGTACCGCCGGCGATTCGTTCAAAGCGCAGGGTTTCCCCGGAGCGCCAGCCGTTGGCGACGAGCCGCTGGTTGAGCTGCTCCGCATTCTGAAGCGTCCTTGCCCCCTCGCGGTCCCCCACATCGAGCCAGAGCCGCGGCTTTTCCCAGATCGCCGGAGCGTACTCGTCCAGGTAGCTGAGGATGCTCTTGTGGTTCCACCAGACGCTCGGCGAAAGAACCGCCAGCTTGCCAAAATGCTGCGCATGGCGGAGCCCTAAATAAAGTGTCGCCAAACCACCAAGTGACGACCCACCCAGGCCGGTCGCTTCCCTCTCATGCCGCACCCGATACCGCCCGGTGATCCACGGCATCAACTCCCGCGTCAGCAGCAGGCCGTAGTTGTCGCCTTCGCCGCCGCCCATTTGCCAGTCGCGATCTGGTGTGTACTCGGCGAGCCGGCGATCGCCCGTGTTGTAGATGCCCACAATGATGAGCGGCTCAATCTCGCCCGCTTCAATGGCTGCGTCCGCGTGCTCGCACACCTGCCAGGTTTTGCCGGGGATGAATGAAGTTCGCCCGTCGCACAGGTTCTGTCCGTCTTGGAGATAGAGCACGGGATATGTGCCCTCGGGTTGCCGATCATAACCGGGAGGCAGATAGACGATCACGTCGCGCTGATCCGGCAGGTAGCGGCTCGGAAAAGCCCGGTGAAGATGCAGCCGGGAATGGGCCTGCGCGCCGGCATCAGGAAGGCCGCTCGGCACCGGCCGCGACGGGAGTGGCTCAAGATTCAACGCGGACGATCGCTCTCACTGTTTGGAAGTACGCAACGCGGCGCCGCTCAAGGCGAGCCCCGACTGTTACAGTATCAAGAATCTGGCGCAAAGCGCGCAAACCCACGGAGCAAGCGCACCAGTGAATCGCGAATATCACAAGTGGTATTCCCGCAGTCTTGACCGCGATATGGAGTTGCTGGTCTTTGGCCATGCGGGGCTGCCGGTGATGGTTTTTCCCACTTCGGGAGGGCGGTTCTTCGAGTTTGAAGACCGCGGCATGGTGGGAGCGCTGTGGAGCCGGATCGAAAGCGGCCATCTGCAGCTTTACTGCGTGGACTCCGTCGACATGGAGAGCTGGTACAACCGCGCCGTTCCGCCCCGCTGGCGCATCGCGCGCGAGATGCAGTACCAGGACTACCTGCTCAGCGAAGTGCTGCCATTGGTGCGCCAGAAGAACGGCGACCCGCATCTGGTCGCGCTGGGCTGCAGCTTCGGTGGTTACCATGCAGCAAATCTGGCGTTGCGTCATCCCGATCTCTTTACCGGTGTGCTCTCGATGTCGGGCGCCTTCGATCTCTCCAACTTTCTCGACGGCTACTACGATCAGGATTGCTACTTCAATCTGCCGACGCACTATCTTCCCAATCTGAGCGACCCGTGGTACTTTGACCACTACAGTCGCAATACCTATGTTCTCGCGACGGGCTGGGACGACCAGTGCCTCGGCGAGAACCAGCACCTTGCCCGCATCTTCGATGCAAAGGGAATTCCGCACCAGATCTATATCTGGGATTCCTATAATTCCCACGACTGGCCCACATGGCAGCAGATGGTACAGCAGTACCTGTGACGCCGGACCTGCAGCTATGCTTTTCATTAGGTGGTGCAATGAGCAAAGAGAATCCCTATGACGGTTTTCTGGATGGCCGGCCTCTGGAGACCATCCTCGCTTCCACGCCGGCTGCACTTGTAGAGGCCCTTACCGCCATTGGCGACGAAAGGTCCGCGGTTCCTCCGGCGCCGGGAAAATGGAGCGCAGCGGAGATCATCTGCCATCTGGCCGATTGTGAGTTGGTCTTCGGATTTCGGCTGCGGCAGACCCTCGCCGAGGACAGGCCCACCGTGCAGCCGTTCAATCAGGAGAAATGGGCCGCGACGTATCCCGGCGTCGCCGCAGGCCACGCGCTGGAGGTGTTCACGGCGCTGCGGGGATGGAATCTGCGGCTGCTGGAAGCCGCGCTTCCGGAGGCCGCGGATCGGCCGGCTCATCATCCGGAACGCGGCACCATGACCTTTCAGACTATTGTCGAAACGATGGCCGGCCACGACCTGAATCATCTCGGCCAGCTAAGGTGCCTGGCCACTGCTTGACGCTTGCTCTCCGCCGACCTTCGTTCACCGGAACGAAAGATGTGAGCATACGGGAACCTTTTTGCGTCATTTGTGGTCCAAGACAATAGCGCTTTCCTGTAAGAGTGGACCGTTCCGTTGCATCGTCGCGGGCCGCGCTCTCGCGGCCCATGAGGGAGAATCTATGCGCGTTGTGTTCCCTGCCTCGCTCCTCGTTCTCGCAACCATCTCTTTAGCCGCTCAGACCGCCAATGCGCCCCAGAAAAAGCCCACACCTGCCGCAACTGCGCCGACTGCGGCGCGGAACCCAGCGATCGATCTGCCCGTGCGCAAGGTTGTGCTGTACAAAAACGGCGTGGGCTACTTCGAACACGCCGGCATGGTGAGCGGCAATCAGCGCGTCGCTATCGACTTCACCTCCTCGCAGTTGAACGACGTGCTGCAATCGCTCACAGTCCTCGACCAGGGCGGCGGACACGTCGCCAATGTGAACTACAACTCGACCACGCCCATCGAGCAGCAGCTGCAGACATTGGCATTGGGCCTGAAGGATTATCCGGCGACGGCTGCCGTCTATCAGGCGTTGCGCGGGCAGCGGGTCGAGGTGAGCGGATCAGGCGTGGAGTTTACGGGCCGGCTCGTCAACATCGAATTCCGCAAAGAGACGGACAAGAACGGCGCGACCTCAGAGGATCACTACTTCCTGATCGTCGAAACCGACTCCGGCGCGCTGCGCACAGCAGAGCTTACCGACGCCGTCTCGGTGCGCATGCTCGATCCGGCAATTGAAAGGCAGTTCTCCGACTATCTCCAGATCATTGCCTCGGCGCAGAACCAGCAGGAGCGACATCTCTCGCTCGAAGCGTCGGGCGAGGGCCAGCGGCAAATCGAGGTGAGTTACATCAGCGCGGTGCCGGTGTGGAAGTCGACGTATCGGATGGTCTTTCCGCGCGAGGCAAATGGAAACGCGATTCTGCAGGGATGGGCCGTCGTGGATAACACCGTAGGCGCGGACTGGGACAATGTGCAACTTTCGCTGGTTGCGGGGGCGCCGCAGAGCTTTATCCAGCCGCTGTCGCAGCCGATTTATACCAATCGGCCAGAAGTGCCGATTTCCATTGCGCGGCAGACCATGCCTGAGACGCATGAAGCGACGCAAAGCGTAGCTGTATCGCCCGAGATGGTGAACGGCTCGTTGGCGGCTCAGGCTGCCGCGCCTAGACCGATGGCCAAAGCCTTGTCAGGTGCATCAGGCATGCTTGGCGGTGTTGGCTCAAACTATGGTGGAGGTGTCTACCGGGCTACAGATGCGCTCCAACCTGGTGCCGTCTCCGCCACCGCCTTCGACGATTACTTCGAGTACGCCATCACGCATCCGGTGACGATTCACAAGAACGAGTCGGCGATGGTGCCCATCCTGCAGGAGAACCTTCCCGCAGAACACGTGACGCTGTGGAGCGACAAAAGCGCGATGCCCCTGCGCGCTGTGTGGCTGGAGAACAAATCGAAGCTCACGCTCGATGCGGGCAGCTTTTCCCTCTTTGAGAATGGCGAGTTCGCCGGCGAGGGGCTGCTCGATCCCATTCATCCGGGCGAAAAGCGCCTGCTCTCCTACGCAGTGGATCAGGCGGTGAAGGTACATCGCGGCGCTGGGTCGGATACCCGCACACTGCACCACATCGCGATGCACCAGGGCATCCTGGTGCAGACCACCGAAGAAATTACCGAGAGCAACTACACCGTAACCAATGCGGCCGATGAGGCCCGCACGGTGATCGTGGAGCACACGCGCCGGCCGAACTCCAAGCTGGACTCGGAGCCTGCGCCGGCGGAGACGACCGCGACGGCCTATCGTTTCCGCGTGGCGGCCGAGCCACATCAGTCGGCCGATCTGCATGTGACCGAGCGAACGCCGCTCTTTGAGACCGTCCGCATCGATCCCGGTGAGGACCGCACGGAGTTTCTGGCGGCGATCAGCAAATACACGCCGGCACTCGAAGAAAAATTGCGGCCCTTGATTGACGCTGAGGCCAGCCTCAATGATCTGAACCAGAAGATCGACCAGGCCGAACAGAATGAAAAGACACTCTCCGATGACGAGGCCCGCGCCCGCGACAACATCACAGCGCTCAAAGGCAATGAAGCCGCGAAGCGCTTTGTCGATGAGTTGAACCATACCGAAGACCAGATCCAGGCGGCGCGCAAGGATCGGGCGGATCTCGAAAAGCAGCGCGATGCAGCGCGAGCGAACGTGGAGTCGCTGATCGCAAAGCTCTCCTTCGATACGGACCTGGACGTCAAGGTCCAATAACCGGGTGGGCCGGCGGCGAAGTTGAGGTACGCTGGTCCCTTTCGCCCTAATGGCATTTCTCTGGCGTACACTGTTGCCGTACAAATCCGCTGCGCAATTGATTTGGAGGAGGAGCGAAGCGCATGAAACGGATCGGTGTCCTGTTCGGCATGGAGAACAGCTTTCCCGGCGCGCTGGTGGAGCACATCAATGCGCGCAATGTGCCCGGCATCGCCGCCGAGTTCGTGCAGACCGGCGCGGTGCGGCTCGATGTACCGCCGCAGTATGCGGTGATCGTGGACCGCATCTCGCATGATATTCCCTTTTATCGCGCCTTCCTGAAGCACGCTGCGTTGCATGGCACCGTCATCATCAACAATCCCTTCTGGTGGTCCGCCGACGATAAGTTTTTCAACTATGCGCTGGCGTCGCGTCTGGGCGTGGCTGTACCGCCTAGCGTGATCCTGCCACACAAGAAGCATCCCGAAGGAACGACGGACCGGTCGATGCGCAACCTCGAATATCCGCTCGACTGGGAGAGTGTGTTTGCCTATGTGGGTGAGCATGGCTTCATGAAGCCGGTGGATGGAGGCGGCTGGCGCGACGTTCACCATATCCACAATCGCCTCGAGTTCTTCCACGCCTACGATCAGTCGCGCGACCTGTGCATGGTGTACCAGAAGGCCGTCGAGTTCAACGAATACTTCCGCTGCTACGTGGTAGCGCAAAAGCACGTGCACATCATGGCGTACGATCCGCGCCGGCCGCATGCCGAACGGTATGTGCAGAATGTGGACTCGAGCTCTTCGGCGAAAAAGCTGCTCAAGCGCGTCGAGCAGGATGCGCTGAAGCTCTGCCGCGCGCTGGGGTACGATCTCAATACTGTGGAGTTTGCCGTGGAGAATGGCATCCCTTACGCGATCGACTTCATGAATCCCGCGCCGGATGCCGACCTGCACTCCGTGGGACCGGCGAACTTCGAGTGGATCGTTGAGCATGTGGCCGACATGGCGATCGCCAAGGCGAAGACGGCGCCCAAGCTGCCGGAGCTGCGCTGGGCCGAGCTACTAGGCGGCGAAACGGCGAAGAAGCCCGCCAAACGCACTGTCGCGAAGCCGAAGAAGAGTGAGCTGGTGAGCCAGTAAAGATTGACGCACTCTTCTGAACACGGCCTCTGCACTTTTGATTCCTGCCGGGTTTTCCTTGCTGACCGCATCGCGCTGTTGACGATATTCTGGAAGCGCATGAGGATCGATCCGCAGGGCGGGAGCACGGCGCTTTGAGTAACACAGGCAGAAGTGGTCCCAGCTTTGCCGCCGTTGGCCGTTTTTTGGCGGAGATCGACGCCGCAGCAGCGGGCAAAGGCAATCTGCGGCCGGGTTATGTGCTCACCGGCGACGAGATCTTCCTGTTGGACCGCTGCCGCGCGGCCGTCCTTAACGCGTTTGTTCCACCCGATCTCAAGGACTTCTGCCTCTCCGACCTCGATCTCGCGAATACGACGATCTTCGAAGTGCTCGACCGCGCCCAGACGCCCTCTCTGATGGCTCCGTTCCAGGTGATTTTTGTGCGCAACGTGCGCCAGCTGTACACACGCGGCGCCAAGAAAGACGAGTTTGCGGCTCTCGACCGGTATTTTCGCTCGCCCAATCCGCAGGCGCTGCTGATCTTTGTCGCCGATTTCCTGCGCATACCCACCGATGCGCGGCGTATGGACATGGACGACAAGAACCGCTTCGAACGCCTGACCGAAACGCTGGGCGAGCACTGTGGCATGGTGGAGCTGGCGCGGGTGAGCGAGGACGACGCCATGCGCTGGGCCGTCGCTACCGCCCAGGAGTCCGGGATTCGCCTGGAGCCCGACGCGGCCCGCGAGCTGGTGGACGCGCTGGGCGCGGACATGATGCTGGTTTCCTCAGAGCTTGAGAAATTGTTGCTTTACGCGACTGGGCGTGGCCGCATTACGCTGGGCGATGTGGAGACGATGGTGCTGGGCGCCAAGCAGCGCTCGCTTTATGAATTGACGGACGCAATCAGTGCCCGCGACCGGGTGCGCGCGCTGCTGCTGCTCGACGGCTTGCTGAACAGCTCCGATGCGGGCGAAGATGCGGCCATCGGGCATCTTTACATGCTGGCGCGCACTTTCCGCCAGATGCTGGTGGTTTTGGAAAAGAATGTGCGCGACTCGCGGACGATCTGGCAGGCGCTCTGGCAGGGCTTCCGGATACCTCCGTTTGCGGCCGACGATTTGATCCGTCAGGCGCGGCGGTACAAGAGCCGGCGCGAGCTTACGAGGGCTCTGCGCCTGATTGCGCGTGCCGACCTGGAACTGCGCTCTTCACCACCGGACAAGCGCCTGGTGCTCGAACGGCTTGTCTACGAGCTGGCGCAAGAAGCGAAAACACCGGCTGCGGGAGGAATAGCACAGCTCTCCTTCGACAGCGTGCCCGGGTAGAGCGTTACTGCACTCCCCTCCTGTTCATCCAGGGGCCGTATTCCTTGTCCGCGTCCTGGATGTGGCGGGTTACCGAATCGCGCAGAAAGCTGAGCAGTTGCAGTTCCGCAGTGCGTTCGCCCCGTTCGAAGCGAGCCTCGAACTCTTCCACGCGCTTGGTCAGGTTGCGATGCTGGATGCGATGCTGCGCCAGTCCGGGAAAGCCTGCGGCCGCCATCATCGCCTCCTCGGCGGAAAAGTGGCCGCGGGTATAGTTCAGGAGTCTGCGCAGTACCGGGACAACCCTATTGGGTGCCTGTCCACTGATCAACGCGTCATCGAGTTCGTTGAGGAGATTGAAGAGCACATTGTGCTGGTTATCGAGCGATTGTACGCCCACTAAATAGTCGTCGCTCCAGGTTAGAAGCGCCATAGACATTCTCCGCCGGCAACGCCATTTCTCCTTTAGATATAGCCTCCTTCAAGACGGCAATATCTTGAGGGGATCACCACCTTACCTTATCGGCTTCGAGATACACCGGAAGGAGAAATGCTTTAGCACCGGTTCTGGATATATCGGACATATGGCGTCGAAGATGAGACAAAAAGTCTATTTCGCCATCTAACCGTAAGTTTCATCTTCCGGGCGCACAATGGAGATCGATGGCTGAAGTCCTGCGTTTCGTCACAGCTCCCAATCTGGTTGCCGCACTCTTCACACTTCTCCCCTATCTGCTCTTCGCGTTCGTTCCGGACGAGGCCACGGCTCGTGTGCAGTCGCTGCCGTTATGGGCTCAGCTGACCAGCCCCGCCGCTCTCGCTGTTCCCTACGTTCTTGTGGCATGCGGCGCGGGCGTCTTTCGCTGGGGCTGGTTGGCGCTCTACGCGCTGCTTCCGGTGGTCATTGCCACCCTGCTCTGGCAGGCGGCGCACATTGACACGGAACACCGCGGCAACTGGCGGGATTTTCTGATCCTCGCTGTGCTCGGGCTCTCGGTGGACCTGCGCTGGTTTGAGGGGGCCTGGCCGGTGCACCTGGCGGTCTTCAACAAGATTCTGCTTCTTGATGCCGGGATCTACGGATTTGTGCTCATCCGGCAACTGGAGGGAACCGGCTTCAACCTGCGTCTGCGGCGCAGCGACCTCGCCATCGGTCTGCGCGAGGCCCTCTTCTACACGCCCATCGCCCTGGTGATCGGCCTGGCCCTCGGCTTTCTGCACCTGCACCGTGTGTGGCCGGGCGCAGGGATGATGGCCGGCGCATGGATCTTCACATTCCTCTTCATTGCCGTTCCCGAAGAGCTCTTCTTTCGCGGATGGCTGCAGAATCTCCTTGAGTGCCGCATCGGCCGTACACCGGCGCTCTTCGTTACCGCCGCGCTGTTTGGTCTGGCGCACTTCAACAAGCGCACTACCAGCTTCAACTGGCGCTATGTGCTGCTGGCCGCGCTGGCGGGCATCTTTTACGGGCGGGCATGGCGGCGCAACCGGCGCGTCGGCGCGTCGGCGGTCACGCACGCTACGGTGGACTCGATCTGGTCATTATGGCTTCGGTAAGGGATTGGTGAGGGGGTACGGCGCGTGCGCGTGCCGGTGCGGGTTGTACCGCACATAGCCAAGCCCCACACGCATGTTGTGATCGACTGGGCCAGGGATCGTCACCGCGACGGCGATGCCGAGAATCGCATGCGAGAGAGCCAGGGGATAGAGGTTGCGGTAACGCAGGAAGATCAGACAGGCAGCAAATCCCCACATCAACGTCAACGGCGTAAGTACCGCGCTGGGCAGGTGCGCAATAGCGAAGAGTGCTGACGCGGCGAAGGCGGCGCGCGTGCTATTGGGAATCAGATGGAGCAGCCGCTGAAGAAAGACGCCCTGGAGCAGGAACTGCTGCACGCCGCTCCAGACCGCGTAGGCGCAGTAGGTGGCAAAAAAGGCGAGCGGAGTGGATGGCAGATGCAGGGTGTGCAGCCTCGCAGCCACCAGGACAGCTCCTGCGGCCAGTAGCAGGGCGACCCCAACGATCCAAAGCGAGCGGCCCAAATTGGTCATCCGCAGGCCGAGGGCATTGCGTCCTTCGTAGGAAGTGCAGGTCACGGTGATCACCGAGATCGCGGCGATCCACCACAAATATCGCTGCCAGGGCCGCGGCGACCAGATGACCAGCAAGATCAACCCGTAGGCAACGGCCGTCTCAGTCAGGTTGCGGAGCTTACTCCGTGGTTCAGCGGAGTCTTGTTCTCCATAGGTAATCGCGCTTGCACTGGCCATAATGCGTACAGCACCTTTCTATCTATCACGAAGGGCGCCAGACTTATTTAGACTCGCGAAGCGCCTGTCCGTGTCAACATCTTTTGGCGATAGAGTCCCCAAATATTAAAGCCGCTATTCTAGGATGATTTCCGCTTCACGCTCGTTGCCCCGCGTAGTCAGCGCGATGGCCGCCGCCAGAATCAGCGCGCCGCCGAGCCAGGCGTAGGGACCGAGACGCTCGCCGAGCAGTTCTACCCCGAGCAGCGAGCCAAGCGCCGGCTCGATGTTCAGGAAGACACCGGCACGCGACGCCGGTACATGGTGAATACCCCAATTCCACAAGAATGTCGTGGTCGCGGTACACAGCAGCCCGCTCACCGCCAGCGCGATCCATGCTTTGAGGCTCACTTGCGCAAATGGAATAGGGTCCACACGCTGATGCGTCAGCGGCGACAACCACTGCGGCCCGAGCACCAGAACAATGAGCATCGCGGTTCCAGACAGAATGGTGTACGCCGAAACCACAACCGGGCTGTGCGAGTGCATGAGCTTCTTGCTCAGCAGAATCCATGCCAGTGCAGTGATGAGCGACGCGATCACCAGCAGATCGCCGGTAAGCGTGGGAATTTCCCGTCCCGCGGGCGCCTTGCTGCCGCCCAGCACTACCAGTGCCGCGCCCGCCGTTGATCCGCACAAGGCCAGCCAGCCCAACCAATCGAGCGATTCGCCCGCGAACAGCGCCGCAGCAGCCGCCAGCAGCACCGGCATTGCCCCCACCATGAGCGCAGCATGGCTGACAGTCGTCCGAGCGAGGCCATTGAACTGCAGCAGGAACTGGATGGGAATGCCAAAGGCGGCGGCCAGCAGTAGCGTCCGCGTCTCGCTCAACGTCAGCCGCACCCGGTGCACCAAAGCCACTGGCAGCATGCCGAGCGTGGCAAAGAGAAACCGGTAGAGCACCATGTGCTCCACGCTCATCTCGTCCAGGGCGATCCTGCCGAAAAAGAAGCCCGTGCCCCACAGCGTCCCGGCCAGCGCGCAGGCGCCGTAACCCAGAAACCGGAAGCTGCGAGGGCTCGCTGCGGGCTCGGTCATCTAACTTCTAATGTCGCACATGGGTCGAAACTCGCAGACGAATCGAAATCGATATATCCTAGATCAAAGCGCAGAATCATGGTTTTCAACAGCAGTAACCGCGGCGAAAAGCTCCCTACCCTCAAGCTCACGGTGGTGCAATACGGCATTCTGTTGATGATGCTGGCCTTGGCGGGCGGTCTGTGGCGGCTGCAGGTGCTGGGCGCGGCCAACTTCCAGCAGCTCGCCGAACAGAATCGCATCCGCAAAGAGCCCATCATGGCCCCGCGCGGCAAGCTCTTCGACCGCTACAACCGGCTGATCGTCGACAACTACCCATCCGTGTCCTGCTTTCTGGTCCGCGAGCAGAGCCACCGCGTGGATGCCGATCTACCCCTGATTGCCCAGGGACTCAACCTGGATCTCGATCAGTTGCGGGCGACGCTGAAGCACTATCGCTCTTCACCCGGCTATCAGCCGATCCCGATCAAGGAAGACATTACGGCCGATGAACAGGCCTTCATCGCTGCACACAAGAATGAACTGCCCGAGCTCGAGACCATCGATGTGGAGCGGCGGCTCTATCCGCGGGACGGCTTTGCTGCCCACCTGATCGGATACGTGGGCGAGGTAAGCGAGGAAGACCTGAACAATCCCCGCTTCGCCTACTATGAGCCCGGCGACGTAGTGGGCAAAGCGGGCGTGGAGGAGACCTACGATGCGCTGTTGCGCGGCACCGACGGCAGCCGCGATGTGATCGTCGACAGCCATGGACGCGAAGTGGGCTATCTGAGGACCCAGCACGCTATTCCGGGGCAAGACCTGCGGCTGACCATCGACAACGACATTCAGCGAGCCGCCGAGCTGGCGCTGGGCGACGCGCCCGGCGCGGTCATCGTGATGGATCCGCG
Source organism: Occallatibacter sp. (assembly GCA_035508375.1). Lineage (GTDB taxonomy): Bacteria > Acidobacteriota > Terriglobia > Terriglobales > Acidobacteriaceae > Telmatobacter. The sequence goes on along the minus strand of DATJNF010000008.1, from coordinate 46,408 downwards.
GAACGGCGACATTCTCGCCATGGTCTCGCACCCCAGCTACGACCCCAACGATTTCGCGGTCAAGATCAACCGCACCGATTGGAACAAGCTGATCACCGACCCGCACCATCCGCTGATGAACAAGGCCATCCAGGACCAGCTTGCGCCCGGATCGACGTTCAAGATCATCATGTCCGCGGCTGGCATGCAGGAAGGCGTGGCCCAAAACATGCACGTCATGTGCAATGGCGGCGCCAGTTTCTACGGCCGCTTCTTCAAGTGCGATAAACACCATGGGATGCTCTCCATACACGAGGCAATTCCCATGTCCTGCGACACGTTCTTCTACACGCTGGCGCAGAGGCTGGGCATCGACACAATCGCCAAGTACGCCATCTCTTTCGGTCTTTCCCAAAAGACCGGGATCGATCTTCCGAATGAGATGTCGGGCATCATGCCCTCTACGCAATGGGAATTGAAGAACTTCCATCAGAAGTACTATGCGGGCAACACGATCTCCGTGGGCATTGGTCAGGGCGAGACGCAGGTAACGCCGATTCAGCTTGTGCGTGCGTTAAGCGGCCTCGCTTCGGACGGCCACTTTGTCCGCCCGCGCGTGGTGGATCCCAATAATCAGAGTCCCGCAATCCCCGCCGATTTCCGCCAGGCGCTGCTGGACAGCTTCCCGGGCTCCGGAGACCGGACCGTTCCCCTCAACGCTGACACTTGGATGACGATCACCGATGGCATGGCCGCTGCAACCACGCCGGGCCTGTATCACACCGCCGAGGCGGCGCACCTCGATGGCGTCGATTTCGCTGGCAAGACCGGTACGGCGCAGGTGGTCGGCGGCGGCGACACGCACACCAAAGGTGGCGAAAAGACGCCGAACGCCTGGTTCGTTGGTATGGTGCCTCGCCGCAATCCTGAGATGGCCATCGTGGTTCTGCAAGAGCACGGAGACTGGGGCTCCGGGTCGGCCATGATTGCCCAGCGGGTCGTGATTGCCTACGTGAACAAAATGCGGCGGGCAGAGAACAATGTGCTGAATCAGGCAGGAGCGGTGAAACCTGTGGAAGTGGGCGCAGTCTGGACCGATCCAGAGCCGGCCGGGAAGAAGGGCAACGGTACCGAGGCAACTGCGCTGCATGGTGGGCACTTCTTCGTCGATCCGGGGCCGATGCCTGAACCGAAGGCCCTGGCAAGCGAGACGCTGCCTCAGCTACCGACCTGGCTTAGCACATCGCTGCTGCGATTCAAGGAAGACCTCCACTAAATGCGCCGATTCTTGAGCTTCCGCGATTTCGACTGGGCGCTGCTCGGACTGGTTCTCATTCTGTGCGTCGTCTCGGTTCTCGAAATCTACTCGACCACAGTGCACACCCGGTTTGCGAGCTTCGAATCCAAACAGCTCATGTTCATTGCTGCCGGCATGGCAGGCATGTTCATCCTGGCCAAGGTGGACTACCACCGCCTGCTGGACTGGTCGCCGTGGGCCTACGGAATCTTTCTGGTGGCGCTGGTTGCCGTCAAATTGGTCGGACACAAGGCGTTAGGCGCTAGGCGCTGGATCGCGATCGGGCCGGTGCAGTTTCAGCCGTCGGAATGGGTGAAGCTGATTCTGGTTTTGGCGGTCGCCCGCTATTTTGCCAACCTGGGCGGCCGCAACCTGACCTGGCGGGAGATCTTCAAGGCCTTTGCCATGGTGGGCATCCCCATGGTGCTGGTTCTTGTCCAGCCGGACCTGGGGACCTCCCTGACCTACGCACCGGTCCTGGTCGCCGGCCTGTTTCTGGGCGGCATCAGCCTGCGCCAGGCCACCATCCTGGTTGTTTGCGGATCCGCTCTGATTGTCGGTGCATGGTCCAGCGGTAAGGTCCTCAAACCGTACCAGAAGGCGCGGCTTACGAGCTTCATCAACCCAGACAATGACCCGCGCGGCAGCGGCTACCAGATTCGCCAGTCGCTGATTGCGGTGGGCGACGGCGGCATCTGGGGTAAGGGACAAAACAAGGGCAGCCAGACGCAGGGATACTTTCTGCCCATTCCCTACACTGACTTCATCTTTGCCGCTTTCAGCGAGGAGCACGGCTTTGTCGGCGCGGTTTTTGTGCTGCTGCTATACTTTTTCATATTGATGCGTTTGATTCAAAACGCTCAAACAGCCGCAGACCTGTCCGGTTCCCTCATTATTATGGGAATCGTGGCTGTGTTGACCTTCCAGATTGCGGTTAACATAGGCATGGTCATCGGCTTTATGCCGGTCACCGGAATCCCCTTACCGCTAATGAGTTACGGCGGATCTTCGGTGTTGTTCGCGTTCCTCGCGCTAGGCGTGGCAATGAATGTCCGCATGCGCCGGTTCGTTAACTGACGCGTCCCGATCCCGGTGGATCGGTCGCGGTGATTGCCAAGTTTAGCTCCTGCCGAGACTGAAGAACTGGGCCCAGCAGGAGAAGGATATTTTTAAGATTTCGCCGGCCAGGTCCCAATGGATCGCGCCCGGCAGGATTGGGTTCATGAGCACGCAGAGACGGCCAGACCGCTCCACCCCGACGACGACATGTCGCTGGGGGCCCCCGGACCGTGAGCGGTCTGCACGTTGCACGGACCGCGCGGGAACAGTGGGAGAAGATATCCTGGTTCCCTTCGCGCTGTGCTTCCAGGGATACGCCACCGACCGATCGATTCTATCGGTCGCGCTGGCCGCCAGCACTCTGCAATCGGATCGCCGCACTTTCAAGCTCGTTCGGCTTGTTTCCCCAGACGCCCGCCGTGGGTCGTCCCACTGCCGGGAAGCCGTTACGCCAGCCTTCTTGAGGTCATCCCTTCCGCCCATCCCTCGCCTTCCGGTTTGCGCGTTTCCATCCGACTTGGCCGTGATTGCCGGTAGCCTTGAGCTGCCGGACGGAAAGGTAAGATGGCAAAAGAAATATGCATTTCCAGCACGCCGCATGAGACGCGGCTTGCAATCCTTGAAGACGATCAGCTCGCCGAGATTTATTACGAACGCGAAAATGAATACACGCTAGCTGGCTCCATTTACAACGGACGCGTCACACGCGTGCTTCCCGGCATGCAGTCGGCCTTTGTCGACCTCGGCCTGGAACGCGACGCCTTCCTCTACGTCACCGACTTCGTCGAGCTCGAAGACCAGGAAGACACAGAGGAACTCGAGAAAGCTGCGTCGAGCGGCGCAGCCCAGCCTCCGCGCGAGGTGCGGCGCTCGAATGGCCACGATCAAGGCGGCCGGAGCGGGCGTGGAGGGCAAAGATCCGAGCGCGGATCAGAGGACCGACAAGACCGGTCCGGCGAGGCTGCGGCGCACGAGACCACAGTGAACGCAGCCGGCTCTGACGAGGCGCCGACTGTGCCCGAGCTTGAACGAGCCGGCGAAGATGCTAGCGGACAAGGCGGACGGCGCTGGCGGGGGCGGCGGCATCGCCGCGGCCGGGGTCAGACAAACGAAGAGCCTCGCACAGTGGGCCAACCCGAGCTAACCGAGGAATTCACACCGGAGCCTGCGCCCGAGGACGAAAGCATCCACGAGATTCATGCCTCGGAAGCATTCGAGGAGGCGCGGGTTCCGCGTGCAGGCAAGACTCCAGCTCCCTTCGTTCTGCCGGGTGAGTCTCTATCCAAGTACGGCGGCGCACCCGCTGCCGAAACATCAAAGCCCGTTTCTGCGGCACCGGCGTCGACAGCCCGCACATCAAAGCCCTCGACGCTGATAGAAGCGCCTCTGGAATGGGACGGCAGCGGTCTTCTTCCCGGTGAATCGCTCTCCGGCCGGCGCGAGCGCCAAACTGGGCAGGAGGCCGAACCCGATCAGGAATCCGGCCTGGAGGGTAGCCCGGAAACTGTCTCCGCCGAGCCAGCGATCCAGGAAGAGGTCCTCGAAGAGGAGCTTGCAACACCTGCGGAAGAAGCGGAGCCTCCCGCCCTGCACGAGATCGAACACGCTCCGGAAGAGCGGGTGCCTGCTTTCGGCGAGGAGCAGCTCGTCGCCGACTCGATCGAACCGCCGTCTGAAGAAGAACACCCGGCCGAGGCCGACACGGAACCTATAGCGTGGGCTGGAGACGAACCAGCTGAATCCGCTGCGGGAGGAGAAGAAGTCGACGGAGATGCATCTGCATCGCACCGGATTGATCCCGCCTCTCCCTCCGGTTTCCGTTTATTTGGCCTCGGCGGGAAAAAGAAGAAGGAAGACGAGCCGACAATCCAAGAGCCGGTTGCGGCCCACGTGGATGAGCCCGCGCCCGCAGTCTCTGCGCCGGCGGCCTCCGCTTATGCCCCCGGCGTCGGACTGGTGGAAGAGGAGTTGATCGAAGGCGAGGAGGTTGAGGCCGCTCCTCATCGCCGTGGAAGCTTGGAACACGATCTCGACGACTACGAAGAAGAGACTCTCTCCACACAGATTCGCTCCGGTGAGCTGGGCGAGATGCTGCAGGAAGCTCATCTCGACCATAAGATCCAGTTAGAGTTCGGAGGGGCAAACGGCGAGGAAGAAGAAGGCTACGATATCCAGGAGGAAGCCGAAGAAGAGGCCGCAGCTGAAGCGCAGCCGGCCGCTACCGGCCAGCCTCGCCGCGAGCGCGAAGGCCGCGGACGCCGTGGGCGTCAGCAGGGCAATCGCCGCGGGCCATCACGGCGCTCCGCGCAGACCTCCGACCTGCCGGTGATCAGCGAGTTGCTGAAGCCCGGTCAGGAGATCCTGGTGCAGATCGCCAAGGAGCCCATCGCCAAGAAGGGCGCGCGCATCACCAGTCACATTGCGCTCCCCGGCCGGTTCCTGGTCTTCATGCCGACGGTGACGCATGTGGGGGTGAGCCGCAAGATTGCCTCAGACGAGGAACGGCATCGCCTCAAGCGGATTCTCATCAATGAGCGCGGCGACGCGGCGGGCGGATTCATCGTGCGCACGGCAGCCGAAGGCGCATCGGAAGAGGAGCTGCGCGCGGATCTGCGCTTCCTGATGAATCTGTGGAACGACATAAAGCAGCGCTCCGAAGCATCGAAGTCACCCGCCCTCATCTACCACGATCTCTCACTCATCGAACGCATCCTACGGGACCAGGTGAGCGAGAACTTCTCGAACATCTGGGTCGACTCCGAGGCCGATTACGAACGCATCGTGCGATTTCTCAACCGCTTCTCACCCACGCTCGTACGGCGGGTGAAGCTCTATACCAAGGAGACTCCGCTCTTCGAGCACTTCGGCATTCAGGACGAAATCTCGAAGGCATTGCGCTCGAAGGTGTGGCTCAAGAGCGGCGGCTCGATCGTCATCAACCAGACGGAAGCGCTTGTAGCCATCGACATCAACACGGGCAAATATGTCGGCAAGTCCGCGCGGCTTGAGGACACGATTCTGAAGACCAACCTCGATGCAGTTCCGGAGATCGTGCGTCAGATCCGCTTGCGCGATCTGGGCGGCATCATCGTGATCGACTTCATCGACATGGACGAACGCAAGAACCGCTTCAAGGTAATGGCCGCGCTCGAAGAGGCTCTCAAGAGCGATCGCGCACCGACGAAGGTTCTGCAGTTTAACGACTTCGGCCTGGTGGCGATCACGCGCAAGCGCGTGAAGCAATCGCTCGAGCGTACGCTGTCGGTTCCCTGTCCCATCTGCCAGGCCACCGGCATGGTGAAAAGCCCGGCCACAGTCTGCAATGAGATCTACGTGGAGCTGCGCAAGATGCGGAAACACTTTGAGGGTGCGGACGTGCTGCTGCGTGTAAACCCGGAGACGGTGAAGACCTTGAAGTCAAATAGCGGGCGCTGGCTCACCGAATTCGAGGACCTGGTGGGGAAGAACATCCTGGTGAAGAGCGATCCCACGCTGCATCCTGAGCAGTTCGATATTCAGGGATAACAAGCCAGCGCGTTCGCGTACCGCATAGGAGGATCAAAGGTCAGGGCATTGCTCCGGCCTTTGACGCTTTTGAACACAACTCGTCTATATGCTTTATGACCTTGAGCCGGGGTGCGCATTTCGGCGCAAATCGAGCGTGTCAGGTTACCAGGAAAATCCCTGGGCCATTGCAACCTCCAGTTAAAAACCGTGTCTAAGTCAAAAGGACGGGATTTCCCGGCTGCAATTAAATCAAGCTAGTACTTGAGGTTCCGACATGTCATTCCCCTGCAGGATGTCGCCGCTGCGGCGTGTCAGCTTAATTGGAGCTGCGGCTTGCCTCGCAGTCTCATTTGCGAGTGCGCAGTCCATAGAAAATCGCACCAATGCCAATGCTTTTTCTCCTTCGACCGAGTCGAGTTCACAACAGATGATGGCGTCGCTCGACGGCGAAAGCTCTTCCCTGGCTTTACCGGCTGCGCCAGCACCGGCCTCTTCCGCGCCCGCTGGCCAGGAAAATACAACATATTCCGGCTGGAAAGGCCACGACATTGTTCACCGGCTCACCTTTGAAGCCAGCGGCGGCGTTAATGCGCCAGCGGGCGACAAGACCTACATTACCTGGGGTGGTCAGTTCACCCTCGGTGGCGGCGTGAACCTAAGCCGGCGCGTAGCCGTGCTGGCCGAATACCAGTTCATCGATGACAAGATTCCCGGCGCGATTATTGCAGAGGCTGGCGCGCAAGGCGGCCATGATCATATCTGGTCCTTCACTCTCGATCCGGTGGTCTCACTTTTCCCCAAGTCCAGCAATGACGTCTATATCACCGGCGGCGGAGGCTTCTATCGCAAGGTGACCAGCTTTACAGACGTCCTGCCTCAGGAGTTCTGTAGCTTCTACTACTGCGGCGTGGGATATACGCCGCAGGTTGTGGGTCATTTCTCCTCGAACCAGGGCGGCTTTAACATCGGCGGAGGCTACCAGCACAGATTGGGTGGCATGTACGGCGATAGCCGGACGAGACTCTTTGCCGAAGTGCGCTACGTTTACCTCGATTCACCAGCAGTGACGACCCAACCCAACGGGCTGGGAACTACGAGCGTTGCTGCCGGGACGAAGGTGTTGCCAATTAGCTTCGGTGTTCGTTGGTAGCGCAGAGCCTTTCAATTTGACAGCTCATTCCTCTGCCCGGTCGATGGCGGAGGAATGAGCATCGCGTGGACAGTGGGCATGAAAAGTCGCCCCATTCTTCCCCTGGTGGCGCTTCTCGGTCTCGTAGCGGCCTTGCTCTTGACGGGCTGCAACGCTAGGTTGCGCCCTACTGAGCCGCTCCCCAAAGGGCCATCCCCCAATCCTCCCGCCCAGCCTCCTCCCACCGCGGGCCAGAGCGGTTCGGTCACAATCACGCCACAGTACATTGCGCTGGCACCGGGGCAGACATTTCAGTTCACTGCGACCGTGGCCGGCCGCGGCCAAACGGAGTGGCTAGTCAATGGCGTGCAAGGCGGAAATGCAGCCGCCGGCACGGTGAGCACAACAGGTAGCTATACTGCGCCAGCATCGATTGCGCAGAGCGAGAATGTGACGGTGACGGCGGCGCTGACCTCATCGGCACAGCAGAACTACGCCACGGCGGTGGTATCGATCATTGCGCCGGCACAGGTGACATGCCCATTTGAGCTTGCAAATCCGCAGGTGGCTCAATACGCGCTTTACCTTCCCGCTCCGGGGAAGATGGATGTACGATTCGGGACTACAACCAATTACGGGCTCGATACCTGGCAGGTGCGGACATCGTCCGCAAATGGCGGCAATGTACAAACCTATGTTGCCGGCATGCAGGGTCAGACGCTTTACCACATGCAGGCGCAGGTGACTCTGGACAATGGCGCCACGTACAACGACGCAGATCATACCTGCATGACAGATGCACCGCCGACCACTTCGGCTGTGCAAGTCACGACGGCTTCAGGACCCACACCACAGCCGGGCATCGAGATGTGGAACACAATCCTTCCCGCGGGTGACAGCCAGGCATTTGCCACTGATCTGCAGGGCAACGTGATCTGGACTTACACGTATTCCCACACTGCCGCGGATCTCATTCAGGGAATTCAACTGCTGCCCAACGGCAATTTCCTGATGGTGATCTCGTATCTCTCATCTTTGACTTCGGCTCAAAGCTCCGGCGTGATCAATGAAATCAGAGAAATCGATCTGGCGGGGAACACCGTGAGCAACCTGACGATGGACGAGCTCAACCAAAAGCTGGCGGCGGGAAACTTCCGCGACGCGGAAGGAAATGTGTATCAGCTTGGGAGCTTTCATCACGCCGTGCTGCCCTTGCCGAATGGGCATCTCGTGTTGCTGGCAACCTACACGAGGAGCTTCACGAACCTGTCAGGCGAAGCGGGCCCCACCAGCGTGATCGGTGACGCGCTGGTGGATGTAGACCAGAACTTCAAACCCGACTGGGTCTGGAACACCTTCGATCATCTCGATATCAATCGGCGTCCGATGAATTTTCCTGATTGGACTCACTCGAACGGCATGTTGTATTCGAGCGACGACCACAATCTGCTGCTCTCGATGCGCCACCAGAATTGGATCATCAAGATCAATTTTCTCGACGGCACGGGTTCAGGTAACGTGATGTGGCGCCTGGGCGAAGGGGGCGACTTCAAGCTAGTGAATGCCACCGATCCCACCGACTGGTTCTATGCGCAGCACGGTATGAGCTACTTCACTCCCAACACGACCGGCGTCTTCCGGATTGGATTGATGGACAACGGGAATGACCGGATCTTCCCTACCGGCCAGGTGCTGTGCCTGCCCTATAAGCCAACCACCGCGCAGTGTTACTCGACCATGCCTGTGCTCGAAATCAACGAGACGAACATGACCGCAACTATGATTACGCATTATGTCCCGCCGCCCAGCGATTACAGCTTCTTCGGCGGCAATGCAGAGTTGCTCTCAAATGGAAACATGGAAGTGAATTTCTGCGCCACGCTACGCGGAGGGATCGTCCAGGAACTAGACCCGAACGCGCAGGAGGTGGTGTGGCAGGGGTTTACTCCCGCCGCCGACCAGTTTCACGTATACCGTTTGCCAAGTCTGTATCCGGGCGTGCAATGGTAGGAACACGCGTGCAGGCTTCTAAAGCGTTCTGCATGCACGCGGCATTCGCCTACAGAATCCCCAGTACTCTCATCCTCGCCAGTCCACCGGCCAGCACGCCGATCGGCCCTATCGCCACCATCGCCAGCTGAAACACGACGGGCTGCTTGCCGCGCGATTGAAGCGCGCCTAGCGCGGCGAGAACCAGAACAGCGATGGCCAGCACCAGCACGTGCTGCAGCGGATTTGCGGTTGCAGCCCATGCGGTAACGTAGCCGCCGGCTGCGGCAGACAGAAACAGACATCCCAGATTGACGATGACGTATCCGGGCGAAGGACGACCCTCCGCGTCACCCCACCCCGGCGTAAGCCGCTTGAGCAATGCCGTCGTCAGCGCGATGCCGATGACGATGGTCGCGAATCCTGCCAGCAGTGCGAGAAACGCATGCAGCGTTACCATGACTCTCTCTCTTCCTGGGTAGGCGTTCCCACCTCGCCGCGTTCAATCCGGTCCAGAAACAGGCGCGCCAGCCGCCGCTCGCCCGGATGCTGCTCGCCATGCATCGAGCAGAGATCGAGGAATTCGTCGCACAAGGCGTTGCGCTCTTGCTGCTGCGCCAAGAGTCCCTGCATCGCCAGCGCGAGTTCGCGGAGCCGCGCTGCCTCAGACCAGCTCTCTTCGCCGTCCTCGTCAATTGCCGCAGAAAACAATCCGCTCCTTCCACGCGCGCATTCATCCAGACATGCGAGTAGTTGATCGCTGAAGACGCGGCTGAGCATGTCGAGTTGTTCGTGGTCGATCTGATCGCGGGGGTCCATAGCGCTTCTACTTGCCTCGCATCGCGGCTTCCACTTCGTCGGGCGTGTGCGGCAACGCTGCATCGAGATCAATCAGCTTGCCGTCCTCACCCACCAGAAAATCGCACTCGATGCGCACGCCGATCTTCTCTTCGGGAATGTAGACGCCTGGCTCGATGGTGAACACCATCCCCGGTTTCAGCACCGCAGGATATTCGGCAGGATCGTGAACATCGATGCCCACCATGTGCCCGAGCCCATGCAGCCAGTACTTGCCCAGCGGCTCACCGTGCAGATCCTTGCCATGCGTGTTGATGTAGTTGTAAGCCGCGGTATCGAGCGAATTCGGGTCCTTCCGGTCTCGGTCGTTGATGGTTGACCTGCCGGCGACGAAAGCGCTGATGGCTGCCTGCTGCGCGCCGAGGACAATGTTATAGATCTCACGCTGCCGCGGCGTGAAGTGTCCATTCACGGGTACGGTGCGGGTGATGTCGGAGGCGTACATCGAATACTCGCAGGCCGCGTCGACCAGGAGAATGTCGCCGTTCTGCATGGTGCGGTCGTTGGCGGAGTAGTGCAGCGTGGTCGAGTTAATGCCCGAGCCCACGATGGGCGCGTAGCTGGGCCGCTCGCAGCCGTTCTCCATCCACGCGGCGGTCATCAAACCTGCCATGGCGCGCTCGGTCATCCCTGGCTTCGCCGCACGCATCATGACGAATTGCGCTTTGATCGAGGCCTCGGATGCCTTCTTGAGCAGCTCAATTTCGCCGGCATCTTTTTCCACGCGGATTTGTGCGATGAGCGTGGTTACATCATGCGGCGTCGGGGTGGATGACATGCCCAGCGTAGCGGCGCTGAATTCGACCAGTGCTCCGGCTTGCGGTGCGAGCGGCTGCGTCCAAAGATTCGTGGCGAGCTTCCGGTCTGGACCGATGAGCTTGTCCATTTCGGCGGGCAGGTCGGTCATCGGCTCGACAGCATCAACGCCGGCGATCTGCGGGGCGTTGGGCGTCGCGGCATCCATCTTTACGCCGGTGTACTTCTCCATGCGCAGGTCGCGCGTGGGCAGAAACAGGATCTCCTTGTACGTGCGGGGTGCGGCTTCGTTGGGAGCGTCGCCGACTACCATCAGAGCCGCTCCCGGCTCTGTCCATCCAGTGAGGTAATAGAAATCGGAGTCCTGCCGGTAGGGCATGAAGTCGAGCAGCGGTTCTTCCGCCGCAAACAGCACGGCAACCCCTCCGTGCAAGCGGCTGCCGAGCGCGACACGCCGCGCATGATATGCACTGGCCGGCTGTTTCTCGAGCGCATGGAGCGCAGGTAGAGCCCCCGATGCCGTGAAGACGGCCAGTGCAGAAGCCAGGAAGATTTTCATTCCGTTATTGTCGTTGGTCGGCGTTCGAAACGCCAACCGGAAGATCTTGTGGCATTGGAGCGGCGCTATTCTTGGTCGCTGAAGGGCAAACGCTGCGCGCCGATCCAGAAGCGGTTACTGAGCCGCGTCATCAATCCAATGCGACGGCCAGCGAGCCTTGCCTGCGCCTCATGCCAAGGGCCGACAAACCGGATCGCGGCAGGCAGCCGTCGGTAGATCTTAGGCAGACGGCGCGCGGCTTTCTCGGCTGCAGTTTGCTCATCTTGTCCGAAGCGAAGAGAAAACTCCTCGCGAAACCTTGGTGGCATCCACGCGGTGGTGAGGGCGCGATACCAGAACGGAGGATGAATCCATGAGCCTGCTCCGGCGAGCAACTTCGTTGCGTATCGCCGCGCTTCACCACTCACGCCCAGCTCGCCCGAGGCGTGCATCTGGCGGTTGTAATCGAGAAATGCGTTCCAGTTCTCGGGCAGCGCTGCGGCGGGAATTCCAAAGAGAGCGGCGAGCAGCTTGTTCTCGGCGTAGTATTGCTCGCGCTCGGCTGCTGCGAGCGGCCCCAGCACGCACTCGTGCGCAATGACCGCGCTTTCAATCAGCGTCGCATACACCCAGCGCAGCGCACCGATCTCGTTAGCTTCGTAATGCGTGCCGTGCTTCCAGCCGGCGGTGTCTTCCTTCAGCTCGCCCCGAATCGCCGTGTGCAGCTTGTACAGATGCCGCGATGCGGCCGCTGCCTGGTCCAATGACCCGAAGACCATGGTGAAGACGATGCGGAATGTGTTGTGAAAGCGAACGATGGGCTGATCGAGAACATTGGAATGCTCGACCAGCGCCGCCATGACCCACGGGTGCGCCAGCTGCAGCAGCGCCGCCCGTCCCGCGCCCAGGAAGATGGACGATTCGCGGTTCACGCGCCAGGCAACGGACGCCGGGCCGAAGATACCGGCATTCGGATCACTAACCCGGGCAGCGATCGAGGTAAGGAGGGATTCGCTACCGGCGGGTGAAACGAAGTCACTCTCATCGCGGCTTGAATGCGCATTCACCTGCATAGAATATTCACATTCCATCCGCCGCGCTCCGGCTCTCCGTTGTGTGACAGAAACAAAGCCCGTGCCTCGCCGGTTTCCGCGCGCAACAGAGAGGCTGGTTGAATTTCCCTGCATTTCGCAGTATTCTAGCCCTGCAGACGAATTTGTCCGCCGGGGTTAGACCGTGTGCGCACCGGCTGGCGGAGAGATGAGTGGGCTCAGAGCCCACTTTTTATTTGCGGTAATTTTCACCCAGCGATCCCAGAAAACAAACGGGTTAGCTGAGACAACGGCCGCGCGGGGCGCGGCGGGTAGCGGATGGCAGTCAGGGTGGATGAAATCCGGGCAGCGGCGGAGCGGGTGGCCGCATCGCACGGGCTGGACGTGGTCGACGTGGAGTTTTTGGGGCCAGCCAAAGAGCGCACGCTGCGGATTTATCTCGAAAAGAATGCAGAAGAGCGCGCCCGGCTTAAGGCGGCAATCGCGAGCGGGGGAGAGGGGTTGCCGGAACGTCTGGTTGAGGGGGCGCTGAGCCGCGAGAGCAGGTTGAATCTTGACCAGCTCTCTGGCGTAACCCACGAAGACTGTGCAGCCTTTAGCCGCGACTTTGGCGTCTTACTCGACGTGGAAGACCTGGTCTCGGGGGATGCGTACACGCTGGAAGCCAGCTCCCCGGGGCTGGACCGGAAGCTAAGCCGGTCCGAGGATTTTGAACGATTCACAGGCAGCCTTGTGAAGGTGCAGACCTTCGAGCCGATTCGCAATAACCGGCACTGGCAGGGCCGCCTGACGGCCGTAAGCGAGACCGAAGCCGGAAAGACGATCACGATCGACTTGGCCGCAGTGCGGCAGAACAGCAAGAGCCGGAAGACCGGCGTCAGCACCGTCGAAATCGCCCTCCGCAATGTGGAGAAGGCGCAGCTGGTGCCGGAGATTTGAGAGACAGGGAACAGGGGTCAGGGAACAGGGATCAGTAATACGACGGTCGCACTTCAGGGTTCACTGCGATTCCCTGTTTCCCACTGCCCAGTTCCTGCTCCATCACAGAAGAAGAGAGTTCACACGTATGGCCACCAGTGCTTTGTATCAGAGTATCGAGCTCCTGAGTCAGGAGAAGGGCATCGACCCCGGCATCGTTGTCGGCGCGGTCGAAGAGGCCATTGCCCTGGCCACGCGCAAGTTTTACAAGACCCAGGAAAACATGCGCGGGGAACTGAACCGGGAGACCGGTGAGATTACGGCTTACATCTATAAGACAGTCGTCGCCGACGAGGACGAGATCGAAGACCCAGTCAACCAGATCACGCTCACCGAAGCGAGTGAGCTGGCTCCGGGCGTGGAGGTCGGCAGCGAGATCCGCATGTACCGCGACACCAGCCCGCTAGGCCGCATTGCCGCGCAGCTCGCCAAGCAGATCATTTTCCAGAAGGTGCGTGAGGCAGAGCGCGACACCGTCTTCCAGGAATATGCACACCGCGAAAAGGAAGTGCTGAACGCGACGGTCAAGCGGGTCGAGGGCCAGGACGTCATCTTCGACCTGGGCAAGGCCGAAGCCCGCTGCCCGAAGCGCGAGCAGTCGCGTCTCGAGCAATTCAGCGTGGGTGAGCGGGTGCGCGTAGTGCTGCTGAAGGTGGACCGCGCCGCCAAGGGTCCGCAGGTGATCGTCTCCCGGGCGGCACCGGAGCTGGTGCAGAATCTCTTTCAATCAGAGGTTCCGGAGATCTACGACAACACAGTCGTTATTCGCGCCATTGCGCGCGAGGCCGGCGAGCGCACCAAGATCGCCGTGCAGAGCCGCGACAAAGACGTGGACCCGGTTGGCGCGTGCGTTGGCATGAAAGGCATGCGCGTGCAGTCGATCATCCGCGAGCTGCGCGGCGAAAAGATCGACATCATCGAGTTCAGCGAAGAGATTACGACCTTCGCCGAGAAGGCGCTGCAGCCCGCCAAGGTGAGCCGTGTTTCCATTACCGATCTCGGCGAAAAGCAGCTCGAGGTGATCGTAGATGACACGCAGCTCTCGCTGGCCATCGGCAAGAAGGGCCAGAACGTGCGGTTGGCGGCCAAGCTGCTGGGCTGGAAGATCGACATCAAGAGCGAGGAAGAGAAGCGGCAGGAGGTCGAGCAGCAGATGCAGGCCCTGGCCGGCGGACCGACCACGCCGATCGAACAGGTGAGCGAGCTGGGTGACACGATCATCCAGAAACTGGTCGCGGCAGGCATTACGACGGTTGAGTCGCTGGCCGACATGACCCCGGAGCAGCTCGAAGAAATTCCGGGCATCGGCGAGAAGACCCTGGAAAAGATCTCGGTTGCAGTTCGGCATTATTTCGGCCATTTTGAAGAAGGGGAAGCTCCGGCAGCTTTGAAGGCTGAGGGCGAGTCGGAGGTTGCGACTGCGACCGCAGCTCAGGACACGGCCGAAGCCGAGCTGGAAAACTCGGCGGTGGTTCTGGAAGAGGCCGAAAGCCTTCGTGCCGGAGAAGCTGAGGACACATTGGACGCTGCTGATGCGCGGCACGAGGCACTGGCCGAGGAGCTTGCGGAAGACCAAAACCTTGCGGCAGCGGAGCTGGCGGTCGAGAATGTTCCGCCGCCCGATGAAGTTGAATTGCCGGAATTAGACAGGGAAGACAACGAGGAAGCGGCTGATGAGGGTGGCGCATAAAATGCGCCGCTTCTCTGAAAACCATTTGTACGACCAACGAAAATCAAAAAGCAGCCATTGCCATGAGGTAGCCATGAGCGACTAAGCGGCGGGCAGCAGGTTCTGAAAAGAGGCGGATGAGCAAGGTTCGAATCAACGATCTCGCGCGCGAGATGGAAGTTAAAAGCCGACAGATTCTTGACATACTGTCGGAGCTCGGCCTGGGCGCCGGCAAAACCCACTCCAGCTCGCTTGAGGCGGATGAAGCGGAGAAGGTGCGTGCGCACCTGAACCGCGGCGAGCGGTCCTCCGCGTCTTCGAGCGCGGCATCACGCGGTCAGCAGACGATTACGCCCAAGATTGATCTTTCGCACATCTCCAAGCCTGGCGATGTGATGAAGGCCATTTTGGCCAAGAAGAAGGAAGCGGAAGATGGTGCGCGGCCTGTGCCTCCACCGTCCAGACCGGTCGTCGCGCCGCCTGCCAGACCTGCTCCTCCTGCCTCTCCGATAGCCTCCGCGCCGCCCGCAGCCGCTCCAGCCCGTCCAGAGCCGCGCAGGATTGTGCCTCAGCCCCGGTCGGCGCCTCCGATTGTGGCTGCGCCGCCCAGTTCGCCGGCGATCGCCTCTCGTCCCCCAGCCGGAACAGTCGTCGCCAAGGCACCGGCAGGCGTTGCAGTGCCCGCGCGGCCAGTGGTCGTCGTTACGCCACCCTCAGGCGCGGTCGTAGTCAAGCCGCCGATCGCTGTACCCCCACGCGAGGAACAGCCTCGTGCTGCTGAGAAACCGGTTGTCGCCGTCAAACCGCCGGCTCCGGCGCCTGCCGCACCGGTTGTCGTGGAGAAGCCTGCCGTAGCTGCAGCGGCCACACCTACAGCGGTCACTCCCGCGGCAGCAGAGCCGACCGCTCCTGTGCCTGCCGCGCCTGTGGTGGAGGCTCCCGCCGCGGCTCCAGTGGCGCACAGCGCCGCACCCCCGGTAGAGGCTCCAGCAGCCGAGCCCAGTCACGTGTCTTCGGCTCCTGCCCAGCAGCGCCCCGCGGCTCCTGCGCCTCCGGCACGTCGCATGGTCATGCCGCAGACAGGCCCCCGGCCGGTCTATAAGGCAACGGTTGTTCCGCCTACCCCTCCGCCTGCCGCAACCGGTCCTGGAATCCAGCGCGGCAAGCCGATCTTCGATCGCAGGCCCTCGGGTGCTCCAGGGGGTTATAGTCCGCGCCCGCAGGGCGGCCCTGGAGGTCCCGGCCAGTTTGCCGGCGGACCGAGGCCCAAGCATCCGACACGGACCGCACCCGGCGGCTTTGTGCCCGGCGGTGGTCCGGGCGGTCCCGGTGGACGTCCTGGATTTGGCGCTCGTCCAGGATTTGGCGGACCCAGGCCCGGCGGCTTTGGCGGGCCACGCCCCGGACCGGGCGGGACACCACCGCCGACCGAGGCGGCTCGTCCGCAGCGTGCCCCATCCCGTGGCCGTGGCCGTGGCCAGCAGCAGTATCCGAAGACGAAGGAAGGCCCGATGAAGGGCTTTGTGCCGCCGCCTCGCTATGGGGGGCAGCAGTACAGCACAGAGCCGATGCCCATCACCCGCGCCATCACGGTGACGGAAGGCATCAGCGTGAAGGACCTGGCGGAAAAGCTCGAAGTCCGCGCCAAGGACCTGATCGCCTCGCTGCTCATGGCTGGCGTCTTCGTCACGGTCAACCAATCTCTCGACGCCGAGATGGTCAAGGATGTTGCCGCGAAGTTTGGTGCGGCGGCTACTGTCATCAGCTACGAAGAAGAGCTGGAGAATCAGGCCCTGGAAGAAGTGCTCGAAGCGGAGAACTCCGATGAGCTGGAGGTCCCGCGCGCTCCTGTGGTCACCGTCATGGGCCACGTCGATCACGGCAAGACCTCGCTGCTCGACGCGATCCGCGAGACGGACGTCGCGGCCGGCGAAGCAGGCGGCATCACCCAGCACATCGGTGCATACAAGGTCCGCTTCGCTAAGGAAGGTTCCCCGGCTTCGGGCCGCGAGATCGTCTTCCTGGATACACCGGGCCACGAGGCGTTTACACGCATGCGCGCCCGCGGGGCCAAGGTGACGGATATCGTCGTCATCGTAGTTGCCGCCGACGACGGCGTCATGCCGCAGACTCTTGAGGCCATCGATCACGCGAAGGCGGCCGAGGTGCCGATCATCGTGGCCGTCAACAAGATCGACAAACCGGAAGCGAATCCCGACCGAGTGAAGAAGCAGCTGGCAGATCGCGGCCTCATACCTGAAGAATGGGCGGGCGGCGGCGAAGGCTCGACGGTCTTTGTTGAGGTCTCCGCCAAGAAGCGGCTCAATCTCGACCTGCTGCTCGAGATGATCTGCCTGGTCTCAGACATCAAGGCGCCCAAGGCCACGCCGGGCCGCAAAGCGGTGGGCTCAGTGCTCGAAGCCAAGCTCGACCGCGGCCGTGGCGCTGTGGCCACGGTGCTCGTTCAGGACGGCACGCTGCGCCTCAACGAGAGCTACATTGTGGGCAATACCTTCGGCAAGGTGCGCGCCATGTTCGACGACCGCGGGCGCGCCATCGAAGAGGCCGGTCCATCCACTCCAGTCGAAGTCCTCGGCCTCGAGTCGATGCCCGACTCCGGCGACACATTCCTCGTTGTGGCGGATCGCGACAAGGCCAAGGGCATCGCCGCTTACCGCAAGATGAAGGAGCGCGAAGCGCAGCTGGCCAAGAGTTCGCGCGTCTCGCTCGAAGGACTGGCCGAGCAGATCCGCCAGGCCGGCGTGAAGGACTTGCCGCTCATCATCAAGGGCGACGTGACCGGCTCGGTGGAAGTGCTGGCCGACTCGCTGGTGAAGATGTCGACCGAGAAGGTGCGCATCAAGGTCATCCACTCCGGCGTGGGCTCCATCACCGAGAGCGATGTGCTGCTGGCTACCGCGTCGAACGCCATCATCATCGGCTTCAACGTGCGGCCGGAGCGCAAGGCAGCCGAGCTCGCACAACAGGAGAACGTCGAAATCCGTCTGCACTCGATCATCTACGAGTTGCAGGACGAGATTCGCCTGGCCATGATGGGCCTGCTCGAGCCGACCTTCAAGGAAAACTACGTCGGCCGCGCAGAGGTGCTCAACATCTTCAAGATTCCGAAGGTGGGCACCATCGCCGGATGCCGCGTGCAGGACGGCGTGATCCGCCGCGACTCCGAGGTAAAGGTGATGCGCGAGGGCGAACAGGTCTTTAAAGGCAAGATCGGCTCGCTCAAGAGGTTCAAGGACGACGTCCGCGAAGTCACCAACGGCATGGAGTGCGGTATCGGCGTCGCCAACTTCGGCGATCTGAAGGAAGGCGATCTGCTCGAAGCCTTCTCGACGGAGAAGATCGCCGCCGATCTGGGCGCGCTGACGTCGGCCAAAGCGTAACCTGAACCAAACAGAATGGCCCGCTTCCGATCGCTTGGAGCGGGCCGTTTTCTTTTGGATACATGCGCGGCTCAGAGCGAGGAGACTAGCTGCAGCGGCCGCTCCAACCAGCAAACGTCCCAATAACGACCGAATTTATAGCCGTTCTCGCTGAAGATCCCCACGGGACGGAAGCCAAATTTCTCATGCAGCCGTGCAGACGCAGGATTCGGGGGCACATAACCGGCAACAATGCGATGCACGTCTTCTTCAGCCAGGCACGCAAAAAGTGCGGCATAAAGTGTTGCTCCAATGCCTTTGCCTGCCGCATCCGGCACGCAATAGATCGTCGTCTCGACCGTCGTATCGTACGCAGCCTTTGGGCGAAATCGAGTTGTACCGGCGTAACCCACTACAAGGCCATTCTGTTCGGCTGCAAGCAATCGGTATCGGCCCGTTTTGCCGAATTGTTCAAACCAGACAAGTCGCCGCTCCACGCTCCAGGGCTCGAGATCGAAGGTGATGGGCGTGTGAACGACATAATGATTGTAGATTTCCGTGAGCCGTGGAATATCCGCCCGCTCTGCTGCTCGTATTTCAATTGCTTGGATTCGATCCATTTTTTGACGTTACTCGCGCATGCGCCGACATGCTCAGTCAACAGCCTGCACGTTTCAGTGGTCCTGTTCGGCGCAAAGAAAAGCCACACGTCCGGCGTGTTGCTCTTGCTTCAGGATGTCCATTCTAAATTGAGTGCAGTCTCCACGAATCTTTCACCCGGGCAACTGCGGTGCCAGCTTCTGCACCGGATCGGCATCCGGGCCAAGCCAGTCGGGATGGCGCGCGGTGGTATCGAAGTGGGAGGTGGTCTTGAACAGCTCGTACTTGCCGTTCATGGCATCCCGCTCGGTTTTGGCGAGCAGCGCCGCAAGCTGCGCCTCATCCATCGGCTGGAAGGACTTCACGGCGGCGAAGGCCTGGTCGAGCAGCGTCTTCGAGTTGATTCCGTTGATCTGCACCGAGACCGGCACGTTCAGGGAATAGTGTAAGCATTCGACAGGGGTGACGGTGTTGCTGGTAAGAACATCACTCTTCATGATCACGCCACTGCCGAAACACTTCATGCCGAGCACGCCGATGCGCTGCCGCAGCGCTTCCGGAACCACAAGCTGCGCGAAGCTGCGGAAGTGCGCGTCCATGACGTTGATCGGCATCTGCACCGTGTCGAAGTGATAGCCGTGCTGCTGCGCCACGCTCAGCATGTAGAGGTGAACGTGCGGGTCTTTATGGCCCGTGAAGCCGATGAAGCGGACCTTGCCCGCCTGCTTCGCCGCAAGCACCGCTTCCATCGCGCCGCCTTCATCGAAGATCCGGTCAGGATCGTCATAGCGGAGCACCTCGTGGTGCTGCAGCAGATCGATATGATCGACCTGCAAACGCCGCAGCGAATCGTTGATCTGATCGGCCGCGGCTTGCTTGGTGCGGCCATCGATTTTGGTCATCACGAATGCCTTTTCGCGATAGCCGCTCGAAGTCAGCGCCTTGCCAACACGCTCTTCGCTGCGGCCTTCGTTGTAGTCCCACGAGTTGTCAAGGAAGTTAATGCCGCGATCGAGAGCTTCGTGAATGATGCGGATCGCTTCGTCTTCGGGAACCTGCGCCTGCCCGAGGTGCGATCCGCCGAGCCCGATGACGGAAACCTGTACGCCTGTCGCGCCGAGATCGCGATAGAGCATCTCGCCGCGCCGGCTGCCCGGGTTCGTCACGCGCGGAATCCGCACGGCGGCGAGTCTCGATGAGGATTCGGTTACGGCCGGCGTGTTTTGTTGCGCTCCGCCTGTTACACCTGACGTGACGATCGCGGCCATCGCCGCTGAGCCGGACAAAAATTTGCGTCTCTTCATTCCGTCACCATTACCTCGGAACCCATTGCCGGTTCGATGCGGAGACTCTGGACGGAGTTAGCCCGTATAGCCTTCCACTCTTTACGCACTTTTCTCTCTATGCGCTTCGGCGCGGCGCTACAATCGCAGCAATTCGCCGAAAGTACATCCCCCTCTGGAGAAGATTATGGCCACCAGCGATACCGCACATCAGCCGCACAACCCACCCAAGCCGCCTTCACCGCCCACGCCGCGTAACACGACGTGTACGTTGCTCGTCGAACCGGACCAGGGACTGACGCCGATCTACAGCCTGATCGCGACTGCGAAAAAGTCGATTGACATGACCATGTACGAATTGACGGACGTGACCGTGATGGACGCGCTGGCCAAGGCTGCAGCGGGAGGCGTCACAGTGCGTGTCATCCTGGACCAGAACGGCGAGAAGACGAGCAATACACCTGCCTACAACTATCTCACCCAGCACAATGTCGCCGTTCATTGGGCCAACCCGGCATACGCACTGACCCACCAGAAGACCATCACGGTGGATCAGACCACATCGGCCATCATGACGCTCAACTTGACGCCGGTCGACTATGCGGAGACACGCGATTTTGCCGTCATCACAAACGATGCGGCCGATGTGGCGGCGATTGAGACCACCTTCAACGCAGATTTCACCAATACCAGCATTACCGCGCCCACAGGCGATAACCTGGTCTGGAGCCCGACAAATTCGCTCAGCTCACTCGAAGGTCTGATCAACGGAGCCACCAAGTCTCTGTTGATAGCGCAAGAGGAGTTCGATGAAAGCGCGATCCAGTCGGCGCTGATTTCCGCCCTCAAGCGCGGCGTCTCCGTCACACTCGTGCAGGAAAACGAAAACAACAAGTACACCACCGAGCTAACCGCGATGAAACAGGCCGGTGCGAAGATCGCCATATATAGCTCCACCAAGACGAATGCGTATTACATTCACGCGAAGGCTATCCTCGCCGACTATGGAACAGCGAATGCGAAGCTCTTCCTTGGTTCGGAAAACCTCACAAGCGAGTCGCTCACAAAGAATCGCGAGCTTGGCCTGATCTTTTCCGACGCGGCGTCGATGACCGGTGTCTACAACGCCATCACGAAGGACTTCAGCGGCGGCACACCCTTTTAGGTTGCGGCGTTTGGATGCGATGAAAGCCGGAAACTAAACCGAGCCAAACAGAGCGGCTCCCTCCTGCGTCGTATCAAGCGCAGGCAAAAACCCAGGAGGGAAAACTCGATGGCTTCAAATCTGAAGGGAAAGAAAATTGCCATCCTTGCAACCGATGGATTCGAACAGGTGGAGTTGACGGAGCCGCGCAAAGCGCTCGATGCCGCGGGAGCGGAAACGATCGTGATCGCTCCCAAGAGCGGCGAGATCAAGGGCTGGAAGACTAAAGAGTGGGGCGACAGCGTCAAGGTGGACAAGACGCTTGAGAATGCCAATCCCAACGAGTACGACGCGCTGGTTCTGCCGGGGGGAGTCATGAATCCCGATCATCTGCGCATGAATCCAGCAGCGGTAAACTTTGTCCGACAGTTCGTTTCATCCGGCAAAACGGTTGCGGCCATTTGCCACGGTCCCTGGCTGCTGCTCGAGGCCGGCGCGGTCTCGGGCAAGACCATCACGTCGTGGCCGTCGCTCAAGACCGATCTAAAGAACGCGGGGGCGAAGTGGGTCGATCAGGAAGTGGCGACCGATGGGCAGTTGATCACCAGCCGCAAGCCGGACGACATTCCGGCATTCAGCCGAACCATCGTCGATGCGATAAGCCGCGGCGCGCAGACACGCGCCGCGTAATGCGCGAACCGCCAAACAGATTCACAACTCAGGCGCGCCCGGCACCCGCTGGGCGCGTTCTGTTTACATCGGATAGCGTTCCGGTTCGATGCACTGGCCTGCCACGCTGCGGCTAAGCGCGACGCTGTCGGCCGGCGCAAAGCGCGCTAGCCGGCGCAGGATGGCAAGCTGTGTGCATAGCGCGTCGCCTTCACCGCAGGCGGCGAGAACCCGTCGCGCACGCTGCTCGGCTAGTTCGATCGTCTCTTCCGCGACCAGGCCTGTCATCGCTGCCGCGACCGGAGCCGTGCTGCGGCGAACCTCAGCAAGCTTGCGGGCCCGCAACCAGGCCGATTCCAGCGCGTAGATCTGGCTGATCATGTCGGCAAGCGCGGCCATCACTTCCTGCTGCTCCTCGAGCGCCGTCATGAATCGCTGGCTGGCGACCCCGGCGGCGAAGAGAGTCATCTTCTTCACAGCGGCGAGGATGCCGGCTTCGCGTGCAAGCGGATCAGCGTCCTCTGGCGCGGCGTCGAAAGAGGGCGGCTGGGTGACCTCGTCCATCACGCGCTGAATAGCCGGTAACAGCGGCAGCTTGCCGCTCATCGCCTGCTTCATGAGCCATCCTGTGATGATGAGCCTGTTGATCTCGTTGGTGCCTTCGAAGATGCGGTTGATGCGAGCGTCGCGATAGTAGCGCTCTGCCGGATACTCCTCGACATAGCCGTATCCGCCCATGGTGGCTACCAGCTCATCGCAGACCAGCGTGAGCATCTCTGATCCGTAGACCTTGAGAATCGAGCACTCCACCGCGTATTCCGCGATGCTCCGGGCCCCGCCGCCGGTCCCGTGTCCGCTCTGCCGCGCGTCGATCATTCCGGCAGTCCGATAGGCCATGCTTTCGGCAGCGTAGAGCCCCGCCGCGCTCGCGGAGATCTTCTGCTGGATCAGGCCCATCTCGGCAATGGTTTTGCCGAAGGCGCGCCGCTCCTTCGCATATCGGATCATATGCGCGAGCGCGTGCCGCGCACCGCCCAGGCAGGCCACTCCCAGCCTGAGACGGCCGGAGTTCAAGACATTGAACGCGATGTGATGCCCCTTACCGGCTTCGCCAAGCAGGTTTTCCTTGGGTATTTTGCAATCCTGAAAAACCAGCGGGCAGGTGGACGAGCCGCGGATTCCTAGCTTGTGTTCTTCCGCCCCGACGCTCAGGCCAGGCATAGTCCGCTCAACCAGAAAGGCGGAGAACTGCTCGCCGTCGATCTTGGCAAAAACGGTGTAGAGGTCGGCGATGCCGCAGTTGGTGATCCAGTGCTTTTCGCCATTCAGGATGTAGTGCGCGCCGTCAGCCGACAGCGTAGCGCGTGCGCGGATGTTCATCGCGTCTGAGCCGGAGCTGGCCTCAGAGAGCCCGTAGGCAGCTATCCACTCGCAGCTGGCAAGTTTGGGCAGATAACGCTGCTTCTGCTCTTCGGTGCCATACCAGAGCAGGGGCAATGTGCCGATGCCCGTGTGGGCGCCGAAGGCGGTTGAAAAGCTGGCCAGAATGGAGAGCTGATCGACGACCACTGTGGAAGTGACCTTGTCCATCCCGAGGCCGCCATACTCGTCGGGCACATCCACGGCGGTAAATCCCAGTTCAGCCGCCTTGCGCAGCATAGACGCCATTGAGCCTGGCTCCTTGGCCTCGATGGCCGGCGTTGCGGGCTGAATCTCCTCGCGGGCAAACTGCGCCGCCGTGGCAGCGATCTGGCGCTGTTCTTCGTTCAGGTCTTCCGGGGTAAAGATCTCGGCCGGTGAGCGGGTTTCCAGCAGGAAGCTGCCGCCGGGAGCGGCAAAAGCGGGAGATACAGTCAGGGTCGACATAAGCGGGCGTTCTCCAACTGCGAGTCAAAGGTACGCGAGTCGGGCGCGGGTAGGCAAACGCGGGCCACCCTTCCGTGAATCGCGTACAATTTTCTTAGACGCCGTGGAGGCTTAGCCCTGTTTTCCGCGCTACTAATCGCAGTCGATTCCGTTGCCTGCCGTCTCGGATCACTCTCGCAGACGTTAGCCTTTCTCGCTTTCGCTCCGCAGGGTTCGCTGCGCCACCAGTTGAAGATGGTGTTCAGCGATCCGTTCTCGACGGTGGACTACCACTGGAATCTCTTCGACGCGGCCATGCTGATTCCCTACTTCGCCGTGATGATCGTGTTGGCGCTTTACGGGATCCATCGCTACACGCTTTGTTATCAGTACTTTAAGTATCGCCGCAACTACGATCCCAATCCGCTGCGGCACTTCGAAGAGCTTCCCCTCGTGACGGTGCAACTGCCTATCTTCAACGAGCAGTTTGTCATCGACCGGCTGATCGAAGCGGTGTGCTCGATCGAGTATCCGCGCGAAAAACTCGAAATTCAGCTGCTGGACGATTCGACCGATGAGACGCAGCAGGTGGCCGCGGCCATCGTCGAGCGCTATGCGGCGCTGGGTCATCCGATCGTCTACATTCACCGCACGAACCGGCACGGCTTCAAGGCCGGGGCTCTCGATGCCGGCCTCAAGGTCGCCAAGGGCGAGTTTGTGGCGATCTTTGACGCAGATTTCGTCCCGCCCCCGGAATGGCTGATGAAGGTGATCCACCACTTTGCCGAGCCGGAGATCGGCATGGTACAGACGCGGTGGACCCACCTGAATCGCGACTACAGCATGCTGACCCAAATTGAAGCGATCCTGCTTGACGGACATTTTGTACTGGAGCACGGGGCCCGCGCGCGCTCCGGCGAATACTTCAATTTCAACGGCACGGCGGGCATGTGGCGCCGGCAGGCCATCGTAGACGGCGGCGGCTGGCAGCATGACACCCTGACGGAAGATACGGACCTAAGCTACCGATCGCAGATGGCTGGTTGGAAGTTCAAATACCTCCCCGAAATCGAGTGCCCTTCCGAACTGCCGATCGAGATGACGGCGTTCAAGACGCAGCAGGCGCGCTGGGCCAAGGGACTGATCCAAACCAGCATCAAGGTGCTGCCCATGGTCTTCCGTTCCGACACCTCGCGGCGCAACAAGATCGAATCTGTGTACCATCTGACGGCAAATATGAGCTATCCGTTGATGGTGATCATGTCGGCGCTGCTGATTCCGGCCATGATCTGCCGGTTCTACCAGGGCTGGTTCCAGATGCTGCTGATCGACGTGCCCCTGTTCACGGCGTCCAGCCTGTCTATCGCGGTGTTCTACGTAATGAGCCAGCGTGAGCTGTATCCGAAGACCTGGAAGAAGACCTTCTACTATCTGCCATTCCTGATGGCCCTCGGCATCGGCCTCACGGTGACCAATACCAAGGCGGTGATGGAAGCGCTCTTTGGCATCAAGAGTGCGTTCGTACGGACGCCCAAATACCGCGTCGCGCAGAAGGGCGAAAAGTCGCAGGCCGCCAAGTACCGCAAGCGGCTGAAGCTGGCTCCCTGGATCGAGCTGTTCCTTGGCTTCTATTTCCTGCTCGCGATTCTCTACACCTTCTCGAATCACAACTACTTCACCGCGCCATTCCTGATTCTTTTTGTCGTCGGCTACTGGTACACGGGACTGATGAGCCTGCTGCAGGGGCGGTTCGAGCGCTGGCGCAGCGGCGGGGCAAGCACAGAGGAGTCGAGTCCGAAGCCGTTCCCGGTGGGCGTGTAGGGCACGTCAGGGCTAGGAGCAAAGCCGCTTGCCTGAGGGCACACCCCCCTCCGCTACAATAGAACGAAGCGCCTGCTGCACCGGGGGATCTGAATCCTCGCGTCTGCCAGGCGCGTCAGAGTATTATGCTGGCCAAAAATCTTCCTGAAGCCCTGACCTTTGACGATGTTCTGCTGGTGCCTGCCTACAGCGATGTGGTGCCCATCCAGGTGAGCACACAGACGCAGCTCACGCGCGACATCACACTCAATACGCCGTTGATCTCCTCGGCCATGGACACCGTTACCGAGTCACGTATGGCCATTGCGATGGCGCAGCAGGGCGGCATCGGCATTGTGCACCGCAATCTCTCGATTGCGGACCAGGCCGGCGAGATCGACAAGGTCAAGCGGTCAGAGAGCGGCATGATTGTCGATCCGGTGACGATCGGCCCCGACCAGCTGATCGCAGATGCGCTCGAAGTGATGCGCCGCTACAAGATCTCCGGCGTTCCGGTCACGCAGGGTAAGCGGCTTGTCGGTATTCTGACCAACCGTGACCTGCGCTTTGAAACGCGCACGGACATTCCAGTCGGCCAAGTGATGACCAAGGACGATCTCATCACCGTGCCAGTGGGAACCACACTGGAAGAGGCCGAGCTGATCCTGCATAAGCATCGCGTGGAAAAGCTGCTCGTCGTCAACGATCAGTACGAGCTCAAGGGCCTCATTACCGTCAAGGACATCCAAAAGAAGCTGAAGTACCCCAACGCGAGCAAGGACGATCAAGGCCGCCTGCGCGTAGGCGGAGCAATCGGCGCAACCGGAGACTACCTGGAGCGTGCAGCGGAGCTGGTCCGCGCACGAGCCGATGTGCTGGCTATCGACTCGGCGCATGGGCACTCTTCGCGCGTTCTCGAAGCCGTGCGCGAGGTGAAGAAACGCTTCCCCAACGTTGCGCTTCTGGCCGGCAATGTGGCCACCTGCGAAGGCTCGCTCGCGCTGATTGACGCGGGCGCTGACGCCATCAAGGTTGGCATCGGTCCTGGATCCATCTGCACCACCCGCATGGTCACCGGCTCCGGCATGCCGCAGATCACCGCCATTGCCGAGGCGTATCGCGCCGCACGTGAGCGCGGCATTCCCGTGATTGCCGACGGCGGCATCAAGTATTCCGGCGAGATTACAAAAGCCATCGCCGCGGGCGCCAGCTCAGTGATGATCGGCTCGCTCTTTGCGGGCGTGGATGAGAGCCCCGGCGAAACGATTCTCTACCAGGGGCGCAGCTTCAAAACCTATCGCGGGATGGGCTCACTGAGTGCGATGAGCCAGGGTTCGGGCGAACGCTACTTCCAGTCGAATGCCGATCTGGCCGACGTAGAGACTTCGACCGAGGGCGTGGTGCAGCGCGAACGCGCCAACCAGAACCGCCTGGCAAAGTTCGTGCCGGAAGGCATTGAAGGGCGCGTGCCCTATCGCGGACCGCTGGAATCAATGGTTTTTCAGCTTGTCGGCGGGTTGCGTTCCGGCATGGGCTACCTGGGCTGCGGGACCATCCAGGAGCTGCAGGAAAACGCGCAGTTCGTACGTATCTCCGGCGCAGGCCTGCGCGAGAGCCACGTGCACGACGTGATCATTACGCGCGAGGCGCCCAACTATCATGTCGAGTAGTGAGCGCGGCCCGAAATTCTGGATCAGCGCGTGGCTGCCGGTGGTGATCGGAATCGCAGTGATCGCGGTCGAATCCACAAAGTATTTCGGCGCTGACCATACCTCGGGCCCGCTCCGCGCGATCTTCGAAGCCATTTTCCGTCACGTGAGTGATGTCCGCTGGGAGCGCATTCATCACTACATCCGCAAGACGGGCCACTTCATCGGTTATGGGCTCATCGGCTTAGCGTGGCTGCGCGCCTGGTGGATGACGCTGCCACACTCTGGCTTCCGCAAAGACGCGCTCCTGGCTCTGGCTGGAACTGCGCTCATCGCCGCCAGCGATGAATATCACCAGTCCTTCCTGCCCAACCGCACTTCGTCGCCCTGGGATGTCCTGCTGGACTGCTGCGGCGCCACCGTGATGCTTCTGCTGACGTACCTCTTCTTTCGCATGCTGCGCCCTAAGGGATTAGAGCAGGCAGGTTGATCTTCTGAGCAAAAAGGAAACGGGCATCCGCCGCGGCGAACACCCGTTTGACTTGTGCAGCAAAGAAGATGAAGGAAACCCTGATCCAGAGTTAAGCGGCTTCTTCGCCGCCTTCGCCCTGACCCTCAGCTTCAGCCTGCTTGTTCTGCGCTTCGAGCTGCTCTTCCAGCTCTTTGCGCTTCTTGGCCTTGATGTCAGCGCGCTTCTGGCGCTTCTCATCCAGCTGCTTCTCGGCGCCGAGGAGCTCGATGAACGCCTTCTCTGCGCCGTCGCCCTGCTGGAAGCCGGTACGCACAATGCGCAGATAGCCGCCCTGGCGATCGCCGTAGCGCGGAGCCACGGTGTCAAAGAGCCGCTTCACGGCAACATCGGTCTGGAGAAAGCTGAGCGCCTGACGACGTGCGTGCAGATCGCCCTTTTTGCCCAGGGTGATCATCTTTTCAACGTGCGGACGGACAGCCTTGGCCTTGGCCACGGTGGTCTCCACACGATCTTCGACAATAACGGACGTGACCAGGTTGCGCAGCAGCGCGCGCCGATGGCTGGTGTTGCGTCCGAGCTTGAATCCTGCATTGCGATGGCGCATGATGAAATCTCTCTTCAGTAAACAGATTTCAGGTTTCAGGGTTCAGGTTTCAGGTTTCAGTTAAGCGGCTAGCGGTTGCCTATGCCTGTCTTCGACTGATCCCTGATCCCTGTTCCCTGTTCCCTGCTTAGAAGTTCTCCGTCTCGGTAGGCAGTTGCAGATCCACCGAATCGAGCGGCTCGTCCTCTTCGTCGTAACGGCCAAAGCCTCCGGCGGCCAGAGCCGTTGCCGGTGGAATGCTCGTGGGCCCCGGAACTGCATTGCCCTGCTCGTCGATCTTCATGCCCAGCGAGAGGCCCATCTGCGCGAGAATCTCCTTGATCTCGTTCAGGCTCTTGCGGCCGAAGTTCTTGGTCTTGAGCATCTCCGCTTCAGTCTTCTGCACCAGTTCGCCGATGGTCTGGATGTTGGCGTTCTTCAGGCAGTTGTAGCTGCGGACCGAAAGCTCCAGCTCTTCGACGGAGCGGTTGAGATTGTCGTTGCGCAGCAGGATACGGCCTTCTTCGCCGCGTGCCTCGGCTTCAATCTCCTCCTCGAAGTTGATGAAGATGTTCATGTGGTCTTTCAGCAGCTTCGCGGCCAGGCCGATCGCGTCGGCCGGCAGCACGGCGCCGTTGGTCCACACCTCGAGCGTCAGCTTGTCGTAGTCGGTGATCTGGCCAAGACGCGCGGCGTCGACGACATAGTTCACACGACGCACAGGCGAGTGGACCGAGTCGACCGGGATAAAGCCCAGTCCGAGATCGCCGTCAAAGTTCTTGTCAGCCGAGACATAGCCGCGCCCGCGCTTGAGGCGCATCTCCATGTCCAGCTTGCCGCCTTCCGACAGCGTAGCCAGATACACGTTCTTGTCCAGGATCTCGACGTCGCCGTCGGCTTCGATCATGCCGGAGGTTACGACGCCGGGCTGATCGGCGCGCAGGTACAGTGCCTTCGGGCCCTCGCCCTGAAGCTTGAAGGGGACCTGTTTGAGGTTCAGGATGATGTCGGTGGCATCTTCGACCACGCCGGTGATCGATTGGAACTCGTGCAGCACGCCCTCGATGCGGATCGCGGTGACTGCCGCTCCTTCGATGGAGCTGAGCAGCGTGCGGCGCAGCGCGTTGCCGATGGTGGTGCCAAAGCCCCGTTCAAAGGGCTGTGCGCTGAACTTGCCGTAGGTTTCGGTGAGCGTCTCGGCTTCAACTGCAAGCCGCTTCGGTTTTTGGAATCCTCTCCACAACATATTCATCTCGTTTCCCGCGCGGCGTGTACGTCGCGATGCATTTTGCGGCGGCCGCGCAAGTGCTCCTTGTTTTTGAAATGCAGCGACTAAGGGCTAGGCACCAGGGACTGGCAACGAAGCTCGCGTGAAATCCAGTCCCTAGTCCCTACGTCCCTAGTCCCTGTGGCTCTTACTTGCTGTACAGTTCGACGATCAGCTGTTCGTTGATCGGCAAATTCACATCCTTGCGCTTGGGCAGGCTCAGCACGCGGCCGGAGAGGTTCTCGAAGTTGGCTTCAAGCCAGACCGGAACCGGGTTCTGCGCGGCGTACTGCACGCCCTGCTCAATAATCACCAGCTTCTTGGCGCTGTCGCGGATCGCAATCTCGTCGCCCACGTTCACCTGGTACGAGGGGATGTTCACCTTGCGGCCATTCACAGTGACATGACCGTGACGGACAACCTGACGGGCCTGGCGGCGCGAAATCGCGAAGCCGAGCCGGAAGGCCACGTTGTCCAGGCGGCGCTCCAGCTGCTGGATCAACAGCTCACCAGTGACTCCAGTGGACCGGCTGGCCTTCTCGTAGTACTCGCGGAACTGGCCTTCGAGCGTGAAGTACATACGCTTGGCCTTCTGCTTTTCGTGCAGTTGCAGGCCGTAGCCTACGATCTTGGCCTTGCGGTCTTTGCCATGCTGCCCCGGCGGAAAATTACGCTTCTCGATCGGGCAGCGATCAGAGGTGCACTTGGTGCCCTTCAAAAAAAGCTTGGTGCCTTCGCGTCGGCAAAGGCGGCATACTGCTCCGGTATAACGTGCCATTTCTTCTCCTGACTTCGGATGTCGGCCGGTTTACGGTCCTCCGGACTCTTGGTCCTTTGGAGCTTCTTCCCGGCCCGTGATTCAGTTTTCAGTTCATAGTTCACAGTTCTCAGCTTCTTCCGATCATGCCACGTGATTGAGAACTATGAACTGCGAACTGCGTGCTACACCCGGCGCCGTTTCGGCGGCCGGCAGCCGTTGTGCGGCACCGGTGTGACGTCGCGGATGGACTTCACTTCGATGCCCGCGGCAGCCAGAGCTCGAATCGCGGACTCGCGTCCTGATCCCGGACCGGCGACACGCACATCGACCGTGCGCAGGCCGTGATCTCGCGCCATGCTGGCCGCGTTGGAAGCTGCCTGCTGCGCCGCAAAGGGCGTACCCTTGCGCGAGCCGCGGAAACCGAGAGAGCCTGAGCTCTTCCAGCTCAGCGTATTGCCCATCTGGTCCGTGATGGTCACGATTGTGTTGTTGAACGAAGCCTGAATGTGCGCAATGCCGTAGGGCACATTCTTGCGCTCGCGTTTCTTGAACTTCTTGCCCTTGCCGGTCTTGCCGGCCGCACCCTTCTGCTCTGGTTTCGCCATTAGGTCTTCGCCGTCGCTTTCTTCTTGCCGGCAATCGTGCCCTTACGCGGGCCCTTGCGAGTGCGGGCGTTGGTGTGGGTACGCTGGCCGCGCACCGGCAGCGACCGGCGATGCCGGCTGCCGCGATAGCTCTGGATGTCGATGAGGCGCTTGATATGCATCGCGACGTCCTTGCGCAGATCGCCTTCGACGCCGCCCTCGTCCTCGATCACCTGGCGGATGTGGTTGACCTCTTCTTCGCTCAGGTCCTGGATCTTCTTGAAGGCATCGACGTTCGCCTTCTCCAGAATCTTGCGCGCGCGAGGCTGGCCAATCCCAAAGATGTAGGTCAGCGCGATCCGTGCCTGCTTGTTGCGGGGCAGATCGACGCCAGCAATACGTGCCATTTGGATTTCCTCTGCTGCTTGCTGTTATGTACCTCCGGCCCATCGCCGGCTCGCACGGGTTATGCGGAACATCTCCAGAGGTTCATCGCAAGCCTTAACTTCGGCTAACTAGCCTCTTGACAGTTCTTGAGTTCACAGCTGCCAGTTCTCAGTAACAGAGAACTACGAACTAAGAACTTCCGTGGAGCTTCCCTCTCCTGCCAGGCCGAATTAGCCCTGACGCTGCTTGTGCTTTGCGTTCTCGCAGATCACACGCACCACACCGCGGCGCGTAATAACCTTGCACTTGGCGCAAATCTTCTTTACCGATGCCCGAACCTTCATTGCTGTCCTTCTCCACGCGCAGCCAAATTCTGGCCGCGGGTTCTTTGCCGCCTAGTTTACGTCCCAGCCGCCCAATCGCACCGACTGAGAACTGTGAACTGACAACTGTCTACTTGTACCGGTACACAATCCGTCCGCGATTCAGGTCGTAAGGGCTCAGCTCGACCGCAACGCGGTCGCCGGGCAGGATGCGGATGAAGTTCTTGCGCATTCTTCCCGAAACGTGAGCGAGCACCTCATGGTTCGTTTCCAGTTTGACCTTAAACATGGCGTTCGGCAGCGTTTCCACCACCGTCGCCATCACCTCAATCGCGTCTTCTTTCGACAAACCGTGTCCATTTCCGCGCTTCCGCGCTTCAACTTTTTGGACTGAGCATTTCGACTACTCAGTCAGAATTCTCGCGCCGTTGGTCGTTACCGCCACCGTGTGCTCGAAGTGAGCACTGATGCTTCCGTCCTTGGCTACGGCCGTCCAGCCATCTTCCAGCACCCGCACATCGGGACCACCGGCATTCACCATGGGCTCAATCGCCAGCACCATCCCGGCCTTCAACTTCATACCGCGGCCGGCTTCGCCAAAGTTCGGCACCTGCGGATCCTCATGCATGGCCGCACCGATGCCGTGGCCCACAAAATCTCGCACCACCGAAAAACCGCCGCCCTCGACCACTCCCTGCACCGCCGCGCCCACATCGCCCAGCGTCGCGCCGGGACGAACTGCCGCGATTCCCGCCTTGAGCGATTCTTCCGTCACTTGCAGCAGCTTGGCGGCCTTCGAGTCGATCGAGCCCACCGGCACCGTAATCGCTGCGTCGCCGTAGTAGCCGTCCACCACCACGCCGCAATCCACCGAGACGATGTCGCCTTCTTTCAGGACCCGTTTCGGCGAGGGAATCCCGTGCACCACCTCGCTGTTGACCGAGGTGCAGAGCACGCAGGGAAACCCGTGGTACCCCTTGAATGCGGCCTTCACACCCAACTCGCCCAGCCGCGTTTCGGCCGCTTTTTCGAGATCGTACGTGGTAGCGCCGGGCTTCACCTGGCTGCGCACCAGTTCCAGCACCTCGCGGACGATCTTGCCCGCGCGGCGCATCTTTTCGATCTCTTGCGACGACTTCAGTACGACGGCCATTCTTCCGTTCTCAGTTCGTAGTTCTCAGTTCGCAGATTTCAGCAATCAGTCCCCGCAAAACCACTGAGAACCGTGAACTCTCTACTGCGAACTGCCTTTCACGCACAAACCCGCCGTTCGGCTACCCTTGCTGGCGTAGCTGCTCAACGGCGGCAATAATCTCGGCAGCGATCTCTGCGATCGGCCGGTCTCCATCCACTTCCGCAAATCGTCCCTGGGCCCGATAGTGCTCAACGACAGGCGCGGTAAGGGCCGCATAAGCGCGCATGCGCTCCTTGAAAACCTCTTCCGTATCATCGTCTCGCTGGATGAGCGCCGCACCCTCTACGTCGCAGAACCCTTCTTTCTTAGGCGGGTTTACGTAGATGTTATAGATGCTCTGACAGACAGGACAAAGCCGGCGCCCAGTGATCCGGCGCAATAATTGATTATAGTTGACCTGGATGCTGACGGCAACCACCGGCAGAGCGCCGGCCTGGGCCGCCAACCGGGCATCCAGCCAGCAGGCTTGGCCGAGTGTCCGCGGGAATCCGTCCAGGATGTAGCCGCGAACGGTATCCGGTTCGAGCAGCCGGGCAGCCACCATTTCATTGACCAGGCCGTCAGAGACCAGCTCACCGCGTCCGATAATCTCCTTCGCGATACGCCCCAAGGGCGTACCCTGGGCGACATTGGCGCGCAGCAAATCCCCAGTGGAAATCTGGGGAATCCCCCAAAGCTTCACCAGTTCCTTGGCCTGGGTTCCCTTGCCTACCCCAGGTGCGCCCAATAAAAGGATTGGGCCGGGGAGTGTCGTACTTTCGGCTTCCCGGCCCTGCTCAACTACAGTCATAGGTGCAGACATTACCAGGTTTTCCTTCCGCGGATGCGACCGGAGCGCGGGGAAAAGCCGTCATAATGGCGCATGATCAGCTGCGATTCGACCTGATTGATGGTGTCCATGGCCACACCCACCACGATGAGCAGTGAAGTGCCGCCAAAGTAGAACGTGACCCCCATACCGTGAATCGCCCAGTTCGGCAGGTTTTCAAACACCCGGCCGATGAGCCAGATCTTGTCAAAACGGATGCCGGAGATGAGGAAAGTCGGCACCAGCTGCACCAGGATCAGATAAAGCGCGCCCACCAGCGTAATACGGGTGAGGATGTCGTTGATAAAGTCCGAGGTGCGCTTGCCCGGACGGATGCCGGGAATGAACGATCCCGACTTGCGGAAGTTGTCCGCGATATCGTCCGGTTTCATGATGATGGAAACGTAGAAATAGGCGAAGAAGATGATGCCCAGGATGTTCAGCAGCTCATACCAGGGATAGCCGGGCGTAAGTGCCTGCATGATGGGCTGCAGCAGCTTGGAGTTCTGGACCCACTGCACCTGGCCGAAAAGCAGGGGCGCGGACAGAATGGAGCTGGCAAAGATAATGGGCATCACGCCGCCGGAGTTCACCTTGAGCGGCAGATGGCTCGACTGGCCGCCCATCATGCGCCGGCCTACAATACGCCGGGCGCTCTGGATGGGAATACGGCGCTCGGCGCGCTCGACCCAGACAATAAAAGCCACGACCGCCAACATGCCAACGAGGAGCAGCAGCACGACCAGGAAGGACATCGGGCCCCAAGCGTCGGTCTGAACCTTCTGCACAAGATCGCCTACGCCGCGGGGAAGTCCGGCAACGATGCCGGCGAAGATCAGCAGGCTCATGCCGTTGCCGATGCCGCGGTCGGTGATCTGTTCGCCCAGCCACATGATGAAGGTGGTGCCGGCGGTGAGGGTGAGAACGGTCATCAGGATGAAGCCCATCCCCGGAGCCAGGACCAGGCCCTGCTTGGTGAGGATGGCGGCAATGCCGATGGACTGCAGCACGCCCAGAATCACTGTGAGATAGCGGGTCCACTGCGTGATCTTGCGGCGGCCCAGCTCGCCCTCTTTCTGGATGCGCGCCAGCGGCTCATAGACCACGGTCAGGAGCTGAAAGATGATCGACGCGGTGATGTAGGGCATGATGCCCAGCGCAAAGATGGTCATGCGCCGCAAGTTGCCGCCGCCAAACAGGTCCATCAGGCCCAGTGCCGAGCCATTCTGCGAGTTGAACAGCAGGGCCAGCTTGCCCGTGTCGACGCCGGGCGTAGGGATGAACGCACCCAGGCGGTAAACGGCGAGAATGCCCGCAGTGAACAGCACTCGTTTGCGCAGGTCGGGAATCCGAAAGATATTGAGAAACTTCTCAAGCATGGTCGCTTATCCGCTTCGGGCGGCGTTCCGCCGGGGAAATCGTATCTTCCATCTTACGGCAACTCCCGATTCTCAATCAGGGTACAAAGACCGGGAAAATGCTGCCTGTGAGAGCCATCACGTTGCCAAGATATATGTGCCCAGGCGACGGGAAACCGAAACCTGGGCAGATGTCTTTTAAAACCAGAACTCTGGGTGTCCCATCTTGCCACGGAGTTGATTCTCGCGGCAAGGGTGAGACCTGCGCAAACCTAGGCCGCTGCCGGTGCGCCGGCCACTACGGCCTTGCCTCCAGCCTTTTCGATCTTCTCGGCCGCGGACTTGGAAAACTTGTGCGCGTGGATCGTGATTGCCTTGCTTAGATCGCCCGAGCCGAGGATCTTGATCAGCGCCTTCTTGCTCGAGGCCAGGCCCAGCTTGCGATAGTCGTCCAGACCGATCTCGGCCACGCCGAGCTCGGCGATCCGCTCAAGATTCACGATGGTGTACTCGGTGCGGAAGATGTTGGTGAAGCCGCGCTTGGGCAGACGACGGTGCAGCGGCATCTGGCCGCCCTCAAAACCGCGCATCAGGCTGGAGCCGGAACGCGATCCCTGGCCCTTGTGGCCGCGGGTCGAGGTCTTGCCCATGCCGGATCCCATGCCCCGGCCCACGCGCTTGCGCCCGGTGTTGGCCTTCTTGGGCGCGCGCAGATTCGATAGATTCTTTGCCATGATTTCCTCGCTATAGCGCCGGGGACTTGCCGTGCGGGCAACCCGACTCGCGTCGTTTTCAGTTCATAGTTCGCAGTTCTTAGTTCACAGTTAAAAGACCGACCGCGCTTGAGTAGCCAACTGTGAACTGCGAACTTCGAACTGAGAACTAGCTTTCCAGAATTCTCACCAGGTGCGGCACTGCCTTCACCATGCCCCGGACCGACTCATTGTCTACACGCTCGATGACCTGATTGAGCCGCGTGAAGCCCAGGCCCTTGATCACCAGCTTGTGCTTGACGGGCGTGGCAATGGCCGAGCGGTAGTACTGAATGCGGATCTTCTTCGGGGTCCCTGTGGAGGGGGCATTCTTCTTCGACGTCGCCATCAGAGTTCCTCCACCTGCTTGCCACGCATCGTGGCCACTTCGGCTCTGTCCCGCAGCTGCACCAGTGCGTCGAAAGTCGCCTTGATCACGTTGTGCGGATTGGGCGAGCCAATGCTCTTGGTCAGCACGTTCTGCACGCCGGCTGAGGTCATCACGGCGCGCACTGCGCCGCCGGCAATCACGCCAGTTCCTTCCGGCGCCGGCTTGAGCAGCACCTGGCCCGAGCCGAAGCGGCCCAGCACCTGGTGCGGAATGGTCGTCTCGGTGAGGTTTACCTTGACCAGGTTCTTCTTGGCCGACTCGATCCCCTTGCGAATTGCCTGGGGAACCTCCTTGGCCTTGCCTGAACCGTAGCCCACCACGCCTGAAGCGGCATCGCCCACTACCACCAGCGCCGCGAACGACATGTTCTTGCCGCCCTTCACAACCTTGGTGACGCGATTGATGGCCACCACCTGATCTTTCAGGTTGAACTGGTTGGCGTCGAGTTTCTTCTTTACTGTCGTCATTTTTCTCTCGTCTCTGAGCTGTCAGCCGTCAGCTGTCAGCTGTCAGCTTAGAATTCAAGACCCGCTTCGCGTGCGGCATCGGCCAGCGCCTTGATGCGGCCGTGATAGAGATAGCCTCCGCGGTCGAAGACCACCTGTTTGATGCCCTGGGCGACGGCCTTCTCCGCGACGGCCTTGCCAATCTCCTTGGCAGCCGCCACGTTGCCGCCGGTCTTCAGCTTCAACTGGAGGGTTGAGGCCGAGGCCAGCGTCTCGCCCTTCTGGTCGTCGATCACCTGCGCGTAGATATGATTCAGCGAGCGATACACATTCAGCCGCGGCCGTTCCGTGGTGCCTGAAAGCTTCTCGCGGATGCGCGTGTGGATGCGCTTGCGGATTTCGTTTCTCTTGGTCTGCGTAATCATCTTCGTCTCTCACCTATCAGCGGAGCCGCCTCGCGGCACCGTTCGGCTAATTCCGTTGTCAGTTCTCAGTTCATAGTTCTCAGCAAGTTCGACCGAAAGGAAACTGCGAACTAACGGCTGTGAACTGTTTTACTTCGCTCCTGTCTTGCCGGCCTTCTTCTTCAGCTTCTCGGTGGTGTAGCGCACGCCCTTGTTCTTGTACGGATCAGGCTTGCGCAGTGCCCGCATATCGGCGGCCACCTGGCCCACCTTCTGCCGGTCGATGCCGCTCACCGTCAGGTGCGTCTGCTTGGGATCGATCGCGCACTCGACGCCTGTGGGCAGCGGAAACTCGATCGGGTGCGAGTAGCCCAGCGTAAAGACCACCATGCCCTTGCCCTTCATCTCGGCGCGGTAGCCGATGCCGACGATGTCCAGCTCCTTCGTCCAGCCCTTGGTGACGCCATGCACGGCGTTATGCACCAGTGCGCGGGTGAGCCCATGCACGGCTGCATACTTATCACTTTCGCGCTCGATGACCAGATGCCCGTCCGCGGTCTTAAGGGTGATCCCATCCGCAACCAGCGCCGATACCTTACCTTTGGGTCCTTCGACGAGAACCGTGTTGCCCTCAACCTTGTACTTCACGCCGCTCGGGAGCGGAATCGGCTTCTTTCCAATACGTGACATTGCTTCAATCCTTAATTGGCTTGCGAGTCCCGAAGAGCAGCTGCCAGCTATGAGCCGTCAGCTTTCAATCAAAATGCGTTACCACTCCCCGTTCCACTGCAGCCGGAAAAACAGAGGTCAGGGATCAGAGATCAGGGGTCAGTTCTTTTTTGCCTCAGCGGTCAGCGCACCTATGCGTTCACTGATCTCTGACCCCGATCCCTGTTCTCTGCCTTTACCACACTTCGCAGAGCAGCTCGCCGCCCACGCCTTCGCGGCGGGCCTGACGGCCGGTCATTACGCCCTTGGGCGTGGTGAGAATGGAGATGCCCAGACCACCCTGCACGCGCTTGATCTCATCGCGGCCTACGTACACGCGGCAGCCGGGACGCGAAACCCGCGCCAGATCGCGGATGGCCGCCTCGGTGCCGCCGTACTTGAGGTACACGCGCAGCACCAGCTTGCCTTCCTCTTCCTGGGTCTTGTAGTTCGAGATGTAGCCCTCTTCCTTGAGGATGCGGGCGATCTCGGTCTTCAGCTTCGAAGCCGGCACATCCAGCTTCTGATGACGCGCCCGGATCGCATTCCGGATCCGCGCCAGAAAATCTGCTACTGGGTCGGTCAGACTCATTCCTTCTCCTTCATCCCCCGTTCGCTCCTGCATCTTCTGCGGGAGAACCTGCGGGAATGTTTGATAGTTCACAGTTCTTAGTTTTCAGTTCTCAGTTACCCGATGCGCTCACCGGCTGTGAACTGCGAACTGTGAACTGACAACTGTCTTACCAGCTCGACTTGTTGACGCCGGGAATCTCGCCCTTCAGCGCCAGCGACCGGAAGCACAAACGGCAGATACCAAACTTGCGCAGGAAGCCACGGGGGCGTCCGCACAGCTGGCACCGGTTGTGTTTGCGGCTGCTGAACTTCGGCTTCCGCGCGTCTTTCACTCTCTTTGCAGTGGTTGCCATAAATCCCTCAAACAGTTCTCAGTTCTCAGTTCGTAGTTCTCAGTAGTCCGTCGAGGGCTGTGAGCTGCGAACGATGAACTGCCTTTACGCCCCTTGCCGGAACGGCATGCCGAAGTGACGCAGCAGGGCACGCGCTCCGTTGTCGTCCTTGGCCGTGGTCACGATGGTGATGTTCATGCCCTTCAGCTTCTCTACCCGGGAGTAATCGATCTCCGGAAAAATCAGCTGATCGCGCAGGCCGAGCGTGTAGTTGCCGCGACCGTCAAAACTCTTCGTCGAAACGCCGCGGAAGTCGCGCACGCGGGGCAGCGCCGTCGAGATCAGCCGGTCCAGAAACTCGTAGGCCTTGTCGGCGCGCAGCGTGACCATCGCACCAATCGACATGCCGGCACGTACCTTGAAGGCCGCAATCGACTTCTTCGCCTTGGTGGTCACCGGCTTCTGCCCGGCGATCAGCGTCAGGTCCCCGACCAGCGGATCGAGCAGCTTGTTGTTCTGCGTCGCTTCGCCCAGCCCCATATTGATCACGATCTTCTCGAGCTTCGGCACCGCCATGGAGTTCTCGATCCCGAGCTCCTTCTGCAGCGCCTGCTTGATCTCTTTCTGATACTTCTCTTTCAGCCTTGCCGCCATCTCTCTGCTCTCTTTCTTCCGGCGCCCGGAGTGGCCTGTGGCCGTATACCGTTGCGGAAGGGACTTCAAGAATCAGCTGTCAGCTTTCAGCCTTCAGCTTTCAGACTTCTTTGCTTCAACCGCATCTCTCAACTCAGCGCAAAACGAGCTGAAAACTGAGAGCTGATGCTGTCCTTCTACTTCTTCGTGGGCAACGATTGCCCGCACTTCTTGCACACCCGCACGCGGGTATCACCTTCCATCTTGTGCCCGATGCGCGTGGGCCCGCAGTTGGGGCAGACCAGCGCGACGTTCGAGATGTGGATGGGCGACTCATGTTCCGCGATGCCGCCACGGGTGTTCTGCCCGGTCTTCGACGAAACCGTCTTCTTGACGATGCGTACGTGCTCCACCAGGAGCGTTCCCTTGTCCGGAAAAACGCGCAGCACGCGCTGCGTCTTTCCGCGGTCAGAGCCAGTGAGCACTTTGACCGTATCGTTGCGATGAATATCCAAATGTGGCATAGCCTTCTCTCGGTTCGCAGTTCTTAGTTCATAGTTCTCAGTTCTCAGTGCAGTTACTGTGAACTGTGAACCGTGAACTTGCACTCCAGTTACACAACCTCGGGTGCCAAGGAAGCGATCTTCAAAAACTTCTTCTCGCGCAGTTCGCGGGCCACTGGGCCGAAGACGCGCGTGCCCACCGGCTCATGATCGTCGCCGATCACCACGGCTGCGTTCTCGTCGAAGCGGATGTAGGTGCCGTCGCGCCGGCGATGCTCCTTGCGCGTGCGCACGATGACCGCCTTGACCACTTTGCCCTTCTTCACGGTTCCGTCCGGCGAAGCTTCCTTCACCGCGGCAGTCACAATGTCGCCGAGACCCGCCTTCAACCCCAGCCCGCCGCCCAGCGGCAGAATCACCTGCAGCTTGCGCGCGCCGGAGTTATCGGCCACCGCGAGCATGGTTCTCATTTGCACAGCCATGGTTGTATCTCCCTCTCTGCCTCTGGCTAGCTCACCGGCTCGTGGGCCGTGTCTTCAATCTGCGCGAGCGTCGAACGCCGCACAATCTCTTCGAGCGACCAGCGCTTCAGCTTGCTCAATGGACGCGTCTCGCGAATGCGCACCATGTCGCCCAGCCGCGCCGAGCTCTGCTCGTCGTGCGCGTAGAACTTCTTGGTCGAGCGGACAATCCGCTTGTACTTCGGGTGCGCCTTGCGCATCTCGACCGCAACCACGATGGTCTTTTGCATCTTGGTCGAAACCACTTGGCCGACCTTCTCATTGCGCCGGGACGCCGGAGCCTGCTCTGTCTTCTCGGTCGCCGTCATTTAGCGAGCTCCCTTCTTGTTTTCCGCTGCAACCGTTTCTTTGCCGGCACCGCGGACGCCCAGTTCACGCTCCCGGGCCACGGTCTTGATCTGCGCAATCTCCCTGCGCAGCTGGCGGATCTTCTTCACGCCGTCGTTCTGGCCCAGTGCCACCTGGAAGCGCAGGCGGAACAACTGCTCCGCTGAGGTCTTCTCCTGGTGCCTGAGCTCTTCGTCGCTCAAATTGCGAATCTTTGCGAGTTCCATCTTGTGTTTCTCTCTCCGGCGTCAGAAACGTCCCAACACCTGCAAATCCTGTGCGCTACTTGGCCACACTGACTGTCTTCTCCGCGCCCGGCCGCATCACGAACTTGGTCTTCAGTGGCAGCTTGTTCGATGCCAGCCGCATCGCCTCCTGGGCAACGTCCGGCGCAACGCCTTCCATCTCGAACAGAATCTTCCCCGGCCGCACCACGGCGACCCAGTGATCCAGCGCGCCTTTGCCCGAGCCCATGCGGACTTCGGCCGGCTTCTTGGTGATCGGCTTGTCCGGGAACAGACGCAGCCAGATCTTGCCGCCGCGCTTGATGAAGCGCGTCATCGCGATACGGCTGGCCTCGATCTGGCGGTCGGTGATGTAGCCGCACTCCATGACCTTCAGGCCGTACTCGCCGAACGAAAGCGAGGACCCGCGCCACGCCTTGCCGCGCCGCTTGCCCTTCTGCTGCTTCCGGAACTTCACCTTCTTTGGCATCAACATAACGAAAACCTCGAAAAAACAGTTCGCAGCTTTCAGTTCACAGTTCCCAGTTTTCCGACTCGGCGATCTGAGAACTACGAACTAGGAACTGAGAACTAAAATACTGACGTTCCCACCGCCGG
The DNA here is from genome assembly GCA_035508375.1 of Occallatibacter sp. Taxonomy (GTDB): domain Bacteria; phylum Acidobacteriota; class Terriglobia; order Terriglobales; family Acidobacteriaceae; genus Telmatobacter. The sequence continues at coordinate 5,058 of DATJNF010000008.1, read as the reverse complement.
CTTGCGGCGCTTCTGCTCGTAGATGTCGCCGCGATAGATCCACGTCTTCACGCCGATCACGCCGTAGGTGGTGTTGGCTTCTGCAAAGCCGTAATCGATATCCGCGCGGAGGGTGTGCAGCGGCAACTGGCCGTCCAGATACCACTCCGAGCGTGCGATCTCATTGCCGTTCAACCGCCCGGAGACACGCACCTTGATTCCCTTGCACCCGAAGCGCTTGGCCGAGTCAACGCTCTTGCGCATGGCGCGGCGGAAGCTGACGCGCTTTTCCAGCTGCAGCGCAATGTTTTCCGCCACCAGCTGCGCGTCGAGCTCCGGCTTGTTCACCTCGATGATGTCGATGAACACGTCTCGGTTGGTGCGCTTGCCGAGCTCGGTCTTGAGCTTCTCGATCTCCGCACCCTTGCGGCCGATCACGATGCCCGGACGCGCGGTGCGGATGAGGAAGCGCAGCTTGTTGCCCGGACGCTCGATCTCAACCGAGCTGACACCGGCGGCCTTCAGCTTCTCGCGCAGCTCCGCCTTGAGCTTCACGTCCTCGACCAGGAGCTTGTCGTACTCCCGCTCCGAGAACCAGCGCGAACGCCAGGGCTTGTTCACTCCCAGCCGGAATCCGTAAGGATGGACTTTCTGTCCCATGGTCTTTTCCTCAAACTCTCCAGGCCTACTTCTCGGCCTTCTTGCTCGTCGACTTCTTCGCTGCCGTCTTTTTCGGCACAGCCTTTTTTGCGGCGGTCTTTTTGGCAGCCGCCTTCTTCGCAGGCACCGGAGCCGCAGGCTCTTCCACCTTGGTCACCAGGCTGGAGCCGTTGGTCGGCCGCTCAGCCACCGATAACACGATGTGCGTAAGCCGGCGCTGATAGCGGTAGGCGCGGCCCATCGGCGCTGGACGGATGCGCTTCATGCGCGGCCCGTCGTTGGCCACGGCCTGCTTGACGTAGAGGCTGTCCACGTCGAGGTCGATGCCCTGCTCGCCGGCCACATACTTGGCGTTATCCACTGCCGAGGTCAGCAGCTTGTGAATCACCGGCGCGATGCGCTTCTTGGTGAAAGCCGCCGTGTTCAGCGCCTCTTCGACGCCGCGCCCCTTGATCAGATCCAGCACCAGGCGCGCCTTCTGCGGCGACACACGCTGAAACCTCGCCTCGGCCCGGTATTCTTTTGTCTCGACTGCCATTGTTCTGCCTTCCCGAATCACTTCGCTGCTTTACTTCGGCTTCGCCGCAGTTTCCGCCGCCTTGGCGCCGCCGGTGTGGCCCTTGAACGTGCGCGTCGGCGCAAACTCGCCCAGCTTGTGGCCCACCATGTTTTCGGTCACGTACACCGGGACAAACTTCTTGCCGTTGTGTACCGCGATCGTGTGGCCCACAAACTCAGGAAAGATCGTCGAGCGGCGCGACCAGCTCTTCACAACCTTCTTGTCGTTGGCCCGGTTCAGCGCCTCGATCTTCACACTGAGGTGCGCATCTACAAACGGACCTTTCTTCGTCGAACGTGCCATAAATCTTCAGCTCCTCTGCTACCCCAGTCCCTACTTCGACCTGCGGCTGACGATGAACGCATCGGTCCGCTTGTTGTTACGCGTCTTGTAGCCGCGCGTCGGCTGGCCCCAGGGGGTCACCGGATGACGTCCGCCGGAGGTCTTGCCCTCGCCGCCGCCGTGCGGATGATCGACCGGGTTCATGGAGACGCCGCGGTTCGTCGGCCGGATGCCCATCCAGCGTGTGCGGCCCGCCTTGCCGATCGATACGTTCTCGTGATCCGTGTTGCCCACCTGGCCCACCGTCGCCATGCACTCGGCCAGCACCTTGCGGGTCTCGCCGGAAGGCAGCTTGAGCAGCGCGTAATCGCCTTCCTTGGCCACCAGCTGCGCCTGCGCGCCCGCCGAACGGGCCATCTGCGCGCCCTTGCCCGGCCGCAGCTCGATCGCGTGCACCGTGGTGCCGGCGGGAATGTTCTTGAGCGGCAGCGCGTTGCCGACAAGAATGTCGGCATCCGGCCCCGAGCTCACCGTCGCGCCAACCTTCAGGCCTACCGGGGCGATGATGTAGCGCTTCTCGCCGTCGGCGTAGTGCACCAGGGCAATGCGAGCCGAGCGGTTGGGATCGTACTCGATCGTCGCCACCTTGCCCGGCACGCCAAACTTTTCGCGCTTGAAGTCGATCAGGCGGATCTTCTGCTTGTGGCCGCCGCCATGGTGGCGGATGGTCAGGTCGCCTGAGTTGCGGCGTCCGCCGGTGCGCTTACGCGTCGTCAGCAGCGGCTTGTGCGGCGTCGACGTTGTCAGCTCGTCGTTCGTCAGCGTGGTCTGAAACCGCAGCGTCGGCGTTATCGGTCTGTATGTCTTAATGGCCATCGTCTTTGTCCTACCAGTTCACTGTTCTCAGTTCGTAGTTCTCAGGATTCCCTTGCGCCCATAGTCAATTTCAACTGCGAACTATGAACTACGATCTGCGAACTCGCGCTTTACAGGTTGCTCACGTATTCAGGCAGCTTCTCGCCCGCCTTCAGCTTCACGTAAGCCTTCTTCCAGTCCGGCCGGAAGCCCGCGTACTTGCCGCGGCGGCGCTCCTTGCCCAGTACATTGGCTGTACGTACCGCCGCCACCTTCACTTTGAAGAGCGTCTCGACAGCGTGCTTCACCTCGGTCTTGGTTGCTTCGGGCGCCACATCAAAGACCAGCGTGCCCTCGGTCTCCTTCACGCCCAGCCCTTTTTCGGTAATCAGCGGGCGGCGAATCACGGTATAAAGTGTCGGCATTACGCGGCCTCCTTCGCAGCAGCCTTGCGCTTCGAGGCCACCTTCTCGAGGGCCGTGGTCAACTGCTCAATGGCCGCCGCCGAAAAGATGGCGCGCTCATAGCGCAGCAGATCGTATGGGTGCACCTCGTTGTTCAACAGCAACTCGACGCCTTTCAGGTTGCGCGCGCCCAGCAGCAGCCCCTGGCTCAGCGACTTACCGTTTTCGACCAGAAGCACAGTCCGGCTGGCGCCCAGCTTGTCGAGGGCCGCGCGGTAAAGCTTCGTCTTGGCTTCCTTGATTTCGAGTGAGTCCACCACCGTCAGCTTGCCGTCGGCCAGCTTCGACGCCAACGCCGAGCGCAGCGCGCCCAGCAGCTTCTTGCGCGGGAAGGGATAGTCATAGCTGCGCGGCTGCGGTCCGTGCACCGTGCCGCCATGGCGCCACAGCGGCGAGCGCACCGAGCCGATACGCGCGCGGCCCGTGCCCTTCTGCTTCCACAATTTCTTGCCCGATCCAGCGACCAGCTTGCGGTTCTTGGTGGCGTGCGTGCCCTGGCGCAGCGAGGCGCGATAGTGCTTCACAGCCTCCCACAGCAGAGCCTCGTTGACCTGGTCCGGCCCAAAGATGGCGTCGTCCAGCTCAATCGAGCCCACCTTGTCGCCGTTCAGATTGACTACATCTACGTTTGCCATCGTTTTCTTCTTCCGCCGGAAAACTTCTCCCAGCTTCAATCTTTTTCTGCCGCCATCAGGCGGCCATTGCCTGGACGGCCAGTCCTACTTGCGCTTCGCCGTCGCCTTCTTCGAAGCCTTTAGCGGGTCGACCGTGGTCGAGCCGGCGAATCCACGGCGCTCGCGCGGCGGAGCCTTGGCCTTCGAGATCAGCACGTAGCCATCGCGAGGTCCCGGCACAGCGCCTTCTACCATCAGCAGGTTCTCATCGAGATCAATGCCGCGAATGCGCAGGTTGCGCACCGTCACCTGGTCCGTTCCAAAGTGACCCGGCATGCGCTGGCCAGGAAAGACGCGCGACGGAAAGCTCGAGGCGCCAATAGAGCCCTGCACCTGGAACATGTGTCCGTGCGCCGCAGGGCCGCCGCCAAAGTTGTGCCGACGGACAACGCCTGCAAATCCACGGCCCTTCGAGGTGCCAATTACGTCAACAAACTTCGCGTCGGTGAAGATGTCCACCAGGACGCGGTCACCGGCCTTCACGCCATCCGCGCTGCCGTCGGCAGCAGCCTCGATGTCGACTTCCTTGATCATCTTTACCGGAGGAGCTTCGGTCTTCGCCAGATGTCCAGTCTGCGCCTTGGTCATCCGCGACGCCTTCACGAACTCGACCAGGCCGATCTGCGCGGCGTCGTAGCCATCCCTGGCTGCCGTCTTCAGCTGCGTAATCACGCAGGGGCCGGCCTGCAGCACCGTGATCGGGTGCACGTCGCCCTTTTCGTCGAAGACCTGCGTCATGCCGATCTTTTTTCCCAGAATTCCTGTAACTGCCATCTCGTCCTCACCTCATCATGCGAGCTTGAATTCGCTCGCACTGCCGGGGTCCTTCCGGACCTTCTTACTCGCTTCGCGTCATTCCACGAAGGCTGTGCGCCGCAAGGCGCAGCTGCCTACTTTTCGAACGCCTTGATCTCGACGTCCACGCCCGCGGGCAGATCCAGCCTCATCAGCGCGTCGACTGTTTGCTGCGTCGGCTCGAGGATGTCGATCAGCCGCTTGTGTGTGCGGATCTCGAACTCCTCGCGCGACTTCTTGTCCACGTGCGGCGAACGCAGCACGCAGTACTTGTTCTTGATCGTCGGCAAGGGAATCGGGCCCGCCACCGTTGCTCCGGTACGCTTGGCCGTATCCACAATCTCGCCGGTCGAGGTATCCAGTACGCGATAGTCGTACGCCTTCAACCGGATGCGAATTCTCTGTCCTACCATGACGTCCTTCCAGAGATCAGAGATCAGGGATCAGCTTGTTCTTGCTTCGATTCGCTCTTGGTCTCGCTTGAACCGTCGTGCCGATCCCTAGTCCCTAGTCCCTACTCCCTGTTCTTCCTTACTTCACAATCTCCGAGATGGTGCCAGCGCCCACCGTGCGGCCGCCTTCGCGGATGGCAAAGCGCAAGCCCTTCTCCAAAGCCACCGGCGTGATCAGCTCGATCTTCAGCGCCACATTGTCGCCCGGCATCACCATCTCCACGCCATCCGGCAGCTCGGCCACGCCCGTCACGTCCGTCGTGCGGAAGTAGAACTGCGGACGGTAGCCCTTGAAGAACGGCGTATGACGGCCGCCTTCTTCCTTCGACAGAACGTAG
>DATJNF010000007.1:0-8865 GCA_035508375.1 Occallatibacter sp. | reverse complement strand
CACCGCGTCCGCCATCTGCTTCCACTGCGATTCTTCGACCACAAGCTGCTTCTTGCCTTTATCCGTCAACCGGTAGTACTTGAACTCGCGGTTGCGGTCCGGCGCCGTCTCCCATTTGGACACCACCCACCCTCTCTTCTCCAGCCGATGCAAGGCGGGATAAAGAGAACCATGCTGCATCTGCAGAAACTCATTCGTGGCCCTCTGAATATGCTTGCCAATCTGATGTCCGTGCGCCGGCCCATACAGAAGCGTTTTCAGGATCATCATGTCCAGCGTTCCCTGTAGAACGGCCCTGCGTTGCTTCGACTCTTTCGGCATGGAAGAGACTCTACCCTCAATAACGCTGATGGTAGTCATTCGACTATCAAATCGTCAAGATATGTGTTGTGAAATGACGAGTCCAGGGCAAGTCACTCATCGACCGATTCCAGACAGCGTGACGAGCCGATCTGCGAGGATCTGAGGCAATTGTCGGCGATGGTTCCCTTTGATCGATTTTCGCCCTTTGCCGCGGTGTCTTCTGCAACGATTGTCGTGCGGCTCGACCCGCAGAGGAGCTGAAAGGCAACTGCAGCCGGAGATGCGGTACGCAAGGAACATGAAAATGGCTGGCTCGAGGTGCTGCGCAGGTGCGGGCGAGGACGCTCGCGCGACAGCCGGCCAGAAGGCCGGCGCCAGGTCGGGGTCCGGCGATGGTCGCTCGGACGCGATGCTTGTGACTTCTTATACCGTCTGCGAGACTGCCGCAATCCTTTGCCTGCTCAAATCCGCCGGAGAGTTTTTCAGTTTGCGGGCTGAATCGCGCCGCACGAAGGACCATGTTCTTGCCATCTATACACCTACCGGCAAAACGGACTGTGGACGCATCGAACAAAATGTGGAAATTCTTCCCTTTTTGGTTCGGAGGGGCGTAAATTCCTGACCCGAAAGAACCATTTTGGAAACCTGTCAGGAACATTGAGACGGGCAATTTCCTTGCTAAACTTGGTGGGTATTTGCCCCGATGAGGAGGTAGAGACTTTTCACGGGGTTCCGTGTTTCTCCGGCAGGTTTTGAACTTTTCTGAAAACAGGGCCGGAGAGGCGCGGGGAATAAAAACCATGCAGCCAACAACAAATAGACCCTTCTCCTACGAAAACACTCCGAACACGGGCCAGGTGGCCTACTTCTCCATGGAAATCGCGATACGACCCCAGATGCCGACCTATTCGGGCGGCCTGGGCGTGCTCGCGGGAGACACGCTGCGATCGGCGGCAGACTTGAGCATTCCCCTGGTGGCGTTTTCGTTGTTGCACCGGAAGGGATACTTTCAGCAGCACCTGGACAGTGCGGGCGTGCAGAGCGAAGAGGTGCAGCCGTGGAATCCCGCGGAGTTCTGCACGGAGGAGCCGGCGCGTGTAACCGTTGGCATTGAAGGCCGGGTGGTGACGGTGCGGGCCTGGCGCTACGACATGGAAGGGCGATTCGGCCACGTGGTGCCGATTTATCTGCTGGATACGGACCTTGATGAGAATTCGGGCTGGGACCGCGGATTGACGGATCACCTGTACGGCGGCGACACGAACTACCGGCTGCAGCAGGAGATTGTGCTGGGCATGGGCGGCGTGCGCATGGCGAAGGCCCTGGGCCTGCGAGTAAACGTCTTCCACATGAATGAGGGGCACGCAGCGCTACTGACGCTGGCACTGCTCGAGGGAGAGATGGGCGGGGGACCGCAGGGCGACCCGACCGATCCAGATGTGGAGCAGGTAAGGCGGAAGTGCGTATTCACGACGCACACGCCGGTGGCGGCCGGGCACGACCGGTTTTCGACGGAGCAAGCGATCAGGATTCTAGGCAGCGAACGGACAGCGCGGCTGGAGCGGCTGGGCTGTTTCCGCGAGGGCTTACTGAACATGACGCTGTTGGCGCTGAGGTTCTCGCGGTACGCAAACGGCGTGGCGATGCAGCATGGCAAGGTTTCGCGGCAGATGTTTCCTGAGTTTGCCATCGACACGATCACGAATGGCGTGCATGCCCCGACGTGGATGAGCGAGCCGATGCAGCAGATGCTGGACGAACATATTCCAGCGTGGCGGCGCGACAATCTTGTGCTGCGCTCGGCGATCGACTTGCCGCAGGCGGCGATATTGAAGGCGCATGCGCGCGCCAAGGAAGAGCTGCTGGCTGAGGTGGGCTCGCGGACCGGGCTGGTGCTGAGCCCGAAGGTGCTGACCCTGGGCTTCGCGCGGCGGGCGGCGACGTATAAGCGGGCCACGCTGCTGTTGACCGATCGAGAGCGGCTGAAGCGGATTGCGGAGCAGGCAGGCGGACTGCAGATTGTATACGCGGGGAAGGCACACCCGCAGGACGAACCGGGAAAGGCGCTGATCCAGCAGGTGGTGACGGAAGCGGCGAAGCTTTCAGACACAGAACTGCAGATTGTTTACCTTGAGAACTACGCGTGGGACCTGGGCGCGCTGATGACGGCGGGCGTGGATGTGTGGGTGAATAATCCGCGGCGGCCCTATGAAGCATCGGGCACGAGCGGCATGAAGGCGGCGTTGAACGGCGTGCCGAGCCTGTCGATTCTTGACGGATGGTGGATCGAGGGCTGCATTGAAGGCGTGACGGGCTGGGCGATTGAAGACGGCGCGAACGACGAGGCAGAAGCCAAATCGCTCTATGCGAAGCTGGAAAACGCGGTAGTGCCGCTGTATCGGGATTCGCAGGAGAAGTGGGCGCGGCTGATGCGGACGACGCTGGCGTTCAACGGGTCGTACTTCAATACCAATCGCATGGTGAAGCAGTACACGCGGAGCGCGTATTATCCCGAACGGCTGCCGGAGATGGCGAAAGTGGAAGAAGAAGCGTACGCGGACTGAAGAATACAGGGAACGAGGGACCGAGGGAACAAGGGAGCAAGGAAACAAGAAACTACGACAAAAGCCTGCTGGATTTTCCCGCGGAAGCGAGGAGTCCTTGCAGGCTTTTTGGTTAACGCCGGATGACAGTTTTCGATTCCCCAATCCCTGGCCCCAGCCTTACAGTTTGCGACGGAGGAATTCAAAGATCACATAGCCGATGCAGGCGCTGACAATGGCGATGAGGAAGTTTTCGGGTGTGATGATGTCGTGCATGGCGAAAGAGAGTGATTTGCCCTGGCCATTGACGCCGGTGAACTCGCCCATGAGTAGATTGGAATAGAAAAGAAAGACAACGAACGCGACCTCGACGATGGCGCGCCAGATGGGCTTGGCTCGAGGAGGCGGAGTGAGTGGCGTCATGGCTCGATAATACCGGCTAAGATGCGCAGGCCCAAGCGTTTTCGGATGAAGAGAGACGTAAAAGCGGGCCTGCGGTTCTTGCTGCGCAAGAAGCCGGTCACGCATGGTCGGGCGTGGACACCGGCACGGCGGCCGGACTGGAATCCGGTGCTACGGCGCTGGAACGACCTAAAGCCTATAATTTTTCTGTTGTGATGCGCACATATTCAGGGCGACGGCGGGCGACGCGGAAGTGTGCAGCCTGCGCGGCGGTGTTTTTGTTTGCTTTGCCCGGCGGGGCGACGATGTGGGGACAACCAGGGGCCGCGGCCGCGATGAATGCCGGCGGCAAGGGGCGCGTTCTCCTGGTGCTTCCGTTCGACAATCGGACCGGGCAGCCGAGCCTGGAGTGGATTCGCGAAGCAGCGGCGGAAGTGCTCAGCACGCGATTCGCGTCAGCGGGATTTGAGCCGACAAGCCGCGCGGACCGGATGTATGCGCTGGACCATTTGGGATTGCCGCAGGGATTTCAGCCGTCGCGGGCAAGCGCCCTGAAACTGGCGCAGACGCTGGACGCGGACTCGATCGTGGTGGGCAGTTACACCACTGATGGTACCGGGATCGTGGCCGAAGCGTCGCTGGTTGACGTTCCCAATCTGCGCATGCTGCCCACGGTGAGCGCGCGGGGCGAGATGCGCAGTTTGATTGCGGTTTTTGGCGACCTGGCGTGGAAGCTGACGCGGCAACTCGATCCGACATTCAACGTGGCCGAGGAGACGTTCGCAGCCGAGGGGAACGGCGTTCCGCTGACGGCGTTCGAGCAGTACATTCGCGGCATTACAGAGCCGGACCAGGGGGAGCGGTTGCGGCACTTGCAGGAAGCGGTGAAGCTGAGCCCCGATTTCGGCGAGGCGTGGATGGCGCTTGGGCGCGAAGAATTCAACGGGCAGCAGTATCAGGAAGCAGCGGCGGCGTTTGCCAAGGTGGATCGGAACGGACCCGACGGCCTCGAGGCCGGATTTTATCGTGGGCTGTCGTTGATGTTCCAGGGGGATTATGCGCAGGCGCAGGAGGTGTTTGCCGATGTGGCGCGGGTGCTGCCGCTGGCCGAAGTGGTGAATAACGAGGGTGTAGCGATGAGCCGCCAGGGGAAGGATGGCACGTCGCTGTTTATCGAGGCGGCTGCTGCGGACCCGAATGACGCAGATTATCACTTCAACCTGGCGGTGAGCCTGAAGCGGCATAGAAACACCGAGGGCGCGGAGAATGAATTGGCGCAATGCCTGAAGCTGCGGCCGAACGACAGCGAAGCGCAGACACTGGAGGCGGCGTGGAAAGCACAATCGACGGGAGCGGACGCGAGTGCCGATCCGCTGGAGCGGATTGAGCGGAGTTTTAATGCAACAGCGTTCAAGCAGGCGGCTGCGATGCTTGACGAGATGAACGCCAAGCGGATGGCTGCGATGGGACCGCGCGAGCGAGCGCTGGCGCTGTGCACGCAGGCAAAGGGATACCTGGATCGCGGGCTGTTGCTGGAGGCGGAGCGCTTGTACCAGGATGCGGCAGCGGCGGATGCGGGCAGCGCGCAGGCGCATGCTGGGCTGGCGGAGGTTCGCGAGCGCAGCGGCGACGCGGATGGAGCACGCAAGGAGGCGCATGCGGCGCTGGAACTGAGGCCTACGGCCGATGCGTATGTGGTGTTGGCTCAGGTGGATTTTGCGGCCGGCTCGCTGAGCGAGGCGAATACGGAAGCGGAAGATGCGATCAAGCTGGATCCGGCGAATCATGGCGCGCTGGAGATTTTGCGGGAGATCGCGGCGAAGAAAAGATAGTGATCAGTTGTCAGTGATCAGTGGTCAGTAGATTTGCGGGGAATGGGAAAGGGGTGAGCCATGAGACAGCGATTGGATTCGAAGTGGTTTTCGCTTGGACTCGTGGTGGCAGTTCTGTTGGTTGGCGTCGGCATGTGTGGAGGGCCAACTGCTTCTGCAGCTCAACCGACGCCCGCGCAGCCACTTGTCGACAAGTTCATCCTGGACGATACGATTCAACCGGTGAGTGAGGATGAGTTGAACAGGGCGATTAAGCAAGCGAGCTCCGATGGAGCGCAAGCGCTGCTGATTGTGCTGGATACGCCGGGTGGATTGCTTGATTCGACGCGCACGATGGCGGGCGCGATTTTGAGCTCGAAGGTGCCCGTCATCATGTACGTAGCGCCGGCGGGAGCGCGCGCCGGGTCGGCGGGATTTTTTCTGCTGGAGTCGGCAGACATTGCGGCGATGGCGCCGGGAACGAATGCGGGCGCGGCGCATCCGGTACTGGAGCTTCCATTCGTGAAGCCCGACGAGACCATGAACCAGAAGATCGAGAACGACGCGGAGGCGTTTTTGCGCTCGTATGTGACGCGGCGCGGGCGCAACACGGACGCGGCGGTCGCCGCGGTGCAGTCATCGCACAGCTACACGGCGGAAGAGGCGCTGAACCAGCATCTGATTGACCTGATCGCGAACAACGAAAACGATCTGATGGCAAATCTCGAGGGAAAGCAGATCACGCGGATGGATGGATCGAAAGCGACCTTGAACCTGGCAGGGGCGCGAATTGTGGGGATCCAGCCGACGCTACGCGATGAGGTTCTGGGCTGGCTGGTGAATCCGAATATCGCTTTGCTGTTTTTGGTTGGCGGGGCGCTGCTGATTTATCTCGAGTTCAACTCGCCGGGAACGATTGTGCCGGGAGCGCTGGGCACGCTGATGGTGCTGCTGGCGGTGTTTGCGCTGAATCTGCTGCCGGTGCGCTACACAGCGGTACTGCTGCTGGTGGCGGCGATGGTGCTGCTGTTCCTGGAAGCGAAAGTGGGCGGGCATGGAGCGCTTGCGATCGCTGGCATCGTGTGCCTGACATTCGGCATGCTGACGCTGAGTGCGGCGCCGGTTCCCGAGATGAACGTGAGCCCGTGGATCGCCATCAGCGTCAGCGCGGCGTTCGGAGCCATCACGGTATTCCTGGTGCGCCTGGCGGTGCGCGCACGAAGGCGCAAGGCAAAGATCGGCGCGGATGCCATGGTGGGCTGTGCGGCGACGGCCATGGAGGCGCTGGCGCCGGAGGGTCATGTGCTGGTGGAGGGCGAGATCTGGCGGGCCGTGGCGGCAGCGCCCGTCGCCGCGGGAACGGAAGTGCGCGTGGTGGGGCATGAGCAGATGTTGCTGCGGGTGGAGGCGGCCAACGCAGCGAGCCGGCAAGCTGGTGAGCCAGCGAGATAGCGGGGCCGGCAAGCTGGCAAGTAAGCGCACTACCCACCCTAAACGCAAAAGGCCGCGTTTAGGATGGGGCATCCCGCGGTTAGCGGCGTTAGCGGAGTACAATCCGTGCTGGGTGAGGAAAGGAAAGTTCCATGTTCGACTCCATGTCAGTTGCGTTTTGGGTCTTCATCGCGATCATCGTTCTCTACCTGCTCAACTCGATCAAGATTCTGCGCGAATATGAGCGGGGAGTGATCTTCCGGCTGGGCCGCGCGTTGCCACAAGCAAAGGGCCCGGGAATCATCCTGGTCTTCCGGCCGTTCGACCAGATGGTGCGCATCAGCCTGCGCCAAGAGGTGCTGGAGGTTCCTCCACAGGACGTGATCACGCGCGACAACGTGACCATCAAAGTGAATGCGGTGGTGACGTTGTACGTGGTGAATCCGAACGATGCGGCGATCAAAGTATCGAACTACGTGTATCAGACCTCGCAGTTCGCGCAGACCACGCTGCGCTCGGTGCTGGGCGAGGTTGAGCTGGACGAACTGCTCAGCCATCGCGACAAGCTGAATCTACGCATTCAGTCGATCATCGATCAGCGCACGGAACCGTTCGGGGTGAAGGTGACGTCGGTGGAAGTAAAGCAGGTGGACCTGCCCGAGCAGATGCTGCGCGCTATGGCGAAGCAGGCCGAAGCGGCGCGAGAGGCACGTGCGAAAATCCTTCACGCCGAGGGGGAGTTCAACGCAGCGCAAAAGTTAGTGGATGCTGCACAGTTGCTGGCCACACAGCCCATGACGCTCCAGTTGCGCTACCTGCAAACGCTGACCGAGATCGGCGTGGAGAAGAACACGACAATCATCTTCCCGCTGCCACTTGAGATGATGACTTTGTTTAACAAGCTGGGAGCGACCGTGAAGGCGGAGGGGCCGACAAGCTAGCTACCAGCTTCTCGCCCCTAGCTGCTGGCTCTTTCGCATGTGGTTTGAATTCGGCTGAAGGCCGGCGACTGCAGGCTGGAGGAGATTTCTTCAAAGGCAGGGAATGGCAAGTTACTTTGACGAAGACGAAGAAGTGGAACTTGAGGAACCGCGGCATGACACCGAGCTGACGCTGAGCTGGGGCGTGCTGCTGGGAATGGGTTTCGGACTTCTGGCGATCTGCGGGTTGTGCTTCGGGCTGGGATACGTGGTTGGGCATCGCGGTGCGGCACCCGGGGCGATCGTGTCTTCGTCGCCGCCGAGCGCGCCCGATCAGGAACCATTGCAGGGAAGCGCATCGGTACCAAAGCCGTCGGCTACGGAACAAGCACCCGAGCTTCCCGCCGCAGAGACAAGCAACGGCGCGACAGCACCGACGCCCGGCGAAAGCCCGGAAGCGGTTGCGCCCGGCCCCGCGCAGGCGACGCAAAGCGGATCGCCCGGAGGATCGGCGGCGCCACCGGTGAACGCTGCCGTGCAGGCGCTGGTGAGGCCGGCGCTGGGTGGAACTGCGCCGGAGAATGGGACGAATGCAGCGACGGAGAGTGTACACCCGGCGCTGCCATCAGCGACGTCGCTGATGGTGCAGGTGGCGGCGGTGAAGAACGAAGAAGACGCCAACGTGCTGACGAATGCGCTGCGAAGACGCGGCTACCCGGTGACAGCGCATCGCGATCCGGCAGACGGATTGATTCATGTGCGCGTTGGACCGTTCCCAACCCGCGACGAGGCGAATCAGTGGCGGATGAAGCTGCTGAACGACGGGTACAACGCGATGGTGCAGCCGTGAGAGACAGCTTCTAGACCGGTTTCACAGTTGATGTCGCCGGTCTTCGCTTCCGTCAGGGCGGCTTTTTCTTAAGGGAAAAAGCCACTTAGCTTTGGCGGCTTCGAGTGCAGTAACTGTGAAGCCGGTGTAGCTGTTAGCTATTAGCTTCTGGCTAAGGGCGGCACGGCATTGGCTGCGCGCCTGGGAAACCCACAGAAAATTCTCTTCACTCATGAGTTTTCATCGGAGGCTCGATTTTATTCTCGCAAACTGGAGCGCACTAGGTGCGCATCCAGTCGGGGAGCGGGCTTGCGATGGCGGCGCGGATGGTGTCGGAGAGCTCGTCGCGGGTTGAATAGGCGGCGGGGTCGATGGGGGGATGAAGGATGACGTGCGCGACGCCGGGATGAACGCGCAGGCTGCCCCAGGGAATGATCTTCTCGGTCCCATAGATCGACACGGGTATGCAGGGCGCACCGGATTCTTTGGCTAAATAGAATGGCCCTTTCTTGAACGGCAGCAAATGGCCGTCGCGCGAGCGCGTGCCTTCAACAAATGTGGTGATGGACAGACCGCCGGCCAGCACGCTGTGGCCGTCGGCGACCGCGAGCTGCGCGGTCTCGGCC
>DATJNF010000006.1:0-37362 GCA_035508375.1 Occallatibacter sp. | reverse complement strand
GGAAACAAAGGCTCCAGAATTTTCCATTGCTTCTCGCTCAACAACTCCACCGCCTTCTTCATACAAGAAGCTCATCAATCAACACGCCTCCCGCATAAGTCCCTTGCTTGAGGCCGAACCATTTATGCAACCACTTCTAGGTAGGACTGCCACGTCTGTTCTTCAATCGAGAGAAACGGCTGATGGCCGGTGGCGTTGACGACCAGAATATCGACTCCGCCGAACGCACTCTCGATCTCTCGCACCAGGCCGGCGACTTCGCCCTCGTCGCGCACATCGGCCCGGAACGCTTGGGCGCGGCCTCCGTTCTGCTCAATGCGCTGGCAGAGCGCGCTCGCCGCTTCGCCGTTCTTGAAGTAGTTGACGGCGACGTTCGCGCCGGCCGCGGCCTGTTCCAGAGCGATGGCGCTGCCAAGGCCGCGGGAAGCGCCGGTAATCAATGCCGTGCGTTGCCCATCGGCATGGCTCATGGTTGCCCACCTCGCAAGCCCGAAACAAGAATCCTCCATGACCACAAATCGCCAGCGCGTTACGCGTGCACCACGCCCTTCGCCAGCATCTGCCGGATGCCGCGCAGCGCCTGCCTCGTCCGCTCCTCATTCTCGATCAGCGCGAAGCGGACGTGCCCGTCGCCGTAGTCTCCGAAGCCGATGCCCGGTGATACGGCCACTTTGGCATCGGTCAGCAGCAACTTTGAGAATTCGAGTGATTTGAGCTCGCGGTAGGCCTCCGGGATGCGCGCCCACACGAACATCGTGGCCTTGGGGCTGGCTACCTGCCAACCGGCCTTGTTCAGGCCTTCAACCAGCACGTCGCGGCGCTTGCGGTAGGTCTCGGCGATCTGGTGCACGCACTCCTGCGGCCCTTCGAGCGCGTGAATCGCAGCCACCTGGATCGGCGTGAAGGTGCCGTAGTCGAAGTAGCTCTTCAGCCGCGCCAGCGCCGCCACCAGCACTGGATTGCCCACCATGAAGCCCACGCGCCAGCCGGGCATGTTGTAGCTCTTCGAAAGCGTGAAGAACTCGACCGCCACGTCTTTCGCACCCGGCACCTGCAGCACGCTCGGCGGCTTATAGCTGTCAAATGCGATATCGGCGTAGGCGATGTCGTGGATGAGATGGAAGCCATACTCACGGGCCAGTTGCACGAGCCGCGCCAGGAACGGCAGGTCCACGCATTCGGTGGTGGGATTCGACGGGAAGTTAACGATCAGCGCCTTGGGCCGCGGCGTCATGCGCGGAATCAGCTCTTCGAGTTCGGCTAAAAACTGCCCCTGGTCGTGCACCGGCACGCTGACGACATGTGCGCCAGCGATGACCGGCCCGTAGATATGAATGGGATAGCTCGGGTTCGGCACCAGCACCGTGTCGCGCGAGTCGAGAATGGCGAGGCACAGGTGCGCGATGCCTTCTTTCGACCCGATGGTGACGATCGCCTCGGAGTCGGGGTCGAGATCGACGTCGTAGCGGTTCTTGTACCACGCACAGATGGACTTGCGCAGCCGCGGCAGCCCCTTGGAGACCGAATACCGGTGCGTCACCGGCTTCTGCGCTGCCTCAATCATCTTGTCGACGATATGCTTGGGCGTAGCGCCGTCGGGATTTCCCATCCCGAAGTCGATGATGTCTTCACCGCGCCGCCGGGCGCTCACCTTCATCTCGCCGGTGATGTTGAAGACGTAAGGGGGCAGGCGCTGAATGCGTGAGAACTCTTCCATGGTGACTCCAGTGTAAAGAAAACAGGGAACAGGGAGTAGGGAGCAGGCAACAGGAAATACTGCCCGGTTCCTGCGCTGATACCTGAGATTTGTGGATGAGGTGAAGCAGTATTCAGGCGGCCGCAGCCGCCGCAGCGGCACGAGCCGCGGCCGCGCGGCTAGCGCGTGCGATGGAAGAAACGTGATGGCGCGCAGAGCATTGCACTGCAACCGATTATAGCTTGCCCTCGCGCCCGCGCGATCTGGCGCGAATCGCCAGGAATAAATTTGAAAAAACCTGCTTGCACTACGACATATTTCGATATATCTTAAGATATATCTTTGATAGATCGGAGGGCGATCATCATGTTTGAACAATGGAAAGAAATGCGCGAGGACTTCGCACGCCAGCACGGATGCCGGCACCGGCATGGCGGCTTTGGCCGCCAATGGGAGGGCTTTGAGCGTGGATTTGGAGGCATGCGCGAGCGGTTGTTCGATGCCGGACACCTGCGGCTGGTAATCCTGCAACTCATTGCCGACAAGCCGAGCTATGGCTACGAGATCATCAAGGCCATTGAAGAGAAGCTGGCTGGCGGGTATGCGCCCAGCCCGGGCGTGGTCTACCCCACGCTGACGTTGCTGGAAGAAGAGGGTCTCGCCACCGTTACATCGACCGAGGGCAACCGCAAGCTCTACGCCGCCACCGAGCAGGGCAAGGAGTATTTGAAGGCCAACAAGGTTCACCTGAAGGCGATCTTCGGACGCATTGAAGAGGCAGGTAGAGTCTTCGGGCGCGGCCGGTCTCCGCAGGTGAAGCGGGCCATCATGAATCTCAAGTACGCGCTCAGGATGCGCATGAGCCGCGGCGATCTGACCGCAGAGCAGGTGAGCAAGATCGCTGAGGCGATCGATGCCGCGGCGCGAACCATCGATGAAGTCTGACGGGAGTTTGAGGATGGGAGCCGTGATGCAGCAAGATACGGACGACGCTTCAAGAGCGCCGGAAGAGCTGTTGTCGCTTCATGCACGGCAAGACGGGCTGCTCGCGCTGATCGCCGAGCTGCTCGAGACCAACGAAAGACTGCGCATGAAGCTGGCGCAGCTCAAGGCACAAGCAGAAGGTGAGCACGGCAGCCGCTGACGCCGCGCCCTCTCGCAATACTGCTTGCCTCTCGTTCGGTGCTACTTGCCGGTGCTCAGCACCACGCGGAAGCGCGCCTTGCCGCTCATCATGCGGTCAAAGGCCTCGGCGGCCTTCTCCAGCGGATAGACCTCCACCATCGGCTTCACTTCCATAAGCGCGCTGAAGTTGAGGGTATCCTCTGAGTCCATGCCGGTGCCTGAGGGCCAGCCGACGATGGAGCGGCGGCCAAGAATCATGGGCACCGTGTTGACGTTGAGCGGCTTCTCCGGCACGCCGTTGATGATGAGCTTGCCGGCAGGAGCGAGACCGTCGACGGCGGCCGCTAACGCGTCGGCATCGGTCAAGGTGGAGAGAATGACCACCGCGCCGCCAAGTTTCTGGAGCTCCGCGGCAGGGTTCTGCGTGGTGCTGTCGATGTACAAGTGAGCGCCCAGCTGCTTGGCCAGCGGCGCCTTGTCCTGCCCGCGGGCGATGGCCACGGTGCGATAGCCGCTCTTGGCCGCATATTGCACCGCCAGGTGCCCGAGGCCGCCGATGCCGAGGATGGCTACCGTGTCGCCGGGCCGGGCACCGCTGTTGCGCAGGCTGTTGTAGGTGGTGATGCCGGCGCAAAGCAAAGGCGCTGCGTCCACATCATTCAGCTCGCTGGGAATGAAGGCCAGAGCATTCGCCGGAGCAATCACGTAGTCCGCATAACCGCCGTCGTAGCTGATGCCGCAGATCTGGCCGTTCTCGCACAGAATGAAATCGCCGCGCCGGCAGGGTATGCAGTAGTTGCAATGGCCACCATGCCATCCAAGTCCGACGCGCTGGCCGGATTTGAACAGCGGCACATCGGGGCCGACCGCATCGACGACGCCGGCGATCTCATGGCCGGGCACGCGCGGGTATTGGATGCCGGGGAACAGGCTGAATTTGGTGACCGTATCGCTGTGGCAAACCCCGCAGGCCTGCACGCGGATGCGAACATGCCCCGGGCCGGGTTCGGGAAATTGCTTCTGGACAAGCTCGAAATCTTTATTGGGGGCGGGAACCTGCACGGAACGGCCAGTCACGGTGGGCATAAGGCACCTCTTCTGAATAGAGTCGCCTGTCAGATGTGCCTTGAGTGGACAAGTTGCACAGAATTGGTCCGGTTCGCTGTGAATTCTTGGCTTCGCCAAGCGGCCGCCCGTAGAAATTTATACTGGTCTCCGACATGTCCGAATTTTTGTCCCCCAAATTTTTGCCCGTCGACGAACAGATGGACCTGCTGCAGAAGGGCGCGGCGGAGATCATCCGCGCCAGCGACCTGCGCGAGCGCCTGGAAGAAAGCCGTAAAACCCGCCGGCCGCTGCGCGTAAAGGCCGGCTTTGACCCGACCGCCCCCGATCTGCACCTGGGCCACACCGTGCTGATGCGCAAGCTGCGCCACTTTCAGCAGCTCGGCCACACCGTCATCTTCCTTGTGGGCGATTTCACCTCACTCATCGGCGACCCGACCGGCCGTAATGTCACGCGGAAACCACTTACCCGCGAGCAGATTGACCAGAATGCCGAGACCTACAAGGACCAAGTCTTTCGGATTCTCGATCGCTACGCGACTGAGGTCCGCTACAACTCGGAATGGCTCGGCCGTCTGGGCTACGAAGGCACCATCCGGCTGACCTCGCACTTCACTGTCTCGCAGATGCTGGAACGCGAGGAGTTTCACAAGCGCTTCCAGGCCGAGCAGCCCATCAGCCTGCACGAGCTGTTGTACCCCGTAATGCAGGGCTACGACTCCGTGGCCCTCGAATGCGACGTAGAGCTGGGCGGCACGGACCAGAAGTTCAACCTGCTCTGCGGCCGCGAACTGCAACGGCACTACGGGCAGAAGCCGCAGATCGTGCTGATGACGCCGATCCTCGAAGGCCTGGACGGCGTGCAGAAGATGTCGAAGTCGCTGAGCAATGCGATCGGCATCAACGAGCCTGCCGGCGAGATGTATGGCAAGCTCATGTCCATCTCCGACGAGCTGATGTGGAAGTATTTCCTTCTCCTGACCGACCTTCGCGGTTCGGAGGTCGAAGCGATGCGAGCGGAGGTCGCTGCGGGCAAGCTGCATCCGATGGAAACCAAGAAAAGGCTGGCGCGGACCATCACTGCGGGCTTCCATGGGGAAGCCGCCGCTCAGAATGCGGAAGAAAACTGGGCGCGGATGTTCCAGCAGAGGGAGACGGCCGAGGATCTCGAGGAGGTTGCAGTTCCCTACGCCGAAGTGGCTGGCCCGGAGCCGAATCAGATCCGGCTGCCGAAGCTGCTGGTGAAGCTGAGTCTCGCCGCCTCCGGCGCGGAAGCAAACCGCAAGATCGCCGAAAGGGCGGTGAAGCTCAACGGAGAAACCATGGAGAATCTGATGTTTAGCCTTCCATCACTCCCCTGCAGAACCGTGGTCCGTTTGGGCAAGCGAGCCAGAATCGCGGCAATCTCGTAATATTGGCGCTCACAAAATAGCCAAATGGCGTATACTGCATTAGGAGGGCACACCATGGCAGCTCATTCGGTTCCCGATCTTTTGGGTGGCGAGCCAGTCCTCGGCCGGCCGGTGCATCAGAGCGGCGCTCTGGCCGAGCTAGTGCGCGAGGGCCTTCCCGCGCAGTCGCTCTTTCTGCTGGCCAAGCGGCTCGACTTACCACAGGCCGAGATCTCGAAAAAGATCGGCATTCCGCAGCGCACGCTTACGCGCCGGCTCCAGCACCGCAGCCGGCTGACGGCGGCAGAGAGCGACCGCACCGTGCGCCTCGCCCAGGTCTACAACACGGCGGTGGAAACTCTGGGCAGCGAAGACAAAGCAGCCCATTGGCTCAAAACGCCGAACCGCGCGCTGCGCGGCGGCCGCCCCATTGACCAGCTGGACACCGATCCCGGCGTCCGCGAGGTGGAAGACATCTTAGGCCGCATCGCCTACGGCGTTTACAGCTAAATGATCATCTGGCGGCTTTGCCGCGCCATTCACGCGGATACTGCGTTTTCCGGCGAGGGTGCGCGCCGCTACGGCGGGCGGTGGAACTCACGCGGCGTGCCGATGGTCTACTGCTCTTCGTCGCTGGCGCTGGCGGCGATTGAGCTGTTTGTTCATCTAGATCCCACGCAAGCGCCGGACGACTTGGTCTCCATTTCCGCGACGCTCCCAGAGGGCGAACCCGCGCGCACCATCACTGCAGAAGAACTCCCGCCTGCGTGGTGGACCGATCTGCTCGGCACGCGTGAGTTGGGTGATGCGTGGATTCGGTCCCGTTCTTCGCTTGCTCTCAAAGTTCCGTCGGTTCCGATTCGGCCCGAGTGGAACGTCCTCCTCAATCCGCTGCATCCGCGCTCAAGCGAACTGCGAGCTGATCCGCCGCAACCTTTCCTTTTCGACGCCCGGATGTTCGAGCGGACCGGGTCGTAATTGGCGCAGATCAGTTGACGTCCATGTCGGGCTCGGTCCAGAGCAGGATTGCCTGAGGCAGGGTGAAGTACAGAATACCGGCCGCGACCAGCAAAACGAGCGGTAGTTGCAGGATCAATGCCTTCACGGCCTGCGGCAAGAGCGGCGCGGTCGAATTTGCCCCCTGGAGAAGAACGGTGGCAAGGAACGCGGCCAAAACGAAAAGCCCCAGAGGGCGGTATGCTTTGGCGTACGCATGTTCGCGGCGATGCGTCTCGCGCTCGTCACCACGCGTGCGCATGTCGTCGGTGAGCCACGTAAAAATGATCATGAGCGCAACAATGAGAACGAGAAGGCCACAGACGAACCATCCGGCATGTTCAACGAGCCAGCGACGGCCCTGCATAGGAATCCAGGCGAGGTCGTAGACAGCCAGAATGGCATAAACGAGCGCGACCAGCCAGCGGCGGCGCGTACGCGATTCGAAACGGATGCGGAGCTTTCCTACGGCGTATTCGGTGTTCATGGTTTCCCCTTATGCAGAGACAGGCTTCCGCTGTACAACTGTTCACTCAACGGCTTCAGCGGTTCGGTCGAAAAGATCGCTTCTATCGGCAGGCCAAAGTAGGCGGCGATGGCGAAGGCCAGCTTGAGGCTTGGCCCGTAGTTGCCGCGTTCCAGAAAGCCGATGGTCTGGTAGTTCACGCCTAATGCGTCAGCCAGTTCCTGCCGACTGACTCCGCGCTCGGTCCGCAGAACCGCGATGCGGTTGTAAAGGCCGCTTTCGTTGGAAGAGTTCGCGCGTATTTCGTTGTCCTGCACACCATAATATTGTGTATACACAATAATTTTGTCAAGATGGAAAACATCATTTCGAAAAATTCTCGGCGAAGATCTTCGTTCTCTTGGGCCTATAGGGCAGGCAGGGGGGGCCGGTCAGGGCTCGACGCGGAGCGGCACGCTCGACGGGTCGTTCTTCCAGCTCACGACGCGGTTGTTCTGGAAGTACACAGTTGAGCCGCCGTAGCCGAATTGATTTTCGGAGAGATAGGTGGGCGTGCCCTGCACCGCGAGCACCGCGCTCTTCGAGGAGCCCACGGCGAAAGATGTAAGATCCGGGTCGACGGCGGCATCCGGCCAGAGCTTTACGCGGATGGGCGCCAAAACAGGATCGATCTTCCAGCCCGAGAGCTTGCCGTGCGCGAAGTCGAGCTCCGATGCGCCATAGGTCAGCCTGTCTTCTGAAGCTCCGGTTGGCGCACCGAGGATCGCCTTCACCTCATCCTCAGTCAGGCCGGTCGTGATGTACGGCGTCAGCCGGACCCGCTCGGCATGCGCATTGCCTATTTCACGACGGTGCAGAGTTTGGGAGTAATTGACCGATGCGGCGGATGCGACGGGTTCTGGACCTGTCCCGTTCTCGTTTTGCACGACCGTCGGGGATACCGAAGCGGACTTCTGCGGAATGAGGCTCTGCAGGCTCTGGCCCGTCTGGCTCCATAGACCTTTTGCAGCTGCATGGAAATTGGCGAGGACGCCGTCCCGCACCTCTGAGTACAGCCTTCCCGTCACCGGCTGCGCCGCGAGATAAGAGTCAACGGCCTTCACGAAGAGCATGCCGATAAGGAGCCCACAGCCCAGCACGGCAAACCCCAGCAACTTCGTCAACGAGGGCATGCGGAAGGCGAACGATGGACCTCTCGCCGCCCGGCGCCTGGGTCTCGCGCTCATATTGCTAGACGAACTGGGCGAGTTGGATGGTCGCGGGCGGGCAGCGGGTTCACCGGCCTTCGAGGTGAGAAAGACGTAGGCGGCGTTGATGGCCTTCAATCGCGCGCCGGCAGCTTCCTTCAGCTTGGGATCGCCCTCGAAGCGATCTGGGTGCCAGACCTTCACCAGCGTGCGATGGGCCTCTTTGATCTGGTCTGCAGTGGCCCTGAAGTCGAGCCCGAAGGTCTCCAATGCGGAGCACCGCGCGCAGCGGTCGCGCCCGTCTTCGGCCGAATCTCCGCAAGAACAGGTTCGCATGGAAACCAGATCATCCTGAAAAGTTGCCACGATTATAGGAGGATTGTTCTCCCGGCGCCCTGCCGCAAAGGTGCTATGCCGCGCAATTCCACATAAAATGGGAAGGAATGGCATTTACGGAACAATATGACGTGGCCGTGGTGGGCGCCGGGCACGCCGGCTGCGAAGCGGCCATGGCCGCGGCGCGTATGGGCCTGAAAACCGCACTGATCACCATGAACCTGGACCTGATCGCGCAGATGAGCTGCAATCCGGCCATCGGCGGAGTTGCCAAGGGGCATCTTGTCCGCGAGGTCGACGCGCTGGGCGGCATCATGGGCGAGGTGGCAGATGCGGTCGGCATCCAGTTCCGCCTGCTCAACTCCTCGCGAGGACCAGCTGTGTGGAGCCCGCGCGCCCAGTGCGACAAGCAGCTCTACCGCGTGAAGATGCGCGAGGTGCTGGAGAGCCAACCCGGATTGCATATCCGGCAGGCAGAGGTCATAAACCTCGTCATCGAAGAGATTGCTGGTTCCGTCACGGAAATGGGTGCCCCAGGTCTCGATTCTGAGACCTGGGAAACCTTGCCTGCAGAGTTGCCGCGACCCACCCGTCCACGTCGTCGCGTGCTGGGCCTCAAACTCCGCGACGGCCGCAATCTGATGGCCGGCGCCACCATCATCACTACCGGCACATTTTTGAATGGCCTGATTCATTGTGGCGAAGAACAGTATCCGGCTGGCCGCAGCGGTGAGCCGGCCAGCGTGCTGCTCGGCGAAGCGCTGCGCGCACTTGGACTTCGGACTTGCAGACTCAAGACGGGCACCCCTCCGCGCCTCGACGGCCGCACCATCCATTGGGACCGCTTCGAAGAGCAGCCCGGCGACGCTCAGCCGACGCCGTTCAGCTTCCGCACCAAGAAGATCATCCAACCGCAGATCAGCTGCCATATTGCCTTCACCACGCCGGAGACCCTGCGCCTGATCCGCGAGAATGTGCATCGTTCGGCGATGTATTCGGGGCGGATCGAGGGCATCGGGCCGCGCTACTGCCCTTCGATTGAAGACAAGATCGTCAAGTTTCCGGACAAGACGCAGCACCAGTTCTTTCTCGAGCCCGAAGGGCTGAACACGCACGAGGTCTACGTCAACGGCATGTCCACCTCGCTGCCCATGGAGGTGCAATGGCAGATTGTGCATTCGATTCCGGGCCTCGAGGACGCCGAGATGCTGCGCCCCGGCTACGCCATCGAGTACGACAGCGTGGACGCGACGGAACTCGACCGCACACTGCGAGTCAAGTCGATGGAGGGCCTCTATCTCGCCGGGCAGATCAATGGGACCAGTGGATATGAAGAAGCCGCGTGCCAAGGCATCATGGCCGGCATCAATGCCGCGTTGTGGCTCAAGAGCGAGCCACCGTTCACGATGGATCGCGCCGAGGGCTACACCGGGATACTCATCGACGATCTGATCTCGAAGGGCACGAACGAGCCGTACCGCATGTTTACGTCGCGCGCGGAGTTCCGGCTGCATCTGCGCATTGACAACGCTGACCGCAGGCTCACGTCGCACGGCCGGCGACTCGGCCTGATCAGCGACGAAGCCTGGGCTGAGTACGAACAGAAGCAGGCTCGCATGGTCGCACTCGAGCGGCTGCTGTTCACCGGCAAGGCGACCCCAGAAAAGCTGGAGCGCGCCGGATTTGCCGATCTGACCGCGACCGCCGGCCAGACCTGGGCGCAGCTCCTCAAGCGGCCCGAGGTGGGCATTGAATCCACTCTCGCGGCGTTGCGTGACGAGCTCGCTGCCAATTCTCTGCTCGCGAACTGGGTGAAGCACGTAGCGCCGGACTCCAGTCCGGCTGTCCTGGCGGAGTCCACTTCGCCTGCCTGTTCGTTGGAACGAAGCACGATGCGCAACGAAGCCCGCGCCGTTGAGACGGAGATCAAGTTCGCCGGCTATCTCGACCAACAGAAGAAAGCCATCGAGAAGCTGAAGGCGGCGGAGTCGGTCGTGATCCCCGATTGGATCGAGTACGGCGCGATCAGCGGCCTTTCGCGCGAGATGCGTGAGAAGCTCGAACGCGTGCGGCCGCAGACCATCGGTCAGGCCAGCCGCATTCCTGGCGTAACTCCGGCCGCGCTCAGCCTCGTGCATGTGTCAATCAAACTGCAGGGCGCGAAGCGGCTGGCGAGCTAAGCCAGGAGCTTACGCTTTCTCCAATTTCGGCAGCAATCCCGTCAACAGGCCAATGGCCGGCAGCCACGCACACAACTTGTAGACAAACACGATGCTGGTCAGGTCTGCGATGTGTCCCAGAACCGCGGCGCCAATGCCGCCCATCCCGAAGGCCAATCCAAAAAAAATGCCCGAGACCAGGCCCACGCGCCCTGGCATCAGCTCCTGCGCATAGACCAGGATGGCGGAGAATGCCGAGGCCAGCACAAAGCCGATGATGGCGGAGAGAACGCCCGTCCAGAACAGGTTCACGTAAGGCAGCAATAGCGTGAACGGCAGTACCCCCAGAATCGATACCCAGATCACGTAGCGCGGGCCAATGCGGTCCCCAATCGGTCCGCCAAGAAAAGTACCCGCCGCCACCGCGCCCAGGAAGATGAACAGGTGCAACTGCGAAGTGCGGACGGAAACATGGAAACGCGTGATGAGATAGAAGGTGAAATACCCCACCATGCTGGCGAGATAGAAGTACTTCGAGAAGACCAGTGCCGTGAGCACCGCAATGGCCCGAGCCACGGAACCACGCGAGAGGTCTGATCTGCGCTCGACTTGCACGCGGCGTCCGGCGGCGCGCGCCAGGTGGTGCGAGCGCCATCGTCCCACGCCGATCAACACCACAATGCCGGCCACGGCCGCGATGGAGAACCACGCCACGCCGCTTTGCCCGAGAGGCAGCACGATCAGCGCGGCCAGCAACGGACCGATCGCAGAACCGGTATTGCCGCCCACCTGGAAAAACGACTGCGCAAAGCCATGCTGGCCGCCCGAAGCAAGGCGCGCAATGCGCGACGACTCCGGATGGAAGACGGCCGAACCCGTGCCTACCACTGCCGCGGCCAGAAGCAGCAGCCGGAATGAGGTCGCGGTGGCGAGCAGGAGAATGCCTGCCAGCGTAAAGCACATGCCGACCGCCAGCGCGTATGGCACGGGTCGGCGATCGGTATAAAGTCCGATGAAAGGCTGCAGCAAACTGGCAACAATCTGGTAAACCAGCGTGATCATACCGATCTGGCCGAAATCCAGGTGATACGAGACTTTCAGGATCGGATAGATCGACGGCAGCAGCGACTGGATCATGTCGTTCAGCAAATGACACAAGCTGACTGCCGTCAGAACACTGACGACTGCCTTCGCCGCCGCGGGCGCCGGGGCAGCAAACTCGATTTCCGCCGGGATAGGGGCAGTTGCGGTGGGCTGGGCCATGGTTCCGATTTCAATTCATTCTAAGCGCAGCCTAGTCCGCACAGTACCGCGACACGATGCACCGAGACCGCTGGCTTATAGATGCAACGGGAACGCGCGGGTCGCGCGATCTTCGCAATCTTATTGATCGCTCTTATCGCTCTTCGAGAAGAACGGGATATGGAAAGGCTCCGAGGCGGATGCAGCGGATTGTTTCTTCTGCTTGACGCTCGAATCCTGACGCAGCAGCGTGCGCTGCGAATTGATGCACGCCCAGCCGCCGTGAACCCGCTCGAAGACGTGCGTGAAGACGCCTTTGTCGTCCACCTGCGT
Organism: Occallatibacter sp.; assembly: GCA_035508375.1. Taxonomy (GTDB): domain Bacteria; phylum Acidobacteriota; class Terriglobia; order Terriglobales; family Acidobacteriaceae; genus Telmatobacter. The sequence continues at coordinate 25,366 of DATJNF010000006.1, read as the reverse complement.
GGTGTTCACCTTGTGATGCAGCGTGTAGGTGCCGTTGGCGACGGCGATGTCGCCCAGCATGCGGACCGTGACGACCTTCTGCGTGAGATAGAGCGTCTTGTCGTCGACAGTGATCGCCTGCGCCACCTGCTGGTTGCGAGTGGTCACATCGCCGGTGGCGGAGACATCGACAAACAGCGGCGAGAGCACGAGCTCCAGTCCATACTGGTCGCGGCGATTTACGGCGTCGGCCCAGGAGTCTTCAATCTTCTGGAACTGGGCAACTGCAGTGGTCTGGGTTGAGGTCGCGCCCGACGACGCGCCAGCCGGCGCAGTGGGCCCGGGTGCAGCTGAATCGAAGTTCTGGGCGGCTGCAGCGCAGCACGTGAGCAAAAGAGCAGAAAAACAGGCAAAAATGCGGTTCATACGTGTGTCGACTCCCAACTGGGAAAGTTGGTTCTTACCTTCAATCATAGCTCTTGGACTGCAAACAGGGGCGCGTGGAGAGCAGAAAACTGCAACTGCCGCCTATAGAAGCGTTTGCAGGTTGTCTGGATGGTGAAGCGTCACCAGCGAGTCCTCGATCGAGATCCAGCCCTCTTTGCGGAACTGGCTCAGCGTGCGCGTCACCGTCTCGCGCGCTGTCGAGGTCATCGAAGCGATCTCTTCGTGCGTGAGCAGAAGCGGGAAGCGAAATTCTCCGTCCGGCAGCCTCTCGCCAATCTGATGCGCAAGCTCGATCAGCAGCCGTCCGAGCCGCCCAGCGACCGTGGCCGATAGCGCGATGCGGCAAGCGTCCTGCAGCGCGAAGCGATATTCCTGGCAGATGCACTGCACGGCGCGCATCTGCGCCTCTTTGTGACTGCTCAAGAAAGCAAGGAAACGCTCGCGCTCCACAACGCGCAACTGTGCTGCTGTAAGCGACTCTGCGGAGACCTCGTAGATGCCATGCGTCAGCACGGCGTAGAGCCCGAGCACGGAACCGGGTCCTGCCACGCGGACGATCATCTCGCGCTCCTCTTTTCGTCCCGCCATGAGCTTCAGGTAGCCGCTACAGATGATATACAGGCACCGCGCATCTCCGCCTTGTGAAAAGAGGCGCGCCTGAGGAGGCAAGGAAAACGCACTGCTGGCGAGCTCAAGATCGGCCAGCACCGCGCTGCCGAGCGAACAGAACCAACCCGGCCGGCGAGTGGAGCAGGCCACGCATCCGGCAGGAGCATGTCTTGGAATCGCCGCGGGCCGCCGGTGCAGGTCCTCCACGATTTGTCCTTCGCCGATCATCGTTCCGTTCACTTTCCATGCGGCATCGCGCTTCACTCCGCATGTTCCCGCGAGCGTCGCAGGAGTACTGGGCCCTGCATTGCCTGAATAAGGTTCTGCTTATCCCGCATTCTCCAATGGGTTTCGGCGTATTGGCTGTGACGACGCTCACAGTGCTGCTTCACGCATGCCGCAGGGAGATCCAGACGCGGTTTTCATCGTGTGACGCGATCTTTTCGCCCCGTTCCAGCGGAACCTGGAAGTCGCTTTGGGAAAAGAAATTCAAAGTGGGACCATACCGTCGCTCGCCTGTGACGAACATCACGGATTGTGCGCCGCGCCCTGCGTAATCTCTAGGCCATGGAGTGATACTCCGCACAGAATGCAGCGTCCGCGGCGAATGATCCAGTGATCCAGGTGCAGTTCGGGCGATTAATTTAGGCAAATTACCTGACACGTAGCCGAACACTGGCGCAGTTGTTCCGGGAGCTGAGCGGAGAGCAAGGCGGTTTTATGGAAAGATTTTGGCCTCGTACGCGATTACTGCTCAGCAGGGCTTCGGGAACCGGTCAGGGACTGCGGGCCTGTTGGATGATGCTGGCCGCGAGTCTGCTGTGCGCCGCGGCTCTGGCAGCGCCCCCCAGGACAAAGCCCGCGGACGTTACAACGAAAGCACCGGCGCCAGGAGATTTCGTAGGCGCTGAGGTTTGCGCCTCCTGCCATGAGGCGGAAACTAAGGGCTTCGCCACCAACCCGCACACGCGCCTGGCGCTCGCACACAACAACTCCGGCGCCACCTGCGAGAGCTGCCACGGTCCGGGCAAGGCGCACGTCGAGGGCGGCGGCGACGTAACCAAGATCTTCAATCCGGCCAAAGCCTCTGCGAAAGAAGTCGACGAGAAGTGTCTGGGCTGCCACGCGGCCGCCCACGCCAACTTCAAGCGCTCGGCGCACGCCGAAGCCGGTGTAAGCTGCGTGAGCTGCCACAGCGTGCACGATGGCGCTGACAAGGAGCACCTGCTCCGCGCCGCCGAACCGACGCTGTGCTTCCAGTGCCACAACGATCAAAAATCGCAGTTTTCCATGCCCTTCCACCACAAGGTCGAAGAGGGCCTGGTGCACTGTTCAGATTGCCACGATCCGCACGGCACGCTCCAGTCAAAGGGACTCCGCGCGACTGCAGACCAGAATGCGGTCTGCGTGAAGTGCCATACCGAAGCTGCGGGACCCTATATCTATGAGCATCCAGTGGTGAAAACCGAAGGGTGCTTAAGCTGCCATTCACCGCATGGTTCGCCCAACGCGCGGTTGCTGAATGTGGCCAACATGAACACGCTCTGCCTGCAGTGCCACTCGGCGACTAACTCCAGTGCGTTTCCGCACGTAGTTTCGCCCACCGGCCCTGCGCATAGCCAAGTGGCTACGGAAGTGGCGTGCACCAACTGTCACAGCCAGATTCATGGCTCCAACTCCAGCAACATTTACTTCAAGTGACGGAGGGAGTGACCGAGATGAAAAACATTCGTTCCATGCAAGCAGTCTTCGGCTCCTGCGTTTCCGTCGCGATCGCTGGCGCCTTTGCTCTGACGATATTGTCCGTGACCGCTCCTGCCGCGGCCCAGAATGCAAATCCATCGAATACTGCCCCGTCGAAGGACAACGGCGAGACAAAAAGCTATGACGTTCGCGAGTCCTACGACGTGGGTGGCCGCATCGTCGAAAGATCCGGCAGTGGCGCGATGTACGACACGCTGGTCAATATGCAGTCGGGCCCGCGCATTCTCAATTCGACACTCGAGGTGCATGCGCTTCCGGGCGCGAAGCACACGATCTTCGACAATTTGTTCGAGAACAGCGGCGGGTACGGCGGTGATCCCAACGACATGAGCACCCTGCGTATGTCGAAGGGCAAGCTTTACGACTTCAATGGCATGTTCCGGCGCGACCGCCAGTATTTCGACTACAACCTGCTCGGCAATCCGCTCGTTCCGTCTGGTCTGGTCTCAAATGGCTATACCTACCCGCAGATTGGATATGCGCCGCATCTGTTCAACACCGTGCGGCGGATGACAGATGTCAATTTAACGCTGCTTCCCATCTCCAAGGTTAGTTTCCGCGCCAATTACTCGCAGAACATCAATCAGGGGCCGACCTTCAGCTCGATTCACATCGGCGCCGAAGCCCTGCTGCAGCAGTTCTGGCGGAATTCAAGTGACTCGTGGCTTGGAGCCGTCGATTGGAAGCCGTTCCACGGCACCACCCTGACGGTCGAAGAAGTGCTGACGCATTACAAAGGGGACACGAGCTGGCAGTTCGGCGGCCAGACCGGCCTCGCGCTGGCCAACGGCACAGCGGTCAGTATAGGCTTCGACAACGTCACTGCTGTGGGTGCGGTCTCTGCCAGCACTGGTTGCTCGGTGGCAAAGGGCCAGGCCGCGATCGTGAATGGCGCTGTGACACCGGCGATTGCGAATCCGTGCGTGAACGGCTACTTGCAGTACACGCGCTCGCAGCCGATGCGCACCATATTCCCGACCGAAGCCTTCCGCTTCCAGAGCTCGACCATCAATAACGTGCAGATGACCGGAAGATTCATGTACACAGGCGCGAACATGAATATGCCTGCGTACAACGAATACTTCAACGGCCTGGAAAGCAGAGTTACGGCAAACGTCTACACGCCCGGCGTCTCCAAGGGCGCGGCACCCACCGCGTGGTGCACGGTCACCAAGAACGCCGCCGGCGCCATCACGGCGTACAACGACTGCCTCAGCACCTCGACCATCACCGGTTCCGGCAAAGCGCAGAGGATCAACGTCTCGGCAGATTACGGAATTGTCTGGCAGATCTCGCGGGCGTTCAGCGTCTCCGAGCAGTTTGACTTCGAGAACTTCCGTCAACCCGCTATCAGCACCATCTCCGAGGTGGATCAGTATTCTTCCTCGATGCTCACTGCCCCGGTGTTCACCGGTGCTGCCTCGCTCACCACGCCTGCAAACTACCTGGGCCAGAGAACTGAGTCCAACCGGGTGACTGGCGAGTGGGAAGCCACGGACTGGCTGAAGCTCTCACTGGGCTATCACTATCGCGCTCGCACACTCAACTTTATTCAGAGCGTTGCCACGGACGCATTGGCCACTGGCCGCAATTACGGTTACAACGACAACGAGAACAGCGGCCTGTTCGGTGTCGCGCTGCGCCCCAATGCGCAGTGGCGCATCAACGGCTCGGTCGAAACCGGATGGGCGAACGACGTCTATGTGCCGGTCAGCCCGAGGCAGTTCCAGGCCTACCAGATCCGGACCACTTACAAGCCGAAGAACTGGGCAGTGCTCTCCGGAGCGTACAGCGATATGGAGCGGCGCGACAACGCGGCCAACGTCGGCTACATGGCGCACAACCGCAGCTTCGCCACCAACGCCTCCCTGGCTCCGAGCGAGTACTACAGCCTCGATTTGAGCTATGGCTACCTGGACGTCTATTCGAGGGCAATCAACTGCTTCGTCGATACCGTCGCAGCTGCTCCGGCAGACTCAACACCGATGCCGATCGGCTTGGCCTGCGGCAACGCCGTGAACAGCGCCACCAGCACGACGGCCTTCTACGGCACCAGCCGCTACGATGCGCCCACGCAATACGGGTCGGCGGGCATCGTTCTCACGCCCGTGAAGCACTTCCAGTCGGCGATCGGCTACCGCGTCAACGCCGTCGACGGCACAACCGAATTGCTGAACCCGCTTGCGCCCACCGGCACTCTGCAGTCGAAATATCAATCGCCCTACTTCGACATCAACTGGAAGTTGAAGCCGTCATGGGCACTCAAGGGCGACTGGAACTACTACGGATACGGCGAGGATGGCGGCATTGGGCCGACCGACCCCCGCAACTTCCACGGCAACATGTACACGCTCGGTCTTCACTACGAGCACTGATGCAGTATGGCTGGGCCCGCAGGAGTTCAATCATGAGCGAGACGATTCGATTCCGAACACTCTTTATTGCCTTCGTGCTGTTCTTTGCTTCGCTGGGTTTTGCCCAGCCGGGGAAGGCTACCTACGACGCCAAGTGCCAAAGCTGCCATGGCGCGGATGGCATGGCGAGTTCTGGCGCCGGCAAGATTCTGAAGGTCAAGCCGGCCTCAGACCCCGCAGTGAAAAAGATGAGCGACGCCGACATGGTGGCCGCGGTCCGCAATGGCATGGGCAAGATGCAGCCCTACAAGAACAGCCTGACGGATGCACAGATCAAGGATGCTGTCGATTACTTCCGCACGTTTGTGAAGTAAGAAAGAAAAAACCGGTGCGGGAGCTTTTCAGCGGCGACCGCGCCGGGTAAGATGAGATGGCTTTCCCAGCTGCCATCTCCATACATGGTTCGAACGGCCGCAAGCCCTGGCCGTGGAGCCGGAATGGGCAAGAGACCGCTCGGCGAGAACTTCTATGCGCACGGGCCGGCAAAAATACGAAGGAGTCTCGCTATGACCAAGACGATGCATTCGAAGATGGTGCTGGCCGCTTTTCTCGCGGTGGCCTGCACGATGAGCTTCGCCCAATCTTCGGGGGAAGCGACCTATAAAGCAAAGTGCCAAAGCTGCCACGGTGCGAGCGGCACCCCGAATCCGGGAATCGCCAAGCTGATGGGCGTTAAGCCCGTTTCCGACCCGGCGATGAAGGCGCTCACCCTGGACCAGATCGAGGCTGCGGTGAAGAACGGCAAAGGCAAGATGAAGCCAGTCGCCGGGCTTTCTGAAGCGCAGGTCAAGGACGTTTCAGCATATTTCAAGACGCTGAAGTAAAGCATTCGCTGCCTCCAAAAATAGGCGTTACGCAACTGGCATTACGGCCCGCTGCTCATGGCGGGCCCATCTTCCCGGGAGGATGAGGACCCGTGTCTTCTTTCGAAAAATTCCGCGAGAACTGGGTTCGGCCGGCGCTGTTTTTCGGCAACAATCCTCTCAGCCTCGCCGGCGGAGCCATCACCAGCGCTTCCGGCGTCACCATGCTGGGCTACTGGCTGCTGGAGCTCTTCGGCCGGCCCAACGCGAACCCGTACCTCGGCATCATCTTTTTCCTCATCCTTCCGGCTCTGTTCATTCTCGGGCTGGCACTTATACCGATCGGCATTTTCCTGCGCCGCAAGGCTCTGCAGAAGGCCGGGAAAATTCCTGCCGAGTTTCCCCAGATCGACCTGAATGACCGGATCTTCCGCCATGGGCTCGATATCGTACTAGTGGCCACGATCGTCAACCTTTTGGTAGTGGCGACGGCCAGCTACCGTGGCGCGGCCTATATGGATTCACCGCAGTTCTGCGGTCAATCCTGCCATGTGATGCATCCCGAGTACACGGCGTACAGGATCTCGGCTCACTCGCACGTGCCCTGTGTGGAATGCCACATCGGATCCGGCGCGTCATCTTATTTCGAGGCCAAGATCAACGGCTCAAAACAGTTGCTTGAAGTCTCGTTCCATCCCGCTGCGCATCTGGCTCCCAAGATCATTCCGGACTATCCCACGCCGATTCCATCGCCGGTGACCAGCCTGCGCCCGGCGCGCGAGATCTGCGAATCTTGCCACACGCCAGCCAAGTTTGTGGGAGAGAAACTGCTGGTTAAGTCGAGCTTTGCGGATGACGAGACGAACACGGAAACGCAAACAGTCGTGGTGTTACACCTCGGAGGACAAGACGGTCTTTCGCATCTGACGGGCATTCACGGCGTGCACCTGGGCCATATCGAGTACATCGCCACGGACCCGAGCCGCACGACGATTCCCTGGGTGCAGAGAACGAATCCCGACGGCTCAACCAGCACGTATGTAGCCTCGGCGCTAAAGGGCGCGATGCCGCAGGGCGAACGGCGCGTAATGGACTGCATCGACTGCCACAATCGGGCCTCCCACACGTTCGTAACGGCGGAGGAGGCGATCAATCAGGCGATGGCCGATGGAGCTATCAGCCCCACGCTGCCCTGGGTACACAAAGAGGGTCTGGCCCTGCTGAAAACTGACTACACCAGCCAGAGTGACGCCGCACAAAAGATTCCCGCCGGGCTGGAGGCCTTCTATCGCTCCAGCAATTCTGCCGTTCTGGACACCAAAGCCGCGCTGGTCAAGGCGGCCGGCGCGGAACTGGTGACTCTTTACAGTCAGAACGTCTTCCCGGAGATGAAGGTGACCTGGGGCACGCACCCGAACCATATCGGGCACATGAGCTATCCAGGATGCTTCCGCTGCCACGACGGCGATCACGTGGCCAAAGACGGCACCAGCATCACCCAGGACTGCGCCGCCTGCCATAACCTGCTGGCTGTCGAAGAAGCCAAGCCGAAGGTGCTGGCCGATCTTGGCATTCAATAGCGTGTGGGCCAGACTCAGCGCTAGCGGACCTCGATATGGTCTCGTAACCTCAAAGTGATAGGCTGGCTCTTCGCCTTGAGGAGCACAAGTCCTGATGCATTCCAGCCCATCCGGCCACCCTTATCACTTCAACCTCGTAGCCGCGGCACACGCCGCCATGATCGAGCGCGGCTTTCAGCCCGATTTCCCGCCTGGAACCGATAAAGAGCTGGCGGCGATTGCCGCACAAACGGCTCTGCCCTCCAGCCCAGGCGTCGAATCCCGCATTGAATCCCGGATTGAGGATCTGCGCGGCCTGCTCTGGTCTTCCATTGACAATGACACCTCCAGGGATCTCGACCAGATCGAATGGGCCGAGCAGCTCGCCGATGGCCGCATCCGGATCCTGGTGGGCGTGGCCGACGTGGACGCGCGCATGCATAAGGGAACCGTGATCGATGGACACGCACAGAGCGAGACGACCTCGGTTTATACCGGCGTCAAGGTCTTTCCCATGCTGCCCACGGAGCTTTCTGAAGGTGCTACCTCGCTGAACGAGGACGAGGATCGGGTGGCCGTAGTCATCGAGTATGCCGTAGATGCAGCGGGAACGGTCAGCGGCGGCAAGGCGTATCGCGCGCTGGTGCGCAACCGTGCCCAGCTTGCTTACCCCAGCGTTGGCGCCTGGCTCGAAGGCAAGGGACCGGCTCCGGCGAAGGTCGCGGCCAATGCCGATCTTTCCGCCCAGCTCAAGCTCCAGGACGCCGCGGCGCGACGGATGCAGGGCTCCCGCTATCAGCACGGAGCACTCGATCTCGAGACCATCGAAACCCGACCGGTGATGCTTCAGGATCAGATTGTCGAGATCGTCCGGCAGGAGAAGAATCGTGCCACTTCGCTGATCGAGGAATTCATGGTCGCGGCCAATGGCGTAATTGCGCGCACACTTCAGGATGCCGGCGTTGCATCCATCCGCCGCATTGTGCGCACGCCCAAGCGCTGGGAGCGGATCCTGGAGCTGGCCGCGGCGCTCGGTACGAAACTCCCGGCCAATCCTGACTCCAAGGCGCTCAATGATTTTCTGCTCGCGCAGCGGCAGAAGGACCCCGATCACTTCCCCGACCTCTCGCTGGCGGTCGTCAAGCTGATGGGACCCGGCGAGTACGTGCTGGTAAAACCGCATGATCCGGCTCCGGGCCATTTCGGGCTCGCCGTGCAGGACTATACCCACTCCACCGCTCCGAACCGCCGCTTTCCAGATCTCGTGGCGCAGCGGATCCTGAAGGCTTGGCTGGCTGCGCGCGAGCAACCCTACCCAGAAGACGCACTAAACGCGATCGCGACACGGTGCACCGAGCGGGAAGACGCGGCGCGCAAGGTCGAGCGCGAGATGCAAAAACGGATCGCGGCCGTGGTGCTTCATCCGCAGATCGGGCAGAGCTTCCGTGCCATCGTAACCGGTGTCAACCAGTACGGCACATTCGTCCGCACCCTCGATCCGCACGTAGAGGGCATGTTGGTGCGCGGCGGCAAAGGGCTGGATGTGGGGGACAAGGTCACCGTCAAGCTGGTCGCTACGGACCCCGAGCGAGGCTTCATCGATTTCGCCGCATAAACCTTTGCGCATCAGAAACCTGCGTCATCTCAGCGCCTTCAGTCGCGCAGTCGGGCGCAATCGCGTCTCGCCGCTCAGCCGGCAACCCGGAATCTGCGTCTAACATGGAAATAGGCACGCGCTCGGATGGGTGGTTGCGCCGCACACACGGGCGGAAAAGCAAAGAATTCAAGACTTATCCGGCGAAGCGGTCAGCGAGTGACTCCGCCGCTCCGGAGCGACTGGCGAGCCTGCCTAACTTACTTCTGGTGGACTAGTGACTTCATCCCTTATTCGTATTGCCGCAACGCTCATGTGCGGAATTGTTCTCCCGTTTCTTCCCTCTCAAATTCAGGCCCAATCAACGATCGCGCGGGTGCAAGCAATGGAGCTGGCGTCCGCAAGCCTGCCCGATGCTCCCGCGCCGCAGAACGGCGCCAGCGGAACGCTCCCGAGCAACCCCACGATGGATAAAAACGTCAACCCGCTGGCGGGCCAGCAACCGAAGCGCATCCTGGGCCTGATGCCCAACTACAGGGCTGTCAGCGCGGGCGAGATTCCACCCCCGCCCACGCCCAGGCAAGCCTTCAAGATCGCCACCGAGAACAGCTTTGACTATTCCTCCTTCGTCTTCGTCGGCCTTACGTCGATGATCGCCGAGGGCGAAGATGATCATAAGCAACTGGGCAAGGGTGTTCCCGGCTTCTGGGGCTACTCGTGGCGTGGATTTGTCGACAAGACCGACGGCAACTACTGGGTGATCTTTGCCCTGCCGACTGTACTCCATGAAGACGAGCGCTATTACGCACGCGGCACAGGCAAGGTGTGGAAGCGCGCTCTCTACGCGTCGAGCCGCGTGCTGATCACCCCTGACTACAGCGGCCACAACACCATCAACGGCGCCGAGCTTCTGGGCCGTGGCATCGCGCAGGGCATCTCAACCACCTATTACCCGAGCGCCGATCGCACATTCAGCGCGCTGGCCACCAAGTACGGCTACGCCGTGATGCGGGACGCTGCCACAAACACCTTTCGCGAATTCTGGCCCGATATCGCGGCGCACGTGCTGCACCGCCATCCCTGATTCGTGCCGCAACGCCTGGATCGACTGGAGGAGCTGTGGATATGAGGCGTGCGTTCCCACCGGCTAAAGGCACTGCTGCATCATTTCGGCCAGGCTGCACGTCTGATATCTACAGCGTCACAATCTCTGCCGGTAAAGACAAGCAAGAGAGCGCGTTCGTCGCGCCTCATCCTCACGGAATGGCCCGCACGGAATCCGCCAAGCGGGACTTAGGTGAATCGATGCGATTGCGCGACCGTTATCTTCCCCTGATCGTCTCACTGGGTTTCTGCCTCGCCACACCGAGCGTCGCCATGGCCGCATATCTGCCGGAGTCCGGGGCCCCCACGGCCTCGTTCGACGAGATTCCTGACGCACCCGCCCCGCAGACGTCGCCGAGCACCGCACCGTCCCCGCCACCGGCCGATGACCCGCAAACGGAGCACGACAGGGCCGAGCAGCAGATAAAGGCCCAGGAAAAACAGCGCGTCGCGGGCATCGTGCCCTCCTTCAACGTCTCGTATATCAACAACGCCGCCACGCTCTCGCCGGGCCAGAAGATTCGTCTCGCGTTCCGCAGCCAGATCGATCCGTATGCCTTCGGGATCGCCACAATTGTGACTGGCATTGGCGAGCTCAAGGGAGACAATCCCGGCTATGGATGGGGCGCGCGGGGCTTCTTTGAACGCGACGGCGCAGCCTATCTCGACGCATTCGACGGCAACATGATCGGCAACGGCTTTCTGCCCGCGCTGTTGCACCAGGACCCGCGCTATTTTCGGCTCGGCTATGGCACCATCCACCATCGATTCCTCTATGCCATCGCGACCAGCTTCATCTGCAAGCATGACCACACGGGCCGATGGGAGCCCAACATTTCCAATGTCGGAGGCAATATCGCTTCAGGCGCCATCTCCAATCTCTACTACCCGAATGGCACCGGCATCGGACACACGATCGCTGATGGTATGACGGTGACCGCAGAAGGCACGTTTGGCGGGGTCCTGCAGGAGTTCTGGCCCGACATCTCGCGAAGACTCTTCCACAAAGACCCAACGAATGGCCTCGATGCACAGGCCCAGGACGCCTACAGGCGAAGACAGGCGGAGAGAAAAGCCCAGAGCCAGCAGCAGTAACCAACGAACGCCACCGCCCGGGCATCTTCCATTATTTACACTCATCTGCAGGAAGGAAGCCTGACCCCAACATGCCTCATCCACAAATCAAGTTTGGCACCGACGGTTGGCGCGGCGTCATTGCCGACGATTTCACGTTCGCCAACGTACGCACCGCCGCCGCGGCTGTCGCGGCGTATATTCACGCGCAGGAAGACCCTGCGAAGGGCCTGTGCATCGGCTACGATACGCGCTTTGGCTCCAAAGCGTTCGCGCGCGCCTGCGCAGAAGTGGTAGCTGCCTCGGGAATTCCCGTGATGCTGGCCAATGCGATTACGCCGACTCCGGCGCTGAGTTACGGTGTGCGTGCAAGAGGCGCAGCGGGCGGCATCATGATCACTTCTTCGCACAACCCCGCGCAGTGGAATGGCGTGAAATACAAGGCGTGGTACGGCGGTTCGGGAAAGCCATCGATCATCGCAGCGATCGAGGCCTATCTGGATAGTCCGGCGCCGGAGGCCGCACAGGCTGCGCCGATCACGGAAGTGGATTTTCTTCCTCCGTATCTGAAAGCCATCGAGAGCTTCGCGGATCTCGATCTGATTGCAAAATCGGGAAGGAAGTTCTGCATCGACTCGATGTACGGCGCCGGCGGCACGATTCTCTCCGACATCTTCAAGCGCATTGGCGTCGAGCATGTGCAGATTCGCGCCAATCCCGATCCGCTCTTTCCCGGCATCAACCCCGAACCGATCGAGCCGCACATCCGCGCGCTGGGCGAAGCAACCAAGGCCAACGGCTGCGACGCCGGGCTTTGCACCGACGGTGACGCAGACCGCATCGGTGCCACCGACGAAGATGGAAACTTCGTCGACCCGCACAAAATTTATTCAGTGCTATTGAGCTGGGTGCTGCGCCGCAAGGGCTGGCCGGGCGCCGTAACGCGCGCCTTCAACACCACGAAGATGCTTGACCGCATCTGCAAGAAGTATGGGCGCGAGCTGATCGAGCACGGTATCGGCTTCAAGTTTGTCTGCGACTACATGCTGGAGCGTGAGATTCTGATGGGCGGCGAGGAGTCGGGCGGCATCGGCTTCCAGCGCCATCTGCCCGAGCGCGATGGCCTGCTGAACTCGCTGCTGCTGGCCAACGTGATGGCCGAAGAGGGCAAGACGCTGGGACAACTCGTTGCCGATCTGCAGTCGGAGTACGGCGAGCACCAGTACGGCCGCATCGATCTGCACATCGCGGATGACATCAAAAATGCCGCGATTGCGCGCGCCCGCGATCTAAAGCCGGGCAATGCGGTCTTTGCCGGCATGCCGATTCTGCGCGTTGAAACGCTCGACGGCGTCAAGTTTTATCTCGACAACCCGGAAGCTGCATCCAAGCCCAACGCGGCCGAGACCTGGCTTTTGCTGCGCGCCAGCGGCACCGAGCCGCTGATGCGCATCTATACCGAATCGTGCTCGAAGGATTCTGTAGCGAAACTCCTCGAGTCGGCGCGCGCCTTCGCGCTGAGCGCGTAAAACTGTTACAACCATTGAGAGTTGTTGTTGAAGAGAGCCGGAGAACCATGTTCATTCACATCTTTGGATTCCGCTGGAAGCCCGCGGCGACGGACGCGGACAAGGCCCGCGCCCAGAGGGATATTCTCGCCTTTCGCAGCGTGATACCGGGACTCATCGAAGCTTACGTCGGCCCGAACGTCTCGCCACGCGGGCAGGGATTTACCTTCGCCGGGATGATGAAGTTTACAGACAAGGCCTCATGCGACGCCTACGCGGTTCATCCTGCGCACCTTGCCCTGCTCGAGTGGCTGGTACCGCTCATCGACCCCGTCGAGCTCGATTTTGAAGCGTAAATCGAGCCTGATGCGGCTTAAAAAGTGATTTGTCTCACCGTGCGGGCAACAACCCAACTCCGCGTCGGCGGTTGAAACGAAATTCGAGCTGAAGACACTACCGTGGCAGGGGGGTCTGACTGCGGTGGAAGGCGGCTGTGCGCCTGTTTTTGATTGACACTGAAACAAACCCCACCCCATAATCTCCGCGTGCCTACAGCGAAAAAAGCCGATGGACTTGCTTCGCTCGCTGACTACGAAGCGCGAGCGAAGGTAGCCAACAGCCTGCTCGAGAGCTGCAGGCCGGAGCGTTATGTCTACCTGGCATTTGCTGGATTGGCGGCGCTGGGCGTACTTGGTGCGCTGACATGGATCCTGTTGAACAAGCAGTCTGGCGGGCTCGAGATCGGCGCGCTGACCAGTTGCAGCGGTATGATCACCATCACGGGCTACCGTATCCTGCGCATTCAAAGCGTTGTTTTCAACGCAGTCTTCGGAACTAAGCTCTGAGGCGAACGAGGCAAGCCGATGCAAGATGACGACGTTTCGTCCCATGGAGCCGCCTGGGAAGCTGAAGTCAAGGCCATGTCCGAGCGGCTGGCCCAGCAGTCTCGCCGCTCGGGTTTGATCGGATTTTTGGGCGGCGCGGCCGTTATGGGCGGGGTTGCCCTCATTCTGTGGGCCGCGTTGAACACCCGGCATCAGCTCACCACGCAGGTGGATACGAACAAATCTCTTGCTTCGGAAGTGCAGGCGAAGTCCGCGCAGGCCGCAGCGGCCCAGCAGCAGGCGGCCACCGCCAAAACCGTGTTGAGCACAACCGTCGAAAACCTGCAGGCGCAGAATCCCGCAGTCTCCGCCCAGGCCGCGACGGCGCTCGACCAGGCCTTCGAGGCCGACCCGAATGCGGCCAAGTACCTGGTACGGGTCTACATCCACATCCACGCCAAGCCGCAGCGAAAACACGCCGCCCAAATCGCCCGCGCCTTGCGAAACTCCGGCTATATCGTGTCAGGGATCGACGTGAAACCCCAGACTGTGCAGGAATCGCAGGTTCATTACTATTCGGACGATAGCCAGAGCGTCTCCGACGCAAACTCCATCGTCAAGGTCGTGACGTCCACGGGGATTCCCTGCACGGCCCGCCAGGTGCCGCAGCCGGAATCGGACAAGCTGAAGCCGCGTGCCTACGGCCTTTGGCTGGCCGCAGACCTGCAATGAGCTAAGCGGCCTGAAGCTCTAGAATGATGGCCGCGCCCTGCGGCTCCAGATTCACGGCCAGTGCCCGGCCATTGTTGTCGCGCAGAATGGTGGCGCACAGGCTCAATCCCAGACCGGTGGCCTCGCCGTCGGCCTCTGCGGCGGCGAAGGGGTCGAAGGCGCGCTCCGGATTCGGAAATCCCGGACCGGAGTGTCCCACCAGGATTTGGACAACGTTGCCTTCGCTGGCCGCTTCCACGCGGATCGTCTTGGGCTCCTCTGCGGCGGGAGTCGGATACTCGACCGCATTCATCGCAAACTGCAGGCAGTGGCGTACAGCCTGCCGCAGCTGCTGGGCGCTGCATAGCGCCCGGGGCAATGCAGGAGCAATATTCAGCCGAAACTCGATCGAGCGGCTGAGGAACTCCGAGCGATGCAGCTCGCTCATATCCGAGAGCAGCTCCGAAACCGAAACAGCGGCCTGTTCGCCATGCGAGCGCGAGATGCGCGCCAGGCTCTCGAGCGTCGATCGCATGTGCCGCGCCTCCGATAGAATCGAGTCCACTGCCTTGCGGTCCTGCGTGTTGAGCATCGAGGTCTCTTCGAGCAGCGTGGCGTAGCCCAGCACCACCGTCAAAGGATTGTTCAGCTCCTGGGAGACGTTGGCGGCCAACTGACCAAGATCAGAGAATTTCTCTGAATTGATCAGCCGCTCGAACATCATGGTCTGGCTGCGCGTGGCCTGCATGCGCGCCACCAGCAGCTCGATCGGCAGCAGGTCGTCCGGCCGCAGGGGCTCAGGCTCGCGGCTTCCCGGATTCACGCGGGAGGGCCACATGCGGGCCAGCAGCAGCGTCCCTTCGGTCGTCGACCGGTTGAGCATCGGCACAGCCAGCACCGAAGTAAAGCGCAGGCGCTTCAGGTCGTCGCCGGGCGCCAGCCACGGCGTAAGGTCCAGCTTCAATGTGTGGCTTTGCTCGACCGCGTGCGGCGCTGAACCCGGCGCGAGAAATCCCGTCACCGGAATCCGCACCGCCAGTTCGGCGAGAGCCTTACTGGTGGCTGAATCCAAGCCGGCGTTGCCCGCCAGCCGATAGCGCCCCGCAGTGTGCAGCAGCAGCGCTGCCTGGGCAAAACGGCTGTGGGCTACCACGGTCTCGCAGATCTCGTCGGCCTGCTTGTCGAAGTCCTCGACGCGGCGGCGCGCCAGCATCAACTTGGTGTAGGCCTCCAACTCCCGCCGTGCCCGGCGCTCCCGCTCTTGCGCAGCATTGTTCTTGGCCAGTTCGTCTTCCAGCGTGAGCAGGATCATGCCCAGGGCCGCTACTACCTTACCCATCACGATCACGTGTATCAGATGGAGATGGAACGGCGGGTTGTGCGCTACCGCGGGAAGCGGTTCCAGCGTGGGGAGGGCCCAGGCCACAAGACCGGTCACACCGAGCGCCAGTCCTGGCGTCAGGCGCCGGAAGACGAAGACCATGAATAGTGCGGCCATCAGCAGGTTCAGGCTCTCTGCGTAGACCAGCGCCTCCTGGGCTCCCAGGGTGAAGTACGCCCAGAAGAAGACCGCACCCGCCACGACGGCTACCGTAATTCCCAGTGCCGAAGGAATGATGTACTTGTGCGCTCCCCAGCACAGTGCCGCGCCAAACCAGACCAGCCCCAGCACAGGAAAGATCAGCAACAACGGACCGGTGGGCGCCGTGCCGTGAAATACGCCGTAGAGCAGGACCGAGTAGGCCACCAGCGGGAGAGTGTACGGGATGGCGTAAAGAACCCGGAACCGTCCGAGGCGAAACCACAGCGGGGACATCGAGGCGAGAAACAGGGCAGAACTTACCTGTACGAACGTGCGCCCGCCCACCCTAAGCCACGCGGCGGTGACCGGCGGAAATACCCAGCCTTTCATCGTGTAGGAAAACAGCATGGCGACCGCTGTGGAGGAGAACGCCGCAAACCACAGCCGCGTCCGCATGTCGCGCAGCCGCAGATACAGGTGCCCGAAAGCCGGCAGAAGGAGTACCGTCAGAATCAGGGCCGGCGCATGGTAATAGTCAGGCATGAAAGCCGTGGTTCTCCTTAGCTGGGGAGGCGGGAAGAGCGAGGAAGTTTTGCCTCTTTACGCCTGGGAAATGCCCGGTGTGCCTCGAACGGATTGTTTTTAAACCATTCTTCGACTGTATTCTGGCCGCACGCAGGCAGACGATCCCGACTATCGATTGTGAAAGGTTCCCGCGGGGCTGTACATGCGTCTAAAGTGGCAGTAGGGCAGCTACTCGACCCGGTTACCGCAAAGAGGAGACAACTGCTGTGTGCACTCGTCAATGTATCGCCTCGGGGATCGCCCGCCGGATCGCCTGGACCATCATCTTCGCCGCTATTTCGCTGGGCGCGCCCTTCGCTCAGGCGCAAGGCCATGACAGTTTTACACCCATGCCGCTCGATTCCGGCTTTGGCCGCATGGACCTCTCCCAGCCCGCGGTGCCGGTCGACCAGATTATCAAGCAGTTTGCCGCCAAGGAGACGGAGTTCCAGGACGCTCTGAACCACTACACCTACCGCCGCGTCGCCCGGGTGCAGACCATCGACGATGACACCAACAAGGTCGACGGCGAATGGTACGAAGTGGATGACGTGATCTTCGATCCCTCCGGAGCGCGCACCGAGAAGGTGGTCTTCGCGCCGGCCAGCAGCCTTACCCGCGTCATGATGTCGCCCTCCGATCTCCAGGACATTCAGCATGGCTATCCTTTCGTGCTCACCACCGCTGATCTGCCGCAGTACGACGTCAAGTACGTCGGCCGGCAAAAGGTGGATGACTTGGACTGCTATGTCTTCGACGTAAGCCCGAAGGTGATCGAGAAGAAGAAGCGCTACCTCGACGGCCGCATCTGGGTTGACTCCACCGATCTGCAGATTGTGGTGACCAACGGCCGCATGGTTCCCGACGACACGAAGAAAGGCCAGGAGGACCTGCATCCTCCCTTCATGACCTGGCGGCAGCAGGTCGATGGCCACTACTGGTTCCCGGTCTACACCAAGGGCGAAGGCGTTCTGCACTTCTCCGGCGGCTACGGCTACATGTCCCAGGACGTCCACATCCGCGACACGGTGAAATACACCGACTACAAACGCTTCGGCTCGACCACCACGATTCTTTACAACGGCCAGGACATTACCAACAACAGCCAGCAGCCCGATTCCCAGTCGGGCACACAGGCGGGAACGCAGCCGAAGAAATAGGGAATGGGGATCAGGGAATGGGGAATAGAAAAAATAGCTGCCGGTGCTCCTCTTCGCGTCCGCAGCTTTCGCGCTATGCTTCTTTTTTGAGGCGCACACCATGACCCAGACAACGTCTCGCCCGCAACTTGCCCACCTGTCCGCGGCGCTCGATGAACTTCGCGCCAAGGGGACGCATTTTAACCTCCGCATCCTCGATGGCCAACAGGCGCCCGTCTGCCAGTACGATGGCAAACAGGTCGTCAACCTGGCCAGCAACAACTATCTCGGGCTCGCCAATGACCCGCGGCTTATCGAAGCCGCCATCGACGCTACGCGCGCATTTGGCGTAGGCTCTGGGGCAGTGCGCACCATCGCCGGAACCATGCGCATCCACATGGAGCTCGAGGAGAAGATCGCGCGTTTCAAGAACGTCGAGGCGTGCGTCGTCTTCCAGAGCGGCTTTGCAGCGAACGCAGGGACCGTCAGCGCCATTCTCGGCAAAGACGATTTCATCCTCTCCGATGAGTTGAACCATGCCAGCATCATCGACGGCGCGCGGCTCTCCCGCGCCACCATCAAGGTCTTCCGCCATAAAGACGTCGACCACTGCGAGGAACTACTGCAGGAGTTGGAGCAAAAGCCCGGCCACAAGCTGGTCATCACCGACGGCGTCTTCTCGATGGACGGCGATATCGGCCCCGTCGACAAGCTCGCCGCGCTGGCCGAAAAATATGGCGCCATCATGATGGTCGACGACGCACACGCCTCTGGTGTGCTGGGCCGCAACGGCCGCGGTTCCGTGGATCACTTCGGCATGCACGGGCGCGTGGACGTGCAGGTCGGCACGCTGTCGAAAGCCATCGGATCGCTCGGCGGATATGTCTGCGGCTCGCGCGATCTGATCGACTATCTCTACCACCGCGCGCGCCCGTTTCTCTTCTCCACTTCGCATCCTCCCTCTGTTGCCGCCACCTGCATCGCCGCCTTCGACATTCTGGAGCAGGAACCCGAACGCATCGACCGCCTCTGGGCCAACACACGGTATTTTCAGGGCGAACTGAAGCGCCTCGGCTTCAACATAGGCGGCGTCAACACGCCGGCTACCGAAACGCCGATCACGCCGATCATCGTAGGAGAAGGCCGCGCCGCGATGGAGTTTTCGCGCGCACTTTTCGATGAAGGCGTGATGGCTACCGGCATCGCCTTCCCCACCGTGCCCGAAGGGAAGGCAAGAATCCGGGCCATCGTTACGAGCGAGCATACGCAGGCACAGCTCGCACAGGCACTCGACACGCTCGAGCGTGTCGCCAGGCGAATGAGCATTCTCACTTAGCGCTTCGAGGTGATTGGCTATTAGAGATTGGCAGAGTTGCCGGCACGCCTGGCGTGGCTTGCGGCGCATTCGACAGGAATTCAAAGTCACTCTTCCAATCTGCGCTTGGCTTCTGGAACCAATCTACTGCCTCTTTGTAGCTGCCGCCCATCTTCTGCGGACACGAGGAGCTCAAGACTTCCGCACGCTCTTTCGGCGTGAGCGACCACGACAGCGGATCGGTGCCCACCTCTTCGGCGCTGTTCAGGTCCGCGAAGACCACGCGGTGCACCTGCAGCTTGTCTTGGAGGGCGCGCTCCAGCAACGAGAGGCTGGCAAGATTTCGCGCCGTAACGGCCTCGTGCCCCGCATTCCAGAAGCCTTCAAGCGGCGCCATCGCCTCGCTGAGCAGATTCCAGGCGTCGGCGAGAGCGCCGCGGCCTCCACCGACTCGCGCAGTATCTTTGTTCAGCGTCTCATCGTTGATCAGCGTGTCCGGACTGTTGCGGATCTCGATCAGCAAAATGCGCAGCTTGTGATCGGACTGCAGCTTGCTGTCGATGCTCTGCCGGTGCTGCTGCTCCTCCGTATCCATGACGGTCTCGTCCTTCGGGCGGACCAGCGCATAGCGGAGAAACTCCAGAATCGACGCAGTACCGTCGTTGTCGTAATAACCGCCGTCGACCATATGCACGCTATGCCAATCAGCCGACTGGGGTGCGCGCGTGGCTGAAGAGACGATGGGGAATGTTGCAGAAAGCTGCGCGGCCGTGACGAGCGGCAGATCGAAGACCTTATCTCTGCAGCAGCCAAATGCATCCGCAAACGACTGCGCCGGATAATCTGAAGCCGAATCGAGCGGATACTGCGGCAGATGGTAATTTGAGAGCAGGAAGCGCTCGCCGCGCTCCACTGTGGTGGTGTTCATGGTGAAGGCCGGCGGCATCTTGCCGCTGGCGGGAATCAGGTTTCTCACTGCCAGCCACGACTCGATGTTTTTGCTCTCCTTTTGCGATTGCACATCTTCGGGCTGGAAGTAGGACCCCGGTTGCGGCGTGCTCTTGTCCTGCTGCGGCGCGAAGTAGTGGACCACGGTTGGCCAGTCGCCGTTGCAGTATGGATTGCTGAGGTTGCGGCCAAACGCCTTGCGCAATGCCCAGGTGCGGTCCTTGAAGAGCGGGCTGGTGTTCAGATCACCGTCGCCTGAAGATTGCGGAAGAATCAGCGGCATGAACGGAATCGTCGCCTTCGGAATGTCGTAATAGGCAAGCGCCCAGCCCACCGCCTCCAGGCTCGAGCACTGCGCGGTCGTTTGCATGCGCACCCAGTTCGGGCCGCTAGGGTTCTCAATCTCGCGCAGGTACGAGAGCAGTCCCACGCTGCCGCCGGAGACCGTGCTCATGAGCAAAAGGTTGTCCCGGAAGGGCAGATGGGCATTTTGAAAAGCGATCTCCAACTGCGCCAGCACCGCCGAGGTCCACGCCGACGCGTGGAGGCCTCCGCCGGTGGAGGTGACGATGATCAGTGGGTAATCCGATTGATCCGAGGCCGACGCGTCCGCAAGCCGCATATCGAGTACAGCTGCCGGCGTGGGCAGTGCTGCCGCCGCGGCGTCGCCCTTTGCTACGGTCGTCGAAAAGTAGTGCTCTTCGCTGTCGCCATACCAGCCGAAGAGGCGCGGCAGCATGGTGAGAACGATCAGAGTGGTGAGCACCGGCACGCGATAGCGATCCACAAAAAAAGCAATCCCTGCGAGCACCCACATGACCAGCGTGACCAGAAGCAGCAGAACCGCAAATACCGGAAAACGCTCCGCGGCGGTGAAAAAGTAAAGGACGAAATCGGCCAGCCAGAAGCCGACGACGCCGATCGTCATGGCCACCTGCCATTTCAACAGGCGTCCGCCTGATCCCGGAGTTGCACCCCAGAAGACGTAGAGAATCAGCCCACCCGCCGCGGCCAGAACCGCCAACATGACGATCGACATGATGCGCGCAGGAACGGGCGCGGTCAGCGGCCAGGTGACGACGTAGACCAGCGCCAAAACAACCGTGGTGACGAGCACGAAGATCTGGCCTTCGTAGGGAGTGCCATCGGGATACAAGTAGCCGGTCAGCCGGACGAGCCGGTTGCAGATGCCCGCGAATGCAACCACAAGTTTGGACAGCTGGCTGTCCCTGAGCGGCGTAAATGCCGTTTCCAGGGTTGCTGCGGGCGGAGGGTTGGCTCCCAGATCCGTTCCCGGCCGATGCAGGCCGAACCACGCTCGCGGAAACAGTACTGTGCGCGCGGCAGTCTTGCCGAGAACTATCTTGCCTAGAACCTCTCCCGGCACGTCATACGTGAGATAGAACCATGCGTTCGCGCTCCACCAGATGAACCCCGCCAGCAGGGTACCGAGCACCAGGCCCGGCCAGATCTGATTGGCGGCCACACCCTCGCCCTGGCTGTTGCCGAATATCTCGAAAAACACATACAGGTTCGGGATCTGAAACAACACGACGGCGGACGTCTCGACCAGCCAGTGGGCATCGTCGTTCACCAGCAGCAGCTTGAGGGTGTTCGGCACGCCTTCATTGAAGCGCTCCGGTCCGTTGGCCAGCACCACCCGCGCCAGCACCAACGCGGCGAAACCCGCCGACACCAGGAAAAAAGCGACGCAGAGATATTGCTCCCAATGCTCGGGCACCAGGATTCCGCGGACCAGCGTGCAGGCTCCCGTGCCGTTCAGCATCACCATGACCGGCGCGAAGGCCAGCAAGATCAGGCTGAAACGAAGGAAGTAGAAATAACGAACCCACCGGAAGGCCGCTTTCAGAAAGACGGCGATTTTCTCGATCATCGCTTGCCTCACGATCAAGAAGATTAAGAGTCCCGGTTTTGCGCAGCGCCGATGTTGGTTATTGCACGTCGAATGTTTTGGAGCTGGCGCGCAGCCGGTGATCCATGCTCATAGCCGCAAATCGAGAGTGCAGTCCATCGCGGGAGAAGAAACGCGAAGAATACTCTTCGGGGAATCGGAACAGCCGTAGTTCTCCACTTGGCGCAAGCCGAAGCCATTGCGTTTCAATGCCTGTGCGGCTCCCGCAATACTGAATGCGCTGGAAAACTGCTCTAGCATAACGTATGCGCCGGGGGTGTCAAGTATTCAATTCCATACGTGCGCGGGCTGCCGGCGACGCTCTGTAGTATGGAGATGAAGGACACAGCTTAGGTCGCACGCATGATCGCTCACCTGCGCGGCAAACTCATCCACAAGGAACCCGGCCAGGCCATCGTCGAGGCTGCGGGCGTCGGCTATGACGTAGCCATCTCAGTGCCCACCTTCACCGGGCTGCCATCGCTCGGCGCGGAGACCTCATTCCACATCCACACGCAGGTGAGCGAAGACCAGATCGCGCTCTTCGGCTTTCTCGACCGCGAGGAGAAGCGGCTCTTCGAGCGGTTGATCACCGTGAGCGGCGTAGGCCCCAAGCTGGCTATCAAGATCCTGAGCGGCCTCTCCAACGACCGGACCGTGCAGGCCATCCGCGCGCAAGATCATGCGCAACTGGTCCGTATTCCGGGAGTCGGCAGGAAACTCGCCGAGCGCCTTGTCGTGGAGCTTAAGGACAAGCTGGACGACTTCGCCGTGGCGCCCGCGCCTGCCGCCGTGCAGGGCCCCGCCGTTGACGACGTGCTGTCGGCGCTCGTGAATCTTGGCTATCAACGCCCTGCCGCAGAGAAGGCCATCGAGCAGGCCGTCGCGAAGGACAAGGCCCTGGCGGGCGATTTCGAAGGGCTCTTCCGCAGCGCGTTGAAAGTGATTCGATAGCGACGATTATGTCTTCTACCGCATCTTGCAATAAGAGGAGCCGCGATGCCCATCGTCCGAAATTGCCCATCCTGCGGAAAAGCGAATCGAATTCCGGCAAAACATCTTGCCGATGCGGGACGCTGCGGCGCGTGCAAAGCCGCTTTGCCTCCAATGGCCGAGCCGATCGCGGTCGGCATTGCGGAGTTCGACGAGATCGTGCGCGAGAGCAAGGTCCCTGTGCTGGTGGATTTCTGGGCTGCCTGGTGCGGTCCGTGCCGCATGGCAGCGCCGCACGTCGCGCAGGTGGCCCGCGACCTGGCAGGCCATGCTGTTGTGCTCAAGGTTGATACGGAGCAGTTTCCGGAACTTGCCGCGCGGTATAACGTGCAGGGTATTCCGAATTTCGCTGTCTTCTCTGGCGGAAAATTGCAGTTCCAGCAGGCTGGCCTTGTGGATGCAAACACGATGAAGGGCTGGCTCGCCCGCGCCGCGTAGTTTTGACACAGCTGTTGAATAAGCCGCAAAGCCGTCCACGATACACTTTTCCTTGCCATGGCTCTCAAGCAAAAATCTGCCCCAACAGCAGTTCAACCCTTCTTTCGTCCCGAGGCGCTCACTTTCCTACGCAATCTTGCCAAGCACAACGACCGCGCCTGGTTTCAGCCACGCAAAACGCAATTTGAGGCCGAGCTGAAAGAGCCGATGCTCGCCGTCATCCGCAAGGTGACGGACGCCATGATGGACTTCGCGCCCAACTTCATACGACCGGCAGAAAAATCCATCTTCCGCATCTATCGCGACACACGCTTCTCGAATGACAAGCGGCCGTACAAGACCCACGTCGCCGCGTGGTGGTCGCATCAGGGACTCGCGAAGACCTCCGGCGCTGGCTACTACTTTCATGTCAGCGCGAAAGAAGTGGTGATCGCCGCCGGCGCCTACATGCCGGAGAAAGATCAGCTCGCGCAGATCCGCCACTGGCTGCGCGATCATCACGCCGAGTTCAGCAAGCTGTTGAAAAGCCCAAAAGTGCGAAGGACATTCAGCGAGTTCGAGGGCAACGCCCTCACGCGCCCGCCCAAGGGATTTCCCGCCGATCATCCGGGCATCGACCTGATCCGATGCAAGCAGTGGGGGTTGGCAGCCACGCTGCCCGCAAGCACTGCCCTCAAGCCTGACTTCGCCGCCACTGTCATCCGCCATTTCGAGATCGCAGCACCGGTTGTCGATGCGCTCAATACGCCCATAGCCGCCTCCCAGGCGCCGAAGAAAAAAGTGCTCTTTGGACTGCATTGAGGCACGCGCTTTCACATGGAGAAATTCGCCAAATAGTCCCTTATTTTCGCCTGATTTCGGGCGCAGAAGCGCGAAAAGCCCCATAAATATGGCTAATTTGGGGCAAAACCCGAAGAAAACCTGTGGAAATCGGGCTTTTTCGCTTGACTTTAGGCGTCCGCAGGCCGCATTGTAACCTTCGGCAGGGTTCTTCGAAAGCCGCATGAACACAGGTGTTTCGCACTGGGGCAGTCCCTGATCCGTACTCCCTCCCATGCGGTGAAAGCCCGTCAACCAGGCAGCCCCGAGGGCTTGCCCAGAAGGAGAACATCACATGGCAACTGGACTGACCAAGACCGCCCTCACGCGGCAAATGGCAGAGAAGCTCGAACTCACCAACAAGCAATCGGCGGCATTCCTGGACCTGCTGGCTGAAACCGCCATCAAGGAAACCAAGAAGAACGGCGTCTTCGTGATTCCCGGCATCGGCCGCCTGGTCAAGGCGGAGCGCAAGGCCCGCATGGGCCGCAACCCACAAACCGGCCAGCCCATCAAGATCAAGGCCAAGACTGTGGTCAAGTTCCGTGTCGCCAAGGCAGCCAAGGATATGATCGCACCCCCGAAAAAGTAACCCCCGGACTGCGCACACAGAAAAGGGAGAAGCCGCAGCGCTTCTCCCTTTTGCGTTCCTCCTGCTTCAATCCCGCGGCCACTTCTCTAAAATCTCTGCACTCCGTCATCCCCCTCGCTCATCCCATCAGGCATGGCAACCGCTTCCGCGCTTCCGCAACCCGGCGCCGCGCAACCCGCGCGCTCTTCCACTGTCATTGCTCTTCTGCGTCTCGAAGGCCTCGCCGTCGCTCTGCTCACCGCCGCGCTCTACGCCCGCGCCGGCGCAAGCTGGTGGCTCTTCGCCGCCCTCTGGATCGCGCCCGATCTCTCCCTGCTCGGCTATCTCGCTTCGCCTTGCCGCGGCGCACGCATTTACAACGCGTTCCACACTTATCTGCTTCCCGGCCTGCTCGCGCTCGTCGCGCTCCTCGCCCACGCGCAAGGTCTCCTCATTCCCATCGCGCTCATCTGGGCCAATCACATCGCCATCGATCGCATGTTGGGTTACGGCCTCAAATACGCTGAGGGATTTTCCTACACGCACCTCGGCCGCATCGGTAAAAAAAACGCCTGAAGCAAAAGGAGGTCTGAGGCGAGTTCCAGTTTTCGCCCGCATTACGCCGGATCGGGGCTCGCATTCGCCCGCGGCATCGCCGCCCGCACCACCAGCGATACGCCAAAGATCACCAGGACGGCCTTCAACATCAACTCGTAGTCGTACCACCACGAGAGCACCGCGTACATCAGGAATAT
>DATJNF010000005.1:0-4649 GCA_035508375.1 Occallatibacter sp. | reverse complement strand
GTGGCCCAGGAAGAAACGTTGCTGAACACCACGCGCACGCAGGCGACCCTTCTGCAACAGACCCGCAAGCAGTTCGAAGACGCCATTGCGGTATTGGTCGGCAAGCCGGCGCCGGATTTCCATTTGGCATCGCGGGAACTTACTGCCGAGCCACCCGGTATCGACACCGCGATTCCCTCCGATCTGCTGGAGCGCCGCCCAGACATTGCGGAGTCGGAACGGCAAATGGCGATTGCAAATGCTCAGATCGGCATTGCGAAGGCTGCGTATTATCCGTCGCTGCAGCTCTATGGGCAGGGTGGATGGAACTCACAATACATTTCGCGGCTGGTGAACGCCGAGAGCGGTTTCTGGGCCCTCGGCGCAAATGTGGCTCAAGACATTTTCTCTGGCGGCGCGTTGCACGCCCAGGTGCAATATCAGCAGGCGAATTACGACGCCACCGTGGCCAACTATCGCGACACGGTTCTCAACGCGTTTCGTGAAGTGCAGGACAACATCACCGGCCTGGAAGTGCTGGCAGCTGCGCGCCAATCGCAGGCGGATGCGGTGAATTCCGCGAGGAAGCAGGTGGACATTGCCACCTCGCGTTATGTCGGCGGCCTGGTCAACTATTTGGATGTGGTTACCGCCCAGCAGAATCTGCTAAGCAACGAACAGGAAGCGGCCATCATCCAGGGCCAAAGGCTAGTCACCTCAGTCCTGCTAGTGAAAGCCCTGGGCGGAGGCTGGGACGCCGCCAGTCTCGATGCCATCCATTTGAAGCCCACCGCCCGCGATTTGGTCCGCCAGTAGCGGCAGGCTCACCCTGTAGCACAGGCTTTACAGCTTGCGGAAAAATGTATCCGGCACCGGGGGTCGGAGCTTTAGCTCCGACATAAATGCTTGGCAATCGATTGGGCTTCAGCCTCTGAGGAACTGCTTTTCGACTTTTTCCGCAGCGTGTTTAGCCTGTGTCCGTCTCTGCCTTTGGCGTCTGGAGTGCGGGAGCCCAGTTCCCGCCGGTTCGCAATTTCAACTCTGCTAGCGCAAGCGCAGCGGCAGCCCTGCCGCCGCCTCCACCAAGCCCACGAAACTACGAAGATTTTCGTTGACACTACGAACCTCTTCGTAGTAGCCTCGCCCCATGGTTACTTCCACCCATCGCAAACCCACCTCTTCCGAGCTGGAAATTCTCCACGTTCTTTGGGAGCGCGGGCCCTCCACCGTTCGCGAGGTGCACCAGGCGCTCCACGAGAAAAGACCAATTGGCTACACCAGCGTCTTAAAGTTAATGCAGATTATGACCGCCAAGGGCACCCTGCGCCGCAACGAAGAACAACGGGCGCACGTGTACGAGGCGGAGCAACCGGCAGAGAAAACCAAGCGCGACCTGGCGCAGGACGTGCTCCAGCGCGTGTTCGATGGCTCCGCCAGCGAACTGATGATGCACGCGCTTTCCGGCCGCAAGGCCAACAAGGAAGAGATTGAAGAAATGCGGCGGCTGCTCAACGAACACGAAAGGAAAATCCGATGACGCTCCTTACTCCGTGGCTCTCTCCGGCGACGTTGCGGCTGCTGGCGCTGGCGTTGTTGCATTTTCTCTGGCAAGAGACGGCGCTGGCGGCGCTGGCGTATATGGTGATGGCGCTGTGCCGCACCGCGTCTTCACGGTATGCCGTGGGTGTCGCGACGTTGGCGCTGATGCTCGCCGCGCCGGTGGCCACCTTTGTATTCTTGCGCGCTCAAGAGCAGGCCGTCGCCGAGGCGCCGGCGATTACCCAGCACTCCGCAACAGAGCCCACCTCGGCTGCTGCGCCAGCCATAATCGCGCAGCTCACAGAGAACCGCGCGCAACACCAGCCCAGCGCTCCGCCCTATTTCCTGTGGCTGGTGGAAGTGTGGTTCGCGGGCGTCGTTCTGCTGAGCCTGCGCTCGGCCGGCGGCATCCTGCTGGTCGAACGTTTGCGCCGGAAAGAGACCTTCCCGGTCACCGATGACTTGCTTCAAATCTGCGAATCCTTGCGGCAGCGCATGGGGCTGACGCGGGTCATCCGCTATTGCGAGAGCTTGCATCTCGACGCACCCGCTGTGGCGGGCTGGATCCGCCCGGTCGTACTTCTCCCGGTGAGCGCGTTGAGCGGCTTGACCGAAGCGCAACTGGAAGCGGTGCTCGCGCATGAACTGGCGCACATTCGCCGTTACGACGCGTTCGTCAATCTGTTCCAAGTCGGCGTGGAAACCCTGCTGTTCTACCATCCGGCCGTATGGTGGCTGGGAAAACGCGTTCGCGCCGAACGCGAGCACTGCTGCGACGACGAGGCCGTGACGCTGTGCGGCAGTCCGGTCGCCTACGCACATGCCCTGGCGCGCATGGCAGAAACCACCGCAGCGCCTCAACTGGCCATGGCCGCAAACCGTAGCCCGCTGGTGCAGCGTGTGGCGCGTTTGCTCGCTGCGAATACCAAAGCGGAATCGATTCGCGGCGCCAACTTATCGGCGGGCGTGCTGTGCCTTTCGGCGGCGCTTTTGGCAGGAAGCGCGCTGTTGGGAAGTGTGCATGAGGTTCGCGCGCAATCATCGAGTCCCGTAACGGTCAACGCGAATGCAGCCATTGCTGCGCAGGCAACCAACCTCACCAGGGAGATCGTATCGGCAACGGTATCGAGGGCCGTTACTTCCACCGTGGTGCAGGTGTCCCGCCTCGCCGCCCTCCCCACTCCAACCCCCACACCCAATCCCCAGCCACAACAGGAATCCCAAACGAACGCCGCTCCGCAAAAGGCGCAGAGTTACATCGACTCCTTGAGCTCGGCGGGCCTGACCAACTTGTCCGTCGATGAACTGATCGCGTTAAAGGTGCAAGGCGTGACCGGAGATTACGCGCGCGCGATGAAGCCGTACATCACCTCGAAAGACGGCAAGGTCGATGTCGACCAGCTCATCGGGCTGAAAGTGCAAGGCGTCACTCCGGAGTACATCAAAGAAATGAGCGCGGCGACCGGAGAAAATCTGGACGCCAATGATGTGATCGGCATGAAGGTCCAGGGTGTAACGCCAGAATATGTGAAAGAAATGGGAAGCCTGGGGCTGAAGGCTGATTCCGGCGAAATTATCGGGATGAAAGTACAGGGCGTGACCCCCGAGTACGTCAAGGAAATGCGCGCGCTCGGGCTGGACGTCGATTCCGGCGACATCATCGGCATGAAGGTGCAAGGGGTGACGCCAGAGTACGTGAAAGAAATGCAACAACTGGGCCTGAAGTTCGATTCCGGTGAACTCATCGGCATGAAAGTGCAGGGGGTAACGCCGGAATATCTGAAGGAGCTGCAAGCGGAAGGGTTCAAGCCGGATGCGGGCGAAGCCATTGGCGCAAAAGTCCAGGGGATCACCCCGGAGTTTATCGCCAAGGCAAAAAACCACGGCTTCAACAATCTGACTCTGGATAAATTGATTGCGCTGAAACACGCTGGCGTGTTCGACGCCGAAAAGTAAATCAGGAGGAACAACATGAACCGTCGTGAGGGCCTCACGGCCTACATTCTTGTGGTGTGCACACTTCTGGCGGGATGGGCGGTCCGCGCCGCTGAAGATTTCCGCGGCACGTGGACCATGGAACACAGCGATGAGCCCGGTAAGGTGGAGTTCACGCTGATTCATCACCAGCACGGCAATTCCTCCACGAATTCCTCGGACTGGCCGCTCAGCGTGTTTGTGGGCCTGGACGCGGCGAAAGCGGGCAAGCAGGAAGTGAAGTTCACCATCAACCGCGACGCGGGACGCTTTGACTGCGAAGGCTATCTGGAGAATGGAGAGGGCGCGGGCACCTTCCATTTTTTAGCCGATTCCAAGTACACCTCGGAGATGAATTCGTTGGGATTCACCGGCATCGATCCGGAGAAACAGTTCTCCATGGCGGTGCTGGACGTGAGCCTGAATTTCGCGAAGGAGATGAAGGGGGAGCATCTGCAGGGGTTGGACACCGATAAGCTGATTGCCTTTCGCATTTTCAAAGTGAATTCGCAATTCATCCATGAACTCCGCGACGCCGGAATCGACGCCAGCGATTGCGACAAGCTCGTGGCCTTCCGCATTCACGGCGTCACCCCCGAAATGGTGCGTTTTCTGCGCAAATCCGGCTATCAGCCTACCGATGACGATTTGATCGCCATGCGCATCCACGGCGCTACGCCGGAGTTCATCCAGCAGCTACAGAAGGAAGGATACGACCACGTGGCGCTCGAGAAGCTCATCGCATTTCGCATTCATGGCGTGTCGCCGGAATTTATCGCTAAAGTACAGGCGCTCGGCTACAAACATCCCGATCCGGATCAGTTGATCGCCATGCGTATTCATGGCGTCACGCCCGAATATATTTCCGGACTGAAGTCGCGCGGCATGCAAAACCTGAGTATCGACCAATTGGTGAGTCTACGTATTCAGGGCATCGACTGAACACTCCTAGCTGACCTAGTACACGTAGAACCACCTTAGTACTCTCTTACACGCATCTTTCGATTGCGGCAGCTGGCTACCTTCACATAGAATCAGCGCTCCGCTCAATGTACGTAAATCGCTGATTAGCGGCTGGGTACCCATGTACGAAGAGTTCTTTGGACATTTCGGATTACAGCGAAATCCGTTCCAGGTCTCGCCCAATCCCAAAACGT
>DATJNF010000004.1:0-11502 GCA_035508375.1 Occallatibacter sp. | reverse complement strand
CGGCCCATGCAGCGCTGGATCCGGCGTGCCCATTTGTTGTTCTGCGGTGACCTCAAACGAGTTCGAAGCGCACACCTTCGCTGGCAAGTTGCCTCCCTGGGCAAAACGCATAGTTTCCAGTGAACGAGCAGATACTGAAAGATGATTCAGAGAGTCCTGGCGGTCAATCGTGGCTAACTGACGATCCCCGCTCTTTCTTCACGACAGCAAATCTGGAGCTTTTCACCTACTCAGACCGGCTCGCGGCCGAAAAGTTGTGCATGCAATGAGCGGAACTCTACAAGAAAATATAACATGCACAACTCCTTCTATTCTGTTTTCTTATTGTGTACGGCTTGTTACACATAAGTGTGATGTTCATCACTGCTCTTCTGTTAGTAGGCGACGCAATCATCACGAAAAATGACTATCTCGTCATTTAGGTTGTTTCCTGGCCGCGATTACTTGTAGTCGCCGTCGCCGGCCCGATTTTAGCGGAGATAGCGGTCCGTTTCACTCAGACACTCGAGCATCGAAAAAAGACGAGTGCTTCTGCTAAAGGGAGGTAGTTGTACTTATCGCTCCACGAGCTGTGCCGGTCTTACTGACAGGCCGGAAAACACCTGATCACACGGGTGAGAGACTGCGCTTAGTCCGCCCTTCTGTAATGGCACTGGCGATCTTCTGAGCCCGCTCATCAAAGCTGGCATCAAAATGCCGGCTTCCGCGATTCCAACAGCGAGGCGCAATCACTGGGATCGACATCGCCAAGCATTTAAGAGAAAGATTCTGTCTGGATTGGTGCCGAAGAAGGGACTCGAACCCCCACACCCTTGCGAGTACATGGACCTGAACCATGCGCGTCTGCCAATTCCGCCACTTCGGCACGGGACACTCGTTCAGCGAGATTTACTGAACAGGCAGTAACTTCGAGTCTCGCAAATGCGGCGGGCTGTGTCAAATGCGTCCGAGTTGGCGCCCTGTGTTCGCCTCGCTGCGAGCGGCAACGCGAACATCCCTCCCCGCAGACGCTTCTGTGAAAAACGAAGCCGGGGAGGGATGTGGTTCGCAAATTGCCGGACCTAACACGCTCAGAAACTGAGCTTACACCAGCTTGGCGTCGAGCGTAATCTCAGTATTGTTGGCAAAGAGCTTGGAGATGGGGCAGCCTGCCTTGGCATTGGCGGCGGCGGTGTCGAAGGCCTCCTTGGTTGCTCCTGGCACCTTGGCGGTTGTGGTTAGCGCGATCTTGGTAACCGCGAATCCGCCGTCCACCTTGGCCAGCGTCACGGCCGCTTCGGTCGAGATGGACTCCGGCGTCAATCCTGATCCGCCCAGCTGTGCGCCCAACGCCATCGAGAAGCAGCTCGCGTGCGCCGCTGCAATCAGCTCTTCGGGCGTGGTGCCTGACGACGCGCCTTCAAATCGTGTCGCGAACGAGTAGTTCGCATTCTTCAGCACGCCCGTTGCCGTCGAGATCGTGCCCTTGCCTTCCTTCAACGAACCTGTCCAAACCGCACTTGCTTTGCTTGCCATGTTCCCTCCTTCTGGGGATTTTTCATCAGATCCTGGTTGCTTGTGATTGCTGCATTGGGCACCTGCCCGAAGATGACGCGGCAGGCGGCACTCCCTTCATGCTAATCTGTCGACCATGCTGCTGCAGAGACCCCGCGCCCTCGACACCGATTTTCATGCGGATTTCTCACATGGTGAAGCTGCGCGCGCAGAGCTTCGGGCGCAGCCCGCAAACCGGCCCACAGGTCAGCACTTAGACCATCACTGCCAAATCTGCCCCACCTGCAGTCACCAGCTCATCGGCCATCGCTGCAAGCTGATCTGCACGCACTGCGGCTACTACATGAGCTGCGCGGATTACTACTGAGAACCACCGCCTTCGCTGGCCTTGCGCGCCTTTTCGAACTCATCACCCGGCTGCCACTCGATGGGCTTCTCCTGCTCGCTCGCCAGCCAGCCCAGCACAAAGCCGAAGCGCGCCAGCTTCGCGTTGCCGCGGAAGTCCCAGTCAGCCCTATATTCATCCGATGGCTGATGATAGTGATGCGCCACGTAGTCTTCCATCTGCGCACGACCCCATGCCTCGTCGTGTCCTGCGAAAACATCACCTTGATCGACGGAAAATGCCGGAATGCCCACGCGCGCCAGGGAGAAATGATCTGACCGGTAATAATGTCCCGCACTGGGCTCAGGATCAGGCTCGAGGGCCAGATCGAACTGCTTGGCCACGCGTTCCACCGTCGGCCAGAAGTTGATGCGCTCGGCGCCACTGAGGCTCACCGAACGCGGAGTGCCGATGGGCAGCAGCATGTCATAGTTCAGGTCCAGCGTGATCTTCCCTGCCGGCACCGGCGGATGCATGCCAAGATATTGTGACCCGAGCAACCCCTGCTCCTCGGCGGTCACGGCCGCGAAGTACATGTCGTGCGGTGGCCGCTCGGCCGATTGCGCAACGGCCCGCGCCATCTCCAGCAGAATGCCGCAGCCCGTGCCGTTATCGGCGGCGCCGTTATAGATGTTGTCGCCCTTTGCGTCGGGATCGATGCCGAGGTGATCGTAGTGCGCCGTGTAGAGAATGGCATTGCCCTCACCGTCCGCTCCGTGCACACGGCCCACCACGTTGGCGCTCACATAACGGCGCACGCGGCTTTCAATATGAGCATGTAATTTGACCGAAAGCTCGAAGGCATGGAATGCCCCGGGCTTGCCCGCTGTGTTGATGGCCTCGTCGAGATCGCCTCGCCCCGCCATCGTGAAGAGCTTCTGCGCCACGTCATGCTGAATCCAGGCCGCGGCGCGCAGCGTAGCCGTCGGGTCGCCTTCGAGATAGCTCTTTTCGACAGCCTGCGAATTGCGCACCACGTCCCAGCCATAACTCGCCAGATCGGTGCGGTGAATGACGAGCACGCCCACGGCCCCACGCCGCGCGGCCTCCTCATACTTGTAGGTCCAGCGGCCGTAGTAAGTAAGTGCCGCACCTTTGAAGAAGTTCTCATCGTTCGAAGGCGGCTCGTTCACGATCACCAGCACAACCTTGCCCTTTACGTCGACGCCCGCATAATCGTTCCAGTGATATTCCGGCGCGTCGATGCCGTAGCCCACGAAGACGATCGGCGCGTCAATATCTGCCACAGCCTGGCCGGTCTGATCTTTTGCAACAATCTCGGATCCATACGTCAGATCAACGGGCTGGCCATCTGCGGGCACGAACGAGAAGCTCGTCTTGTCTTCCACTGTGTGCACGGCATAGAGCGGTACGCGTTGAAAGTAAGTTCCGTTGTCGCCTGCCGGCTCGAGACCCGCGAGCGCAAACTGCGTGGCGATGTATTCGGCTGCCAGCTCGCCGCCGCGTGTTCCGGGTCCACGGCCCTCCAGCAGATCGAGCGAGAGAAAGCGCACATGCGCTCGGATCTTTTCAGGATCGATCGAATCGGCCGCGGCACGCGCAGCCGGCGGCAGACCGGCAATCGCGGGAACCGCGCCCGCCGCGACTTGCGCAGGAGCCAGAGTTACCGCCAATACACTAAGTGCCAAAAACGCCAGAAAAGAATGTTGCTTCATGAAATCTCCCTAAAAAATTCGCGTTCCAAGAGACGCATGACGGGCGTTATACCAGAGCCTCCGGCCCTTCGCCCACTGCGACCAGCCGCGCATTGGGCAGCAGCCGCGCGCGTGTAAGCACCTTGCGCGTAAGACCCGTGAGCGCCATTTCCCCTGCTTCCGCCAGCGGAACCCACTGACGCTTTCCGCCCACCGCCGTCAGCGCCTCCACATCGTCTTCGATGACCGTACGAATGCGGACATAGTAGTTCACCTGCATGATGGCGTGCCGCACCGTCATACGCAACTCGTTCTCCGGCACGGCAGGCTCGCGCAGACTGGGCAGCTCCCACATGCCCGGCATCACGCTCATGGTCGTGGGCCGCTGCTCCAGCAATACTTCGCGCGCATTTGAGACATGCGTCTTGCTCGCCTTGCCACTTAAGCGGACCACGAGCGCATAACCAACTTCGCGGCTCAGCATGGGCGCGCGCGGCGGCCGCTTGTGTTCTCCACGCGTCTTGCAATCGCTGCAGAACGGACACACCAGGCACTGCGGATTGCGCGGCATACACACGGTCGCTCCGAGTTCCATCAACGCCTGGTTGAAGTCGCCGGGCCGTTTCACGTCAACGAGTTTGTTGGCCAGCTCATCGATCCTGCGCTTCTGGTGCGCGCCGCCCGCACGGCTGCCCGCCTCCCAACCAGCCATGCGGCACAACACGCGCTCCACATTGCCATCGACGACGGCAACAGCCTCGCCAAACGCAATGCTGGCGATAGCCGCAGCCGTATACGCGCCGATCCCCGGCAGCAGCCGCAGCGCCTCCGCACTCGACGGCAATCTGCCCTCATGGTGCTCGGTCACAAACTGTGCGGCTTTATGCAGCATCCGCGCACGCCGGTAGTAGCCCAGCCCGCTCCAGAGCGCCAGCACATCCTGCTCCGGCGCGAGCGCCAACGACACCACGGTCGGAAACCGCGCCAGAAACGCCTGATACCGCTCCACGACCACGGCCACGCGTGTCTGCTGCAGCATAATCTCCGAAACCCAAATGGCGTACGGATCGCGGCTCTTCCGCCATGGCAGATCGCGCCTGTGCTGGTCATACCAACCCAGCAGGTTGCGCCGCAGCCTCGCCAGTTTTTCCGTTTCCAGCATGCGCCCAGCTTAACAGCTACTCAAACTTCAGGATGACCGAGCTCGCCTCGAAACCGGCGGGCACGTATCTGCCAAGCTACATGGCTCACGCCTATCACAGAACCCGATGGAGCTCAATTGCCCTCGTTTCGCTCCGCCGCCCCGAAAGTGACATTACACAAATCGCGATTTGCGCCGATAACTAAAGATGCCGGGGTTTCTCGTGAACTCCGCATCAATGTACGTGTTCGCCGGTTCAGATCCCGGACACTCAATCCTGATGGAGACTCCCCCCATGAAGCGCATTGCGCTCTTCCTTCTGGCGCTGCCTCTCGTTGCCGCAGCGCCGCTCGTCGCCCAGTCCTCTTCCAGCTCTTCGTTGAGCTTAGTTGCCGCCGAATCCGGTGACGGAGGCTCCGCGAGCCAGACGATGCGCCCCTATTCACCGGTCGCTTCGGTCACACGGCCCTTTTCGCGCGTCGCCTTTGGCGGAGGCATTTCGCCGCTCGGCATCAACCTGATCGCTGCGACCAATGTGAACCGCTATGTAAACGTGCGCAGCACGGGAAATATTTTCAAGCTCACGGAAAACGGCATCTCGACTAACGGCTTCAATGTGGATGCAAAGCTGAACCTGGCCTCCGCAGGCGTCTCCGCTGATGTGTTCCCGTTTCCAAATCATGGCTTCCGGTTGAGCCCGGGCCTCCTGTTCTATAACGCCAATGGCGCGGCCGCCACCTTCAACGTGCAGGGCGGCACCAGCTTTACGCTGAACGACACCACCTACTACGCCTCTTCAACGAACCCCGTGATGGGCGTCGGCAGCCTGGGGCTCAACAGCCGCAAGCCGGCGTTCACGATGACCACCGGCTGGGGCAATATGATTCCCCACAACGGCGGGCACTGGTCGTTCCCCTTCGAGATCGGCGCAGCGTTCATCGGAGCGCCCTCGCTCAACATCGCGCTCACCTCAGGGCAGGTCTGCGATGCCCAGGGCCTCAATTGCGTGAACGTCGCCACCGATCCGAGCGTGCAGGCCAACCTGCAGGCGCAGATCGCGAAGTATAAGAACGATCTCGATCCGCTGAAGACGTATCCGATCGTGTCGGGCGGCGTGGCGTACAGCTTCCACGTGCGGCGGTATTAGAGCGGTTTCACAGTTCCCTTGCACCTGCAGAAACAGCGGAAGGTGGCATTTTCTTGAGGAAAATGCCGCTTCGCAGCAGCGGCTTCGGGATATACCAACTGTGAAACCGCTGTAGCGCAGAAGCGGGTGCCCCATCCTCGGCGTGTTCTTGCTTTTGCGCCAAGGGTGAGAGAGCACAGAACTACGCGAGCAGTTCCCCCACAATGCCCGGCGCGGCTTGCAGAGCCGCATCAATCTGCGCCTGGTCTTTGCCGCCGGCCTCGGCGATCTCAGGTTTCCCGCCTCCTGATCCACCGACAAGTTTTGCCACCGCGCCTACCAGCTTGCCCGCCTGAATGCGCTTGATGAGTTCCGGTGTCACTCCGGCGATGATGGCGACCTTTCCTTCCGGCTGCGCCGAGCCCAGCACCACCACGCCCTCGCCCAGTTTCTGCTTCAGGTTGTCGACGAGCGTGCGCAGCTGGCCGCGCTCGAGATTGTCGGCGCGATGCATGAGCACCTTCACGCCCTTCACATCCACAGCAGAGGCAACGGCCGCATCGAGGCCGCCCGCGGCCGACTTCATCCGCATCTCTTCGATCTCGCGCTTGAGGCGCTTCAGCTCGTCTTCCTGGGAAGTGAGCTTGGCGCGCAGCGAATCCGCGAGATTGCCATCGCCGGTGTGCGCAACGGAGGCGGCGAATTGGGCCACTTCAAAATCGCGCCGGAAGGTATCGAGCGAACCCAGCCCGCTGATGGCCTCAACACGCCGCACGCCTGACGAGACCGAGCTCTCGCCCGTAAGCTTCAGCAAACCGATCTCGCCCGTGGCCGCGGTGTGCGTGCCGCCGCACAGTTCTGTGGAGAAACCATCCGAAAGCCGCACCACGCGCACCTTGTCGCCGTATTTCTCCCCGAAGAGCGCCATGGCGTGATACTCGTTCACGGCCACATCGATGGGCACGTCTTCGAGCGTTTCAACGCGAGCGTTCTTCAGCACCTCGCGGTTGACGATATTCTCGATCTCCTGGAGTTCCTCATCGGCAACCTGCGCGAAGTGCGAAAAGTCGAAGCGCAGCCGTGTGGGATCGACGAGCGAGCCGGCCTGCTTCACATGCGTGCCCAGCACCTGGCGCAGTGCTGCATGCAGCAGATGCGTGCCGGTGTGATTGCGGCGGATCGCATCGCGGCGCTCGCCGTTCACAACGGTGTTCACGTGATCGCCAACTGCGAGCGGCTGCTTCAGGATCGCCTTGTGGGCGCGCACACCCTGCACGGGAAGAACACAACCAACAATCTCTGCGATGGTTGTGTTGCCATCGGTGGAGGTGAAAAAGCCTGTATCGCCGATCTGGCCGCCGGAGTCGCCGTAGAAGCTGGTGTGGTCGAGGACGACCTCGACTTCGTCGCCCGCAGCCGCTGCCGGAACTCCCACGCCATTCTTCACGATGGCCAGGACTTCGGCGTTTGTCGAGCTGAGCTGCTTGTAGCCTTCGAAAATGGTCCTTGGCAGATCGCGGAATGCCGGGCTGGCGGTCTTCTGGCTGCCGCCCTTCCAGGAGGCACGTGCGCGGGCCTGCTCTTCGGCGCGGGCTTTTTCGAAGCCCTCCATGTCGAAGGCAATGCCGGCATCTCGCGCAGCATCGACCATGAAGTCGAGCGGTAGGCCGAAGGTTTCGTAGAGGTGGAAGGCCTTGTCGCCCGTGAACTCACCCTTCAGATCTTCATTCAGACGCGTCAGGCCAATCTTCAAGACGCGATCAAACTGCTTCTCTTCCGCCTCCACAACCTTGGCCACGCGATCGGCCGAATCGATCAGTTCGGGATAGGCGCCCGACATCAGATCGCGCACTGCGTGGACCATCTCGAAGAGAAACGGCTTTTCCTGCCCGAGCAGCCGGCCATGGCGGATGCCGCGGCGCAGAATCTTGCGCAGCACGTAGCCGCGGCCTTCGTTCGAAGGCAGCACGCCGTCGCTGATCAAGAACGTCGCTGCGCGCGCGTGGTCGGCGATGATGCGCAGGCTAGCGTTGCTAACCAGAGCTTCTATTCCTTCAGGGGCTAAAGCCCCCTCGTTTTGTGCGCTGCTTTCGACACGACTAAAGTCGTGCCTTTTCACAAGACCCGTCAATTCGCCCGCGCGAGCGATCAGCGGCGTAAACAGGTCAGTTTCGAAGTTGCTGACCTTGCCTTGCAGCACGGCTGCCACGCGCTCCAGGCCCATGCCGGTGTCAATCGAGGGCTTGGGCAGTGGCGAGAGAACATAGCTGATCTTCTCGTCTTCGTCGGCGACCGCCGAGCGGTCGAACTGCATGAAGACCAGGTTCCAGATCTCGACGTAGCGGGCGTCGTCCTGGCCGAATGGCTTGTCAACTCCGGGCGTCTCGGCGGCCTCGATGCCCATGTCGTAGAAGATCTCCGAACACGGGCCGCAGGGGCCGGTCTCGCCCATCTGCCAGAAGTTGTCTTTCGATCCGTACTCAAAGATGCGCTCCTTGGGCACGCCGGTCTCGATCCAGAACTTTTCGGCCTCCTCGTCGCGCGGAACATCGGCAGTCCCTTCGAAGATCGTCACGTAGAGGCGCTCCTTTGGAATGCCGAACCACTCGGGGCTGGTGACCAGTTCCCAGGCGAAGGCGATCGCGTCGCGCTTGAAGTAATCGCCGAAGCTGAAGTTGCCGAGCATCTCGAAGAAGGTGTGGTGCCGGCGCGTAAAGCCTACATTTTCGAGATCGTTGTGCTTGCCGCCGGCGCGTACGCACTTTTGCGAGGTGGTCGCCCGCGCGTAGTCGCGCTTCTCCGCACCAAGGAACAGATCCTTGAACTGGTTCATTCCGGCGTTGGTAAACAGCAGCGTCGGATCGTTGGCGGGCACCAGCGAGGAAGAGTGCACGCGGCGGTGCCCCTTCGACTCAAAAAAGCGCAGAAACAGCTCGCGAATCTCATTTCCCGTGCGGAATTGCATGACCCTTTTAGTGTAATGTGCGGCGGAGGCTGCGTAACCCCGAGGGCGCCGTCTCCATCTCATGGGTAAACGACTCTCTACGGAGGAAGGAATGGATACACGCGCAATTCTGGCCTTGCTTGAGGCCAAGCCGGGCAAAGAAGAGGAACTGGAAGCATTTCTCAAGTCGGCACAGCCGCTGGCGGTTGCTGAATCCGCCACCACCACCTGGTACGCCATCAAGCTCGGCCCCGCAAAGTTCGGCATCTTCGATACATTCGAAGACGAGGACGGCAGAAAGGCTCATCTCTCCGGCGCAATCGCCAAGGCGCTCATGAGTAAAGCCGACGAGCTGCTCGCCGTGCCGCCGCAGCTCGAAATGGTCGACATCCTCGCGTCGAAGGCATGACACTTCGAGGCCCCGGCCCTGAAGTGTGCGACGATCGATGAGGTTGAGGTGTCGATGCCCGGCCTGACCGGTAGCGTTGTTCTGATTCCGCTCCTGCTGCTCGCCTCGATGCCGGCGTGGACGCAGGCCAGCGCCCGCAACACCTTTCCACCCTGGCAGCACATTCCGCCGGCAGCTGGCCTCGCCGACTCCCGCCAGGTGCATCTCGGCGCCTCCATCCTTCAGGTCGATGTCGCACCCGGCTCGTTCGACCTTGGCATCGACCCGATCTTCCAGCACATCCAGACAGCCGTCTCGGCCATCGTGGCCTACTACGGCCGGTTTCCGATTGGCCGGGCCCGCATTTTGGTGGTTCCGGTTGCCGGCCGCGGCGGCGATCCGCAGGGCACTACGTGGGGCGATGTGGAAGGCTTTCAGGGGTTCACCCGGCTGCGCATCGGCGAGCACACCACGCAGGCCGACCTGAACGATGACTGGGTGACGACACACGAGCTTGTGCATATGACTTTTCCCTCGCAGGAGCGCGAGCACCACTGGATCGAAGAGGGCCTTGCCACCTATGTCGAGCCGCTGGCGCGCGTAAAGACCGGCGAGCTCAAAGCGCAAAAGGTGTGGAGCGACATGGTGCGCGATATGCCGAAGGGCGAACCGCAGAGCGGCGACCAGGGCCTGGACAACACGCACACCTGGGCACGCACCTACTGGGGCGGCGCGCTCTTCTGTCTGGTGGCCGACGTCGAGATCCGCCGCCAGACCCATAACCGCAAAGGCCTGGAGGATGCGCTA
The DNA here is from genome assembly GCA_035508375.1 of Occallatibacter sp. Classification (GTDB taxonomy): domain Bacteria; phylum Acidobacteriota; class Terriglobia; order Terriglobales; family Acidobacteriaceae; genus Telmatobacter. The sequence continues at coordinate 1,562 of DATJNF010000004.1, read as the reverse complement.
CGCGGCATCGCCGACGCAGGCGGAACGATCGACCAGGACTGGACGATCGAAAAGACCTTTGACGTCGGTGATCGCGCAACCGGCACGCACGTTCTGACCACGATGTATGCTGCATGGAAGAATGCGCCGGTTACCGTTGATCTCGACAAGCTGTGGAGCGATCTGGGCATTCAACGAGACGGCGACGGTGTGAAGTTTGTTCCCGGTGCGCGAGAGGCCGCGATCCGCGAGGCGATTGCTGGCGCGGCAGACGCACGATAAAGCTTGCTCTCTATTCTTCTGCGGGCTCGTCGCCGAGCCCCTGACCGATATTGTCCAGCGCAGCCAATGACTCGTCCGGGACATCCCACTGGCGCAGGATCTTGTAGATCGTGCCCGTCGAGAATCCGGCGGCGACCAGGCGGCGCATTACGCGCGCGGTTTCTTTCTCATTCGTCGGTTGGGCGATGCGTTTGCGTTCCAGATGTTGGCGAGCCAGCGTCTCTTCGTTTGTCTCACTGTAGCTCGCGCTGATGGTCTGTTCGACGAGATGCGCCGCGACGCCCTTCTGGCGCAGATCCTGCCGCACGCGCCGTTGGCCGAACTTCTCGTTGGTCTGCCGCAGCCGCGCGTAGGTCTCGGCGTAGGACTGATCGTCCAGATAACGTCTTTCTTTGAGCTGCGCGATAACGGCCGTGATGACCTGCTCGCCGCGCTCTCCGGGCTCGACGCGCTTGTGCATGAGGCGGCGCAGTTCGGCTTCGGTGCGCATGCGGCGGCCGAGGGCCTTTACGGCGTAGTCATAGAGGCCGGTCTCGTTGAGCGGTTCAAGGGGCTTTTTCGGTGATCTGCGGGCAAAGGTCATGGAGATCGATTGAGTTTCGTGCGATGTAGAAAGGACAAAACCGGTTGATTGAGTTTTGTGCTTTCCCAGGTCCGAGAATCCGGACCTGGGGCACCCATGATTCTTTGCTAGCCAGCTTCCCTGGTGAAACGCGCCTGTTCTGGCTCAAAATGGCTGCTTTCTGCAAAAAAACGACCCCTAATATTAACCGATTGGTTAATATCGATCGCGGCTAAGTCATTGACTCCACAGACTCGGATCGCTTGACGGTGGACACTGTGGCGGGGGAGGGGGTGGGTGGCCCGATTCCCTCGCTGCGCGGGGCTCGCTTCTGACTCCATTGTGCGCGCGGAGGCAGGGATTTTCTGCAAACAGCGAGCAGGTCTGCTTCTCATTGCGGGCTCCCTGTCTTGGCTGTCCATTGATCGACCCAGGCGTTCACCGTCTCGTACCAGAGCTGCGAGTTCTGCGGTTTGAGCACCCAGTGGCCTTCGTCGGGAAAATAGAGCATTTTGCTCGGCACGCCGAGCAGTTGCAGCGTGTCGAAGAGCTGGAAGCCCTCGCTCACATCGAGGCGGTAGTCGAGCTGGCTATGGATGACGAGCGTGGGCGTTTTGAAGTTCTTGGCGTAGAGCGAGGGCGACCACTTTCTATACGGGTTCTGATCGTCGGGTTTGCCGTAGTAGTCCCAGGGATGGCCTTTGAACTCCCAGATGTTGAACCAGTCTTCTTCGGTTGA
>DATJNF010000003.1:0-38071 GCA_035508375.1 Occallatibacter sp. | reverse complement strand
GCCTGCGAAGCCACCGGCTCGCCGGTAGCAATGTACAGGTCGATGATGGCGGCAAGCACCAACCGTTCCCGCGGGCTGAGGCGTCCTTCGGGCATCTGTGCAGTCTCCGTCACAGCCTAAGCGGCAGGAGGGCTGCTTCCGCCCCTTGAGCCGAGGCTGCGGCTGAGTTTCTTAAATCCTTCTATTTCTGATAGATGGAAGCATTGGGCGACTTTGCGCCCTCTTAATTTTAGAAATCTTATACGGCTACTGTCAAGGTGCGGAGGGCCCAGGCTGACCGTAGTAGCCCGTATTCGTGCGGGCCGTCAGCCCCGGTTTGTCGACTCGCACCTTCAGGTCGTGATACTGCGCTGGATTGTCGGCCATAGTGGGCGCAATCGACAGCGTATAGAAGGGGCTGGCGTCCTGCACGCATTGCCGGATGGCCGCCGCCAGGTCATTGGTCGGCGGCAGCACGAGTCCGCCGCTTTGCACTGCCAGTACTTTCAGGCTCAGGTCGGGAATGTTTGCCTGGTTGACCTTCTTCACCGGTTTCAGGAACGACTGATAGAGAAACGTGTAGGGTCCTGAGAACCCTTGGGAGATGCTGTAGATGTCAATATGCGCCAGCCGCAATAGCGTGGAAAGCTGGACTATCTCGTTGAAGACCCCCTGCTGCGCCTTACCGGATAGGTTAATGTTCGGCCCATCCAACAACGGCCAGCCGGGGCCGGCCCAGATGAGCAGCTTGCGGCCTGGCTGGTCCATCTCCTTGCGGGCGAACTGGTCAAGCATCTTGGTCGAGAACTGGAAGCGTTCTACGGCTCCCCAGGCTCCCGCCGAGCGGTTAATGCTGCGCAATCTCCCTTCGGCGGCCGCGAGCTGCCCCGCCAGCGCATTGCCGTCGAGCGTGGGCTGGCTGAGCGGGTCGAGACTATCGTTGGTGAGCCAGAGGAGCGACACCGGAACCGGCAAGTGCCCACCGTTGGTGCGCAAAAAGTTCTCCACTTGCTGGCGCGTGTAAGAGACGGTGTCGAAGGTGGTGTTTACAGTGTCGAACAGGATGATCGCCTGTGCGGGCACCTCGGTCGATTGGGAGGCTCCGTCATAGGCGTGAAAGGAGAGAATCCTGCTGGGCCGGTTATCGTCGAGGACGGTGAAACTGTCTGCGCCGAGTCCTCCAACAGGTTTGCCCGACTTATCCGTCACTACGACGTCAAGATCGACCGTGGGAGTTCCCTCCTGCGGCGCGGGACGCGCCCTGAGCGTTGTGCCCTCCTGGGCAGGGGCCACGGTGACCTGCGGCGAAGCTGCGGTGCTTGCCGGCGCAGCCTCCGCCGCCACGACAGAGGAAATCCCGGTAAGAATCACGGCGCAGATAAAAAGAGGGGACTGCATCGGCCGAACCTCCGATGCGGAGAGATCGTGATATTCCGCAGAGACACCATCATACTCTCGCGGATGGCCAGGTCGCCCTTCGGCGCGTTGGCTGCATCTATATACCTGAAGGTCCGAATCAGCAAGGTTACTTTTTGAAACCGCCTCAGCTATCCCAGGCTGTACTCCGGCACGAAAGCGCCGACATCTAATGCTATTGTGAAAGCCGGTCTCAGCGCTCAGATAACACAACTAACCATTCCGGCAACGCGACTCTTAACCCCCGGTTCCTGCGAATTCCGATTGGGAGGGCTCCATGAAAGGCGTCTTCGGCGGGAAATCGATTGTACGTTTCGTGTTTGCCTGCACATTGCTGGTGATGGTCCCGGCAAGCCAGGCGCAGTCCGCAGCCAACCTCGACAAGCACTCCCGTAAGATCCACAAGCAACTGGTCAAGTATCGAACTGGAACTTACGTGAACCTCGCATTCCGCGATGGCTCAGCGAGTACCGGCATGTTGAGCACGGTCAGTGAGACGTCATTCACGATCAACAACGCCGATAACAATGTTCCGGAGACCCACTTTTACAGCGAAGTGGCCAGCGCCAACCAGGGCAAGGAGTACATTGGCGACGGATCCGGGCGCCGGCATCATATCCACCTCTGGGTCCCCGTGGTGGTGGGTGCCGTCGCGGCGGGCGCCGCAATGACTGTCGTCGCAGTGCGTTAAGGCCCACTCTCTTCTTGTGCCCGCACCTGCGGGTGAGACTACCGGTGTGCCTGGACTGATAGATTTTACTTAGGCACCGACTGATCTCACCTTGCCGGACAGCGCTTTGCGCGCAATGCCTCCTGCGCAAAAGCCGCGCCGCACAAGAAAGAGCCAATGTTCCATCCAACAGAAGATATTCGCATTCAATGGACGAAGGTCGCGCTTCCTCCTGTCTTTCTCGAGGAAGAGTTTCCCGTTACCGAGGCCGCATCGGAGACGATCTTCAACGGCCGCCGCGAGATTACCGACATTCTCCATGGCCGCGACGACCGGCTGCTCGTCCTCGCCGGGCCCTGCTCGATTCATGATCCCAACGCGGCCCGCGAGTACGCCGGGCTGCTCAAGGGCGCGATCCGGGAATTTTCTCAAGACCTGCGCATCGCGATGCGGGTCTACTTCGAAAAGCCGCGCACGACGATCGGCTGGAAGGGGCTGATCAACGATCCCTATCTCGACCAGTCCTACAAGATCAATGACGGGCTCCGCCTGGCGCGGCACCTGCTGCTCGATCTGGCCGAGATGGGCGTGCCCACCGGCACCGAGTTCCTGGACATGATCTCGCCGCAGTATATTGCCGGCCTAGTGAGTTGGGGCGCCATCGGCGCACGCACTACGGAGAGCCAGGTGCACCGGCAGTTGGTCTCCGGGGTCTCGTGTCCCGTGGGCTTCAAGAATGCGACCTCGGGCGACGTGCAGGTGGCCATCGACGCGATTCTTTCCGCCGCCTATTCGCACACGTTCCTTGGCCACACGAAACACGGCCAGTCGGCGATCTTCGTGACCACCGGCAATCCGGACTGCCACATCATCCTGCGCGGCGGCCGCAATATGGTGAACTACACGGCCGAGGCGGTGGCCGATACCGCCGCCCGCATGGAGAAGACCGGCGTTGCCCCGCGCATCATGATCGACTTCAGCCACGCGAACAGCGGCAAGGACTACCGGCGGCAGGGCATCGTGTGTCATGACGTGGCTGCGCAGATTGCCGGCGGCGATAAGCGGATTATGGGCGTGATGATCGAGAGCAACCTGGTGGCGGGCGCGCAGCAACTGGTCGATGGCAAGACGCTCGTCTACGGCCAGAGCATCACCGACGGTTGCATCGACTGGCAGGAGACGCACGCACTGCTCGACGAACTTGCAGCCGCGGTGCGGTCCCGGCGAAGCGCCAGCTAAACGACACTACACCTAACGACCTCTGCGGGGCGCAGGTGCATGTGGAGGCGGCATGGGGCGCCCGATGAGCTGGCCCGTCCGTTGACGGGTGAAGGAGACGCGGCAGGCGAGACCAATGCCGCAAGTTCTCTCGCGCAGGCTGATCCACGCAACCTGATCCGGGCCCAGCATCCATGCCGTGGCATTCGCGGCGTTGTGGGTCTCGTGCATGAAATAGGCTGCGTTCATGTCAGCGTCGGCGGCCTGTTCTTCAAGGTGCGCGCAGGCATCGGCTGTGGGCGCGGCTGCGTCCGGCGGTCCGGCGCAGTAGGCCTCGTCATGCAGCAGGACATACTTTTTGCCGTTGGCCGGGATAAAGTAACTCGGCGAGATCTGCGGCACGTGCTCGACCAGACTCCACTGGCTCAGGTCGGCGCTGAAATCGGGCGGCAATTGCGACAGCGCCAGTTCGTCCTGATCGAGCTGGCGCGAGAAGATGGTCAGCGTCGGCGTAGGCTCGCCGTTGGTGGGGTGGAAGTAGAATCCGCCGAGAAAGATTCCCTGCTGCAGGTCGATCCAGACGAAGCCGCGGCCGCTCAGGTAAGGGCCTTGCGCGCCAGAAGCCAGCAGGTAACGGCCGTCCCGAATCTCGACCGGCCGCGGCGAGCCGTCGAGCACTTCTTTCAGCGCACCATCGAGCGGCATGTCGCTGCCGTAGTGGTATTCGGTGTGCGGAATCTCGTTTTTCAGCAGATCTTTGAAGCGCTTGTCCTTCAGCAGCTCCTTGGCCGGATGGCCGTCAAAGCTGGTGAGGAAAGCGAGCTGGGCGGCCGGGATCGGATTTTGGATAATGATGGGAACAGGTTGATCCTGCGCGGGTGCCGCATCAGTCTGCGAAGCAGGGGAGGCTTGAGCCGTGTAGGATGGCTGCTGGCTGGCTGTTGCTGATGGTTGAAAGAAGGAAGCGGCAATCAACATTGGGATTGCAATGGAGAGCGCTGTGCTGAATGCACGTTTGGATGTCATGTTGGTCCCCCGGGACCAAGTTACATCAGGAAAGGGTAACGACTATAAACGTTGGGAGAGCAGAAACCGGTCAGCGCCAAGACGCTTGTCTACTGGAATTAAGACCAGCCGCGGGTGGGGAACTGACCGCGGCCGTGCGGATTCGCCGAAGCAAGTAACCGCTGGGCCTGGAATTACGGGGCATTTTCAATCTGGTACGAGATCCAACTGCTAAGGCTCATACCTTCAGCCGCCGCGCGGAGGGCGGCTTTGCGGTGCAGCTCCGGGTCGGTGCGCAGAAGAATTTTGCCGCTGAAGGGCCGGTCCGGCTCTTGCCCGGTCTCAGCGCAAAGTTCCAGATAACTGTCGATGCTCTCGCGAAACGCGCGCTTGAGTTCGCTGGCTGTCGTACCTTCGAAGTGAATCACGTCCTTCAATCCGGCCACTGTGCCGGAGAAAGTGCCATCCTGCGCATCGAAGTCGATTGGGCCGGCCAAGTAGCCCTTGTATTCCATCATGGTTTTACTCCTGCATTCACCAGGAACTGGCGCACTGCATCCACGGCGCCCTTTTTTGTTTCCGGGTGCGGATGCGGACGATGAAAGACTGCCGTCACGCCATTGGGTCTCGCTGCAACCCGGCTTCCTGAACGCTCGCTGATCTCTCCGCCTAACGCGCGTATCAGCGACTCGATAGACGACCAGCGAATGTCTGCTCTTGTAGGCCGCGTAAAGACTGCAGCCAGAGTTGTTTGCTGCGCCTTGTTCATCTCACCGGAATTCTACGCGGCGCAGTCTGTGGCGCGACATCCTTACTATGATATCACAAAGCGATATCAGGCGCCTTTGCCATCGTTGACGCGATGACTCAGAGCCGCGACTCTGCAGCAGGTGGAATTCTATTGCTGACTGATGCCAGGCCAGCACGCGGGGCAGCCGCTATGATCGTAGGCAGCGCCAGCATCTCAGGCCCCATGCATCCATGTCCCCCCCTATCTTCATCTCGGCAGGCGAGGCCAGCGGCGAGCACTATGGTGCGCTGCTGGTGGAGGCGCTCCAACGGCAGCTAGCCTCTCGGGGCGAAAAGGCACAGTTCTTCGGCATGGGCGGCCCGCGGATGGAAGCGGCGGGCCTGGAACGCGTAGTCCGCGCCGAAGATATGGCCGTGATGGGGCTGACGGAAGTGGTGCTTCACCTGCCGCGCATCTATAGGGAATTCCACAAGCTGAAGCGGGCCATCCGCGAGCGCCGGCCAAATGTCGTCGTGCTCATCGACTTTCCCGAGATTCATCTGCGGCTCGCCAAAGAGTTCCACCGGCTGGGCATTCCGGTGATCTATTTCGTCAGCCCGCAGTTGTGGGCGTGGAAGAAGCATCGCATCAAGCTGGTGCAGCGCTACGTCAGCCGGATGCTGGTCATCTTCCCCTTCGAGGAGACGTTCTACCGGGAGCGCGGCGTACCGGCGGAGTTTGTGGGACACCCGCTGGCGGAGCTGCCGCCGCCAGCTATCGGCCGCCTGCAGTTTGCTCGAGAAAATGGACTGGACTCGGCCAAGACCTGGGTTGGTCTGCTTCCCGGTAGCCGGGCCGGCGAGATCCGCGACCATCTGCCGGAGATGCTGAAGGCCGCGCATCTGCTGGCATCGCGCTCACCGGTCCGGCTGGAATTTGTTCTGCCGCTCGCGCCGACGCTTCACGCAGTCCAGCGCGAGGAGGTTGCGCGATTGGTCGCCCGGCACGGGAATGGCGTCACAGTCCGGTTGGTCGATGACGCCCGCACAACGCTTGCCCATGCCCGAGCATCCGTCGTAGCAAGCGGTACCGCAACGGTCGAGGCGGCTCTCATCGGAAATCCCTTTGTCGTCGTGTACCGGGTTTCACCGGTAACCTATGCGATCGCAAAGCGGATGGTGAAGGTGCCGCACGTGGCTATGGCCAACCTGATTGCCGGCCGGCGAGTGGTCCCGGAGCTGATTCAGCGTGACTTCGCGGCGGCAAATATCGTCCAACAGATCAGTCTTCTGCTACCAGACGGGGTACACCGGCAGTCCATGATAGAGGGCTTGTGGTCCATTCGTGACGCATTGGGAGTTCGGCTACCCGGAGAGGGAATTGAGATTCCGGGGGCAATCGAACGCGTGGCTGCCATTACACTTGAACAACTTGGACCGTCTCTTCAGGCGGCCGCGGGCAGAGTCGCCCGGTCCTGACTGGTTCAGGCACGGACGCGGAACTACAGTCATTGAAACGGCGGGGATGCGATGATGATCTGGATGCGTACACGAAAAGTGAGTCCGCGGGCCCAGTGGGTTCGGCCCCTACTTTTGGCCGTTGTTGGATTGATGGCGGTCGCTGCTCCGGCGTTTGCGCAACGGGAGCGGCCGGCGCTGAATATTACCGGCTATGTGATCGACGCCGAGCTGGACCCCGCATCCCATCATCTCGCCGCTACCGCGACGGTGAGCTTTACCGCGCCGCCTAACCTGGACGTGGTGAACTTCGGCTTTCATCCCGCGCTGAAGATCACCAAGATCACCGACGAGAGCGGCAAGGTGCTGGACGGCGAACGTACGGCAGACGGATCGATCCGGGTCACGGCCGCGTCGGGTTTCACCGAAGGCCAGACCGCGCGCTGGACTTTCGTCTATGACGGCACGATCACCGGCAATGAAGACGGTCCCATCGAGGGCCTCAAGCTGGCGGCCATTCAGGAGCCCATCAGCTATCTGCTGTATCCGGCGCGCTGGTTTCCCACTACCGGCTTCATGACCGACCGTTTCACGGCCGAGATGCACATCCGCGTGCCGCAGGGCGTGCGCGTCTTCGCCAGCGGCAGCACCGGCCCGTCGCATGGGGTCACTCTGTCCAACGGCAAGCCGGGCGACGAGTACGACTTCAGCTGGAAGAAGCCGGGATTCCCCGGCACTGTGATTGCAGGCCGCTATTTGGGGCCGGTTTCGGTGGGACCCGGCAATGTGAAGGTGTACCTCACGGTCAGCCATCAGCAGTCGGCCAATCAACTGGCCCAGACGGCGACGAAGGAGTACGACTTCTTCACCGACAGCTTCGGAGAGCTCGAAACCAGCCATTTGAACATCGTGGAGATGCCCGATGACGTGCTCTTCGCCGCGTGGGCGCCGGAGCTTGCCGGCATTCCCGGCAATCGGACGGGGGACAAATCCTCAGTGCGCTGGCTGGCCAACACCATCGCCCACCAGTGGTGGGGCGGCGAGGTGAGCCCGCGCACGCTGAATGATGCATGGATCACCAACGGCATGTCGCGCTATGGCGAGCTGATGTATGTGGAAGACGAGAGCGGCCGCAACGCGATGAAGACGGCGCTGGAAGATGTGTCAGCCGGAGCGCTGGCCTACGATACAATCCCGCTCTCCAGCGCAGGAAGGCTCGATCCGTTTTCGCCGCAGTTCCAGTCGATGACGCTCGAGAAGGGCGCCATGATCTTCCACATGCTGCGCGGCGAGGTCGGCGACAAGATGTTTCTGGCGATTCTCAAGGGTGCGCTGAGCCAGTACACCGACAGCTCCATCCGAGCCGCGGATTTCGAAAAGGTGGCCGAAGCGCAGAGCCAGGAGCAGCTCACACCGTTTTTTGCCCAATGGATCGACGGTACCGGGGCGCCGCGTTTCACCGATAAATACGCGGTCTACCGGCTGGGCAACAACAAAGGTTTCCGCACCATTGGAGAGATCAACCAAGACCTGGATCTGTTCCGCATGCCTGTCGATCTTCGCGTGGAGACCGAAGGCAAGACGGTTGATCAAAAGGTCGAGGTGGTTGGCACCGACACCCAATATGTGGTCGATACCTTCGGCCGTCCGCGGCGCATCAGCATCGATCCGCAGGACTGGGTGCTCAAAAGCACGCCGGACCTGCAGGTGCGCATATCCATCCTGAAAGGGCAGCAGCTTGTCGCGCAGGGAGACCTGGTGGGCGCGCTGGCGGAGTATAAGAAGGCTCTCGATGCCAATCCGCAGAGCTCGCTGGCCAGCTACCGCATCGGCGAGGTGCTGTTTACCCAGCGCAACTACCAGGCAAGCGTGAACGCCTTCCGCGACTCGCTGCGGGGTGACGACGAGCCGGCGTGGACGGAGGTCTGGAGCCACATCGCTATCGGCAAGATCTTCGACATCACCGGGCAGCGCGACCGTGCGGTGAGCGAGTATCGTCTGGCGGTGCAGACGAATGACAATACGCAGGGCGCCGTGAACGAGGCCCGCCTCTATCTGCAGAAACCGTACACGCGGCCCGACAACGAATGACCACTGGATGATTTATGGTTCGACCTGTTTTGTTGTTGTGCCTTGGAATATGCGTGGTGTTCGCCGCAGAGACCGTTGCGGCCCAGGTTTCCGATGCGCCCGTACCGCCGGCCATCCTGAATGCGAAGAAGCTCTTCATCTCGAATGCGGGATCGGACAGCGGCTTGTTTCCCGAGCCGTTCAGCGGAGACACGAATCGGCCTTACAACGAGTTTTACGCCACGCTCAAGGCCACGCATCGCTACGAGCTGGTGAGCAATCCCTCGGATGCGGATCTGGTCTTGGAGATTCGGCTGCTCGCTCCATACGGACCGACGAACCCCGACAAGCAGCACGGCGCCTCTGATCCCTTGCCGATGCTCAGACTCGTTGTCTATGACGGCAAGACTCATTACGTGCTGTGGGCCTTTACGCAATCGGTGGATGCTGCATTTCTGCAGAAGACCCACGACCGCAATCTGGACAACGCGATCACCGCAGTTGCAAGGGATTTCCAGTCGGTCGGCAGTGCAGCGCCTACGCCCTGACATTCAAGGTTATTTTCGGGTCTTTTCGCGATCAATGAATGGCGGGACCAGACCTGTCAGTGGTGGGACGGAGAAACGGCTTCTGCTTCGGCGGACTGCTGCGTCTCAACGTGGAACTGCGAGAAGCCAAAGTCCCGCTCGGTCAGGTGCTGGCGCATGTTCTTGAACAGCAGCAGCCGCGCCTGCATGTTGGCCTCGCCGCCGGTCGGAAGCCACAATCCGCCCTCCACCGGGGCTTGATCGAAGCGCAGGTTGGAGCCCTTCTGCACAGTGGCAAACAAGCCGCCGGCGATGCGGAAGTTGTCATTGAAGCTCACTTCCAGATGAGCCACCTGCAGATCGGCTTCATCGATCCAGATGGTTCCCTGCAGCTTCTTTGAGGCGTCTTCAACCAGGCCGTGGGTCTTCTGATTGCGCCGGCCGATGAAGTCGAAGACGAAGGTTGGCCGGCCGTGGTACATCTCGCGACGCGGATTACGAACATCCATCAGGTCGAGCAGCTGGCTGATGCTCATGTTCTGGTCTTCGAGGAACTGGCCGGGCGGCGTCTTCTGGGCCTTCTCAATCAGCTTGGTCACCCGCTCCTGCTCTTTTTCTTCATCACGTCCAGTTAGCGGTTGGCCGTTCTTCTTCACCCTCCGCTCGATCAGGTGACTATTCACAAAGAAGTTGTTGCGCTCCTCGGTTTCGGTCTTCGTGACCCGTCCCGAGGCATCGACGTCCTGAATGGTCTCGATGGAACTGTAGGTGTAGTTTTCGCGCACCTTCTCAAGCTGCTTTTGGTGCTCGGCCACCTCGCGCATCAACTGGCGAATGTCGGGCAGCGGGGCTTTCGAAACGTCCGCTGCCCTGCAGGGAACCATCGCCGCTGCAACGAGAAGACCGGCGAGGCTGAGTCGATATCGCAGTGGCATACGGTTGTTAAACGCTATCAGGTAAGATGCATCCTGGCCAATTCAATCTACAACATTCATCGTCGGGTCCGAGACTCTTTGGAATGTGCCGGATAGTGCCCAAAGAGAGCTGCCGTGCGGTACTCCCGGGTGTGTGGCGTAGGATGGCGTCATGCCGACAGTCTTCTTCGAGCGGGGTTTCAGGTTCTTCTTTTTGCTCCAATGAGGGATCCCGGACTCCTCGCGGGGTTTGGGGACCAAAGCAACAGCGCCCGGACTTTCGGTGCCTGAACGATTTGACTCTCTGAAGTAGCTCTTGAAAGCACCAAGGCCATCCCGTGGGATGGCCTCTGTGCTTTATATCGGAAAAACGCTACTGTGAGCTGCTGTTCGACGCGCTGTTCCGCGCCATAGCCTTTTCCTGCTCTACCTTGTGCGCATTGTCTTCCAGGGCCTGGGCCTCGGGCAGATAGGTGATCGCCTTCTGGATCATGGGATCCCAGTCGGCCAGAGTGCGCAGCCCCTGCAACTGCCCGAACTGGATGGTGAAGATCTTCTCCTTGATTCGCGCCGCGAGCCAATCTTTGATGCCATTAAAATCGGCGTCGGTGTACTCAATGTTCTGGCTGGCCAGGAACTTCTTGAACTCCGCCATGACGGCGTCATCGACCTGGAAGTTTTTGTCCACCTGATGCTCGGAGACATAGACCGGCGCGAAGTGGAAGAACACGTCGTGGTTGAGCAGAACGTCCTGGAATGAGGTCGGCTTGGGGGCCTCGATCTTCTCATCCGGCGTAATGCCGCCGCCGCCATAGACCGTGCGGCCGGAATCAGTCAGCTTGACTTCCCGGTTGCTTGAATCGGCCGGTAAAGCGCCGGCGTGGTTGTAGTAGTCGTAGAGTGACAAGCCTGCATAGTTGCGCTGAATCAGCCGGCCTGACGGCGTGTAGTAGTGATACGTCGTCAGCGCGAGGCCGCTGTTCTCGCTCAGGTTGTAGACGGTCTGCACCAGCCCCTTGCCGAAGGTGGTTGTGCCCACGATCAGCGCGCGGTCATGGTCCTGCAGTGCGCCGGAGACGATCTCGGCAGCTGATGCCGTGTCCTGATTCACCAGCACCACGATCGGGAAGGTCTTTCCACCGTTGCCGTGCGTGGCCGTGTAGTTCTGATCCGGGTACGCGCGGCCGCGCTGCGAGACGATGGTCTGGCCCTTCGACAGCAGGTGATCGCAGACATCCACCGCCTGGCTCAACAGCCCACCGGGATTCTCGCGCAGGTCAAGAACCAGTCCCTTCAGATTGCCGAAGCCGTTGATGGCCTCTTCCATCTCGTCGCCAGTGGTCTCCTGGAACTGCGTCAGGTGAATGTAGCCGACGCCGGGGCGGATCTCGTATTTCAGGTCGATGGAGGGGTGGGGAATCTCATCGCGCGTGAGGTCGAAGACCAGCGGCTTGGACTGGCCGACGCGGATCGTCGTGACCTGCACGTGGGTGCCCTTGGGCCCTTTGAGCGCCTTGGCGACCTGGTCAGACGACCAGTTGTCGGTGCTCTTGCCGTCCACCGCCGAGATGATGTCGCCCGGGTGAATGCCGGCGCGGTAGGACGGGGTGTCCTCGTAGGGTGTCACCACGTAAACCTTGTTGTTCTGCTGCTGGATGACCATGCCAACACCGTAGTAGTGGCCGCGCTGGTCTTCACGAAGCCGAGCATACGCCTTGGGATCGTAGAAGTGAGAGTGGGGATCCAGCACCTGCAGCATGCCGGGAATGGCGCCGTCGTAGATGGCGGCATCGGCCTTGTCGCCGGTAATCGGCTCGGCGTAGTTCTGCTCCACCAGCGAGTAAACGTTGGTGAATGTCTTGAGGCTGTCGCGAAGCTGGCTCTCGTCTTCAGAGGTCTGAGCGCCAACTCTACGCTGCAGCAGCGTACCCGCCACGGCGCAAACTGAGAAAAACAGAACGACGGCGAAGAATGCGCGGCGCGCGCGGGGAGTCATAAGCGGACCGAACCTCCAGCTGGCGGCTGCACCCGGCATCTTGCTGCGGCTCCTCTGCCTCCCTCGTGCGCGCCGGTTCCGGAGAGGCCGGAAGGACACACGATAAAAAATTCGCCTTGCCCGGTTTTCCGGCAAGGCCTGGGAGATACAAAGCCGCTGTTAGAGCCCGAGAGCCGTTTTGGGCTACCAAAAGTATAGCACCCTCTCATTTAGACGCTGCGTTACCGGCTTCGGTCACCACGCACAAACCTCCACCAGACACGGTACTTCAGTGCGCAGAATGGCCTTGGCGGGCACGAATTGATTGCATGCCGGACCGGGCGGAGCTATACAGGATAAGGTCTTCGAAAAGTTCAGTGAAATCTTCCTGCGTACTCAATGGGCAAAGGCAGCATCATGGGAGGAGCTATGGCGGCGGTCAAAATTGATAAGCAAGAGTTTATAGCCCAATGCAAGGCAATCAATCCGCAATTTTCCGACAGTAGCCTCCCCGGGCTCCTCGCCAAAATCGACAATTACAACTCCGCGCGCGGAAGCATCGCGAACACTCCGCGAGCTGCGGTTGATAGCAGTTTTTTGAAAAGGATCAGGAAGATCAACCCGCAGATCCAGGACAGCATCCTGACACCGGTGAACGAAGACGAGCCCGGCGTCTACAACAAGATGCTGTTGCAGGCGAGCAATTCCAAGGCTGCTCAGGCTGGGGTCGAACTTCAGGTTGCTCTACGCAACCTTCCGCCGGACGCAAAAACAAAATATGCAAGGCCTCTTGCTTACCTTCAGGGTTGCATCCAGGCAAAGATCGCCAAGCCCGACGAGTCGATGATTTTCAAGATGTCGGTCTCGATCTCCAGCCGCCAGGCGCCGCTCGACCTGCGCGCCGAAGGATTCCCTTCGCTGGCATTCCTGGAAGAAATTGCCAACAACCTGAAGATCATCTGCCCTCTCATTCACGAGCTGGCCGGTCCACAGCGTCCCGGGCCGCGCACCACCTGGTTCGCCAGCGAATCTCTGAGCGAGGTCCAGTCGGCCATCATCAACCTGGACCAGTATCTGAATCACAGGTGCTCCCGGCTCACCTTTAAGGTTCTTGCGGTAGGGAACCGATGCGATAACGACGAAGTAGAGGAGAGCCTTGCCGGGCAGGTGCTGCCTACGGTGATGCTCAAGGGACAGGACCGGCCCGATTTCCGCCGCGAAAACGGCTATCTCCAGGTGCCGTCAGGTTTGAGGATCTTTTTGGGGCCGCTCTATTTCTCGGTGAGGACCAACTACGACGAGATGCTCTCGACGGTTGCGATTTACCGCTTCATGACGCTGTTTCACGAGATGAGCCACAAGATCATCAAGACCACCGACCAGGTGTATGAGCTTCCCAAATGCCGGGCCATCAAGGATACGCCGAAGGCCGTCATGTGTGCCGACAGCTGGGGCTACTTCCTTACCGACTATGCCGCGCAGAGCAACCGCCTGCCGGGTGCGCAGACGAGCAAAGTGGGAGCTCTGAGAGCCAGATTCGGCGGATAGCGGGGGCCGCAGAGCCAGTAGTTTTTCCGGGCAACATCTCTCAGGCGCGGCGAACAGGCCGGGTTCTCATTGGCCTTCTTGCTTTCCGGACGTTTACAATGGCGTCTATGCAATGAGCGGCTGCGGATGGCCGTCTTGCGCATGCTGAACCTATGACTCTCAGACATTTCCTCGCTCCCGCTGCGTTCGGCACGTTGCTTGCCGTTGCGACTCTTCCGGCACAGGCCCAGAACAACACTTCGGCCAGCCCCTACGGCGGCTCCGTGGTGGAAGACATCATCGCCCGCGTCAACGACCAGATCATTAGCCAGTCGGACTACGACCGCGCAATGAGCGAGATGGACCAGGAAGCGCGCCAGCACGGCGACACGATGCAGCAGATGGCCTCCGCCCACAAAGACCTGCTGCGCAGCCTTATCGATCAGCAGCTCTGGCTGTCTAAAGGCAAAGAGCTCGGCATTGACGGTAAAACGGAGCTGGTGAAGCGGCTGGATGACATCCGCAAGCAGTACAACTTGGCCTCTCTCGACGACCTGAAAAAAGCTGCCGAAGAACAGGGCGTCTCCTACGAGGACTTCGAAGCCAACGTCCGCAACCAGATCATCACCCAGGAAGTGATGCGCCAGGAGGTGGGCGAGCATATTCAGTTCACGCCCGGCGAGGCAATGCGCTACTACGATGCGCACAAGCAGGACTACACGCAGCCGGAAAGCGAGAGGCTGAGCGAGATCCTCATTTCGGCGCCTGCCGATGATGCGGCCAAACAGGCTGCGGCTAAGGCGAAGGCTGACGATATTGAAGCTCGGCTGCATTCCGGCGGCGACTTCGCCCAGCTCGCGCGGAGCTTCAGCGAAGGGCCGACGGCCGGCGAAGGCGGAGACCTGGGCCAGTACAAGCACGGCCAGCTGCCCAAGGTGCTCGAGGACAAGACATTTTCACTCAACACCGGGCAGTACACCGATCCGATCCTCACCCGCCAGGGCTACATCATCCTCAAGGTGGTGCAGCACAATGCCGGCGGTCCGGCTCCCTACAAGGATGTGGAGCAGCAGGTCGAAGAGTCTCTCTACGAGAGCCGCATGGAGCCGGCGATTCGCGCGTATCTGAGCAAGATGCGCGATGAGGCCGCGATTTTCATCAAGCCGGGTTACGTGGACACCGGCGCGACCTACGCGGAGATGCACCCGAGCATCTCGTTCAGCGCCTATGTTCCCCCGGCACCCAAGAAGAAGGCCAAGGTAGAACGCACGCGTTTCCGCGAAAGCACCCACACGTTCCGGCAGAAGTCGCCGCAGGAAGCAGCGCCCGAGGAAGCAGCAGCTCCGGCGCCATCGCAGAACGTCTCTACCCAGGCGCAGAATGCTCCTGCAACTGCTAAGAAGAAGAAGAGCAAGAAGGACAAGAACACGGAGGTGGCCACGGAGAAGCCGGGCAAGAAGGAGAAGATCCGCTTTGGACAGGCTCCGCGCGAGACCCTGCCTGCCGCAGCGACCAACTCCGCGACCGAGAACGCCGGAGCGCTGCCGGAGACGGCCGACAACTCGCAGCAGCCGGAAAATCCGCTGGAACCCACGCGGTCGACGCAGAAGGCGCGTTTCAGCGATCGCGCCCGGACCGCCAAGAAGCACAAGCCCACCGGATCGCAGGCCGACGCCGATGCGCCTACGCCGCCGGACGCCGCCGAGGTGGCCGATCAGCAGACGCAATCTGCACCTCTGGGTCTGGGCAGCACATCCGCCAAGAAGAAGACCCAGACGACCAGCGAAAAAACGCGCCTCGCCGACAAGAAAAAGATGCCGTCTGACACGACTGCTACACCGCCACCGCAGCCCACGCCGATTGCTCCCGTACCGGGAGCGCCCGCGCCCTCGGATGCGCCGAAGCCGCAGTAAAAATTAGACTCTCCGTCCGGAGCCCGGGCACTTGAACGCCCGGGCCCGTTTTGCTTTTGCCCGTATTGAGCCTGCGCAGGCAAGGCGCTTTGAGCCTTCAGAGCCAACTGCTGTAATCTTCTCGGAAGAATGAAAGACATCTATATCGCCGATCTGGCCTCAATCGAGGAGGGAAAGCTCTTCGACGGTTTTTTTCTGATTCTGGCCAAGCAGCAGCGCACCACCCGAACCAACAAACCCTACGTGAGCTTGATGCTCGGCGACAAAACCGGCCAGATGGAAGCCCGCATCTGGGACCCCGGCGATTCGCGCATCGTGCAGAGCTTCGACCGCGGCGACACGGTGAAGGTGCGCGGCTGCACCGCTCGCTTCGACGACCGCTGCCAGATCAAGGTCGAGCAACTTCGTCTCGCACTGCCGCTCGAAGTGGAGAAGGCCGACCTTCTGCCCGCGACCTCTTTCGATATCGACGTTCTCTGGAGCCAGCTCATGGCCAGCGTCGAGAGCGTCGCGAATCCTCATCTGCAACAACTGCTCACTGCGCTGCTCTCCGATCCCGTAATTGCCGAAGCGTATCGCGAGGCGCCCGCCGCACGCGGCCTGCACCATGCATGGCTCGGCGGTTTGCTCGAACACGTGGTGAGCCTGCTGGGCATGGCCGAGCGCGTGGCCGCACACTACGCGCTTCTTGATCGCGATCTGCTCCTCACCGGCGTCATTCTGCACGACATCGGCAAAATTCGCGAGCTGAGCTGGGCCATCGGGTTCGAATACACACTGGAAGGCATCCTGCTCGGGCATATCCAGATCGGCGTCGACATGGTGGAGAAAGCCATCGCCGCGCTGCCCGATTTCCCGGGTAAGCTGCGCACGTTGGTTCTGCACCTGATTCTTTCGCACCACGGCAGGCTGGAGTTTGGCTCGCCCAAGCTGCCCATGATTCCCGAAGCGCTGGCGCTCAATTTCATCGACGACTTCGACGCCAAGATGCAGGCGGTGGTCAGTGAGTTCGACAAATCTCTGCGCGAGGGCAAAGCCCCAGACGAACTCACCGGCAAGGTCTGGTCGCTCGATAACCGCCAGCTGCTGAATACGAAAAGATGGCTCGATTCCGAGCCGCAGAGCTCGTAGATTGCGGTAGAATCGCGGTACTCCGATGGGGTGCCGCGTTCTTTGCCTTGTTCTCCTGAGTGCCGTGTTGCGCGCAAGCGCCGCGGCCGCGGGCGACCCATGGGTGGAGATCACCAGCGCGCATTTTACGTTGCTCACCGACGCCGGTGAAAAAGAAGGCCGCCGCACTTTGGATCAGTTCGAGCGCATGCGGTGGGTATTCCACACACTATTTCCGAAGGCCAATCTCGATCCGGCCGAGCCCATCGTCGTGCTGGCGGCAAAAAACCAGAAGACATTCACAGCTCTGGAGCCGGCGGCCTATCTGACTAAGGGGCAGTTGAAAATCGGCGGCTACTTCCTGCACTCCTCCTACAAGAACTACATCCTTCTGCGGCTCGACGCGGAGAATGAACATCCGTACGCCAGTGTGTACCACGAGTACACCCACGTGCAGTTTTCCGCAGGAGGCGACCTGCTGCCGCTGTGGCTGAATGAAGGCATCGCGGAGTTCATGCAGAATACCGACATCACGAATCAGAACGTGCGTCTTGGCCAGCCCAGCGTAGACGACATTCTCTATCTACGGCAGAACCGCATCATACCTTTGCCGGTTCTCTTCAAGGTCGATTCCGATTCGCCGTACTATCACGAGGAGCAAAAAGGAAGTGTCTTCTACGCGGAGTCGTGGGCTCTGACGCACTACCTGGTGGTGACCGATCACCTGAATCACACGCGGCGCGTCGACGATTACGTTACGCTGACGAAACAAGGTGTCGATCCGCTGACGGCTGCCGAACAGGCATTCGGCGATCTGAAACAGCTTGAGACAGCGCTCCGCACTTACATCCAGGCCGGACAATACAAGGAATTTATCATGTCGAGCGCGGCTGCGCCGATCGATGAGTCTTCGTACAAGACGGAAGCGCTCGCAGCGGCGCAATCGGATGCCATGCGAGCGGACGTGCTGGCCTGCGCGGGGCGCACTGACGATGCCCGCGTCCTGCTCGATGCGGTTTTGAAAGAGGACTCGAACAACATACAGGCTCATGAGACGATGGGATTCCTGGTATCCCGTGCAGGGAAGCTCGATGAGGCGGGAAAGTGGTATGGCGAAGCGGTTAAGCTCGGCTCGCAGGATTTTCTTGCCTACTACTACTTCGCCATCTTCTCCATGTTTGCCAACCGGCACGAAGCGGACCCGGAGATCGAGAGCAGCCTGCAAACGGCGCTACGCCTGAACCCGCGCTTCGCTCCAGCGTATGACCGGCTCGCCTCTTATTACGGCATGAATCACGAAAAACTCGAGGACGCGCACAGATCGAACGTGCGTGCCATCGAACTCGATCCTGCAAACATCAACTTCCGGGTCAACGCGGCCGGAATATTGACGGAGATGGATCGCTACTCTGATGCCATGACGGTTCTCAAAACGGCCGCGGCGATGGCAAAAAAGCCGGAAGACGCTGCTCTGGTGCAGAACAGAATGGACGAAATCAATCGCATCCAAGCGGGGCGCACGCAATTCGCGGCTGATGCCAGCGCGCAGGTCACGTCCACGCCGGTGATGGTGGCCGCCAAGCCGAAATACCCCACCATGCCCGTGGGTGCGGCGCAGCTTACGGCAGATGGCGTGATTCGTGGGGTGAAATGCAACTATCCCAGCGAGATTGAATTTCGAGTGGTAGGCGCATCGGGCAAGAATGTCTCCCTTTACGACAACGACTTCACCAACATTGAGCTCACTGCGGTTGGATTAACGTTTTCCGGCTCAGTTAATCCGTGCTCCGATTTCGAAGGCAAGAAGGCGCAGGTGAAGTATGTCGCCAGTTCCGATTCATCCGTTGATGGACAGGTGGTCGCAATCGAGTTGAG
This sequence comes from Occallatibacter sp., assembly GCA_035508375.1. Classification (GTDB taxonomy): domain Bacteria; phylum Acidobacteriota; class Terriglobia; order Terriglobales; family Acidobacteriaceae; genus Telmatobacter. Next base: position 19,685 of record DATJNF010000003.1, on the reverse strand, counting down.
GAAGTGAGCTACTCCGCCGGCTTCATCGGGTTGAGCACATTCAGTCCGGTAAAGTGCTCTTCGTTTTCCGTGACCAGGATGCAGCCGTTGGCCTCGGCTATCGCAGCGTAGATCATATCGACGGGACCGCAGGGCAGGCCGGCGTGCTCGCGGTCGGCCACCAGCCGCGCCCACACCATCCCGGCCTTGTCGTCGAAGTTCAGGACGCGGTTCCCGAAGATCACCCGCGGCCCGCGCGGACCCTTGAACCAGCCCTCTCTTTCGGAGCGTTTTTCCCCCGCCGCCAGCTCGAGGATGCCGTTCCAGATCTCGGCCAGGTTCATCGAGCAGATATACAGCTGTTCGTCAGGTTGCTGATCGAGCCATGCGGTTAGCTGCGCGGGAGGGCTCGGCGCGAGGATGTGGTTGAGAATACCGGTGTCGAGGAGATAGCGGGTCACGGACCGATCTTAGTCCCTCATTCCAAGTGAGTTCTAGCCTAGAAACCACTGCCACTGCGCCTCGGTAAGCGGCACCACCGAAAGGCGGCCGATCAGCACCAGGGGCGAGTCGGCAAAGAGCTTTTCTGCTTTAATATCGGCCAGCGTCTTAGGATTTTTGAGCCGCTGCCCGGCCTTTACCTTCACAACGGGCACTTTCGGGTTGGTTGGGTCTACGCTGATCACCGTGCCTGTGCCCACGGCCGTCCGTTCGTCGCCGGTGTGGTAGAAGATCCATTTTGTGCCGGCCTTCATCTCGCGCAGATGCTTGACGGCCGTGGGGTTGGTCACACCGTCCCAGACGGTCTCCTTGTCTCGCACAAGGTCGTCGAAGGAATATACATCGGGCTCGCTCTTGAACAAAAAATAGGACATGCAAGCCATAGTATTCGAGGGAACGGGGAACGGGGAACAGGGAACAGGGAACAGGGACTAGAGACTAGGGAACAGGGAATAGGCAATGTTATCGATCTAGGGCCTGACTGCCCAGATGCGCGGGATATCTGATCCCTGACCCCTGGTCTCTGTTCTCTGTCTCTCCGTTACAATGAAATCAATATGATCCGTTTTTCCACCGCCGGCGAATCCCACGGCGAGGCCTTGATTGCGCTTATCTCCGGGCTGCCGGCCGGCGTTCCCGTCGATCTCGAATTCATCAATCGCGAGCTCTGGCGTCGCCAGCAGGGGTACGGCCGCGGCGGCCGTATGAAGATCGAGACCGACAAGGCGCACATTCTCTCCGGCGTGCGCCATGGCAAGACCATCGGCTCCCCGATCGCCATCGAGATAGTGAACCGCGATTGGAAGAACTGGGAAGAGAAGCTGCCGGTCGAGGCCGGCGATCCCGCCAAGCACCAGGCCGTCGCCTCGCCGCGCCCCGGCCATGCTGATCTTGCCGGTGCCCTCAAGTACAACTTCCCAGACGCCCGCTACGTGCTGGAGCGCGCCTCGGCCCGCGAGTCCACTTCGCGCGTGGCCGCCGGAGCCTTGGCCAAGCTGTTTCTGCGCGCGCTGGGGATTGAAGTGCTGAGCCACGTCATCCGTGTGGGCCATGCGGAGCTCGACCGCCCCGCCGTGTGGGACGAGATAGTCGCCCTCGCCGCCAAGGACGAAGTAATGCTGGCCTGTGTCGACCCTGCGGCCGAAGCACGCATGAAAGAAGAAGTGGAAGAGGCAGCGCGCACCGGCGACACGGTGAACGGGGTCTTCGAAGTGGTCGCGCACAATGTGCCCGCCGGCCTCGGTACCTACGCCAATTGGGACGAGCGGCTCGACGGGCTGCTGGCCTGGTCGGTGATGAGCCTGCAGGCCGTAAAAGCCGTCGAGATCGGCCGCGGCGTCACGGCTGCTGAATCCTTCGGCTCGCAGGTGCATGATCCCATTCACTACGCGGAGCAGAACCACGGCAAGCCGACTCGTTTCACCCGCCCGCACAACAACGCCGGCGGCATCGAGGGCGGCGTTTCCAACGGCGAAGACGTGGTTGTTCGCGGCTACCTGAAGCCCATCTCCACGCTGCGCCGGCCGCTGGAATCGGTGCGTTTCGATACGCGCGAAGCTACCAGCGCCAGCTACGAGCGGAGCGACATCTGCGTAGTGCCCGCCGCTGGTGTGGCCGCAGAGGCCATGGTGGCCATTACGCTTGCCGGAGTGGCGCAGCAGAAATTTGGGGGCGATTCGCTCGTGGAACTGCAGCGAAATTTCTCCAGTTACATCGAACAGATACGGAGCTACTAACAAGAAGCAATGGTTTTGAAGATTGTCAAATATCCCGAGCCCGTGCTCTCCCAACCCGGTGAGCCGGTAACCGAATTCGACGACGAACTGCGCAAGCTGGTGGCCGACATGTTCGAGACCATGTACTCCGCACAAGGCATTGGCCTGGCCGCTCCGCAGGTGGGCATCTCGAAACGGGTCACTGTCATTGACCTCAGCCTGGGCAAAGAGCCCAAAGACAAGCTTGTGCTCATTAATCCTGAGGTCATTTCGAGCGAAGGCCGGCTGTATGAAGAAGAGGGCTGCCTCAGCTTTCCTGACATTCGCGAGAAGGTCGTGCGCGCCGCGAAGGTGCGCATCCGCGCTCAGGACGAACACGGCAAATGGTTCGAGATGGACGGCGAAGAGCTGCTCTCGCGCGCCTTCCAGCACGAGATTGATCATCTCAACGGCATTCTGTTCATCTTCCGCATGAGCCCGCTCAAGCGCAATCTGAATCTGCGCAAGATTCGCAAGCTGCAGAGCGAAGGTCAGTGGTAGATCGCCCATGACGGCTACGCCCGCGCGTCTCAAGCTGGTCTTCTGCGGAACACCGCAGTTTGCCGTGCCCACGCTGCAGGCGCTGCTCGCCGCCGGCCACGAGATGGCGCTGGTCGTCTCGCAGCCTGACCGCCCCGTAGGGCGCGAGCAGCAGCTCACCGCACCACCCGTAAAGCAAACCGCACTGGCCGCCGGTCTTCCGGTTACGCAGCCGGAAAAGATTCGCAGCAGCGCCGAGTTCCGCGCGCAGCTTGAGGCGATCGGGCCTGACGCCATCGTCGTGGTCGCTTACGGCCGCATCATTCCTCCGTGGATGCTCGCACTGCCTCGCCTCGGCTGCATCAATCTGCACGCATCATTGCTGCCGAAGTATCGCGGAGCGGCGCCTATCCAGTGGGCCGTCGCCATGGGCGATGCCTTCACCGGCAACACGACGATGCTGCTCGAAGAGGGCCTCGACACAGGTCCGATCCTGCTGCAGCAGACCCAGGAGATCGGTCCGGAACAAACTTCCGCCGAGCTGTTCGAGGTTCTTGCGCACGCGGGCGCGCCGCTCGTGGTCCAGACGCTGGCAGGCCTCGCTGATGGAACCATCGAGCCGCGGCCGCAGAACCATGCATTCGCCACCTTTGCCCCGCTGCTCGATCGCGAAGATGGCCGCATGGATTTTACCGGCCGCGCAGCCCACGAGCTCTATAACCGCTGGCGCGGCTTTCAGCCCTGGCCCGGCGCGTTTACGGCGCTCGATGGCAAGAAGCTCATCGTACATCGCATCGCGGTCGCGCCCGAGCCTGCATCCGCGCAGGGGCACGTTGCAGAGTGCGGCCGCATCTGTGTCGAAGACCATCGGCTCTTTGTTGCCTGTGCCGAGAACACCTGGATCGAACTTCTTGAGGTTCAGCTCGAGGGCAAGAAGCGCATGCCGGCTGCGGAGTTCCTTCGAGGGAATGTGCTCGACGCAGAAGCGTACTTAGGTTGAGGCCGTGCCGGATATTTCGCCCGCTCGCCGCGCCGCATTCCGCATCCTCATGGCGGTCGAGCGAGGGTCAGCCCACGCGGACGATTTGTTGCGCGGTAATGCCGTCAGCAGCCTCTCGCCCGCTGACCGCAGTCTCACCACGACTCTTGTGCTCGGCGTGCTGCGCTGGCAACTGGAGCTGGATGATCGCCTCAAGAGCTACCTTGCGAGGCCGGGTGCGAAGCTCGATCGCGAGGTGCTGATCTCTCTGCGCCTGGGCGCGTTTCAGCTTCTGTATCTCGATCGTGTTCCGGCGCACGCGGCGATTGGCGAAAGCGTGGAACTGGTCAAGCAGGCCGGGCATCAGTTTGCTTCGCGCATGGTCAACGCGGTTCTACGCAAGCTTGCCGCCGCTCCGCGCTCGAGCTCTTTCGAAGACTCTTCCGTCCAGGCGCATCCAGCGTGGCTCGTTGACCGATGGATTGCGCACTATGGCCGCGAGGCCGCGTGCGACCTCTGTCGTCATGGGCAGACGCAACCTGTCATATCGCTGCGCATCGAAGATCCGGGCGCCGAGGCAGAACTCGTCCGCTCAGGAATCGAACTGGCTCCCGGCGGACTGCTCAGCGCAGCACGCACCGTGATCGCAGGCGATGTGACCACAACGGAAGCGTTTCACGACGGACGCGTTCGCATCCAGGATGAAGGCTCGCAGCTGATCGCGGAACTGGCGGCTTGCGCCGCAGCACAGCGCAATCAGGCAATAGAGAACATCGTAGATGCGTGCGCGGCGCCCGGCGGCAAAACACTCATCCTTGCTCAGCGCCATGAGGAAGCGCATCTGGTTGCGTGCGAGGCCAGTCCGCAGCGGTTTGCGCAGATGCGGGACCGGCTCGCCGCACATGCGGACCAGATCGAATGCCGCTTGGCTGACGCATCGAGGCTCGAAGAAAATTCCGCGTTCGACCTAGCATTAGCTGACGTGCCCTGCAGCGGAACCGGTACGCTGGGGCGCAATCCCGAGATCCGCCATCGCCTGCAACCGGTAGATCTTCCCCGCCACGCTGAGCGGCAGCGCGCAATTCTCACCGCCGTGACGCGCGCACTGCGTCCCGGTAGCCGCGCCGTTTATTCCACCTGCTCGCTGGAGCCCGAAGAAAATGAGCAGGTGGTCGCAGCGGTTCTTGCGCAATCATCCGGCATTCGCTGGATCACGCTGGAAACTTCGATCGACGCGCTGTTCGAGAAAGGAATTCTCACCGAAACCGGAGCAGAGGAGCTGCGCACGTGCCTTACGCACCAAGGCGCGCTGCGTTTGCTGCCCGGTGCATTGCATACGGACGGATTCTTCATCGCACTGCTGGAGAAAGCTGCGCCGTAGCCTACGACTCCGGCCCCAGCTTGAGCGCAGCGTAATCGCGGCCCAGCATTGCGCACAGCGCTTCAACAACCAGCTCATGGTCATCCCGCTGCGGCAATCCCGAGACCGTGACGCAACCCACGATGCCCGCGCCTTCAACGTGGAGCGGAAACGAGCCGCCATGCGCGGCGAAATCGGCGATTGAATGCCCGCGCTCCTCCATCGTCTGGCCCTTCAATTTCAGGTTCAATCCCATGCCGTACGAGCTGCGATGATAGCGCGCCACGACATTGCTCTTGCGGCGCACCCACTCAGGGTTGTCGGGCGTCGTGCCTTCGAGAGCTGCGTAAAATAGCGGCTGGCCGAAACGCCGCACGTCGATTACTACGCTCAGCCCGCGTTCCTCCGCCAGCGCTTTCAGGCGCGTGCCCAGCTCCCACGCCACGCGCGCATCCAGCCGCGGCAGATGCAATTCACGTTCCTGCCGCGCGACTCGCTCAATGTCCTCGTTCAGTCCCATGCACACCCGTCTCCTCTTCTCATCGTGCCACCGTCAGTATCACTGTTGTGCTCTGATCCACGCGTGCCCCGGCTGCGGGCGATTGCGCAATTACGGACCCCGCCTTCACGGGCAGCACGGGCTGTGCGCCACTGCTTCCCACCGACGCCACCGGCACGTCCAGATATGTGGGCGGCGCCGTCTTGATGCCCACGCGCGCCAACTGCATCTGCGCGGTGACTACCGGAAGTCCCGTCATATCCGGCATCACGTAGCCGTCAGGCGTTGCGTCATCGGGACTGGTGACAAGCAGGTTGATGGTGGGCTGCTCGATATCCTGCGCGTGCGCGGGCGGATCCTGCGCGAGCACGATTCCCGAAGCAGCTTCCCCGTCCGGCAGATGTGCCGTTGTGCCCACCTCGAGCCCGGCGCGCCGCAGTTCGAGCGCAGCCACCCGCTGCTCGGCGCCGACCGTGTCGGGCACATCCACCTTTTGCGGGCCGAGGCTCTCTGAGACGCGTACGCGCCACTCGCGCCGCACGACGGTGCCTGCTGCGGGCGATTGCGTAAGAATGTGTCCGGCTGCCACCTGGCCCGAGTAGTAGCGATTATCGACGTCCAGGTTGAGGCCCAATCCCGCCGTTTCGCTGCGCGCGTCGGCAACCGTCATTCCCTTGAGCGCCGGTACCTGCACCTCTGCGCCGTGGATGGCGAAGTGCATGGTCGTTATGGCGGCGAGCAGCGCCACGGCCACCAGCAGCAGGAGCAGCGAAGCGATGCGGAAGAAGTTGACGATGGGCCGGTTCTTCATGCTCGTGAGATTCAGCGTGCGAGAATGGCGTATCTAGAGTACAGCCCCGCGCGCAGCCGTGTACAATCCCGCGATTCCGAAAGTATAAGATTGCCACGCGCATCGCTCGTAGCCGACGCCTCGCATCCGTTGCAGCATCTCTCCGGGACCAGGAAAATGACCCACCGACGTCGGCAGATAACGATACGGGCCGTCCTTGCCGCAGATTACGCGGCCGATGGCCGGCAGCACGTGGCGGAAGTAGAGCGCATACGCCTTGCCGATCAGCCCGCCGGGCTCGCTGAATTCGAGAATGCCGAGTTGGCCGCCGGGTTTGAGCACACGATGGAACTCGCGGAGTCCGGCCTCGTAGTTGGCGAGATTGCGGAAGCCGAACGCGGTGACGATGAGATCGAGCGAGTGGTCGCGGAGCGGCAGATGCAGCGCATCGGCTTCGAGCACGCTTACGGCGTGGCGGCTGAACTTGTGCGCGCCGCGCTCCAGCATGCCGCGTGCAAAATCAGCAGCGATGACTGGCCGCGCATTGCGCGGCCGGAGTTTCAGCAAGGCCATCGTCATATCGCCCGTGCCGCAGCAGATATCGAGAACCGCGGCTTCAGGTTGGGCGAGCACATCGCGGAATCGCCGCGCGGCCTTGCGCCACCACAGCCGGTCCACGTTGGCCGAGAGCACGTGGTTCAGCAGATCATACCGCGGTGCAATCGCGTCGAACATCTGCCGCACGGCCTGCGATGCGCCGGCTTCGTCGGCTGCTCCTATCGGTTTGGCTCCGGTTGCGGACATTGCGTAATGAATCCTCGTAACTGAAGCTGTCGGCAACCAGAGCCTTACTGCAGCAGCGTCGGCTCCTCGTCCTTGCCCGCTTCTTCCGGCGGGATGATCACCGCAGCTGCAACTTTGTCTTCCGGCTCCAGATTCAGCAGGCGGACTCCCTGCGTGGCGCGGCCGGCAGCGCGCACCTGCTTGGTGTCAATGCGGATGATCTTGCCGAACTGGCTGATCACCATCAGCTCCGATGTTTCGTTGACGAGCAGAATGGACGAGCTCTTGCCCACCTTGGCCGTAGCCTTCAGGTTGTTCACGCCCTGCGCGCCGCGCGCGGTCAGGCGATACTCGTCCACGTCGGTACGCTTGCCGAAGCCGTTCTCCGTGATTGTGAGAATGAGCGACTGCGTGACGCAGAGTTTCTCGTCAAGTTCCTTGAGCGCCTTGTCGGCGTCTTCGAGAGCCTTTTCCGCGTTCTTTTCCCTGGTCTTGAGCTTCTCGTCGTCAGGTGAACCGTTGCGGCGGTCTTCGCGGGCTCTCTGCAGCGCGTCACGCGCGGAGTCGTAAGCCTTGCGCAATGCGGTGAGCTTGTCGGTCAGGCCGCGAGACTTCGCGCACTCGTCGCGTTCGGCATCGCGCGTCTCATCGGAGTCCGTGATAGCCGCGCCGATCACGTAGTCGCCCTTCTTGAGCGAGATGCCCTTGTTGCCGGCTGCGTTGCGACCCATGGGGCGCAGGCCGATGCCGCTGCGGTCCGCGTCGTACTCCTCCTGGAAGCGGATGGCCATGCCTTCGCGCGTGGCGAGGAAGACATACTGCTTACCGTTGGTGAGGCCGGCGGTGACCAAGTCATCATCGTTGTCGATAGCAATGGCGATGATGCCGCGTGCCATCACGTTGGAGAAATCCTTGAGGGGCGTTTTCTTTACGATGCCGTTGCGCGTGGCGAAGAAGATGTACTTGTTCTCCTCTTCCAGATCGCGAACCGGAAGAATGGCGCGCACATTCTCGCCCGGCTGCAGGTTGAGCAGGCTCTGGATCGACTTGCCCTTGCCCGCTGCGCCCACGTCGGGAATCTCATAGATCTTGAGCCAGTAGACACGGCCGGTGTTGGTAAAGCACAGCAGGTACGCGTGCGTTGAGTCCACGATCAACTGGGAGACAAAGTCCTCTTCGCGCGTCTTCATGCCCGTGCGTCCCGTCCCGCCGCGGCGCTGCTGGCGATACGTGGTGATGGGCGTGCGCTTCAGATAGCCCTGGTGGCTCACCGTCACCGCAACCTGCTCGTCGGCGATCAGGTCTTCGAGCTGAAGCTCGGCGCTTTCGTCGATGATCTCCGTCCGGCGCTTGTCGCCGTACCTGTCGCGAACCTCTTCGAGCTCCTTGACGATCACCGCGCGCAGCTTGGCATCGCTGGCCAGAATCTCCTCATATTCGGCGATGCGCTCGCGCACCTGCTTCAATTCGTTCAGCAACTCGTCGATGGAGAGCTGCGTGAGCCGGTAGAGCTGCAGTTCAAGAATGGCATCGATCTGGCGCAGCGTCAGGCCGCGCTCCTCGTGCGGCAGCCGCGTGCGGTCAAGATTGATGACGATCTCGTTGCCCTTGCCCCATGCGTACAGGTTCTCGCGGGCATCGGCGCGGGAACTTGATGCGCGGATGATACGAATGACCGTATCGAGATTGTCGAGCGCGATCTTCAGGCCTTCGAGGATGTGCTCGCGTTCGCGCGCTTTGCGCAACAGGTAGACGGTGCGGCGCTGCACCACGTCGATGCGGTGATCGATGAACACGCGGATGGCGCCATCCATCCCAAGTTCGCGCGGCTGGCCGTTGACCACGGCCAGGAAGATCATCGAGAAGCTCTCCTGCATCTGCGTGTGCTTGTAGAGCTGGTTGAGCACAATCTCTGGCTGTGCGCCGCGCTTGAGCTCGATGACGATGCGCATGCCGTCGCGGTCGCTCTCGTCGCGCACATCAGAAATGTCGTCGACGATTTTTTCCGTCACCAGCTCGGCGATGCGCTCGATGAGCTTGGATTTGTTCACCTGGTAGGGAATCTCGGTGACGATGATGGCCTGCTTATCCTTGGTCAGGTTTTCCATCGCCACACGCGCGCGCATCATGAAGCGGCCGCGGCCGGTCTTGTACGCGTTGGCAATGCCGGCTCGGCCATAAAGGAATCCGCCGGTGGGGAAGTCCGGCCCTTGCACGTGCTTCAGCACTTCCAGCAGACCAGCTTTGGGATTTTTCACCAGCACAATCGCCGCGTTCAAAACCTCGGTCAGATTGTGCGGCGGAATGTTGGTGGCCATGCCTACGGCGATGCCACTCGACCCGTTCACGATCAGATTCGGAAAGCGCGTAGGCAATACCGAAGGCTCCAGCGTGGACTCGTCGTAGTTCGGCACAAAGTCCACGGTTTCCATGTCGATATCAGCCAGCAACTCGCCCGCGATGCGCTCCATGCGGCACTCGGTATAACGCATGGCCGCCGGCGGATCGCCGTCAACCGAACCGAAGTTGCCCTGCCCATCGACGAGCGGGTAGCGCAATGTGAACGGTTGCGCCATGCGAACCAGAGTGTCGTAGATGGCCGAGTCGCCGTGCGGGTGATACACGCCCATGGCCTGGCCCACCACCTTGGCGCACTTGGTGTACTTCTTGTTGTACTCCAGGCCCATCTCGCTCATGGTGTAGAGTACGCGCCGGTGCACCGGTTTCAGGCCGTCGCGAGCGTCGGGCAGAGCGCGGCCAATGATGACGCTCATCGAATAGTCGAGATAGGAGCGGCGCATCTCGTCTTCGATGTTGATCGGGATGAGATTGGTGCCACCGCCGGGAGGCACGCCGCCATCAAGGGGAAGCTGGGGGTTCTGATCGTCTGCCATAAGGGGTTTTCAGGGCCAGCAGGAAGGCGGCAAAAAAATCCGGAATGAAGCAGGGCCGGGTCCGCTGGCTTAACACTCTTATTTTAGGTGTTGGGATGACCTTTTAGCAAGGCGTATCGGTTATATTAAGTTATTTAAATTCAATCGCTTAAAAAGAGAGAATCGAAGTGGAAAACGGCGCCGCAATCCAGTGCGCAGAATGGCTTAACTAAGCCCCTCGTGGTCCCTGAAAGCGCGGGCCAGTTTCAACTCCCCAGAGCCGGCAAACTCAGCAGGCAAAGCACCATTTGCAGTGCCACAATTGTGCCCGCGGCAGCCAGCGCGAGACGTCCCCGTGGGCTTTCGTAGGCGTCGGCGAAGACACCGCCGGTGAAGGTGAAGACGAACGGCAGCGCCCAGAGCCAGGGGCTTCCGGGCGCGCCGGTCATCACCAGCACCATACAGACCAGACCGCAAAACAGCGGTGCCGTATTGCCGAAGTAGCGCGTCTTGCGCAGCACAAAATAAAGCACCAGCGCGGCGTCCGAGGCTACCGTGATGCCGGAATTGTTGAAGCTGAAGAAGAAGCGCCGCGCCGGGTTGGATGAAAACCAGAGAAACCCTGATGCTGAGCGGAACACGTAGCTGAATGCGTCAGGCGAAAACCCATAGCAGGCGAAGAGAAGGACCACCGCGCCCAGGCAGGCCTCCAGCACTACTGGCAGCGCCTGGCTCCTGTGACCCTCCGCCACCCACAGCATCAAAACGAGCCCCAGCAAGGCTGCTACGGGAAGCGCTGCAATGTGGGCGGCGGCAGCCAGGCCAAAGATCAGCGTCAGCAGCACGATGCGCGGCCGCCACTTGCGGCGGGGTCCCTGCATGGCGTGGGCAACGCCGATGCACGTGTACACGCCCCCGTAGACACCCAGCCCGGCGAAGACTTCTGTGCTTGGCGAAACGCACGCCCTGAGTATGGCCGGGCAGCAGCAGTAGAGCGCGAGCGCCGTGTAGCCGCCCAGATTCCCGTAGAGCCGCCGCGTGACCCACCACAGGCACCCGCCCAGCACGCATCCGCCCAGCAAGAACGGTAGCCGCAGCAGCAGCAGGACGTGGGTCATCTGGTGGCGCAGCTCCCATGTGCTCACCTCGCCGCCGGTCTGGACAACTTTGTTCTCTGGGCTGCGAAACCAATCCAAGCCCCGTTCGGCCAGGAGATTGAGGGTCAGCGGAAGTCCCGCTAGCCGGTACGCAAGAATCCCATCGTGAATATTGCCGCAGCTTGTGTAGTAGCCGGCGACAGCCGAAGGCCGCTCCCAGGTTTCACGTCCGCACCGCGCATATTGATAATCCAGGTCGCTCAACGTTTGATGCGCGGTAACCCACAGCCCCTGCAGGAGAAAGAACGCCAGCATTCCGGCAGCGATGCGCTGCGGCCGATTAAAACGAAAGCGGCGAAGGACTCCGAACCGGTGGGTCATCACGTCGAGTAGACACTACCAGTCTAAATGGCGATGCTCGAGGACGATGCCATGCCGTCAAGTGTCCAGCCGCAACCAGATATTCATGACTGCGCATAACAGCAAAAAGCCGCCCTCGAAAGGGCGGCTTGCGTGAGGTGTGATCTGGCTACTGGACTGTGAGGGTCGTATACCCTGTTGCCTGCAGGCCGTCGGCGTTCACGTAGGTAGCCACAATCGTCGTAGTCCCAGGAGCCACTGAGGTGGCCACTCCGGTTTTCGCGCCAATCGTGGCAACGGCAGTGTTGCTTGACGTCCACGTTACGGCTGTCGTCAGGTTCTCTGTCGAACCGGAACCAGTTGTTCCAATTGCGGTGAAGCTTTCTGTCTGGTTGAGTCCTGGAAGAGTGGGGCTCGCAGGAGAGATGGACAGCGAAGTGACGTCTGCGGAGGTGCTTGAACTTGGCAGATTCACTGTAAAGGTGGAGGTGTTGCTCGTTATGAGACCGTTAAATCCCTGCATGCTCGCCGTGATCTGCGAAAATCCGGTCGCAGATCCGGTGACCGTCGCAATGCCGGAACTATTGACAGTCACCAGCAGCGGTGTGTAGGAGAGCCAAGTAACCTGGTTGGTCAGATCCTTGGCCACTGCCGGATGTCCCGGGTGCGTGTAGTAGCCGGTTGCGGTGTACTGAGTCCAGAGCTGCTCGCTTGCAGGGGCAGACTGTCCATTCGGCAAAAGCACTAGCGTGGTTGTGAACGTAGTTGGACTGATCACGATGGATGTCAAAGAAGGGCCGGTTACGCAACTCGTAGACGGCAGGATGAGACCCGTGGCCAACAAAGCGCCCAGCAGAGAGCGATAACGCATAGAAATCTCCTGGCGAATCCGCCCGACCGGCCATCTCAGTTCATGGTCCAGCCGTACTGCACAAGGATGGAAAGTCTCATCCGTTGCACGCGACATCGCGAACCACAACGCCACGCCGAATCTCTAGGATGAGCTTCAGGATGGGGGAGCGATTCTGCGCTTGAAGTCTGTCGAGTCGCGTTACCAAAGTTGCGAGATCTGAGTTACTGCCATGCTACTGGAAGCCAAAATTCGGAGTCAATGACCATTTCGCGTTAAGGAATCTGGTTAATTATGCGCACGAGGCGCTCGGCGCCGGGCTTCCCAAAATGGCTGGAAACCCAATCCTGCAGCAACAGAACAGGAGAGCGTGGGCCTCGCCACAATCCATCTCAAAATATTGACCTGATATTGATCTGGCGCCATGGCTGCCCCGTTTCCGGCCAAATATTTCCATGCCCGGGGCTTTTCTCGCCTTCTCTTTGCCCATGCTGCCGGAACCCGCTACACTTTTCGTGAAGATGGCTATCGCCCGCGACAATACTCCCGAACGCCTGGTCAGTGCCGCGCGCGCGGACGAAGAACAGAGTTTTGAGCTGAAGCTGCGCCCGCGCTGGCTGCGCGAGTTCATCGGCCAGTCGAAGGCCAAGGAACAGCTGGCCATTGCGCTCGAAGCGGCCAAGTCCCGCGGCGAAGCGCTCGATCATGTGTTGCTCTTCGGTCCTCCCGGTTTGGGCAAAACCACGCTGGCGACCATCATCGCCAACGAGCTGGACGTGGGTTTTCAACAAACCTCGGGCCCCGCTCTGCAGATCCAGGGCGATCTCACGGCTATCCTCACCAACCTGCGCGAGCGCCAGGTGTTGTTTCTTGACGAGATCCACCGCATGCAGCCGGTGCTCGAAGAGAAACTCTACACCGCGCTCGAGGATTACAAGCTCGACATCATCATCGGCCAGGGCCCTGCGGCCCGCACGCACGTGATGGAAATTCGCCCGTTCACCTTTATCGGCGCAACCACCCGTCCTGGCCTGCTGTCTTCGCCGTTGCGCTCCCGGTTCGGCATCCTGCTGCGCCTCGAGTTCTACACCGAAGACGAACTGCGCGTCATCGTGGAGCGTTCCGCAGAGGTGCTGCAGATTCCCATCGACCGCGATGGCGCCGCCGAGATTGCGCTCCGCTCTCGAGGGACGCCGCGTATCGCCAACCGCCTTCTACGCCGCGTGCGCGATTATGCGCAGGTGCGCGGCTCCGGAGTCATCGACCGGCCGACTGCCAACGCCGCGCTCAGTCTGCTCGAAGTGGACGCGCACGGCTTCGACGAAATTGACCGCCGCCTGTTGCTCACCATCATCCAGAAATACGACGGAGGTCCCGTCGGCCTGGGCACGCTGGCCGCTACGCTCGCCGAAGAAGAGGATGCGCTGGAAGAGGTCTACGAACCGTTCCTAATTCAAATTGGATTTCTCGACCGCACGCCGCGCGGCCGCGTCGCCACGCGCCTGGCCTACGAGCACTTCGGCCTCGCGCTTCCCGGCCGCCAGCCAGGACTATTCTGATAGATTGAACCGCTGACCCGGTAGGATCCCGCTAACTTGCTAACTCGCTAACCTGCTAGCTCGCCAGATGGAGGATGTTCATGGCACTCACTGAATCCACGATGCTCGAACTCGGCACCACCGCCCCGGATTTTGCGCTCACCGACGTCGTTTCCGGCAAGACCGTCCGCCGCGATGATTTCCGCGGCAAAGACGCGCTGCTTGTCATGTTTATCTGCACGCATTGTCCTTATGTGAAGCACATCGAGAAGACGCTGGGTCCTCTGGGCCGGGATTACGCAGGCAAGTCCCTCGGCATCGTAGCCATCAGCAGCAACGACGTCACCACGCATCCCGCCGACAGCCCCGAAGGACTGAAGGCACAGGCGCAGGCACAAGGTTTCCCGTTCCCCTATCTCTACGACGAGACACAGGACGTGGCGCATGCTTATGATGCAGCCTGCACGCCCGACTTCTTCCTCTTCGATAAGGATTTTCGTTTGGTCTACCGCGGCCAGTATGATTCAAGCCGCCCGAACAGCGGAGTGCCCGTCACCGGCGAAGACCTGCGCGCCGCGATCGATCTCGTGCTCGCCAGCAAGCCGGTTCCCACCGAGCAACGCCCGTCGATCGGCTGCAACATCAAGTGGAAGGAGTAAAGGATAGTGGAGTTAGCGTGATTAGCGGAGTTAGTGCGTCTGGGTGATCTAACTCCGCGAACAGCCGCAAAGCGGCGCTAACCCCGCTAGCTCCGCCCTCTAAAGATCCAGCCCCTTCAAATACTCACGGAACTTCTCGCCAAACTCTGGCCGCTTCAACGCAAACTCCACAGTTGCCTGCAGCATGCCAAACTTGTCGCCGGCGTCGAAGCGCTTGCCTTCAAACGTAAAGCCGAAGACCTTCTCTTCCTTGAGCAGTGCCTTGATGCCATCTGTTAACTGGATCTCGCCCACTGCGCCTGGCTTTGTGTGTTCCAGCAGTTCGAAGACGCGCGGCGTGAGGATGTAGCGGCCGATAATCGCCTGCGTCGACGGAGCCTCTTCGAACTTCGGTTTCTCCACCATTCCGGTGCAGTTATAGATTCGCGGATTCGCCTTGTCTTGCGAGCCCGCCAGCACGCCATACGCGCTGATCCCGGGTCCTTCGATCGTCATCGTGGCCAGCACCGAGCCGCCTTTTTCGTCGAAGACGTCGATCATCTGCTTCAGGCACGGCGGATTCGCATCGATCACATCGTCCGGCAGTATGACCGCGAAGGGCTCGTCCCCGACCAGTTGTTTCGCGCAGAGCACAGCATGCCCCAGGCCAAGCGGCTCCTTCTGCCGAACGGAGCTGATGCGCGCCATCGACGAGATCTTGCGCGAGAGCTCGAGCAGTTCCTTCTTGCCTTTTTTCTCCAGCGTCGCATCCAGCTCAAAGCTGATGTCGAAGTGATCTTCCATCGCGCCTTTGCCGCGCCCGGTCACCAGAATGATGTGCTCGATCCCCGAGGCAATCGCTTCTTCCACGCCGTATTGCAGGATGGGCTTGTCGACCAGCGCCAGCATTTCTTTGGGGATCACTTTTGTGGCCGGCAAAAAACGTGTGCCCAATCCGGCAGCCGGAAAAACTGCTGTGCGTACGCGTTGGCTCATTCCCTCTCCTTGATTACAGCGTGGGCGAATCATCACCCAGCATCGCCTCCCGAATAATCTTCACCGGCGGAAATCCCTGGCGCAAAAAATCATCGTGAAATTTTTCGAGCGAGAAGGCTGCGCCCTCTTTCCGCTTCATGTCCTCGCGCAGTTTCATGATCTGTAGCTTGCCGAGCGTGTAATAGAGATACGTCGGATCGCCGGCGCCCCGCTTGGTTTCAACCACAGCCGTCTCCTTCGACTGATAGCCTTCCTTCTGGAAGAACTCCTCGGCCTGATCGATACTCATCTTGCCGGTATGCATTTCGATGCCGACAATAAAGCGCGCGTTGCGTAGCAGCGCGTCTTGCAGCTGGCCCAACCGCAGCAGCTTCGACTCGCGCTCGTCTTTTGCGCCTGCGCCCGGCTGTCCATAGCCCTCATCGAGCATCATTTGTTCGCAGTAATGCGCCCAGCCTTCGATGTCCGTGTTCGCGCCCAGTATCTTGCGCACCTTGCTCGGCGCCTGCGGCAGCCAGAGAAACTGCACGTAATGCCCCGGATAGGCCTCGTGGACGGCCGTAGAGATCACCGTGCCTACGTTGAACGAGTGCATGTAGCCCTCGACCTCCGCCGGCGTCATCTTGGGATCGGGTAACGTCACATTGAAGTAGGCCTCGGTGGCGTGCGTTTCGTAGGGCCCCGGCGTATCCATGCTGGCGAAGGTCGTCGCGCGCATGAACGGTGGAGTCTCTTCCACAATGGGCTGCACGTCGGAAGGAATGGTGATGATGTGATGCGTGCGGATGAAGCCGATGAGGCTATTGAACGTCGCGCGAAATGAGTCGAGCAACTGGTCCGGCTCGGGATGATTCTGGCCCAGCTCTTCGAGAACCGCATGCGGATCTTTATCGGGCTCGAGCTCGTGCGCCACCTCCTTGAAGTGCTGCTGATTTTTGCGCAGATCGACCCATCCGATCGTGAGCAGCTTGTCGAGTGGCAGATCGACCATCTCGTCGTATTCGAGCTTCTTGTGAAATGCATCTGCTCCGATGCGGAAATCGCCCTTCGAGCGCGGTAGCAGATCCGTCTTGAGCCAGTTGAGATAGTCCTTCAGCGCGGCGATCACCGCTGCGTTCGTCTGTGCAAACTCGGCCTTCAGCGCAGGATCGTCAGCATCGGTGAAGGCCTGCGGCACATCGTGTTCGAAGAAGCTGATGATGTCCGGCAATTGCTCGATGGCAATCTCAGTAAAGATGTGCGGCGGGTTCTGAAGATTCACACGCGCCGCGGCCAGCAGCGCGGGCATCTGTTTTTCGCGCGCGATGAGCGAACCCAGCCGCTCGTTCGGTGGCGCAAACTTCCGTTCCATCAGCACAAACGCACCATTTGCGCAGGTGCTTGAATAGTTGTCCGCGTTCTTTTCCCAGGGCCGGATCGTCTCCAGCGTCAGCAGTTGCGAGCGGATATTGCTGAGCACGATCTCACGGTCAGTGCGCGGCACAAAATCGGCAGGCGCACCATCGGGCTGAATCGCTTCGATCCGTTTCTCAAAGTCCTTGAGCGCGGCAATCTCGGCATCGACTGTTTTGCGCGAGAAGTCCTCAAGCTGCCTGTCGTACTGGTGAAACCCCGTCACGGTCGCGGCAGAGGGAGCATAACGGAAGTAAACCTGATCGAAGTATTCGTCGGAAGCCTGCTGCAGCTGTTGCTGCCAGGTCCCTTGCGCGGCATGAGCGGTAATGGTGAAAGACATGCAGGCTCCCATCGTAATGAACACGGCGGTTTTTCTCATCGAGCTATCCTTCATTGAGTCTCAGGCCTTCATTGAATCTCAGGCGCTTACCGGCGCGGCGGCCAGGCCGGCGAGCAATTCATGAATTTCAAGCAGCACTTCGTCGGGCCGCGAGGCTGCCAGCGGATACTTCAGCACGCCCTGAGGCGTGAACTGCGCACCGCGCTTGGCGTTTTTCGCTACCAGCCGCATCAGCTGCTGCGGATCGACTGCGGCATTTTCCGTGAAGCGGATCTGCAGTTCGCCGCGCTTGCGATCGATTTGCGCCACGCCGATCCGCTCGCATTCGAGGCGGATCAGCGATGCCTCCAGCAGGTAGACCGTCGGGTCGGGCAGCGAGCCGTAGCGGTCTTCCATCTCGGCGCGAATCTCATTTACCGCCGCTGAATTCGCCGCGCCGGCGATCTTCTTGTAGAGCCGCAGCCGCTGGTTCTCTTCCGCGACGTAGTTCTCATCGATGCGGAGCGGAATGCCGAGATTGAGCTGCGTCGATACGCGCTCTTCGCCGCCTTCGCCCTTCATCTCCTTCACGGCCTGCTCGAGCATCGAGGTGTACAGCTCAAAGCCAACGGCTTCAATGTGGCCGCTCTGCTCGCCGCCCAGCATGTTGCCCGCGCCGCGCAGCTCGAGATCCAGCGCGGCAATCTTGAATCCCGCGCCAAGGTCGCTGAACTCTTTGAGCGCCGCCAGCCTGCGCCGCGCAATCGGCGTCAGCTCCTGCTCGGGAGGAATCAGCAGATAGGCATACGCGCGCCGGTTCGAGCGGCCCACACGCCCGCGTAGCTGGTAGAGTTCGCTCAGTCCATGGCGGTCGGCGCGATTGATGATGATGGTGTTAGCCAGCGGAATGTCGAGGCCGTTTTCGATGATCGTCGTCGCCACCAGCACGTCGTACTCGTGATGCATGAAAGCCAGCATCACGCGTTCCAGTTCGCCCTCGCTCATCTGCCCATGGCCCACTACCACACGAGCCGCCGGCACAAGCTCCTGGATGCGCGAGGCGATCTCGTAAATCGATTCGACGCGATTGTGCACAAAGTAAATCTGGCCGCTGCGCTCGAGCTCCACTTCAACGGCGGAGCGCACAAGCTTTTCGTCGAACTTTGCCACCACTGTTTGGATCGCCATGCGGTCTTTGGGAGGCGTTTCGATCACGCTCATGTCGCGCAGGCCCACGAGCGACATGTGCAGTGTGCGTGGAATCGGCGTGGCCGACATCGCGAGCACGTCGATCTCCTTGCGCATCTGCTTCAAGCGCTCCTTGTGGCGCACGCCAAAGCGCTGTTCTTCGTCGACAACGAGCAGCCCAAGATCCTGGAACTTGATGTCCTTCGAGAGCAGCCGGTGCGTGCCGATGAGAATGTCGACCTTGCCCGTCTCCACGCGTTCCACAATGTCTTTCTGTTCTTTCGCTGTGCGGAAGCGCGAGATCATCTCCACGTGAATAGGGAACTGCGCGAACCGCTTCTTGAAGGTCTCAAAGTGCTGAAAGCTCAGAACCGTCGTTGGCGTCAGCACGGCGACCTGCTTGCCATCCTGCACAGCCTTGAAAGCAGCGCGCATGGCGACTTCGGTTTTGCCGTAGCCCACATCGCCGCACAGCAGGCGGTCCATCGGTGTTGACGATTCCATGTCGTACTTGATGGCGCGGATGGCGGCAAGCTGGTCGTCGGTCTCGCTGTAATCGAAGGCATCTTCAAACTCGCGCTGAAACTCGTTGTCCTTCGAGAAGGCGGTGCCTTGCGCGGTGTGCCGCTCGGCGTAGAGCTTAAGCAGCTCGCCGGCCATATCCTGCATGGCCTTGCGCACGCGTGCCTTGGTCTTGGTCCACTGCTGCGAGCCGAGCTTATTTAACTGCGGCGCCGGGCCCGTGTCCGTGGACCGATATTTCTGGATCAGGTCGAGGCGCGTGAGTGGCACGTAGAGCTTGGCCTGCTCGGCGAATTCGAGA
The DNA here is from genome assembly GCA_035508375.1 of Occallatibacter sp. Lineage (GTDB taxonomy): Bacteria > Acidobacteriota > Terriglobia > Terriglobales > Acidobacteriaceae > Telmatobacter. Next base: position 483 of record DATJNF010000003.1, on the reverse strand, counting down.
ATCATGAACTCGACGGAGAGCCCGTCTTGCACAATCTCTTTCAGGCCCTGGTACTGCGCAATGCCGTGCTCCACGTGCACTACGTAATCGCCGATGCCGAGATCGCGAAAATCGGAGACGAAGGCCGCGGTCTTGGACCGTTTGGGCTCTGGCCGCGCCGCCACGTCGGCATCGTCGGAGAGATCATTCGCGCCGAAGAGAATCAGGTTGACGTCGCCGAAGCTCACCCCGGTTGCAAGCGGTGTGCGCACAATCACCGGCACGCGCAGATCGCCGGCCATGTAGCTGGCCTCCTCAAGAATCGTTTCGCCGCCATGCGTCAGCCTGCTGCCTAGCCGGTAGGGAATCTGGTACTCGCGCAGCACGGTCGCCAGCCTCTCCACATCGCCCTGATTCGGCGCGGCCAGTACGATACGCGACTCCGACTGCATCAGATTTTTCAACTGCTCAGTCAGCGCCGGGATCGAGCCGTGAAAGCGCAGC
>DATJNF010000002.1:0-32405 GCA_035508375.1 Occallatibacter sp. | reverse complement strand
GCGTGATCTCCACATCCACCACCAGCCCCTCCAGGTCGCGGTCACGCCAAGACCCGGATGAAGACCCCTGCTGGGCCGCAAGCGCTTCGCTGCCGAGTACTCGGTGCGGTGTCAGGGCGCCGCCCCCCGCAGCGGTTTCTTGGCCTGGCGGAATCAGGATCGGCTGGCTCATCCGCTCGTCGAAGGGGACTACGGAATGGCCCTGCGCGCGGTCCAACCGGGCATAGTGAAACACCCCCACTACCGTGGGATTGCGCCGCTCGAGAATGCGTGCCACGCGGCCCTGGCGCCGGCCGTCAGCCTTCGGCGGCTCAAGCTCCACCAGCACCTGGTCGCCCTGCATTGCGCCGTTGATCTCGTTCGGCGGGATGAAAATGTCTTCCTCGCCCACGGCCTGCCGCGCATTCGGCCGCACAAAGCCAAAGCCGTCGCGGTGCAGATCGAGCCGCCCGGCCACGAGGTGCTCGGGCCCCGTCGCCGCGCGGGGAATGCCCCAGATCTCGCGATCGAGTTTTGCCAGTTGTCCGCGCGCCGTCAGCCGCGCAAGCTGTTCCAGCAGCAGACGCCGCTCGCGCCCGCCGCCCAGGCCCAGCTCCCGCACCAGCTGCTTGTATCCCGCCTTGCCCCCGGCAGAGCGAGCGATCCGCGCCACCAGTTCCCGATCCGTCATAGGTCAAGAGTAGGACAAGCGCCTGCTAAATTCGGTACCAGGCGTGCGATTGTTCCGCGGTTTCCTCGTGCATCCCCCTTGCGTCGGCTTAAAATAACCGCAACGCACCGTTTTGGTGGAGTGCCCGGAGGGAGTACGATTCTTCTGAGGCCAGTGACGGCTAGTGATGGGTTGATCGAAGGCGATACGCCCGGCAGTCCGCACTTTAACTTTTGAATTCAAGCCCTTGGCCTTGCCTTGGCAATCTCCCCAGTCCCAGTGAGGGACAGAAAAGGAACACGTCTTGAGCGCAATGTGGAAACCCAATCAGACCGGACCGGTCACTTCTACTACTCCTACCCCCGAGCCCCCGCGCGCTACGCCGCAACCCGCGCCCGTTGAGGCTCCCAGGCAGCCGCAGGCGGTCACCGGCGAGCAGGCGACGATTGGCAAGGGCCTGTTTATCAAGGGTGAGATCACGGGCTCTGAGTCCCTGTACATCGACGGCAAGGTGGAAGGCAGCCTGAACCTGCCTGGAAACCGCGTCACCGTTGGCCGCAACGGCCAGGTGTCGGCCAACATCACCGCCCGGGAAATCGTGGTGCTGGGCAAGGTGCGCGGCAACGTCTCGGCTACCGATCGCGTGGACATTCGCGCGGAAGGCTCGCTCAACGGCGATGTCGCCGCGGCCCGCATCAGCATCGAAGACGGTGCATTCTTCAAGGGCGGCATCGACATCCGCAAGCCCGATGCGAAGTCCTCTTCGGCCAGCAGCGCGCAGGAGCCGGTGAAGGCGGCCACTGCCTAGCTGACTTTCCGCGTCCGGCTGCATTTGCGGCCCGTGTCGGCCCATGCCGGTTCATGTCCAGGCGCTCCCACCCCCGAGGGAGCGCCTTTATCTCAGCCGCAGCCGCCGCATGGCTACGCGCGGCAGGGCCGACCCGGTCCTGTCCAGAATCCATTTCGCGATCGCGACCCACACCACCGTCCCGGCGACGAGGATTGCAAGGTCGGCAAGCCGTGCATGCCAGTGTGTGTGCGCCATCTGCGCCGAACCGAAAAAGCTGCTCAAAACCCAGGCGAGCACCGCCACGCAGGCTCCTCCAGCGAGCGCCGCCGCCAAGCACCGCCCCATCTCCACAAAATCCAGGCTGGCGATCGAGACCATGCGCCGTTTGTGCAGCAGTACGGCAATCAGCAGCGTCTGCATCGCAATCCCGATATCCGAAGCAAAAGCCAGTCCTGCTGCTCCCACCGCGTGATAAAGCGCCGCATAGATAGGCAGCGAGACCAGCGTCACAACCGTGCCCGCGATCATCGGAACCAGCGTATTGCCCGCCGCGTAGAAGGCGCGCGCATAAATCGCCTGCGCCGACCAGAGGAAGAGCGAAAGCGAGAAGATCGCGAAGTACACAGCGCACTCCCGTGCGTCGGCTGAAGAAAACCGTCCTCCGGCGAAGACCAAGTCGATGGCCGGCTGCCCCAGCGCGATCATCGCCGAGGCCACGAGCAGCCCCAGCGAAACCACCCGCGAGACGGAATCCGCCACGCCGGTCGCGAATTCGTACCGGCGATCCTGTGTCCACAGGCTGGCGAAAAACGGCAGAGACGCCGCGCCCGCAGCCTGGGCCAGCATCGCCATCGGCGCTGTGAAAAGCTGCTTGGCATAGCTCATCAGAGACACCGCGCCGCCGATCGTCGAAGCGAAGTGCGCGATGATCCAGTTATCGGCCGTCACCAGCGAAACGCCTGCCATCAGCGGCAACGAGAGCCGCACCCACTCGCGCAGTCCTTCATCGTGCCAGTCCAGAATCACGCGATAGTGCGTGCCGGCCCGGCGCGCGAAGATCCAGTTCAGCAGAAACGGCCCGCAAAAGGCACCCCCCACCGTGCCCACTGCCAGCGACGAGACGCCCATCCGCTTCACCAGCAACACGCCGCCCACAATGGTGCCCAGCCCATAGATCAGAGGGGCCACGGCCTGCACGGTGAACTGCTTTCGCACCAGCAGCACCGCGCCAAACACGCCCCCGGCAAAGAAGCACAACTGCGCCGGCAGCAGAATGCGCGTGAGCTCCACGCACAGCGCCGCCTTCTGCGCGTCGAAGCCGTTGAACCACCAGTGCACATACCAGGGCGCGAAGATCTCCGCCAGCACAATCGCGCCGCCCAGCACCAGGTACATGGTGGTGAGAATCACCGAGAGCGACCGCTCGCCTTCGGTCTCGCGCCCCGCTTCGCGATAGCGCGTCAGGATGGTCACAAACGTGATGGAGGCCGCGCCGCCGACCAGGAAGTACGAGATCATGTCCGGCAGCACGAAGGCGGCATTGAAGGCGTCGGCCGCGACCCCCCGTCCAAAGAGCCAGACGATGTACTTCACCCGCACCAGTCCGATGATGCGCGACAAGAAGGTCGACACCATCAGCACCACCGTGGCCGAGAAGACGCTGTGCGCGTGCGTTGGGTGTAGAAGCCTTAGCCCGCGCGCCCACCATGATCGGGATCCAGAGCGCGCTCTCGGCGAGGGTTCGATTGAAGATGGGTCGGTCACTGCAGTCGATTTTATAAGGACGGCGCAAAAGGAAGCTGCAGGGCCGTTATAGCTGGCGCGTGTATCCTGTCCGCATGAAGAGGCCCCGCGTGCAGCGTTCTTTTTTTGTTCTCGGATTGGTCTGTTGGCTGGCGGCCACGCCGGTCTTTGCCCAGGTCATCCACGGCCGCGACGGCATCCGCCTCGACGCCCCTCCTGAAGTGCAGGCCACTCCCGTCACCGACGACTATTTCGGCACCAAAATCGTCGACAACTACCGCTGGCTCGAAGACGCCAACAGCCCGGAGACCCGCGCCTTCATCGATGCCGAGAACGGCTATACCAACACCTACCTCCAGCAGGCGCGCATCCACTCGCAGCTGGCCGACGATCTCGATGCTCTGGAAAACGTCTCCGATGAAGGTGCGCCGATCGAGCGCGCGGGAAGCTACTTCTTCTCCCGCCGCCTCGGCGGCGAAGAACAATACTCCATCTGCGTCCGCCACGGCTGGACGGGCAAAGACGAGCGCCTCGTCGATCCTGCAACGTTGAGCCGCGATCCCAACACCTCGGTCGAGCTCTACGACGTCTCGCGCGATGGACTGCTGCTGGCGTACGGTCTCAAAGAAGGCGGAGCGGACGAGAACGCCATCCACTTCTTCAACGTGAAGACGCACAAGGCGCTCTTCGATGAGTTGCCCTCGGCCCGCTATCTCAGCCTCAGCTTCACTCCTGATGGAAAAGGCGTCTACTACACGCGCAGCAATAAAGAGGGATCGCTGCTTTACGAACATGCCTTCGGCACGCGCAACTCCCAGGACACGCTCCTCTTCGGGCACGAATATCGCGGCGAACTGCTGGGCGGCAACGATCTGATTCTTGCCACAGTGACCGATGACGCCCGCTACCTCGTTCTCCAGATCGAGCGCGGCGTTCCTCCCAAGCGCGTGGACATTGTCTTCCGCGACCTCACCAAACCCGATGCGCCCTTCGACATCCTTGTCTGGTCGCTCGATGCGCGCTTCTCCGCGATCTACGCCAAAGGCTCCTGGTATGTGAAGACCGACTATCAGTCGCCGATGGGCCGCATCCTGAAAGCCGATCCCGGCGTGATGCCCGAGGCATGGCAGACTATCGTGCCCGAAGGCAAAAACGTCATCGACGATTGGTCGATTGTGGGCAACAAGATCTACGTCAACCGGCTCGCGGATGTGAAGACCGAAACCGAGGTCTACACACTCGACGGCAAGCCTGCCGGCCAGATCGACTACGCCGGCATCGGCTCGGCCTCACAGCTCATCGGCCGCACCACCGACCGCTACGGCTTCTTCAGCTTCGAGTCCTACATCACGCCGCCGAGCATCTTTCGCATCGATACCGAGACCGGCAAACGCGACCTGTTCTTCCAGCCGAAGATTCCGTTCGACTCCAGCCAGTTCGAGCTGAAACAGGTCTTTTTCAAATCGAAGGATGGCACGCAGGTGCCGATGTTCATCGCCGGCAAAAAAGGCCTCAAGCAGGACGGCACCGAGCGCTTGCTCATGACCGGATACGGAGGCTTCAATGTCAGCGAGCTTCCCGAGTGGAATCCGGCCTGGGCCTGGTGGATGCAGCAGGGCGGCTGGTTTGCCGTGCCGAATCTCCGCGGCGGTGGAGAATACGGCGAGCAGTGGCACGAGCAAGGCATGTTCGAAAAGAAGCAGAATGTCTTCGACGACTGGTTCGCCGCTGCTGAATACCTCATCGCCAACAAGTACACCTCGCCGCAGCACTTCGCCATCCGCGGTCGCTCCAACGGCGGGCTGCTGATGGGCGCTTCCATCACGCAGCATCCTGAGCTGTTCTCCGCCGTCTGGTGCGGCTATCCACTGCTCGACATGCTGCGCTATCAGAAGTTCAAGGTCGGCTATTACTGGACCACCGAGTACGGCTCTGCTGACAACGAGAAGCAATTCGGCTATCTACTCAAATATTCTCCATACCAAAACGTAAAGGCGGGGACCGCTTATCCGGCCGTCATGTTCTTCACCGGCGACAACGACACGCGCGTCGATCCGTTGCACGCCCGCAAGATGACCGCGCTGCTGCAAGCCGCGTCCAAAAGCGGCCGGCCGGTGCTGCTGCACTACAGCACCTCCGGCGGACACTCAGCTGGCGTAAGCGTAGACCAGAAGGTGCAGGACGATGCCGACGAGCTCACATTTCTGTGGACGGAGACGGGGCAGCCACCCCGCGCAGCTCCTGTCAAGTAACCAGAGTCACTGCGCCAAAGTACCCTTCATTGAATCCAGAGTAATCTTCGCTTCGAATTGCAACTGCCGATAGGTAGCGAGTGAAGCGCAAAAAAGCAGATCGGGAGAGTTCTGCCTCGCCGCAGCGAAAATAATCCTTCGAATGTGAATTCGGGATGCCGCTTGCCGCAGATATGTAGCATCCAAGGCACTGACTCGATCGTTCTGCAGATTACCTTCAGGTTACCCTGCCGGAGCACGAATGGCCTACGTAAAGCTGATCTCGGAGAGTATCGGGTGGCAACAGGAAGAAGATCGCCTGGCCGCGCTCGCCTCTACTGCGATCCTTGACACTGAACCAGAGCCCGCCTTCGACGCCGTCACACGGCTCGCCGCGGAGTACTTCCACGCCGACACCGTGCTGCTTGGCTTCGCCGATGAGAGCCGCGTGTGGATGAAGTCATGCTGGGGCGAATGTGTGCGCGAGTTGCCCCGCCAGGACTCGATCTTCGATATGGTGCTCGCAGAAGACGGCCCCGTCATCGTCTCCGACGTCGCGAACCATCCTGCCTTTGCGGAAAAGCGGTTCGTTGTTCGGCGTCTCAATCCAGCGTCATTCGCCAGCGTTCCCGTGCGCTCGCAGGAAGGAATGATTCTCGGTGTGCTCACTATTTACGGAAGCCAGCCGCGCCGCAAGATGGTCGTCGATGAGCTGCGCATGCTGGAGAGCCTGGCCGATATGGTGGCCAGCCAGCTAGAACTGCGCAGGCTTCGCAAATGCCTGCAGGAGCGCGGACCACAGCCTGTGCCGATATCGTCCGGCAAGCCGAGATACTGGCCGGCCGGGTCGGAGCTGCGTGCTGCCCTCGAGCAACGCCAGTTTGTGCTCCACTACCAGCCGGAGATCGAGCTGGCGACCCGTCGCATCGTCGGCCTCGAAGCTCTCATCCGCTGGCATCATCCCGAGCGTGGGTTGATTGCTCCGGCGGAATTCATACCCATGGCCGAAGAGAGCGGAATGATCCTGCCCATCGGCGACTGGGTGCTCTCGGAAACCTGCGAACAGATTCAATCGTGGAACCGGCAGCGTTCCGGCGTTGACGGCCTGCGCGTCTGTGTCAATCTTTCTGCCCCGCAGTTCTCGCGTGAAGGTTTGGCCGACCACGTGGAGGCGCTGATGATGCGCTCCGGCATCTCCAGCCGCCAGCTCGGCTTGGAAATGACCGAATCCAGCCTGATCTCCGATGCGCCCACCGCGATGAGCGTGCTGGGCAACCTGCGCCGTCTCGGCGTTTCGCTGTTGATGGACGATTTCGGCACCGGCTACAGCTCGCTGAATCACCTGCAATCGTTCCCGTTCGATGCGCTCAAGATCGATCGCTCTTTCGTCAACCGCATGACGCAGGGCGAGCAGCCGCTGCAGATTGTTCGCACCATTGTAGAGCTCGCGCGCGTGATGGGCATGGACGTGGTTGCCGAAGGCATCGAGACCAAGGAGCAGCACAATCTGCTGCGCGAGATGGGCTGCCGCTATGGCCAGGGCTACCTGTATGCCAAGCCGATGACCGCCGAAACCGTCACGCATCTGCTTCGGCTGCCGGGCCGCATTCTCCCCGATTCCATTGCGGTCGGCGCGCACGTGAACTGACAACCGCGTCTATCGGACGGTTCCGGATTGGGCATAGGCAGTCCGGAACTCCCAATTTGAGACGCACTCAGCGAACGGCGTCGAAACTTCCTCAAGTCTTCCATGAAGATCCCGATACTCTTGGGCCATGCAGGCCATGCAAGACCTGGAGATTGAAACTCCCGAATCGCGGGCGCGAGCTGTACCGTGGTGGGAGGCCGCTCCTTTTCATGGCAAGTCCAGCTTTGCCAGCGTGCTTTCGGCCGCTGTCGAGCCGCAATTCCAGCTGCAGCCCGATTTGTTCGCTGAATCCGATGCAGCGGCAAGATCAGAGCCAGATTGCGAAGAAGCAACGGATCCCGCGCTCTTAAGCTACGAAAGCGCGCTGCGCGTGCCAGCCGCCGCGGATGACACGCGAAAATCCTCCAGCATTCACATCCGCCTCAGCGCGGCGGAAAGCGCGCAATTGAAGCAACGCGCCGCCGAGGCCGGGCTCACCGTCTCCGCCTACCTGCGTTCCTGCGTTCTGGAAGCGGAATCCCTGCGCGCGCAGGTCAAGCAGGCGTTGGCGCAACTGCGCGCAACCCCGATAGCCGAAAAGCCGCGCCGCTGGTGGCAGAGAAAAGTCTGAAGCGTTTACTCGGCTTCCAGCACCAGGCATTTCAGGTACTCAGTCTCGGGCAGATTCAGAACTACGGGATGATCCGGCGCCGCGCCGCGCCGTTCCAGCAGCCGCACCCGCCGTCCGGCATCCGCAGCAGCCGCAGCAACGGCCCCCTCCAGATCGGCCCAGCCCACATGATGCGAGCACGAACAGGTCACCAGCAGTCCGTCCGGCCGCAGCATTTTCAGCGCGCGCAGATTCAGCTCCTTGTAGCCGCGCAGCGCGCCCTCCACCGCCCGTTTGCTCTTCGCAAACGCCGGCGGGTCGAGAACAATTGCGTCGAAGCGCTCGCCTGCATTCGACCAGTCGCGCAGAAGCTCGAAGGCATCGGCCTCGATCCAGTCGACTTCCTTCTCCCCGATCACCTCGCGATTCGCGGCAAGATTTTTCTCTGCCACTTCGAGCGATGCCCGCGAAGCGTCAATACCCGTCACCTGCCTGCAAACCCTGGCAAGGTGCAGCGCGAACCCTCCCTGATAGGTGCACACATCGAGTGCACGCCCGCCGGGAGTCATCTTCAAGGCCCATTGCTGCGCAGCCGCGTAGTTGGCATGCTGGTCGAGAAACGCTCCGGTCTTCTGCCCGGCATTCGCGTCGTAGTGAAACGTGAGGCCGTTCAGGCGGAACTGCGTGCTCGTCTTCCGCATCTTCGGATCGGCCAGCCACAGCGGCTCCGTGCTGGGCGCATCGAGCCCTTCCAATTCGCGAATGCGCGGATCGGGCCGCTCCAGAATGGCCGCCGGCTTCAGTAAATCCCGGATCACGCGCACGCACGTTTCGCGCACCGCTCCGCGGTCCAGCCCTTTGGTCAGCAACTGCAGAATGACCAGCTCGCTGTACTTGTCGACGACCAGCCCCGGCAGCCCATCGGCCTCGCTGAAGCAGAGCCGGCAGGCGCCGTTGCCGCCATCCAGCAACGTCTTCCGCCGGCTAATCGCCACCCGGAGACGCTCAGCCAGCAACTCCAGCCACGCCTTCTCATCCACAGCCTCGTGCGAGACCATCCGCAGCGCGATCTGCGAAGCCGGGCTGTAGAGCGCGGTGCCCAGCAGGAGTCCACGATTGTCTGCCACCGGCAACAGTGCCGGCGGACTCGCTGGATCGTCTTTGGGCAGCGAAATTGCCTCAACGTCCGACGCGTAGACCCAAACGTGGCCCGCGCGCAGCCGGTCCGCAGCGCGCCTGGTAATCCGGGCTCCCAATGGAACCGCAGCGGCCGGCTCGATCGGGCGGGGCTGTACCAGATTTCGCTCTCCCGCAGGCTCTTTGCGCCGGTTTCCCGGTCGTGCATCCTGCTTACGGGTCTTGCCGGATTTCGCCATAGGCTCCTTCCAGGCCCTGGGGACAGGCCGGAGGGAGCCTGACTGGCCTATCTTGTCTGCATCGTTTCGATATAGTGGCTCAAGTTGCTGATTCTGAGCAGTCTATTCGTCGGTGTACTGCGATCCATACTACCAAGAACCGGGCCCCACACGGGCATCTGCGCCGTGCCGTGCGACGGAATCTCTGAGCCATACTCCAGCACCGAGACAATGTGCGTCGACGGGAACTTCCCACCATTATTCTTGCTCAGCACAGTCAAATCAATCGGCTGCTGTTTGAGGGCCGTCGCCACCGGGCCATCGCCCTTGCCGGCCACGCCATGGCACGGTGCGCAGTAGTTAACGTACATCGCCTGTCCGCTCGTCGGAGCGACCCGGTTCACCGGAATCGTCACCGTGGATGACGATTTCGTTTGATTCCCATATCCCACTCCGAGGGCCACGGCCGCAGCCAGAGTGGTCATCAACACGCCTTTGAGCATAAATCCTCCGAATTCTGACCTCCATGCCACCTGGACATTGCGCCTTTTCGAAGGGGGTGGATGTGACGTGGAATACGCGCCAGCCGGTCAGCCAACACGGACACTGGTCTTTGGTGTGGCTAGTATGATTTGGGGATGATGCTTCGGAAACACGGGCGGCCTATAATAAAGCATGGCGACAGCCCGGCAGAGCATCGCGGCAGAGGTTTCCAACGCTTCCCCTGCGACTCCCGCCGCGGGGCACCCGGTCAATTCCCAATCGGTGAATGATCGTTTCGAGGCGCTCCTGCGCCGTGCCCAGGCCAATCGCCCCAATGAAGATGTCTCGCTGATCCGCAAGGCGTGGGAGTTCTGCGTTCAGCACCACGAAGGCCAGATGCGCGCCTCCGGCGAGCCCTACATCATCCACCCGCTGGAAGTTGCCGAAGTACTGGCTGAGATGAAGCTGGACGCTACAGCCATCGCCGCCGGCCTGCTGCACGATGCGGTAGAAGACACTCCCGCCACCAACCAGGAGATCGCAACCGTCTTCGGCGACCAGGTGGCCCACATCGTCGAAGGCGTCACCAAGATCGACAAGATTCAGTTCGCCAACCGCGAAGACCGCCAGGCCGAGAACGTGCGCAAGATGCTGCTGGCCATGGTCTCCGATGTACGCGTCGTGCTCATCAAGCTGGCCGACCGGCTGCATAACATGCGCACGCTCGAGCACCTGAAGCCCGAGCGCCAGGAGGCCATCGCGCGCGAAACGCTGGATATCTACGCACCGCTGGCGCACCGGCTGGGCATGGGCAAAGTGCGCGGCGAGTTGGAAGACCTGGCCTTCCGCTACACCGACCCCGTGAGCTACGAGCAGGTCGCGGCGGCCGTGGAAGCCCGGCGTGCCGAAGGCGAGCAGTTTCTGCGCGGCGTGGAAGACACGCTCGTCGAGCAGCTCCGCGAAAACGGCATCGAGGCCCGCGTGGAGTGGCGCATCAAGCGCCTCTATTCCATCTTCCAGAAGATTGAGCGCTCCAAGGTCACCTTCGATCAGGTCTACGATCTGCTCGCTGTCCGCGTCATTACCCAGGACGTCGCCTCCTGTTACGCCGTCTTCGGCATTGTGCACACCCTCTGGCGGCCCGTGCCGGGGCGCATCAAGGACTTCATCGCCATGCCGCGCGCCAACCGCTACCAGTCACTGCACACCACCGTGATCGGCAGCAGCGGGCACCAGTTCGAGGTGCAGATCCGCACCGAGGAGATGCACCGCATCGCCGAAGAAGGCATCGCCGCGCACTGGAAGTACAAAGCCGGCGACGGCGCCGTGACGGCGCGTGACGAAGAGCGGCTGAACTGGATCAGGCAGCTCGTCGAGTGGCAGAAGGAGATGACCGACCCCAACGAGTTCCTCTCCAGCCTGAAGATGGATCTCTATCCCGATGAGGTCTACACCTTCACGCCCAAGGGGAAGGTCGTTGTGGTGCCGGCCGGCGGCACGCCCGTCGATTTTGCCTACACCATCCACACCGAAGTCGGCCACACCTGTGTCGGCGCCAAGGTCAATGGCCGCATGGTGCCTTTGCGCACCAAGCTGCGCACCGGCGACATCGTCGAGATCGTCACGCAGAAGGATCACAAGCCGAGCCGCGACTGGCTCACCTTCGTCAAGAGCCCCCGCGCGCGCAACAAGATCAAGCACTGGCTCAATGAAGATCAGCGCCGCCGTGCCGTCGAAATTGGCCGCAAGCTCCTCGAGCGCGAAGCGCGCAAATTCAAAGTGCCGATGAGCCAGATCGGCGACCAGGACCTGGGCCGCATCGCCGGCGAATACGGCGTGGCTACAGCCGCTGACCTTCTCGCGACGCTTGGCCTGGGCAAACACAGTGCGCATCAGATTCTCAATAAGCTTGCACCCGATTACGACGGCCAGTCCGCAGCCGCAGAAACCGCGCCTGAGGCGAAACCCGGCAGCGAAGGCGCGATGTCCAGCACGGTGCGCAGGCTGCACCTCACCGGCTCCGATTCACTCGAGGTCGAGGGCCAGCACGATCTGCTCGTCTATCGCGCGCGATGTTGTAATCCCATCCGCGGCGAAGAGATCGTCGGCTACGTCACGCGCGGCAAGGGCGTTGCCGTGCACGCACGCAGCTGTCCCAACGTGCAGAACCTGCTCTACGAAAGCGACCGCCGCATCAATGTCGAGTGGTCCCGCGCCGCCGACGATTCGACGGCTCCCGTCCAGCGCTATCCGGTCAAGATGACCGTCTATTGCGACGACCGCCCCGGCATGCTGAAGGAGCTTACCGCCATCATCTCCGACGAGAACGCGAACATCCGCAACGTCGAAATCAGTCACGACGATAGCGGCGAAGCCATCATCGAATTCGTCGTCGAAGCCGAAGACCTGCGCCACCTCAACCGCATGGTGCTGGGCCTGCGCCGGGTCAATGGCGTGCGCGCCGTCCAGCGTACGCAGAAGATATAGACCGTCGGCCACTTCGGACAAACCACACCTGATCAGATCTCGGCGAAGCGGGACGTGGTTGCACGATCCGGAAGGCTCTTTCGGCGTTCTCGCACTCCGGCAATCCCAGGTCGGCAAAAGCCTATCCTACTTGTATGCCCACACCGATTCTTCCGATCGAGAACGCCCAGCCGTCCATCGGCGAAGAGCAGATCGCCACGCTGGTCGACACGTTCTACACCCGCGTGCGGCAGGATGAGACACTGGGCCCGGTTTTTGAGCGGGCCATTGGCGGCAATTGGGGTCCGCATCTGGAGCGAATGCGTGCCTTCTGGTCGTCGCTGCTTCTGGCCAGCGGCCGGTATAAAGGCAATCCCATGATGAAGCACATCATGCTGCTGCCCCGCATCGGCCCGGAGCACTTTGAACGCTGGCTGAATCTCTGGCGGGAAACCGCGGCCGACGTTTTGCCGCCACAGGCTGCAGAGGTTTATATCAACCGTGCCGAGATCATCGCGGAACGGCTTCTATCGTCCGTCGACCAGTATCACGAGTCGGTCGTCAAACCGGCCTGAGGGCCGCCGTACCCTTGCGACGGGGCACAAACCGGTCGGCGCGCCAGGCGATCGACAGCTTCTCGCGGCTGAGCAGTTTCGTGATCTGCCCGCGCGCGTGCTCAGCCCACGGTCCGCGGTTGTCGATCTTGATGTAGGCTTGCCAATGGCGCAGCGCAGCGCGGTACACCCCCTTGCGCTCATAGGCCAGCGCCAGGTTGTAGTGCGCGTCGGCGTAGCGCGGAGAGAGCGCAATCGCTTTGCAGTAGGCGTCAATCGACTCATCCAGCCGCTCCAACTCGTCCAGCACGTTGCCGAGGTCGAAGTAGGCCAGCACGTAGTCCGGATCGACCTCCGTCGCGTGCCGGTACAGCTCTTCGGCGCGGCCATACTGCCGCTGATGGAAGAACAGCGTGCCAAGGTTGATGCAAGCGGCCGCGTTGACCGGATCGACGGTGAGAATCTCTTCATAGAGCTCGATCGCGCGCTGCTTCTCGCCGCTCTCTTCGGCCTGCACGGCGGCCAGAAAACGATCGTGCGTGGCGCGGCCACTTGGCCGCAGCGGCGCCGGCGCGGAAACCGCCTGCGCCCGCTCGTTGCCATCTGCGCGGTCAAAATCAAACAGCAGCTGCCGGCGGATCGGGTCGACCATCGCTCCACGATGCCGGAAAGCCAGCCGCGTACCGGTGCGGACAACACAGGCCTCGAGCAGCGGATTGGTCATGCCCGCAACGGACTTCATGGCCAGAATCGAGTCGCGGATCGACGCGGCCGGCACAGCCTCCGCGCGCAGCGCGCGCAGCGTCCTGAGCTGCCCGAGATCCTGAAAGCTGTACGTCTGTTGCTGGGGAATCAGTCCGGCACGCTCCCACCCCTGCAACTGGTGGGAACTGATCTGCAAGATGCGGAGTACATCCTGGCGGCTATAGCTGGTCACTTTTGCAGTGCTCCCACATGGACTCAGAGGATGAACCGCTCTGTCAGCGATTATGCCAAGAGTATGCGTGGATAAGCAGACAGGAACTACCGTGGAAATAAAAAATTCGTGGATAACCAGTACACGATTTGGTTCGGATGCACAGGATTGCGGTGCGAAAGAACGCTGTACCGCAGAAAACAGGCTGGAGCCGACGGTCAGACTTGAACTGACGACCTGCTGATTACGAATCAGCTGCTCTACCAGCTGAGCTACGTCGGCCTGCTCCTAGAATTGTATCGTTCGGCCAGGAGAAGGTAAAGTTGAGCGGTACTCGCCGCGCAGCCGTCGGCACTTATGAGTCAGTGCAGGTGAACCGAATGAGCATCATGGCACAAACTCTCCAACTGGCATTCAGGATCGCCATCGTGTGGGCCGCTGGATTTCTTCTCGCTGTGTCGGTCCGCGCCATCCTGCCGGAAAAGATCGGCTTCAACCTGGGAGACAATGGGCCGAACCTCTTTGTGCCGTACAGCCGTATCGGCTTCTGGACCTGCCTGCTCGCCGCCGTCACCGTCACCGCCCTGGTCGTCATCCGGGCCATGCTCGCCGACTTCGGCCTGCGCTCCTGAACTGCGGCGGGCGTCGTCCTGGGGCCGAGCCGCTCTATACTGCTGCCCATGCGAAACGACCCGGTTGCGGAGTGGCAAAGGCTCACCCAACACTACCGCACACTGACCGACGATCAACTGGAAGAGCTTGCCGTGGACTTCGGCGATCTCACTGAGACCGCACAGCAGATCCTGCGCGGCGAAATGCTCACCCGCGGGCTTCGCGATCCGCAATCGCCACCGGAGCTTCGCACGCGCGCGGAGTTGCCCCCTGCCTGGGAGCAGGAAGGCAGCGCCGGTCCGGAACAGGACGACGCTGGCGATGCTCCTCCGCACGAGTACACCTGGAAGACGCTGCTCTGCGAGTGCGACACCCGCGAAGAGGCCTGGCAGCTCAGCGAGGTGCTGCGCCGCGCGGGCATCGAGAGCTGGATCGAGGGGCCCAGTATGTACTTGCCCCACCCAGATCTGGATTTCGCCACGCCCCGCGTCCTCGTCGCCGCCGATCAGCTCGATGAGGCGCAGCTCATCATCTCCCGGCCCATCCCGCAGGACGTCATCGACGCTTCCAGGCTCACTCTGCCCGAATTTGAGCTGCCCCACTGTCCGGGATGCGGTGCCCCGGACCCTGTCTTGGAGGACGCCGACCCGGTCAACGCATGGCGCTGTGCCCTCTGCGGCAGGCAGTGGTCCGACGGAGAACCGGTTCAAACCCGAACCTGACGCCCGCCAAGGCCCAAAAACGGAAAGAGCCGCCCGGCAACAGGGCAGCTCTATCCTCAGGGAGAATAGTTCCAACGGAGGCAAAACCGCGAGAACTTTCTGGCTGCATAGTAGGAGCGGGGGCTGGCAGTGTCAAGGAGAAATGTAGATGAAAATAAATATCGTGTTTACAACCATTTATAGAACTGACGCAGTGTCTGGCACGCGCGATCTCTTCGCTTGACTTTCGCCCTTATCTCTTCGGTTTTTTGGGAGATTTCGGGGTGTTTTGTCGGATAAATGTCTACTTTTCCACAGGCTTACGCAGCCGTTAACGCTTCGGATTCGGCCCTGAGACCGAGGCTGTCTTCTCTTCCAGGTCTTCTCGCAGGTCGAGATGGATGAACTCCTCGTCGTAAACCGAGGAGGCCGGCTTGCCCTGTGCGATGCGCACCAGCGCCCGGCCGCCGCCGAGGAAAAATCCGAGCAGGATGGCGGCAAGCGACCCCACCGTGACCAGCGCCGCAATGCCAATCAGCAGCCGGCTGGTCTTCAGCACATCCGACTCCGTGGGCTGCGGAATAGAGGTGAGGTCCGCCTCGTAGTGCACCGACTCGAGCAGCCTGTGGCTTTCATCGGGAATGGCGTCGCCGCTCACCACGGCCACCAGCACGCCACTGCGCCGCACTTCGAGCGAGGCCTGGTCGGAATCCGTCAGCGCCTTCGGCCACGGCGGCTGCGCGCTGCTGCCGGCCTTGAGATACGCGCGGATCGCCGTCTCCTGCGATTGTGCAATCTGCGGTGTCGGGTACTCGAAGATAGTGAGCGTAGCCGGACCGGAGGCAAGATTGTAGTTCGCGGTCACGGCTTCGGCCCCGCGATCGAAGCCGGCCAGGTTCGGGGGCAACACGCCCCCTGCACCTGCATAACCGGCGGGACCCTCGGCGTAGTGCGTCGTCTGTCCCGCCAGGTAGGTCTGCGGCAGCGAAGCCAGAATCGGCGGCGCCAGCGCCTTGTTGCCCGTGGGCACCGGAAGCTGACCGGCAACTTCGCGCAGTTCGCCCGCCGTCATCGGGCCAATACGCGAGTAGTTGGCGTCCACCACCGTGTCGCCGCGCCAGAACAGCACATGGTTCTTGTCTGAGGCACCGCCCGCGCCGATCGATTCCTTGGGCCAGCCGTTCTGGCGGTAGTACGAATACGCGCCGTACGCGCCGCTCGCATCCTGAAAATGGAGCGCGCGCAGAGTGAGCGTGTCGCTGTCCCGCTTGTAGTGCGCCACTGCGCCGAAGTTGAAGTCATATTCCTTCAGCGCCGCAGCATTGGCCGCATCCGCCTGCGCCGCATCCGCAAGCGCCTCCACCGGGCCAGTCGTCACCCATCCGTCAAAGGCGTCCGGCAGCAGGCCCTTGGGCGAGGGCGGGATCATGATCGGAGTAGCCGTCTGCTTCTGCTGCGGATTGTCCGCAGCTTTCGCCGGTGCGGCCTGCGCCGCAAATGCGCGGCCGCCGGCAAGCGCCAATGCACAGAGAAGAATGAGAAAGCTACGTGTCAACAAAGTCCCCGCAATTCCTGTCGGGATGCACCCGCACCTTCAGGGTACACTCTCGCCTGCGTACCTTCTCTTTGACACTGGTGGCCCCGGAAAGGTTCCAGAGTCACTCCGCGGCGCCCTTCCACGGGCGAATCGCGTCAGCCAGCGGGGCACGCGATGCGTGCAGATCGAATCGTTCTCTGGAGGAACGTTGCCGCGCTGAGAAGGCCGGGTCATGCGGAAATGATCAGACGATGCCCGGTTCGATCACTGCGGCCGGTGGCGCTGGCGGAGACAGAATGTCGCCCAGCGCCTGATAACGGCCGCCGTAGAACAGCAACGCGTAGTTCCGGACCGCAATGCAGAGCGGGCCGCCAAACGTGACCGCGACGAAGAAGCCGAACGCCACGATCGTCACTCCGAGGAGGCACTCAACGAGCGTGCGCAATACCCACACGGCGCCCGTGACATGGTTCAGAACTCCGTGGACGAGGCCCATCACGACGGCGAGTCCGCCGAACACGATCAGGCATGGAATGGCCAGCGCAATCATCAGGCCCAGAACCGCTGCGGCCGGCAAGATCACGCGCAACAACGCGTAGACCAGAAATGCGCCTTTCTCCCGTGCGATCCGGAGGCGCACCGCCGCCCAGGCCTGGCCGGCGGAAGCATCCTCCAGCGCAATGTGAGGCAGCATAAAGTCGCGCAGGATCATGTCAATGGCAATGCCCGCGAGCATCACCAGCAAGACGATTGGAATGAGCGGCAGAACCAGAGCGAAGAATGCGCCGATGGGAAAATGCCCGCCTTGGGAGTCGCGATAGATACGCCAGAATCCCAGCACGAAAGGTATTGCAACCGCTGCCAACACGGCCAGGAACACAACGCCCACGCCGATGCAGAGCAGGAAAAACCGGCCCGCCTGTGTGCGATAGAGCCGCCAGCCGGGACCAATTTGCCGAGTCTGATGGATCAGGCACTCGAAGAGCGCGAACCGCAGCCGCACGGACACATAAGCCAGAATGACGGCAATCACGATTCCGGCAAGCGCCGCCGCCGCAATTGCGGCGATTAAAGCGGGACTCCAATGGATCGGGAAGGGAGACGCTTCCACGTGCGTCGTCTGAGTGTGATGCGGCACGTTGAAATTGAAGTTCCCGGAGAGGCCCTCGGTAAAGATCGCAACGATGCAGAGCTTCAGGAAAGTTTTCCATTCGAAGGGCCGGAAGAGAAGGTTTCTGGTGCGCGCGACAGCGGGGGAAATAGCGTCTGTGGCAGAGAGGACTTGCATAACGGCCTTTCCACGACGGCACAGCGTACCACAGAACTACGCATTTCAGTTCCAACTCGTTCCCCCGCGCCGCCTCAGCTGCTCTAGCCGCTGAGGGATGGGTTGGAGAAGGGTACGGGCTTCAGCCCGTACATCCATGCGCTGCAAAGGGAGATGGGGCTTTAGCTCGAGTGGGATTGCCACCGCCTCACCAGACCGAACCAGTTCTAAATGTTCGCGCCGGTATTCAGCCGCTGGCTTGTCGCCGCCACCATGCGTCAAAAGCCGCCAGCGCCCGCTCGCATTGCATCCGGTGCCGCTCTTTCTTGTCGCGCACCTTCCTGCGCAGCTCTTCTTCGAGCGGCTCCAAAAGGTCGAAGGTGATGTTGGCCGGCTGGAAGTCCTTCGCGTCGGCATGCGTGATGTAATGCACCAGCGATCCCAGCGCCGTTGCGCGGGGAATCGCCGCCAGCTCGTCGCCGCGAACCAGGGCCGCCGCATAGATTCCTGCCAGCATCCCCGTCGCAATTGACTCCGTATACCCTTCCACGCCGGAGATCTGTCCGGCGAAGAAAATCGCCGGCTCTTTTTTCAGGCGCAGTGTTTCGTCCAGCAGCGCCGGCGCGCAGATGTAGGTATTGCGATGAATCTGGCCGTAGCGCAAAAAGCGCGCGTTTTCCAGGCCCGGTATGAGCCGCAGCACCTGCGCCTGCTCGCCATACTTCAGGTGATTCTGAAATCCGACGAGGTTGTAACTCTCCGCGCGCAGATTCTCTTTGCGCAGCTGCACCACCGCCCAGGGCGTCTTGCCGGTGCGCGGATCGCGCAGCCCCACCGGCTTCATCGGTCCAAAGCGCAGCGTGTCGCGTCCGCGCCGCGCCAGCACCTCGATCGGCAGACAGCCTTCGAAGTATTCGAGCTTCTCCCATTGCTTCTCTTCCGCGGGCTCGGCCGCAAGCAGCGCTTCGTAAAAGCGGTCGTACTCCGCGCGATCCATCGGGCAATTGATGTAGTCGGCCGTGCCCTTGTCCCACCGCGCCGCAAAGTAGACGCGGTCCATATCAATCGTCTCTGCATCGACGATCGGCGAGATCGAATCGTAAAACGCCAGATGCCCCGACCCTGTCAGCCGCTCGATCTCCCGGCTCAGCGCATTCGAAGTCAGCGGCCCGGTCGCGATAATCGTGATCACCCCATCCGCGTCAAGGCTCGTCACTTCTTCGCGGATTGCGCGAATCGCCGGTTCGGCGGCGATAGCCTCCGAGATACGGCGCGAGAACTCCACTCGATCCACCGCCAGCGCGTGGCCTGCCGGCACCGCTGCCTCATCGGCAAGACGCAAAAGCGCGGAGCGCCCGCGTCGCATCTCTTGCTTCAGCAGCCAGGGCGCCGTATTCGGCGACTCGCTTTTGAGCGAATTCGAACAGACCAGCTCGCCGAAGTCGATGGTCTGGTGCGCCGGCGTGAGCCGCGGCTTGCCGTCGATGATGGCGCGCATCTCGTAGAGATCTACTTCGCAGCCGAGGCGGGCCGCCGTCAGCGCCGCCTCGGGGCCGGCCAGCCCACCGCCGATCACGCGAACCCTCAAGACGCCGTCTCCGCGGACTGAACCTCAACACCTTCGGCGAGCCGCTTGAGCGCCTCACCGCCAACCCGCACGTTCCGCCATTCATCCAGGAACTCGGCGCCCATGGCGGCGTAAAAGTCGATGGCTGGCGTATTCCAGTCCAGCACCTCCCACTGCAGCCGCTGGCAGCCCTTTTCCACCGCGACCGCCGCAACCCGCTGCAGCAGAGCCTTGCCAATGCCATGGCCGCGCAGCTCCGGATGCACAAAAAGGTCCTCGAGATAAATCCCGGGCCTGCCCATCCAGGTCGAGTAGTTGTAGAAATATAAAGCAAAGCCCGCCGGTTTCCCGTCATACTCCGCGATCAGGCACTCGTAGTAGGGGTGGGGGCCAAAACCGTCGCGCAGCAGGCCGTCTTCGGTCGCCACGACCGCGTCCGGAGCGCGCTCGTAGGCAGCCAAAGCCCGGATAAAGCCAAGAATCAGGGGCACATCGGTTGCCGTTGCCGGGCGAATCGTCGTAGCCATAGCCCTATTTTAGAGTGTGATACAGGCCACGTAGAGCCGGCCCTTGTCGGCAGTAGGATGAATGCGGCGCCTTCCTGCGGCTTGTCTTCTTTTTCCTGCGTCCGTGCAACCCGGGTATATCCCTGTTCCGTCCACAGGGTAGGAAGAAGGGAAGAATCAAAGGACAAAGCGGTTGCGGGTTCCGTCCAGTCCCTCTTGTCGAGGGTGCTTGCTTGGATTTAACGTTGGTTCTGCTACGGGATGAAGTCTGCAGATGCGAAGATTTTTCGAGCCCCGCGAGCTGCACCACTTCGCGCGGTTCCAAGGAGAAGAGGTTATGAGACGCGTTTTATCATTTTGGCTGGCAGCTCCAGCATTGCTGGCATTCGCCCTCCTGCCCGCATACGCGCAACAGGCGCCTGCTGCTGGCGCCACAGGTAAGATTCACGGCAAGGTGATCAATCCTACCGGCCAGCCTCAGGGCACCGGCAGCGTGAGCCTGTCGCTCGATCGGGGAAATACGCTCAAGTACACCTTTCCCGTCGATGCCAATGGCGACTACTCGGGCGAAGCGCCTCCCGGAACCTATTCCGCCATCTACCGCGCCCCCGACACACCTGCCGGCAAGATGGTCGACGAGTTGGAGAACGTGAAGGTCGTGGCCGGGCAGGATGTCGAGGCAAACATCGATATGTCTCGCCAGGAATACATCGACAAGATGCCCGAAGAGGCCAGGAAGCAGCTCGAAGATCTGAAGAAGGCCAACGCTGAGGCCCTGAAAGCCAACGTCGTCATCAATCACCTCAATGCCGACTTGAAGGTCGTCACCCAGGACAAGAAGGATATCGATACCGCTCCGCAAACCGTCGCGCAGCAATTGGGTGCTTCGGCTGCCAAGCAGGATGTCGATGCCAAGGTCGCTGAGATTCGCGCCGCCAAGTACGCCGACATCGAAAGCATGATGTCCAAGGACACGCAAGCCAAGCCCGACGAAGCTCTGCTGTGGGACAACCTCGGCTACGCGCAGGCCGGCGAGAAGAAGTATGACGATGCAATCACATCGTACAAAAAGGCCGTCGACCTAGAGACCGCCTCCAAGAAGCCGCGCATGGAAGTAATCGGCGTGGCGCAGGCCGGTCTCGGCGAGGTCTACGCGCGCACCGGCAAGGTTCCTGAGGCCAATGCGGCCTACGACGCGGCCGCCAAGGCCGATCCCACCCGTGCCTCGCTCCACCTGCGCAATGAGGCGGTGATCTTCTTCCAGGAGCACAACACCAGCGCCCAGGTGGCCGCTGCCGATGAGGCCATCAAGGTCGATCCCAACGATGCGATTCTCTACTACATCAAGGGACAGGGTCTCATCCAGAACGCCACCATCGACCCCAAGACGCAGCGCATCGTGCTGCCCGAAGACTGTACGGCGGCCTACCAGAAATACCTCGACCTGGCGCCGAATGGTCCCTACGCCGCCGAGGTGGCCGGCATTCTGGCGCAGGCAGGGCAGAAGGTCAGCTCCTCCTACAAAGCCGGGAAGGGCAAGTAGGTGGATATCGATTCTCTCCAGGGCGCTCGCCACGCGGGCGCCCTTTCTGTTTGGTCCGGCCCCGCACAAACGGCCCTGGCACGGCACGAACTACAATCCAAGCTGTGAGCTCCGGTTTGCTCAGCTACGACGAAGCGGCTGCAATGGTCGCCGCTCACGCCGCCAAACTGCGCTGCAACCGGCCTGCAGAACGCGTCCCGCTCGGCCAGGCGCAGGGCCGTGTGCTCGCCCAGCCGCTTCTCGCCGACACGGACCAGCCGCCCTTCGCCCGCTCCACCCGCGACGGCTACGCCTGCCGTGCTGCGGAAGCCTCCGCCCACGTGCAACTCGCCCTCGCCGGCGCTACCCGCGCGGGCCAGCCACCAGCCGGACCGCTGCCGCCCGGGGCAGCCTGGGAAATCATGACCGGCGCTCCCGTTCCTTCGGGTGCTGACGCCGTCATGATGCTCGAACATGTCGAGACTGCGAATGGCCACGTCCGGCTGCTGCCGCCGCGCAGGCTCGCAGCGGGAGAAAACATCGTGGCGCAGGGCGCGCAAGGCCGCGCAGGCGACGAGGTGCTCGCTGCCGGCGCCGTTATGGGCTTTGCACAACTGGCGCTGGCCGCGTCCTGCGGGTACGCGCAGGTCGATGTCTTCCCCCGTCCACGGGTCGCCATTCTCTCGACGGGCGATGAGATCGTTCCGGTTGAATCCGTCCCGTCGGCCGGCCAGATCCGCAACTCCAACGGGCCCATGCTCGCGGCTCTTGTGGCCGCTGCAGGCGGCGACCCCTGGGTGCTGCCCATCGCCGGAGACACAGTGGACGCCCTCGACGCTGCGCTCGTCCAGGCCGCCGAAGCCGACCTGCTGCTCATCACCGGTGGCGTCTCGGCCGGAAAGTTCGACCTGGTCGAGCCCGCATTGCTCCGCCGCGGCGCGCGCTTCCACTTCACCGGCGTCCGCATGCAGCCGGGCAAGCCGGTGGTGTTTGGGGAAATCTCTCGGTCCGGCACAGAGCTGGACCAAAACCTGTGCCCCGCGCAGCGGTGCTGCTTGGGCTTGCCGGGGAATCCGGTCTCCTCGGCGGTCACCTTTCTGCTCTTCGCCGCGCCCGTGCTTCGGGCCCTGAGCGGCTGTCTCGACCGTGGCCCGCGCTTTGCCTTGGCCCGTCTGGCCGCGGAGGTCAAGGGCAAGGCCGGCCTCACACGCTTTCTCCCTGCCTTGTGCACCTTCGTAGCCAAAACCGGCGAACTGCCCGAAGTCGCGCGCGTTACCTGGCAGGGATCGGGCGACATCGGCGCCATGGCCCGCTCCAACTGCTTTCTGGTCCTGCCGGAAGAAGCGGAAGTCCTGCGCGCCGGTGAGATCGTCCGCATACTGCTTGCTTGAGAATTCTTATGTCTGAACCAGTAAAGCTTTCGCATTTCGACGACGCCGGCCAGGCCTCGATGGTCGACGTCAGCGCCAAGCAGACCACGCGGCGCACCGCAACCGCCTCGGCCTTTGTAGAGCTCTCCGCCGCCGTGCTCGCCGCATTGCCCGAAAACCCCAAAGGCAATCCGCTGGAAGTCGCCCGCTTCGCCGGAATCCAGGCGGCCAAGCGCACCTCCGAGCTGATCCCCATGTGTCATCCGCTTGCGCTCACGCATGTCGATGTGCGCGCCGAGATCGACGAGGGAGGCGTGCGGATTACTGCCGCAGCCGCCACCGTCGGTCCCACCGGCGTGGAGATGGAGGCCCTCACCGCCGCCGCCGTGGCCGCCCTCACCGTCTACGACATGACCAAAGCACTCGATAAAGCCATCGTCATCCGCGACGTGCGGCTCGAATCGAAGTCCGGCGGTAAGAGCGGAGACTACTCTCGGCCTCCAGGCGCCCGGTGATGGTGCGCACACCTCTTGGGTCATGAATTCTCCACAGCTTGCCCCGGTGCGGCAGCCCCTCGTATCATCCGGCAAGAGCACACAATCATGAGCGACGAGCAAAACAAGCCAGACTTGCGGGTAAAAGGGCGTCTGATGTCCGGCTCCGAGATCGAGCGCACCCTGGTACGCCTGGCCCACGAGATTGTCGAGAAGAGCAACGGCAGCGAAGATCTGGTGCTGGTCGGCATCAAGCGCCGCGGCATTCCGCTCGCCGAACGGCTGGGCAAGCTGATCGCCGGCATCGAGAAGCGCCCCGTCGATACCGGGATCCTCGACATCCAGTTCTACCGCGACGACCTCTCCACCGCCGGCGTCCGTCCCGTCGTCACCCCGGGCTCCATCGGATGCGAGGTGGAGGGGCGCGATGTCGTCATCTGCGACGACGTGCTCTACACCGGCCGCACCGTGCGCGCTGCCCTTGATGCGCTCTTCGACCACGGCCGCCCCCGCCGCGTGCAACTGGCCGTGCTCATTGACCGCGGCCATCGCGAGCTGCCCATCGAAGCAACCTACGTGGGCAAGTACGTCCCCACCAGCAGCCGCGAAATTATCGAAGTAAAGTTTCAGGAAGTCGACGACACCGAGCAGGTATTGCTCGTGGAAAAAGTCGGTTGAGAAGGGCAGTTTCTCAAACCGGTTTTGTGAAAGGGCACGACTTTAGTCGTGCCGAAAGTTGCTGTTAAATTGACGGGCTTTAGCCCCTGAGGGAACTGGGATCACGCATGATTTTGAACAGGTTCCGGCCGCTTCCGCGAACTATTTTCCGAGCGAAGAGACCTACTGTGAGCTGTTGACTTTTTGAACCGGACCGGAGCCTGGCGCTCCACTGAAGACCTCGTATGATCCAAGCCGCTGCACGCCGAACCCTGCAAACTCCGCCCGCTCCCGCATCTCCATTTCCTTACCATCCCGGCTCGCTGCTCTCGATTCTCGATCTCAGCGTCGAAGGCGTAAGCCGTCTCCTCCAGCGCGCGACCGAGCTTGAAAGAGAAGATCCTCTGAAGCGCGACCGCATCCTGGCCAAGCGCCGCATCGCGCTCCTGTTCTACGAGTCCTCCACGCGCACCCGCACCAGCTTTGAGCTGGCGGCCAAAGCGCTCGGCGCAGACACCACGCTGGTTTCGAACCTCAGCTCCAGCATCGAAAAAGGCGAGTCGCTCAAAGACACCGGCCTCACGCTCCGTGCCCTGGGCGCTGAAGCCATCATCCTGCGGCACAATTCGTCGGGCTCGGCGTGGCTTCTCGAAGAGTCCACTCACCTGCCCGTGCTGAACGCTGGCGACGGCATGCACGAGCACCCCACGCAGGCATTGCTCGATCTGCGCACCATCCTCGCTCACTTCGACCCGGACACGAGAACTTGTCATCCCGAGCGACGAGCACAACGAGGAGTCGAGGGATCTGCGGTTCCCATCAAAGCCGATACACTCTCCGGTGTCACCGTCATGATTGTCGGCGACATTCTGCACAGCCGTGTCGCGCGCTCCAACATGCTCTTGCTGCCGCGCCTCGGCGCGCGTGTCCTGCTCTGCGGACCCAAAGAACTGCTGCCCGAAATGGCCGCGCAATCCACGCCCGGCGTCGAAATCGAGCGCGACTTCGAAGCCGCCATGCGTCAGTCCCAGGCCGTCATGATGTTAAGAATTCAGGCCGAGCGGCTCGCCGGCCTACAGCTTGATCTGGACGACTACAAAGCGCGCTACCAGCTCACCGGCCAGCGCCTCGCCGCGCACGCGCCTAGCGCCATCGTCATGCATCCCGGCCCCATCATCCGCGGCATGGAGATTACCGCCGGCGTAGCCGACGGTGCGCAGTCCACCATCCTCGAGCAGGTCACGCACGGCGTGGCGATCCGCATGGCTGTTGTGGAACGCGCGCTGCTGGCATCCGGGGTCCCCAACGACAGGTCTTCGTCGTTGGGGCGGCACGGAGGCCGCGCATGACCACCCTCGCCATCCGCAACGGACGCCTCGTCGATCCAGCAGCCGGAGTCGATGCCGATAAGGACATCCTGCTCAAAGACGGCCGCGTGGCCGAGATCGCCGGGCCCGGCAAGCTGAAGCAGGCCGACGGCGCGGAGGTGCTCGACGCAACCGGTCTCGTCGTCGCGCCCGGTCTCATCGACATCCACGTCCACCTGCGCGAGCCGGGCCAGAGCTACAAAGAGACCATCGCCACCGGCACGGCAGCAGCAGCCGCAGGCGGATTCACCGCCGTCGCCGCCATGCCCAACACCACGCCTGTCAATGACTCGGCCGAGATCACGCGCTGGATGCAGGCTCCGGAGCGCGGCGCGCAGGTACGCGTCTTTCCCATCGCCGCCGCCACGCGCGGGTCAAAAGGTGATACGATCAACGACTTTGCCGCGCTCAAATCCGCAGGTGCTGTTGCCGTTACCGACGACGGGCGCCCCATCCTGAAAGACGGCGTGATGCGCGAGAGCCTCGCCGCCGCCGCGCGCGTGGGCCTCACCGTGATCCAGCACGCCGAAGACACGCGCATGACGCAGGGCTGCAGCATGAACCTCGGTCCCGCGTCGTTCCGTCTCGGCCTGCGCGGCATGCCGCCTGAAGCTGAGTCGAGTCTCGTCGAGCGCGATATCCGCCTCGTCGCCGAACTGCGCGATGCGCATCCACACCTGCACGTGGCGCACACCTCCACAGCCGCCGCCGTCGCCGCCGTGCGCCAGGCGCGCCGCAACGGCCTGCGCGTCACCTGCGAGGTCGCTCCGCACCACTTCCTGCTAACCGAGGAACATGTCGGCCTCTACAACACACACGCCAAGATGAATCCGCCATTGCGCTCGGCCGCCGACCGCGACGCCATGATCGAAGGCATCCTGGATGGTGTTGTAGACGCGATCGCCACCGATCACGCGCCGCACGCGCAGCACGAAAAAGAGGTCGAATTCGAATACGCGCCCAACGGCATCACCGGCCTGGAAACCGCGCTCGGTCTCTGTCTGCGCTGGCTGCACAAAGAGTGGAAGATGCCGCTCGGCCGCGTGCTTAGCCTGCTCAGCGCCCAGCCCGCCGCGCTTCTCAATCTCAAAGGCCGCGGCACACTGGCAGTGGGCAGCTACGCCGATGTCGTCCTCTTCGATCCCAAGGCCGAGTGGACCTACCGCGCCACGGAATCCAAATCAAAGGCCAAGAACACGCCCTTCGACGGCTGGACGATGCAGGGGAAAGTCCGCTGGACAGTCTGCGAAGGCCGCGTGGTGTACACAAATCCTGCTTAGGTGCCGGGTGCCCCATCCTTTCGCGTTTTGTGCGAAAGGGTGGGAAAGCACCAACGCGATCCAGGCTATTTCTCGATCAGAGTTGCCGGCAGCGGCCAGCCCTGCGTGTTGTTGGATTTAAGCAGCAGGTAGAAGTCGTACGTCTCGTTGTCCACTCCCGTCGAATGCACCTGCTGCGCCACCTGCGCGGCCTTGCTGGTATTCACTACCGGCGCACCCGTCGCGTCGAATGACTCGAAGATATCCTCGAGCGTGCATGGATCGAGCCCCGGTTCGGCAATCACCGGCAGCGAAGGCATTGACGTGTCCTGCGACTGGAAATTGAGAGCCAGCGCAAGGTTGGCAATCTCGTCTGAAGCATCGCGCGCCGTCAACGGTTCCAAAGCCCAGCGCCACTCGATCAGCTTGAGCACCGAAGTGTGATCGTAGAGCAGGGAATTGATCATCGGCTTCGCCGGGTTGCCGCGGGCGAAGGGCGACACGATCAGCGTAGGCACGCGGCAGCCGAGCAGCGCCTGCCCATTCACCAGGTCGGTATCCACGTTGTTCGGCGCAATCACCCGCGGCGGCACTACATGATCGAAGAACCCACCCCACTCATCGCGGTTGATCATGAGCACCGTCTTCGACCACAGCTCGCTCGCGGCCAGCGTGGTCACAATGTCGCGCAGAAAGATCTCGCCCTTGCGCAGGTCGGCATGCGGATGATCGTCATTCCCCGTACCGTCATCGAGAATCGTGAACCACGGGTCGACGAACGACACGGCAGGCAATGTACCGTTCGCCACATCGGCGGTGAACTGATCATAGAGCGACGAGATTCCAATGTACTTCAGGCCCCACATCGCCAGAAAGGGTACATTCGAATAGTAGTAGCGGCAGCTCACGCCGGCCGCCTGCAACTGGTCCCAGATCGTCGGCAAAGAAGAGATATCGAGCGTGTTGCTCAAGCGGTCCGTCTGCGCGGCGTGCTGAAAGACCCGATTTGGAAAAGTCGAGGAGAGGATCGACGGAAAGTAGTTGCTCAGCGTCGTAAAGTTCCGTGCCAGCGTTCCGAAAAGAGGCAGGTCCGCCTCTTCGTAGTACCCGATCGCGAAGCTGTCGTTCGAGCTGGTGCGCAGCCATCCATCCATCTTGCCGTTGTCGTACTCCGAACGGCCTCCCGCATACGAATGGTCGGGATCAGGATGCGAGCAGCCCACGTAATAATTGAGCCGGTGCGTGGGCTGCAGGTTGCCGTTGTTGTCGGGATAGCTCAGGCCGGCCTGCCGTCCGTTGGCATTCGGCATCCAGCCCAGCAGGTGATCGAAGCTGCGGTTTTCCATCATCACCACAACCACATGCTCGATGCCGGAGAGCTCCGGGTTCGGCAGCAGCGATTCCAGTTGCTGCAGTTGCGGCTTGGCTTCAGAAATTGCGCTGGCAAGCGCCGCTGCCGACACGCTGGCCGCGCTGCGCAGGAAGGTTCTGCGGTTCACGCTCATAGGGGCCCTCCAAACGGGGATTTGGCGGCTTGCGGGCACACGCCGCCTCAGTGCTTAGAAGCCCGCGTACGTAAGCCTCCATTCAACACACGATGAATAAGCAATGAAATATCGCCGCGCGAGGATGGGCTGCAGAAAGGCTTCCGTGCAAGCGGACCTGTGAATTTCCGCTTGCGGGACAAGACCGCGGCTCCCTATGCTTGCCGGGAGCGAAAAGCCGCGTCCCCAGGTCCGGCCTCGCCGCATGAGGAACAATGAACAAGAGAGAGTTCTTGAAATCGACGGGAGCCCTTGTGGCAGGAAGCATGATGCCGCGATTTGCGGACAGCCAGCCACAGGTTGCCGCACATCGCACCAACTGGTCCGGCAATCTGACCTACAGCACCGACAATCTGCAGACGCCGGGCACGGTCGACGAGCTGTCTCAGCTCGTAAAAAACAGCCAGAAGCTGCGCGCGCTGGGCTCGCGCCACTCCTTCAACGCGATCGCCGACAGCAAATTTGAGCAGATATCGCTCGTCCGTCTCAATGAGATCACGCTGGATGAAAACGCCCGCACCGTGACGGTGGGCGGCGGAGTCACCTATAGCCTGCTCGCGCCGTATCTCGATGCGCGTGGCTACGCCCTGCACAATCTTGCCTCGCTGCCCGGCATCACCGTGCCCGGAGCCTGCGCAACCGCCACGCACGGCTCGGGCCTCCGCAACGGCAACCTCGCTCGCCCGGTTGCGGCGGTTGAGTTCGTCGCCGCCAATGGCGAACTCGTGCATCTCACCCGCGCCCTCGACGGGGACAAGTTTCTTGGCGCGGTGGTCAGCCTCGGCGCGCTAGGCGTCGTCACGCACATGACGCTCGACATGCAGCCCACCTACAAAGTGGCGCAGTCGGTCTATCAGAATCTGAACTTCGATGAACTGCGCCACAACATCGAGGCGATCTTCTCCAGCGGCTACAGCGTGAGCCTGTTTACCGACTGGCAGAATCACCGCGCTACGCAGGTGTGGATCAAAAAGCGACTGGGCGCCGGCTACTCCGGCGACACGATCCAGTGGCCGCAGGAGTTCTATAACGCTACGCTGGCCAAAGAGAAACTCCACCCCATCGCCGGCCATCCCGCCGAAAGCTGCACCGATCAGCAGGGCATGCCCGGCCCCTGGTTCGACCGGCTGCCGCACTTCCGCATCGGCCAGACCCCCTCGAGCGGCCATGAACTACAGACCGAATATCTCATTCCCTTCGAGCACGCATTCGAGGCCATTCTCGCTGTCGAAAAGCTGCGCGATAGCATTACGCCGCACCTGTTCGTCACCGAGCTGCGCACCATCGCGCCCGACCACCTGTGGATGAGCACGGCCTATGAGCGGCAGTCGCTGGCCATTCACTTCACCTGGAAGCCGGAATGGCCCGCCGTCCGCTCGATACTGCCCATGATCGAAGCGCAGCTCAAGCCCTTCGGGCCGCGGCCGCACTGGGGCAAACTGTTCACCTTATCGCCCAAACAGATCGAAGCGCACTATGCCCGCCTGTCGGATTTCAAAGAGTTGATCAACCAATACGATCCGCAGGGCAAATTCCGAAACGATTTTCTCAGCACAAACCTCTACGCGTAGCGGTCGATTTGAAGTGTAAAGAAAAGTCGCCGAGCTCAAGCAATCGGAGGGAGCAGCGGCCTTCAGGCCCCTGAGTCGTGGCGCTCAGCCCTTGCGCCGGTAAAGAATCTGGAACTCATACCCGGCATTGGCAGGGAAGAGCTGCGCCACATGCCGCAGCCGCTCCGCCAGCGCCGGTGCGGCCAGCAGCGGATATTCCCGCTCCCGCAGGTCATGGTAGTCGAAATCGACCGCCATCGACAGCATGTAAACCGCCAGCGCGTCGGAGAACGAAGCCTCGAAAAAATTATTGCGAGCCCGCTCATCGATGCCTTTTTGCGCGCCGCGGCTGTCGCGGAATCCATTCTCCTGCGCGCGTCGCCGCGCCTCCCATGCATCCTGGCTTGTCTCGCCGCGCACCTGCGCTTCGGCCTGCGACCACACCAGGGTAGCAAAGCTCTCCGGTACCCCCGCGGCTTCTACAAAGTTGTGCGCTACGTTGATGAAGAACTCAAATGCCAGGCCGAACCGGTCTTCCACCAGCCGCGTCGAGATGAACACTGCTTCGGTCGAGCCGAAGGCCGCATTGCGATGGCATACGGCGCGGTCGCCTAGGTCAACGCTGTAGGCCGGCGCGATCAGAGTCTCGCCCGTATCGGCAATGGCCAGTGGAACGAAATAATACGCGCGATTCGCCAGCGCGGCCGTCAGCGCAGCAGGCACGGCGCCGGCAAGCCGTTCGAGATCGGGGTCGGAGACGCGCGTCTCGCCCCATCCCGCATAGTGAATTCCATTCGCAGCCTGCAGCACGGTCACTTGCGTCGCAACCTTTTCTGCTTGCCACAGGTCGATTTGTGCCGTGCTGGCCATTCGTGCGGCTCTCCAATGTATGCTGCGTTTCTCGGCCTCATCTACAGCGGTTTCACAGTTGCTATATCCCGAAGCCACTGCTGCAGAGTGGCATTTTCATCAAGAAAATGCCACCTTCCCGGCCTTGGAAAGGGCACATGAACTGTGGAACCGCTCTAAGGTGGCCTCTTCTTGCGGAAAAGCCACTCAACGGTTGCGGCTCCCGTCCAAAGTTAGCGAAGAGCCACACCAGCGATTATTCTAGACGAGAGGGGGCAGGCGCGATGGAGCATTCGATGGCAACCAGGCAAGGCGGCGGACGGGTTCTCGGCTTTCCGTTGGAAGGGTTCAGCCTCTTCCAAAGCCTGTTGCTCGCCTTCGCGACAGCGTTCTTCACTTTTTTCGCGGTCACCTGCATCGCCATCTTCGCGTTGCTCGGCTGGAACCTGCTTGGCCATCACTCGGTGAACTTCGCCGATACCTACCGCTACGTGGGCTTTCCCGCGGGCGTGCTGATGCTCCTCGTGGCGCTGCCCTATTTCCTGGTGCTCTGGGCACGCGCCCGCCTGCGCAAGTAGACGCCTGCAGGCCCTGTCCAGCGCAGCGCCGTCCCGTTCTATTCTGTTCGTATGGAACGCCGAGAATTCCTCAAGTATGCCGCAGGCGCCGCTGCCGCTGCATCATCCGGGTCCACCACGCCGCTTGCCGGCGCCGAATCTCTCTCTGAACAGCAAAGCGGAGACGCCTTGAACCCCGGCGGCATTCGCGTTGCCGGCATCCGCATGATTCCGGTCTGCGGAGGCAAATACAAGGTCTGGACCAAGCGCCTCGGTGCCGGTCCAGTGAAGGTGCTGCTGCTGCATGGCGGTCCCGGCTTTCCGCATGATTACCTGGAGGCGATGGAGTCGTTCCTGCCGCAAGCAGGAATCGAGATGTACTACTACGATCAGCTCGGCGTCGGCAATTCCGATATTCCCGACGATCCTGCCCTGTGGACGCTGCCACGTTACCTGGCCGAAGTCGAAGAGGTGCGGCGCGGATTGCATCTCGACGGGTTTGTTCTCTACGGACAATCCTGGGGCGGCATGCTGGCCATCGAATATGCATTGCACTACCAGCAGCACCTGCGCGGGCTCGTCATCTCCAACATGACCGCCGGGATACAGTCCTACCTGAAACGCACCGCGGCGTTGAAGACCACGCTGCTGTCGCCTGCAGCCTTGGCCCAATTCAACGCTCTCGAGGCGGCGAAGGACTATGACAACCCGGCCTATAACCGCATCGTCATGGAAGAGCTGTATCCGCAGATGCTCTGCCGGCTGCACCCGTGGCCTGAGCCGGTTTCCCGCGCCTTTCGCCTCGGCAACGAAAAAATCTACAACCAGATGCAGGGCAAGAGCGAGTTCGAAGTCACCGGCAACCTGAAGGACTGGGAACGCTGGGATCTCCTGCACGAGATACGCGTGAAGACCCTCTCCATCGGCGCCGTGCATGACGAAATAGACCCGGACGACATGGTGAAGATGGCGAAGATGATGCCCAACGCCACCTCAGCCATTTGTCCCAAAGGCAGCCACCTCGCTCTCTGGGACGACCAGGCCTTCTATTTCGAGCACCTGCTGGCCTTCCTCAAGAGTGTGTAGAAGGCATGAGTGCGATCGGGGAATCCGGCTGCAAGTCTGTAGGAGAGTATGACTTTCTATCGCGTAACAAGAGCGGAGGAAGGTGGCGTACCTAGGCGCAGGGCATAAAGCGGAGGTATGCGGGGGTTTCAATCCCCCGTATACCGGGCGCCAAAGCAAGAGGGCTTTAGCCCCGGCAAATGCGTGGCCTCACTGAGTCCGTGAAAAGGAAAACGGCCATCCCGCAAAGGAATGGCCGCCCATTTCGAATCTTGGGTTTCTCTTACATCCCCGCCGGCTTCGGGTCTTCCGGATCGAACTTCGCCACCTGGATCTTGCGCGCCAGCCCAAGCTTCGCCAGCAGCCAGATGCCCCAGAAGTTCGGATCGACCTCGTACCAGGCCAGCCCGTGACGCGCCGATACCGGATGCGCGTGGTGGTTGTTGTGCCAGCCCTCGCCGCCGGTCAGCAGCGCCACCCACCAGCTGTTGCGCGAGTCGTCGCGTGTCTGAAAGCGGCGGCTGCCCCACATGTGCGTGGCCGAGTTCACCAGCCAG
>DATJNF010000001.1:0-6152 GCA_035508375.1 Occallatibacter sp. | reverse complement strand
GCTGGTCGGCTCCAGAAATCCGAGACACGCATTCGCCGCCACCGCAGCATCGGCAGCCGAGCCGCCTCGCTTCAGCATCTCGATCGCCGCCTGCGTCGCGATTGGATGCGCCGTGCCCGCCGCCCCCGAACATCCCAGCGCTGCCGAGCGCGATGCAAAGCTCGCGCCCGAAGGCCGGTCGCCGGCGTGGACATCCGGCCGCTCGAATCGCTCGTCGCCCGACACCTGAAACTTCGGCAGTCGTTCCGTCGTTGCCGCCGCCTGCACTGCTTCCGGAATCGTGCCGTTGGCTACATTTTTTGCAAAAGAACCAGAACCGGCCGCAGCCAGCGGAAGAGTGGTGAGAAATGTGCGACGACGCAAAGCATTCTCCTTGAGAAGAAGTAGTGACCCTGCTACAGCAAAGAAGAAGCAGCGCCGAAGCGCTGCCTCATCGTCCAGAATGTTCTCATGCTTTTAGAACTGGAAGCGTGCCGCAAACTGCAATTGTCGCGACGAACCTGCATCGCCCACCGCAGTGCGGGTTGAAGAAATCTGCCCAAACGTGCTCGTTGGTGAACCTGTCGCCGACAGCACCGGATTTGAGAAGTTCACGTGGTTCAGCAGATCGAACGCATCCACTCGCAGCACCAGCGCCGTCGTCTCGGTGATCTTAGTCGTCTTCTCGAGCGAAAGATCGGTGTCCGCAAAACCGGGCCCGGTGAGCGCGTTACGATGCAGGCTGCCAAATCCCGTCGGCTGCGCGTAGAAATTGCAGCCCGGCGTCGTCGGCGTGGTGCACACTATAGCGCGGATGAACGACACGTTGCCATTGGCCAGCACCTGGCCGCGGCCCGTCTGGTACTGGTTCGAGAGCAGCGTCGGCCGGATCGTACCCGACACGCCGTTATACGTGGACGTGGTCGTCACATTCAGCGGGTTCCCACTCTGCAGTTGAGTAATGTTCGCAAGCATCCAGCCGTCTACGAGGCGATTGCCATGGAACGGCAGGTTCCACGTGCCCGAAAAGACGAAGTGATTGCGCGCGTCGAAATCCGAAAGCCCGTAGTTGCCCTTCGGATTGAAGTTATCCTGCAGGTTATAGCCGCCCTGCGACCCCAGCGAGTTCAGATCCATCGACTTGGACCACGCGTAGGTCGAGTTCAGCGAAATTCCGTGAGACAATGACTTCCGGACGGTGAACCACAGCGCATTGTAGTTCGAGAGCGAATCCGAATCGACGTAAGCAATGTTGCCCAGACCTGAACCCGGCCGGATCGGACTGGTAGCCGATAGCGTAGGATACGGCCTGGTCGCTGTTCCGTTCGGGTAAATGAACTGGTTGAGGTTGCGCTGGATGCGAAGGTGCTTGCCCTCCGATCCGATATAGCCAATCTCCATCACCGTGCCCCAGCCGATCTGCTGTTGCAGGTTCAGGTTGTAGCTCTCGGTATAAGCGTTGCTGAGCTTCGGATTCGTTGCGCTGGGCGCCAGCGATGCCAGCGCCGCGTTCGAGTACAGCGTACCCACCGGCAGAGCGCCGGTAGTGCTGACCGGGTTTGCGTTCGGCGGATTGCTCGCCAGGCCGGTCACTACGCCGCTCACCGGTTGGTCGGCCATGTAGCCGTAGCCGCCGCGCAGGATCGTCTGGCTGTTTCCGCGCAGGTCCCAGATAAAGCCCACGCGCGGCTCCCAGTTGTAATTCTGGTTGTACGCCTCGCTCACATGCACCAGTGATGAGGAGCCCTGGTCGAAGTTCACCAGGCGTCCACCGCCTTCGGTCGGTGTTCCATTCCATTCAAAGCGGAAACCCGCCTCCACCTGGAATCGCGGCGTGATCTTGTAGTTGTCCGAAACAAATGCCCCGACAGCATTCATGAAGATGCGGCTCGTTACCTGCGTAGGAGTTACCGCGAAAGAATTCGCAATTCCGTTGATGAAGTTCGTCGTCGAGCTGAATGTAATTGTGCCCGGAGTCTGTGCATAAGAATCGGCGATGAACCGCCGGTATTCGCCGCCGGTCTTAATCGTATGCTTGCCCCGGTTCCACGAGAGCGTGTCGGAGAAAACGCCTGTCGTGTCAAAGCGCCCCTGCGGAAATCCCGAAGGCCCGCCAAAGTTCAGTCCGATGTCCTGCACCGTGATCTGCGGTAGCGCTGCGTTGTAAGCAACGCCATTCTGTATCCCGTAATCCAGCGGATTCGCCGGCGTATTCGGCACAAAAGAAATCGCGATGCGGTTAAAGCCAGCACGCGCTTCGTTCACCACGTTCGGCGAGAAAATATGCACTTCGTTCAGCGTCCCGATCTGCCGGTGCGCGCCGCGATGATCGCCGAAGCCCGGAATGGTATTGCCCTGTAGATTCGGCTCCGTGCGTTTGTCCTGTTGCCACGCGTAGTACGCGTGCAGATTGTCCTTCGCCGAAATATTAAAGAAGAGATCTCCGGAGAACTGGTCAATATTCACCGGCCCCGGCTCCGATCCCTGGAATACCGTTCCCGTCGCGTTATTTCCTGCCGGAATGAAATTGATCAGCTGCGCATAGTCTGGACCGGCGGGGCTGCTTGCGAACGCCGCACGCTGTGATGGGCTGAGAACATTGCCGTTAAAAAGCAGCGCCTGATGCTGCCGCAGACCTTCATAGCTCAGGAAGAAGAAGGTTTTGTCCTTCCAGATCGGCCCGGAGAATGCGCCGCCAAAATTGTTTCGGATAAAAGAGTTCTGCGGGTTCGGCTTGCGGTTGAAGTAGTTGCGCGCATCGAAGTAGTTGTTCCGCAGATAGTCAAATGCCTCGCCATGGAAGGCGTTCGTGCCCGAGCGCGTCGACACGTTCACGATTGAACCCGAGGAACGACCATACTCCGCCGAATACGTCGAGTTTGAAATCTTGATCTCTGAAGTGGTGTTGATCGACGGCTGAAATGTGATCTGGTTCTGGGAGGCATCGTTGAGGTTGATGCCGTTGATCATGAAGTTTACGGAGTCTTCGCGCTGTCCCGCGGTGTCGTAAGAATTGGCTCCCAGCCCGCGGCTAGCACTCGTCAGGTTGCCCGCGACTGGCGGCACCACAGTGCCCGGCGTAAGGTTTGTAAGATCCAGAAAGTGCCGGCCATTTAACGGCATCTCCTGCACAGTCTTTTGATCGATCACCTGGCCGACAGTCATTGTCGCCGCATCGATGATCGGAGCCGCACCCTGCACATTGACCACTTCGCCTGTCGCCGCAACCGAAAGGTGCACGTTCGCCGTTACATTTTGGTCTACCTGCAGCGACAGGCTTGCCAGCTTGTACGTGGAAAATCCGGGTGCCTGTACGCTCACGCTGTAATTGCCTGGCAGCAATGAAGGAACTGTGTAATTGCCCGATGAGTCCGAGGTCACCATACGGTCCAGGCCGGTTGCGATACCGTGCACCGTAATCTGCGCCCCCGCTACAACTGCGCCTGTAGGATCAGTAACGGTGCCGGAGAGTGTAGCGGTTGATTGAGCGTGGCTTGCGACTGCAATGAGGACGACAGCGAAAACAGCAATACTTCTGGCTAGATGCTTCAATGGGGCCTCCAAAGTGTTGCGAATTTTTAGTCAGACTCAATAACCGCAATAGAGATGCAATACCCCTGAGTGTCTGCAGAAATAGGAATTCCTGGCTGAAGCGGCTGGCCTGCAACCTCCCTGGGGGAACTTACTGTCAATCTTGGATAGCCGTATTTTAACCCGACTTTAAAGACGACGAAAAAACCGCTTTAATTTGAGATTTGGTCAAATGAAAAAACGCACGCGGAATCGCCAAAGCATGCGCGTTTTTCTCGCCCACATCTCGTCGGAAATTAAAAACGGAGAATTCGCCGCCCACGGGATGCAGGCGGCGGGAAGTGAGATGACTTACTTGACGGTGAGCGTCAGGTTGAGGGAGTGACCGGTCACGCTTGTGCCGTTAATGCTCGCGTAGCCGCTCAGGGTGATGGTGTAAGTGCCCGCAACGACACCTGGATTGCCCGACGGCGGATGGTTGAGATATCCATACCGCTCCGAGCACGCCCCTAGGCCCAGCCCCGCTCCCAATAGAGCCACCAGCCCCAGCACCCGCAACACCCCGATACCCGACCCCTTGCGCAGCGCGCCCAGACCCGCCAGCGCGAGAACGCCCGGCAACACAAACGCAAAAGCCACCGTTGAAGGCGATCTCTCTGCCTTGGCACTGGTTCCCGAGGGCCCCTGCGTCTGGATCTGCAGCGTGCTTGTAACCGCCGCTGCCGTTAGCGGAGTAAGCGTCGTTGGACTGAAGACACACTTAACCGTCGTCGTAGGTTGTCCCGAACACGACAGCGTCACCATGTCGGTGAAGCCGTTCTCCGGCGTAACCGTAACCGTGATATTCGCGAACTCGCCGGGCGTGACGGATACGGAACTAGGGGTGGCGGTCAACGCAAAATCCGGAAGGCCCGCCGCAGCAGCAGTTGCCGCAGCTGTTGTTGCCGACGCCCCGTAGCTTTCGCCACCCGAATAGCTCGCCGTCACCGACCCGGTGCCCTGCGGCAGCTTTTCCACCGTCAGCGTGGCCACTCCATTTTCGACAAACGCTGAGCCAAGCGAACCCTTGGCCGTCACGAAGCTCACCGATCCATTGCTGGCAGGATTTCCCGCCACATCGGCAACCTTCGCGGTAAACGTCGCTCCCTGGCCCACTTGAGCAACCGAGAGATGAGTCCGCGTCGCCACCTGCGCTCCGGCGATCGCCGCTGCCAAACATACCGCCAGTACCAAGCCCGCAGCCTTCGCTGCCCGGCTGCCGATGCCCTGCCTCAACAACTCCAAACTCATTCTTCGGGTTCTCTGCTCTCTCAAAAAACGTGTTGGCGCACCGGAAGTTGCGCCAGGCATTTTCGGAAATAGTGTAATTCGGAGCCGCCGCCCCCCTCAAAGTCAACGCGACCAACAGGAAGCGGTGACCTGGCACGATCTGGAGTAGGCTACAGAATTTCCGGAAATGCCTTAAGCACTCATTGTATCTGACAGCGCGCACACAGCTTCTAGCGACCAGATCGGGGGTGGCGCTTCCCCGTGCCGCAGTGCAGATGCTTTTTCGTCCTATCGCAACTGGATCGGCTGATCCAGTCGGAAGGTCATCACCGTTTCAGCCGGAATATCGATGTCCTTATTGCCGGTGAAGGCCGCGCCCAGCGTTCCCGCGCCCGCGCCGCTCAGTCCGCCAATCAGCAGTCCAACACCACCGGTGGCCACGCCACCGATCAGCATGCCCACACCCGTGCCGCCACCGATAAACGCCGCTGTCCGCTTGCCCTTGCCCTTCTTGGTCCGAACCACCGTGCCCGTATCGAGCCGGTAATGCCGCCCGTTCACATCGAGTCCAACAAGCGTCAGTTCCAGCACTGACCGCCCCTTGAAGTGCCCGCGCTTGTGCGCCGCCACCACTCTGCCGCGCGCGATCGAGCCCGCCGGGATCACTTCGACGCCATTCACCGCCACCGGATTCACGATCGTTCCATCAAACGCATCCCCGGCATGCGACGTCTTCACGCTGATGCGCTGGTTGATCCGGATGTGCAGCACCGTGCCCTCCGGAACCACCACAGCCGCAGGCTGCTGTGCGTTGCTCGCCTGTTGTTCTGCCGCCGGCGGTGGCGCGGGTGCGGCCGACTGCGGCGCAGCAGGCGCCGGAGTGCTCGCCGGAGCCGGATTCGCAGCCGCTGTATTTGCGGATGAAGAAGCCGGTGCCGCACTCGGAACAGGATTATTGGGCGTAGGCGACGTGACTGCACTCGCCGAGTTGTTATCCGGACTCGCCGGTTGTGCCGCACTCTGGCTCTGAGGATTCTGCGCCGCCGTATTCTGCGCATTCTGATTCTTGTGACATCCCCCTGCCGCCAGCACCACACTTCCCAGCAACAACCCCTGAACGACCTTACTCAGCCCGAATCCCATCATCCAGCGTTCTCCTTGTGTGTTCGGAGTTAGATGCGCATTCTCGCCACCGGGCCGTCTCGTCAGCTCGTCGCAATCAACCTCAGCTCGCTGATACGATGACTGGTTACCACCTCCTGCATCGCGAGGAACCCCATGACCACCACGCTCTCTCAGCGCCCGCAGCTCCAGCACCTCACCGCCCAGCTCAATGACCTCAAAGCCAGGGGAACCTACTTCAAGCTGCGCAT